>CATLGW010000024.1 GCA_949948715.1 uncultured Lachnospiraceae bacterium | reverse complement strand
GATCAACGCAGAGCCAGTGGTATTCCACTGGAAATATAACCTTGATGATATCAATGTATCAGAGGAAGTCATTGTAGATACACTACCAATTAAAAAGTCCAGTTAATTGGCGAACGTTATACTAGAAGGTATCACAGAAAACTATATGTCTGTGAAGCTGAGCCGCCTTCGGAAAAAGCTTCGCGATATACTCTGACCATACATATAAGAAAGGAATCTTTTATGAACACTTCCAAAAAAACCGATAATCAAGGCGGAAATTCCGCCTCCTCCAAAGCAGGGCAATCCGGTCCCGGGAAGGTCACCGCAAGACAAATCGCAGCCATGGCTGGCGTCATACTGCTGTTTCTTTTATACGGAATAACCCTGATTGCGGCTCTGGCAGACACCACGGCGGCCGGCAGTCTTTTCAAGCTGTGTCTGCTGGCCACTGTGGTCGTTCCTTTTATGCTCTGGATTTACACATGGCTGTACGGCAGATTCACCGGCAGGCATACCATAGCGGACTTTGACACCGGCGCCGCCAACCGGGACCCGAACACTACGGACGATGGGAAAGAAGCTCCCTGAGCTCCTCTTGCGCCTGCTCCCTCGTCCGAAACACGATGCCGTGCATTCCTGCCCTCTGCGCGGCATCTATATTGCGCTGCAGATCGTCAAGAAACACACATTCCTCCGCCTTCAGGTCAAATCTGCGAAGGAACAGCTCGTAGATGGCCGGGTCGGGCTTCACCACCTGGTCCTGATAGGAGAGTATCCCCCCGTCCGTAAAGGGTATGAAGGTCAGGGCATCCGCACACTCTCTGTGAGCCTTTCTCGAGAAATTGGACAGATAATATACGCCGTAGCCCTCCTCCTTTAGCTGCCTTATCCAGGGCAGAGCATAAGCTCTCGGCGTCACAATGCCGCGGATATCGTCGTAGGCCAGGTGAAGCTCCCCCTCGATCTCAGGGTCATTTTCTATGAAACCCTGCATCAATTGCTCGTCCGTCTTCTCCCCCCTGTCAAATTCCTGCCAGGCACCGCTCTCCACGGAGGCCTTGGCAATGCGCTCTATCATCTCCCGGGAGAAGCCCTTGTCCTCCAAAAATTCCTTCCAACGAAAATCCGTCAGCACGTTACCTATGTCAAACACAATGTTGCGAATCATGTTATCCCTTCGCTCCTTCTACTTCCCCAGCTTCGACTCTCTGTATATGATATCCCCTCTCCCCGGTCCGTTGCTGACCATGGTGATAGGATATCCGATCTGCTCCTCCACGAACTCCACGTATCTGCGGCAGTTCTCCGGAAGCTCCTCAAATTTGCGTATCCCCCGGATATCGCATTTCCAGCCGGGCAGGACCCTGAGCACCGGCTTTGCCTTAGAAAGCTTCGTGGTCACAGGAAAATCGGCTGTCACCTCTCCGTCTATCTCATAGCCTACGCACACGGGAATCTCCTCCAGATATCCCAGCGCATCCAGCACCGTAAAGGCCACATCCGTGGTTCCCTGGAGTCTGCAGCCATATTTGGATGCCACGCAGTCAAACCATCCCATTCTCCTGGGCCGGCCCGTGGTAACGCCGTACTCGCCGCCGTCTCCCCCGCGCCTCCTCAGCTCATCCGCCTCGTCGCCGAATATCTCCGACACAAAAGCTCCCGCCCCCACGGCGGAGGAGTATGCCTTGCATACGGTGACAATCTGTTTGATTTCATAAGGCGGGATGCCTGCTCCGATGGCGCCGTAGGCCGCCAAAGTGGAAGATGAGGTCACCATGGGATAGATGCCGTGGTCGGGATCCTTCAAGGTTCCCAACTGGCCCTCCAAAAGAATGGTCTTTCCCTTCCTCAGAGCATCATCCAGGAAAGCGGACACATCGCACACATAAGGCGCAATCATCTCCCGGTACCCCCGCAGGGTTTCAAGCAATTCCTCGGCGTCGAGAAGAGGCTTGTGATAGAGATGCTCCAGCATCACATTCTTGGTCTCCACTACACGCAGAAGCTTCTCCCGCAGAGTATCCTCCTCAAAGAGCTCACTGACCTGAAAGCCGATTTTGGCGTATTTATCGGAATAGAAGGGGGCAATGCCCGATTTGGTGGAACCAAAGGACTTGCCTCCCAACCGCTCCTCCTCGTACTGGTCAAACAAAATGTGATACGGCATCACGATCTGGGCCCTGTCCGCCACCAGTACCCGGGGCTTGGGCACGTCTCTGTCCGTAATGGACTTGATCTCCTGGATTAAAAGGGGAATATTCAGCGCCACGCCGTTGCCTATCACACTGGTGGTATGGCCGTAAAACACCCCCGAAGGCAAAGTGTGCAGCGCAAACTTCCCGTAATCGTTCACAATCGTATGGCCTGCGTTGGCGCCGCCCTGGAAGCGCACGATGATATCCGCCTTCTCGGCCATCATATCCGTGATCTTTCCCTTTCCCTCATCTCCCCAGTTAGCTCCTACAACTGCCTTTACCATAATTATCCTCCTAAATGAGTTCCGTTTCTGATCTTGAGTTCCGTTTCTGCGCTTCTTCGCCCCCTTGGGGGGAGGAAGTCAGGCGCTTCCGCCCCTGTCTTCCTCCCGGGGCGACTCCGCTTCGAAACTGTTTTACTGATCTTGAGTTCCGTTTTTGAATTGAGTTCCGTTTCTGCGCTTCTTCGCCCCCTTGGGGGGAGGAAGTCAGGCGCTTTCGCCCCTGTCTTCCTCCCGGGGCGACTCCGCTTCGAAACTGTTTTACTGATCTTGAGTTCCGTTTTTGAATTGAGTTCCGTTTCTGCGCTTCTTCGCCTCTTCACTCTCTGCCGTCCCAGCAGTAGGTGCAGAGTTTCTCTCTGTCTATCCCCACCGCCTGAATCATATCGTCCAGTCTGTTGAACCTCAGCGAGGTGAAGTTGAGCTGCTTTCTGATTCGTCCCACCATCTCCTCATACTCGGGAGTGTCCGGATCCACATAATTCTTCAGGTCTATCTTTCTGTCCTCGTCCGCCATCTCCTTGAGCACTCTCCTGGCAATCAAATCCATCTCCGAGGAGGAACGGGAGAAATTTAAATATTTACAGCCGAACATAATCGGCGGACAGGCGGGACGTATGTGAACCTCCCTGGCCCCGCTCTGATACAGAAACTCCGTGGTCTCCCTAAGCTGCGTCCCCCGCACGATGGAATCGTCGATGAGAAGCATACTCTTATCCTGAATCAAGTCCTGCACCGGTATCAGCTTCATCCTTGCTATCAGATTTCTCTGCGTCTGGATGGTAGGCATAAAGGATCTGGGCCAGGTGGGCGTGTATTTGATAAAGGGCCTGGAAAAGGGGATCCCTGAGCGATTCGCATATCCCACCGCATGGGCCGTGCCCGAGTCCGGAACACCGGCCACGATATCCGGCGCCACATCGTCCCGGTCCGCCATGCTGGCTCCGCAGTTATAGCGCATCTGTTCCACACTCATGCCCTCGTAGGAGGCGGAAGGGTATCCGTAATATACCCACAGGAAGGTGCAGATCTTCATGTCCCCTCCGGGCTTCACCAAGGTCCGGGCTCCCTCCGGCGTGAGCACCGCGACCTCACCGGGGCCCAGCTCCCTCTCCGGCGCATATCCCAGGTTCAGATAGGCAAAGCTCTCAAAGGATACACAGCAGGCTCCCTCCTTCTTTCCCACCGCCACGGGAGTACGACCCATTCTGTCCCTGGCGGCGTAGATTCCCTTGGGCGTCATGATGAGCAGGGACATGGAACCGTCTATGACATCCTGGGCATACCGAATTCCCTCCAGAAGATTGTCCTTCTCGTTCACAATGGATGCCACCAGTTCCGTGGAATTGATGTCCCCGCCGCTCATCTCAAGGAAATGGGAATGACCGTGGGCAAACACCCCCTTCAAAATCTCCTCTGTATTGTTGATCTTGCCCACTGTGGTGATGGCGTAAGTGCCGTGATGGGATCGAACCAACAGCGGCTGAGGCTCATAGTCCGAAATACATCCTATGCCCAGATTGCCGCGCATGGTATTGACATCCTTGTCAAACTTGGTGCGGAAGGGGGCGTTCTCTATATTGTGAATCGCCCTGTCATATCCCTTCTCCTCGCTGTACACCGCCATCCCCGCCCTCCTGGTTCCCAGGTGGGAATGATAATCCGTCCCGAAAAACAGATCAAACACACAGTCTTCCTTCGACGCAACTCCAAAAAAACCGCCCATAATATGCTCACACCTTTCCGTTCTGCCGCAGACGGCACAAATCAAAACATGGAATCAAACGATACCTGTACACAACCGGAACGACTTTTAAACCTCAATCTTGGCAGTCAGTCCCAAAAGCTCTCTGTTCTCCTCGAGAATCGGCCGAATCACACGATCCAGGAACGCCTCCACCTGTTCTCTGGAACGGCCCACATACCTGGCGGGATCCATGGCCTCCTGCAGCTTCTTTGGCGTCGTACCAAATGCCGGATCCGCGGCAATGAGCTCCAGAAGATTATTCTCAAGCCCTCTCTCCTTCACATTGCGCCCTGCCTCCATGGAGAGCTGCCGGATGCGCTCGTGAAGTTCCTGTCTGTCCCCTCCGGCCTTCACCGCATCCATCATGATATTCTCGGTGGCCATAAAGGGCAGCTCCGAACGCAGCCTCTTCTCTATGACCTTGGGGTACACCACCAGTCCGTCCACCACATTCAGGCACAAATCCAGAATACCGTCCACCGCAAGGAAGGCCTCCGGGACAGACAGACGCTTGTTGGCGGAATCGTCCAGCGTCCTCTCAAACCACTGAGTGGCGGAGGTGACAGCCGGGTTCAGGGCGTCTATCATCACATACCGGGACAGAGAAGCGATTCGCTCGCTCCTCATGGGATTTCTCTTATAAGCCATGGCGGAGGATCCGATCTGCCCTTTCTCAAAGGGCTCCTCCACCTCCTTGAGATGCTGCAGCAGCCTGATATCATTGCTCATCTTGTGGGCGGAGGCAGCGACCCCGGCCAGCACATTCAGCACCCTGGTGTCCACCTTGCGGGAATAGGTCTGGCCCGAGACGGGGTAGCACTGTTCAAATCCCATCTTCTCGGCAATCATGGGATCGATTTTGTCGATGGTCTCCTGGTCCCCGTCAAAGAGCTCCAAAAAGGACGCCTGGGTGCCCGTGGTGCCCTTGGAGCCCAAAAGCTTCATCCCCCCCAGCACATAGTCCAGGTCCTCCAAATCCAAAGAAAATTCCTGCAGCCAAAGAGTGGCCCGTTTTCCCACTGTGGTGGGCTGGGCAGGCTGAAAGTGGGTGAAGGCAAGGGTTGGCTGAACCTTGTACTCCTCTGCGAAATCGGCCAGCTCTCTCATCACATTCACCAGCTTCTTCTTCACCAGCTTAAGGGCCTGGGTCATAACGATCAGATCCGTATTATCCCCCACATAGCAGGAGGTAGCTCCCAGATGGATGATGCCCGCCGCTTTGGGGCACTGCTGCCCGTAGGCATACACATGGCTCATCACATCATGGCGGACCTCCCTCTCCCGCTCCCTTGCCACATCGTAATTGATGTCGTCCGCATGGGCTTTCAGCTCGTCGATCTGCTCCTGGGTGATGACAGGGCTTCCGTCCTTAGACAGCCCCAGCTCCATCTCCGTCTCCGCCAGAGCGATCCAAAGCCGCCTCCAGGTGCGGAATTTCATATCCTGAGAGAAAATATACTGCATCTCCCGGCTGGCATACCTCTCCGAGAGAGGACTGATATAACGGTCTGTATCCATCTTTTATCTCCTTTTTCCCATTCAAACATTTTTAAAATTACGGACAAAACAGCCGTCCCCTTCGCTCCGCCCGCAATACCTCCTCTAGTCTACCATATCCCCCTCCAAAATCCAACAGAATTCTTACTCTCCAAAGGCATTAATCATTTCAAGTATCTCCTGGGCATAGTCCGGATACTGCTCCGCCACGTCCTCAATCTCCCGCCTGGCGGTCCGCGCCACGTCCGTATTGTAATCCAACTGCTTGCGCAGGGCCTGCCTGCGCTGAATCAGATCATGGCGGATCTCCACCATCTCCCGCTTGTCCAGAAAGGCGTTGACCTGGTGAATCCACCTTTGGGGATCGCCCACCCGGAAACGGGAGAGCCTCTCCACCAGTTCCTTCTGGTAATAGTCCATTTTCGCCTCCGCCTCGGCGTACTGCTTGCGCTCCTCCTTCTCCTCCAGATATTGATTCCAGCGGCTTTCCAGCTTTTTCGCGCTGTCCGTCTCATATTTGATATAGAGATACTCCAGAAGCTGGGTGTTGTTCACATAGCGGATCTTCACCTTGTTCTGAAGCTGAATGATTTTGTTGATACCGCGCTCCACGCGCTGGGCCTCCCGGTCGGAGTCCGTGTACTTCACGCTCAGCACGGTGAGAGAGATAGCCGCCAAACCCACCGCCAATATATATCCCACCTGAGTATTCATGTCAAAGCCGAACTGCAGCACCATAAGCATCAGCGCGCATACCGCCAGAGCTGTCATGAAAATGACCGCCATTCCCCGCAGATTATTCATCATATTGTAAAGCTCCGTCCGCCTGTATTCATAGGCATTGCGTTCCCCGTCAAGCCTGCGCAGATCATGCCTGATGAGATCCTCGTAGCGCTCCGCCTCCTTGAGCTTCGCTATGCCCTCCACCACCTCGTTTTCCTGTCTGCGCATCTGATAGTACTGTACATCGCTCATGCGCCTTTTCTTTTCCCGATAACGCTGGGCCTCCCGCTCCAGGGCGGACAGATTCTGGGCCAGCTTGTCGATCCCCTTCCGCTCCGCCTCCGGCAGCGCCTCAATCTCTTCCATGTCCGTGAGATAAGAGGTCACAAGCCGGTACTCCCCCGTGAGCAGATCCACCTCTTTGGACGCCTCCGCCATCTGTTCCAGACAGCCCGTTATATAGCTTCCTCTCTGCTCCGCGCTGTCAAAATCCACGCCGTCCCTGGCATAGACGATATTGCTCCATTCCTCCTCCGAATGCTCCTGGGGCTTCTTCCTCCTGCGAAACAGCTTCTGCCAAAAACCCATATCTTATCTCCCTTCCGAGGCTGTGCTCACGCTGTCACGGTAGCTGTCCTTTAATTCCTTCGTCAGACGCTCGTTTTCCTCGTAATACTTCTGTCGGTCGCTCCCCTGTCTCCAGCTTTTACGCTGTGCGAGACGTCGGAAATTCTCATGCCGTTCCCAATCCTCACCGGTCCTCTCCATCAGCTTCTCCAGCTCCAGGGCGCAGCCGTAATTTTCGGGAAGACCCGCGGCAAAGGCCACATACTCCTCGTCGCTTAATTCCATTCTCTTTGCCGCCAGAAAGGCGATCTGCTCCTCCGGCTTTAGAGACAGCTCAAAGGCCTCCCTGAAGCATTCCGCCGCCTGCCCGTAGCGCATCAGATGCGCCAATGCCACACCCTTGTTATGAAAAATCGCAGCTCTCACGTCCGTAGCCGGAAGCTCTCCGCCCTCCTCAGGCGGCCTGTCCCACCGAGCCAATAGATCATCGTACCCCCGCAGTGCGGACACGAAATTTTTCTTGAGCACCAGACAGTCCACCTGGCGTTTGCGCTTCTCAATGCCGCTTAAGCCGGAGCCTTCTTTCAGCGTCTGTTCCACGCCGCGAATCACTTCCCTGTCATACAGCCCCACATACTCCATGATCAGAGTGGTAAAGGAACTCATGCTCCCCTGTTTGTGAATCTGTCCGTGAAGCAGCTTCGCCAGATCCTTAAGCCCGCACTTTTCCCCGATCCAATCCACCAGCGCGTCGTTCATCAGGCGCATATCCAACAGAAAGGCGTTTTCCCTCACACAATAACACAATTCCTCCATACAGTAAACCGGAATCTCCAATCCCGGGATAAAATATGGGGTCACTGCATAATCCCCGATACTGATACAGGTGCGCATACGAATCACCATGCCTTTCTACAGCCCTATGGCTTCCCTCCAGATCCGATGGGTTGCTGGCCGGAACACCCCCAGCCCCAAATCCTCTATCTCCACAACCAGACTTTTCTCCGCCTCCAGATACAGACTGGCCCTGAGCCTTGCAAGCTCTCCTGACAGGCCGTCCAGCACGACGCGGACCGGCCTGCTGCCTCCCCCCAACAGGGAGGTGATCACGAACTCCACCTCGTTGCCCTCCTGCAGATAGAAGGTAAAGGAGTGCTTTGCTTCAAACCAATTGACCCCGGCGTCCAGCAGGGCATAATAAATTTCCTCCCCCTGACGCAGAATCCTCATGCCGATGTTTGATTTGAGTTTTTCCCGTCCCAGATACACACATCCCTGCTCTCCCTCCCCGGGTTTTAGCCTCTCCAGGGCTCCGTAGCAGGCCCCCTTGCTGTAGAGATTATTGCCCTGAAATACCCGTCTGCCCCGACACAGAAAACGCAGGGATTCCTTCATCCAGGTCTCGGAAAATCCGTCGCCGATCAGATAGACTCCCGACACCGGATTCGGAGAACACAGTCTCTCACAAAGCCGAAGAAACTCCCGGTCCATCTGCGCCAGCTCCGCCGCGGTCTTGGCTCCGCCGTCTGCGGACTCACAGGCTAAAGGGGGATAATCCTCGCTCTCCACAAAGACTACCAGGGGTCTTGTGCGCCGGTTGCAATCCATGAAATACGCCTTCAATCCCCCTTTTTGATACTCCAATAGCAGCGCTCTGCTGCTCCACAGTTCCCTGTCCTGACGCATCATGTAATGGTAAAACCCTTCCGCGTGTCCCTGGAAGAACACCCGGTCCGTCTTCAGGTGCAGCCCCTCCACCACCTGCTCCAGCGCATCCAGCAGCCGGTGATCCATTTTCTCCGCCGTGATCATCATGGCCGAGATGCGGTCCAGGGACGACACCTGAGAGAGAAGTCCCAGACTTCTCTTTACATATAAGGTCAAAAGCTTTACAGGGTCATACTCCGTCCCCTCTATCAGCACGGTCTCCCCCTCCACGGCCAGGCCCACCAGGTTTTCCACCAGAATGCCGTCCCCCTCGCCGGCACAGCGAAAGGCCTCCCGGCCGTAGGTCCATTGATTGGCGCCTGTCCTCTTGCACAGGACTGTGGGGATATTGTAAATCTCCTCCCCCGCCACCAAAGAGAGGGTCTCCGCCTCGCCGCTGCCCTCCACCAGATAGCTGATCTGGGAATAGCCCTCCCCCAGATCATAGCCCACTATGATTTTTTCGTTGTTCAACAGTTTAAACATCGTTTTCCATCCCGTCACAGCAGCTCAAAAAGCGCGCCGTTCATATATTCCCTGCGATAATACTCCTGCAGCAGACCGTCCAGAGTGTCGTAATCCTGCATGGTCTTGCTGATCACGATGTCATTGATCAGTTCAAAGCGGCTGTCCGCCCTCTCTCCCGGGGCATCGCCCCGCTGCAGATTCCCGCTCTCCGTAAGCTGCTCTCCCGCCTCCGTCTCCTCCACAATATAATATTGCAGATTTTCACCGAAGAACAGCACAAATTCCTTAAAGCAGACACCGCCGAACACCTCCCACATATACTCCGAACGGTATTCCCCCGAGCTGCCGTCCTCCTGCACAATCACATAATGGATGCGGGCCCGCCCTCCGGGATGGGAGCGATACTCCACGATGGTCTTATCCTCCATCTCCCGCAGAATCTCCCCGGCCTCCTGGGCTAACTGCGCCTTCCAGCCCCGCCGGTCCTCCAGGTAGGCGCGAAAGAAGCCCAGATGCACCTTCTCGTCCGCCAGCTCCCGCAAAAAGGCCAGCGCCCACACGGCCTGCTCCCTGGTAAGCTCCTCCGGATTCTCCGCATAATATTTCAGATAGGCAAGCCTGCAAACCCTGGGAAGCCCCTGCCCCCGCTCATACTTTTCCTGCATTCTGCAAAACAGGTAATGGTCCGTGACCTTTTCCCTCACAAAATACTCGTAGGAACACTGTGCCAGAAAGGCTTCCTCCACCCTGGGGTCTGTAAGCCCGGAGGCATAATCCCGAAAGATCTCCAGCTTCTCGCCCACAAAGGCCCCGGAGTAGAGCATCTGCACCAGCATCCTCTCACACAGCAGGCCGCAGTCCAAATTAAAGTCAGAGGCCGCCTTCCAGACGTCTCGAAGCTCCCGGGACATCCCCTGAAAATACGCAACCAGATAGCTCAGCGCACCCGGTCCGTACTTTCCGCTGCGAAAGACATGGTAGGCCCCGGCCAAAAGCACCTCATCCTCCACAATCTCTCCCTCGTGTATCACTTCATCCAAGAGCAGCGCCAGCACCTTGGGATCCACAAAATAGGGACCGTACTCCCTGATCTGCCCCAAGGCCGCCTCCCGCTTTCCCCTGCGGGCCAGATACTTTACCGCAATCCCCCGCTCCTCCAGATTCAAGTCCTCCAGGGGCAGCCTTTCCAGAAAGTCATCCAGAGACCGCATGTCATCGGTGTCGTAGTAGTACTGCAGAAGCTTCACCGCCAGCTCTCCCCTGAGAGCCCCCTCCACATTAGGATTTTCAATCAACAGACTGCAGCGCCCCGCCGTGTCGGCATCCAACTGCCCCTTCCCCCTGGCATTCTCGCACAGATAGAGATTGAACGCCTCGGAATCCATGACATACTGGGCGACAGTGCGCAGATACCTGCCCGGAAGCATCAGCTTTTCCAGCGTGTACTCCACGCTTTTCACAAAGCGGTTTCCCTCCCCGTCCTCAAACACAACCGTATAGTCGTTGCCGTAGATGGCCGCCCAGGACGCTCCGTCCTGCAGTGTGTACTCCACAGGGTTTCTGTTCCCCGGCTGATAGATGAGGACCTTCCTGATCCTGCGGTTCTCCACCTGTATCCAGTTGGCAAAGAGAAGCTTGGACAGCGGAGGCGCCGTCTGCTCGTTAATCATATTCGGCGTCAGCATCATCTGATAGAGAGCCGCCAAATTTCTGTTGATATGCTCCTTTCCAATCTGCTCGTACACGAACTGCTCCATCCGCATTCCATAGCTGTCATACAGCTCGATAAAGTCTCTCCTGGTCTGTATCAGATAATGGTAGAGATACGCGCTCCTCTCATAGTCCAGATTATTCTGATAGGAAAAATACATCATCACCGTCCTGGGTATGGGCCGCATCCTCCTGCGGTCTACGGAAAGCATATAGTACTCATACAGATTGGTAATGCGAAGCTGCGCCTCCACTCCCCTCTGATACCATTCCAGATATTTCACCCCGGCCTTGTTCCCCTTGATCAGCAGGGCGCAGATTTCCTGGAGCGCCCTCACGTCCTGGGTATGGGAATACACGCTCTCAAGCACGCGCAGTAAAACCTGCGAAAACTCCCTGCGTCTGCCGCACAGGTACAGAAGCTGTTCCACCGTATCCTCCAACAGAGCGTCCCGGCGGCCCCCATAGCCCAGCACCTGCAGCTCAAAGTTCCCCAGCCTGCGCATCAGATGGGGATTGCCGTTCAAAAGTATCAACGCCTCCAGGTAGAGGATGGGGCTTGTGCAGCCGTACTCAAATTGCTTCTCCAAAAACATCCACTTGCCCGCCGCGGTGGCATTGTACTCCTCGGAGAGATAGAGCAGCAGCCATGCGGTCCGCCACTCTCCCCTGTTTTTTCTGTAGATCTGCTCCACCAAGGCGGCCGCCTCCCTGACGTTCTCCTCCTTTGGATCGAGCAGGGTCGTCAGATACAGATAATACGCATAGGGAGCGTTCTCCCGCTCCCCCCCGGCCTCCAAAAGCTCCGCCAGATGCCCCATTACCCACCTCGCCTCATTCAGGCGCCCCTCCGTGATCAAAAGCTGGGCCTGAAAAAGCCTTGCGTCCACCGCATCCTCGTCCCAGGCCACCATCCGTTCTACCAGTTTTCCCGTCTCGCCGCGCCAGACAGAAGCGCTTATCTTGCGCAGGCGAAAATCCTGATAGAGCTGCATCAGTCGGGCAATCGTCCGCTTCCTGAGCAGAGTCTGGCCGCGGGCATTCTCCTCCCCCACCCTCACTTCCACAGGAACCGTCAGAGACAGATAAGGGTTTGAAAGGCGTACCCGCCCAAAATTTCTGCCCCTTCTGCAGAGGGCAGCGTCCACCAGCAAAGGCAACCTGTAGCTGTTCCCCAGAAAGAAATCATCCGTCAGGACCTCCTTCTCGGCACGAAGAAAATCTCCCTCACACTCCACCCGCAGAAAAGTGTAACCCCAGCCGTTTCGCACAATGGTCAGCCCGCATTCCGTCACGGCATCGGCGTCACAAGGCAGCTTGAGCAAAAGCTCGGACTCTTCGGCAGTATATTCCACCCTCTGCTTTTTGTTGATGTATATCAGGAATTCCTCCATATGTTGTTCATTGCCGGGATACACGGACAATCCCCGATAGCACTCCATATATCCGCCGTCAGCTCCCGAGAAGGCCTTGGGAAACTCCGGCGAGTAATACAAAAGAAGGGCCTCCCGCCAATTAGTCTTGGCGAGATTGGCGAAATGAAACAGATTCTTCACCGGTCCTATGGAGGACTGCAGGACGGAGTGCTCGATGGACACCACATAGGGCAAATAGTACTCCCCGTGATTGCTGATAACGGAAAAAACTCCCTTTACCACATCCCCCTCCTCCATATGCTCCCCGTGGAAACGGTACGCGATCTCGGCGTCCGTCCCGGAAAACCGGCAGGTAAGGCATTCCATCCTCAAATCCGCGGTTTCCACACAGCCTTCGGCAAGCCTTCCCTGGGTGGACGAGATATGAAAGGAGCCCTCATAAACATTGCCCCTGGGCAGAGTGAGCTCTATTTTTGTGCATGAAAAATCCAGAGAACCGTTCTCGTAGTCAAAATTGCCCGCCAAAATCCGTTCGATTATCTCCTGCATCCCACTCACCCGCTTTTGTCCATAGTATGGATTTATTATAGCAAACTTTTGGAAGCAGGGCAAACAAATTAAAATAGGGAGCGTCTTTTAGGAGGGATAGCAGGTTCAATCTGAAAAACGGAGCGACTGTTTGCCGCTCCGTTTTTCAGACTGGGGATTAAAGTTGGGAATTGATTTTGGATACGGTTCCCTACTCCAGGTTCAATTTGTTTTTCATAAGGTAGATTGTCAGGAAATAGAAGCCGACTCCCAGGGCCAGCTCCAGCACCAGCTCTACAGCACCCGAAATGATGGCAATGTTTTCGATTGTGCTGTTATATGACAAAAGAAGGCTTATGATTCCGCTGAGCAGAGAAAGAACGATCATTCTCAGAAACAAAATCAGGATGCAGGCCAGAATTCCCATCAATCCCTTATGGCTCCTGGACAACTGCCCCAGAGACAGGGAGCCGAAATATACGCTCATGGTGACAAAAGGCGACAGTAGCCCCCCCAAAAGTCCGATTATGGCAGCGTAAACCTCATGGGCAGTATAATTCCTAAACGCCAGCTCATCGTTCAGAACGAAAAGAAAATACTCCCACTCCCGACCTGTCATAACTCCCTTCATAAACACGGATACCAAAACCACTACGGACAGGCCCACCGTAACATTTATAATTAGCATCCAGATTCCGCTGATCAACAGCTTGCTTAACAGGATTTGATGGGAAGTCACGGGAAGGGTATGCGTCAGATATCCCTCGTCCGAGTACATACTGCGCCAGAAGCGTATCAGTAGAAAAATCCCCACGCCGTAAGACGCTCCGATCATAGTCAGCACATAGACCATCAACGTGGACATCCCCGCGCCGAATTGGAGCATAAACAGGGAATTCATATCCGCACTGTCAAAGAGCTTCTCCCAGAGCGGCGTGGATAAATAAAAGGCTCCCCAGAGGGACACTCCCATCACCACCAACAGTATAATGCCGCAAATCTTGTACGAGTTTCTCCATTCGTGCTTTATCATCTTGCCTAACATGCGAACACCTCCCTGAAATAATCATCCACAGATTTGCCATGCTGCTCTCTCACATTGTCCACGGAGGTGTACAGAACAATCTGCCCTCGGCGCAGAAACACCACCTCGTCCAGCACCTTCTCGATGTCTCCTATGAGATGGGTGGATATCAACACCGTGGATTCGGGATTGTAATTGCTGAGTATGGTCCGCAGGATATAATCCCTGGCCGCCGGATCCACCCCGGCTATAGGTTCATCCAGAATGTACAGATCCGCATTCCGGCTCATGACCAGTACAAGCTGCATTTTCTCCTTCGTACCCTTGGACATGGATTTCAGCCGCTGGGAATAGGGAATATCCAGGCTGCTCAGCATGGCGGCTGCTTTCTCCCGGGAAAAATCCTGATAGAAGTCACAGAAAAACTCTATGATCTCCGACACCGTCCGGTTGCCGGACAGGTAAGTTCGATCCGGCAGATACGCCACCCGGGCCTTAGACTCCACACCCACCGGACAGCCCGCTATGTGGATACTGCCCCCTGAGGGCTGCAGAAGGCCGTTCATCATTTTGATCAGAGTGGTCTTGCCGCTGCCGTTGGGCCCCAGAAGACCCACGATCTTTCCCTTCGGCAGCTTCAGGGAAACATCTGTCAGCACATTGTTTCTCCCGTCGTAACTCTTTGAAACATTGGTAATCTCCACCAGTTCGTTCATTCTCCCCGCTCCTCCCTTTCCGAGAATTTCAAAATCCTCTCTATGCTCTCCTGCCTCGTGTACCCGATCTCCTCCATCCTTCGGAAAAATTCGTCCGTATGCTTACATGCCATCTCCCGGCGCACATTGTCGATCATGTTCTGATCCTCCGTAACAATCCTTCCGTTGGTACGCTGAGTGATGATCAGTCCGCCCCTCTCCAGCTCGGTAAATGCCTTCTGCATGGTGTTGGGGTTCACCGAAGCAATCGCCGCCAGCTCCCGCACACTGGGAAGTCTGCTCCCCGGCCGGTATTGTCCCGACACAATCTGCTTCTGGATGCGCTCCACGAGCTGCAGATAAATGGGCCTGTCACAATCCAAATTCCATGCCATGAATACCCTCCTTTTTAAGTTCCGCATCTGCCCGGACAGTGCTGTTTTTGTAATTCCTGACAGTTCTTACCCGAACTTTACTTCTTTTAGTCCCGCTCTTGTATTATTGTCGTAATACAATCATAATATACTTTTTCCAAACTGTCAACTCTTTTTTATTCCGTTATACAGGCACCGTCGTCCCCCTCGCAGCATATTGATACATTAATCAGAAAATGAAAGGTATTTGCCATGCCAGATTCAGGCTCTCTCAAAATAAGCGTGGTTTCCTCCCTGGGGCTGATCCCCGTGGCAGGCGCCACCGTATCCATATCCTACACCGGAGATCCCGGCGAACCGCTGATGGAGCTTGTCACCGACAATTCGGGCCAGACCCCCGTGATAGAGCTTCCCGCTCCGCCCCTGTCCCTCTCCCTGTCCCCGGAGCCCGAGGCCCAGCCCTATTCCGAATACAATATCACAGTAACCGCAGAGGGATATGAGCCGGTGCTGGTGTCCGGGTCCGAAGTTTTCGCAGACCAGCTCTCCATCCAGCCCATCAGCATGGAGCCTGTGGCAGTGGGACAGGAGGATGAGGAGAAGAAAGTCTTCATCCCCGTACACACACTGTTCGGGGAGTATCCCCCCAAGATTCCCGAGGATGAGATCAAGCCCATGGACGAGAGCGGCGAGATTGTCTTAAGCCGGGTGGTGATCCCGGAGTACGTCATCGTGCACGACGGAGTGCCAAACGACTCCACGGCTCCCAACTATTGGGTCCGCTACAAGGATTACATCAAGAATGTGGCCTCCTGTGAAATTTATTCCACCTGGCCGGAGAGCGCTCTGTACGCCAACATTCTGGTGATTATGTCCTTCACCTTAAACAGGGTTTACACCGAATGGTACAGGAACCAGGGATATCCCTTCACCATCACCTCCTCCACCGCTTACGATCAGAAATGGGTTTACGGGCGGAATATCTACGAAAACATAGATGTGCTGGTGGACACCATTTTCGCCAATTACCTGTCCCGGCCCGGGGTGCGCCAGCCCATCTTCACCTCCTACTGCGACGGACAGAGAGTGACCTGCTCGGGACTGAGCCAGTGGGGCTCCAAATATCTGGGAGACGAGGGCTACTCCGCCATAGAAATCATCCGTTATTATTACGGCAACGATATGTATATCAACACAGCGGATATCATTTCCGGCGTTCCCTCCTCCTATCCCGGCTACGAGCTGTCCATAGGCTCCTCCGGAGAAAAGGTCAGGCAGCTCCAGACCCAGTTAAACCGTATCGCCCGCAATTACCCCGCCATACCCACACTCACCCCCGACGGCATCTACGGTCCCGCCACCGCCGAGGCGGTGCGCGTATTCCAGCGGGTTTTCAATCTGCCGCAGACCGGCGTCACGGACTACGCCACCTGGTATGAAATCTCCGACATCTATGTGGGAGTCTCCCGTATCGCGGAACCGAACTGAATACGCATACAAAAAAGGCCAGCCGTCACAGCAAACGGCTGGCCAGTCCCATCAGAATTCTGCTCTCCAGCAGGGTATCGCTGGAATCATAGTCATACTCAACAGTCTGAAAGTTCACCCCCGGATAGCGCCTCCGCAGGGGCTTCAAAATCCCTCTCTCGCTCACATGGCTCACCAGACAGCCGAAGGGGTGGAGCATCAAAACATTCTTACAGCCTCTCAAGGCGGCGGATGCGGCCTCCCCGGCCACCAGCCACCCGTCCCCTGTAATGCAGTCCAGCCCTGCCGCGTCCTCCGCAAGTCTCTTTACCTCGGGAAAAGAGTGGTCGACGGTAAAATGCCCATGTCTCTCCACTTCACCGTAGAGTTCCCTCTGCACCCTGCCCAGATAATCTATAAGCAGGTCCAGCCCCCTTAGGAAAATTCTCCCTCTGCCGTTTACCTGGCAGTTCCTGCGCTCCCCGTCCATACAATAGATGGCGTAATTGATAAATCCGCCCATAACGCACTGACAGCCCCGGTCCTCCAGGAAGCGCTCCAGATTGTGATTGCCCAGGGAACAGAATTTCATGTAAATCTCCCCCGTGACACCCACCTTCTGCTTCTCCCCCCTCGATACGGGGATTCCCGCAAAGGAGTCCAGGATATACCGATACATCCTCCTGCGCCCCTCCCCTGCAAGGTTTGCGTGACGCCTGATCTGCTCTGAAAGCTCCCGCTCCAATCTTTCCCTCAGCCGGTCCGCCGCCCCCGTCTCGCACTCGTAGGGTCTGACCTGCTGGCAGAGACAAAGGATCAAATCCCCGTAGCACACAGCGGTGACGGCGGACAGCAGTAAGGACAAGGTGATCCGAAAGCCCGGATGCACCGCCTCTCCCCTGTAATTCAGGGAGACGACGGGTATCTCGGGATGCCCGCATTTCTCCAAAGTGCGGATAATGGTGTAATAGTAGTTGCCCGCCCTGCACGCACCCCCGGTCTGAGGCTCCATAAAAGCGATGCGGTCCGGCGAATAACGCCCGCTTTCTAATTCATCCAGCATCTGTCCTATGATCAGTATGCCGGGATAACAGAAATCATTGCTGATATAACGCAGGGCCTTCTGTTTGAGCTGTCTGCCGCCCTGCATAATATCAAAATGATACCCGCTTCCCTCAAAGGCGGCCTTCAAAAAAGGCGACTGATACTCAAGCATCTGAGGCAGCAAAATGGTGTGGGTCTTCTTCATTTTTCGGGTGAAGAGAGCGGAGCGGTATTCCTTCATTTTGCCAAAAGCATCATAATCCGGTTGCTTCTGTCCACAAACCTGGCCATAGCCTGGGAGCTTAAAGGCGCGTGCTGAATCTTTGCCAGATCATAGAGCTGCTCGCAGATCATCCCCACCGTATCGCCCTCCTTATGCTCCGTCACATACTGCACCAGAGGATGGTTGGCATTGAGGATCAGGGTCTCTCCCTCCTCCCCAAAGTCTCCCAGTCCCATGCCGGAGGACGCGTACATCCTCATCATTTCCTGCATACGCCGGCTCTCCTCAGCCAGGGTGATCACGGCGGAAATCTTCTCATCCTTGAGCCGCTCCACCTTGACCGTGAGCTTCTCCTTCTTTAAAGCCTCCCGCATTACCTTCTCCAGGCTCTTTGCCTGCTCCTCCAGCTCCTTCCCGGCCTCCTCAGAGGTCTCGGCCTTCAGAGCGTCCGTCACATCCGCGTCGATGCGCAGGAAGCGGATTCCCTCATTTTTGGACTCAAGCTGCTGGATAAAGGGCTGGTCGATATTGTGGGTCAAAATCACTGCGTCCATCCCTGCCGCCTTGAACATATTGATATACTGGCCCTGCTGCTGCTCGTCGGTCACATAGTAGATGATTTTTTCCTTCTTCTCATCCTCAGAGGCTTCCTCCGCCTCATCGGCAGCCCCGCTCTCCACGACCTCGGCCTCCACCTTCTCGCCCTTCTCGTCCACGGCAGTCCCCGCGGCATCCCGGGCAGTCTCACCTTCGCCCTCCTCCGTAGGCTTCACCTCCAGGCACTCCGGCAGAGTCAGGTATTTTCCATCCAGATTCTTAAAGAGGATATAATCGTTCATCTTCTTGCAGAACTTATCGTCCTTCAGACAGCCGAACTTGATGAAAGGGCTGATATCATCCCAATACTTGTCATATTCCTCCTTCTGGGTCTTACACATACCGGAAAGCTTGTCCGCCACCTTCTTGGAGATATACTCGGAGATCTTCTTTACAAATCCGTCGTTCTGCAGAGCGCTCCTGGACACGTTTAAGGGCAGGTCGGGGCAGTCGATCACACCCTTTAACAATAGCAGGAATTCAGGGATCACCTCCTTGATATTGTCGGCGATAAACACCTGATTGTTGTACAGCTTGATGGTTCCCTCAATGGATTCGTACTCCATGTTTATCTTGGGGAAATAGAGGATTCCCTTTAAATTAAAGGGATAATCCATATTCAGGTGAATCCAGAACAGGGGCTCCTTGTAATCCTGGAACACCTTCCTGTAGAACTCCAGATACTCCTCCTTGGTACAGGAGCTGGGATTCTTGGTCCACAGAGGCGTTGTCTCGTTGATCAGTTCCGGGCGCTTTCTGATCTTGAGCTTCTCCTCTTCCGGCTCTTCCTTTGGCTCCTCGTCGCCCTCCTTTGCCTCCTTAGGCTCGGGATGAATCTCCTCCAGCACCACATCGTCCGGCTGCTTTTCCGACGCCTTGATGATCTGAGTCTCCTTGGTGTCCGCCTTGGACAGATAAATTTCCGTGGGCATGAAGGAGCAATACTTCTTCAAAACCTCCCTGGCCTTGTACTCATTGCAGAATTCCAGGCAGTCCTCATTGAGAAACAGAGTGACCGTGGTCCCCACCTGGGTCCGGTCCCCCCGTTCCATGGAGAAATTGGTTCCGCCGTCGCACTCCCAATGAACCGCCTCCGCCCCCTCTTTGTAGGACAGGGTATCGATATGCACCTCGTCGGCCACCATAAAGGCGGAATAAAAACCTAAGCCGAAATGGCCGATAATCTGATCCGCATTGCTCTTGTCCTTATATTTCTCAATAAAATCCGTTGCGCCGGAGAAAGCGATCTGATTGATATACTCGTCCACCTCCTCCGCCGTCATGCCCAGACCGTTGTCCACGAAGGACAGGGTCTTTTTGTCCGGATCAAGGATCACATCCATCCTTGCCCTATATCCCTCCGGCAAGGTATAATCCCCCATCATTTCAAGCTTCTTTAACTTGGTGACGGCGTCACAGCCGTTGGAGACCAACTCTCTGTAGAAAATGTCGTGATCCGAATACATCCACTTCTTGATGATCGGAAAAATATTCTCGCTGCTGATTGATAAACTGCCGTTCTTTGCTGCCATTTCCACCACTTCCCTTTCTTAATCATCTTCCCGCAGCCCGTCCGCAGACGAAAAACGCTGCTGTTTCGTTACTCTCAAGTGTAAACGCTGACAAAATAATTGTCAAGGCAAAATTAGCACTCGTTTTAAACGAGTGCTAACAATCCCCTGTAAATGCCTGTTTTACGGGCATTTACCAAATCTAAAATTTTTCTAAACGATCTACTCTGAGAAATATTTTCCGTATACCTCAAAGAAACCCGAGGTTGTCACCCTGCTGTCATGAATCAAGGAAAGCTCCTCCCACAGATCCTCATTCAGCCCCCGCACCAGCGTGGACACAAAGGCGTCATACTCCTCCCCGAAGACCTCCTTGCGGCGCTCCTCCACAATCTCCAGCTTGTTGGCATCCGTCTCCTCCCTGTCAAAGGTACTGAGACACTTGATGATATGGTACCCCTTATCCGTCTCCACCACCTGGCTGATCTCATCCGTCTCCAGGTTAAAGGCCGCCTCCTCAAAATTCTCATCCATCTCCCCCTTGCCGAAGGAGTAGGTCAGATTCGTATCCTCGCTGTATTGGGCGGCCAAATCCGTGAAATCATGCTCCCCGTCCGCCGCCAGAGCCCGAACCTCACAGGCCCTCTCATAGACAATCTTTTTCTGCTCCTTGGGATAGTCCACCCTGTTTCCCGCTCCATCCCGCATTGTGGTGGAAAAGAAGATATGCTGCACCCGGATCGTCCTGGCCTCGTCGTCGCTGATCTCCGGGTTGATATCCTGTATAATCTGCCGGTAAACCTTGTCGGCCATGGCATACTCTCTGTACATATGCTCCACGGTCTTTTCGGTGACGCCGATCAGCTCCCGCTCCGCCTCGTTGAGCGTGGCAAAATATTCCGCCGCCGCCCTCTTCACCTTCTCCTCCTCGTCCTCCTCCAGGACGACGCCCCGCTCCAGGGCCAGCAGGTACATGGTCTTGATCTGCGCAATCCTGGCCAGCACCGTCTCCTTCACGTTCTCCTCCAGCGTTACCCCGTCCAGGGTGGTATTCCAGATCTCCACGCCGTACACGCTCTCGTACTGGTTCTGAGTGGTGGTCAGATACACCATGATCTCCTCCGTGGTGCAGATCTCATCCTCAATGCGGAAAACCTCATTTTTGCCAAACCCGGTGGTGAAAACCACCTTCGTGCCGTCGCCTCCGTCGCCGCAGGCAGCAAGCCCGCCAAGGCACAGGACGGCGGCCGCCGCAAACGCCGCCAGCCGCCGCCAAGGCACAGCACTATAAAACCACATGGATCCAACCTTCCGGCGCCTCCAGTCTTCCCATCTGAATGCCGGTCAAAGTCTCGAACAGCTTCTTCGTCACAGGGCCCATCTCCTCCATACCGCTGGGGAAGCAGATTTCTCTGCCGTGATCCACAATCTTTCCCACGGGGGATATCACGGCCGCGGTACCGCAGAGTCCGCACTCCGCGAAATCCGCCACCTCGTCCAGAAAGACCTCCCGCTCCTCCACAACAAGCCCCAAATACTCCTTGGCCACATACATCAGGGAACGTCGGGTGATGGAGGGCAGAATGCTGTCGGACTTAGGAGTCACAACCTTCCCGTCCTTCGTCACAAACAAAAAGTTTGCACCTCCGGTCTCCTCCACCTTGGTCCTGGTACCGGGGTCCAGATACAAATTCTCGTCAAAGCCCTCCTTGTGAGCGGTGACAATGGCGTGGAGACTCATGGCATAATTCAGACCGGCCTTGATATTTCCGGTGCCGTGAGGCGCGGCGCGGTCAAAATCGCTGACCCGGATGGTGATGGGCTTCGCCCCTCCCTTGAAATAGGGTCCCACCGGGGTGCAGAGAATGCGGAACTGATACTCGTCGGCGGGCTTTACGCCGATCACCGCATTGGAACCGAAAATATACGGGCGCACATAGAGAGTGGCCCCGCTGCCGTAGGGAGGCACATAGGCTGCGTTGGCCGCCACAACTTTGGTGACCGCCTCAAGAAAGCGCCCCTGGGGCAGGGTGGGAATCTCCAGTCTGGCCGCGGAGGAATTCAGCCTGTCCTCATTTAAATCGGGGCGGAAGGTTACGATACGGCCGTCTTCCGTGGTGTAGGCCTTCAGGCCCTCAAACACTGTCTGGGCGTACTGCAGCACACCTGCGCACTCATTCAGAGTAATATTGTGGTCCGAGGTGAGCTCCCCCTGATCCCATTTTCCTTCCTTATACTGGGACACATAGCTGTAATCTGTCTGCCTGTATTCAAAGCCCAGATTTCCCCAGTCGATTTTCTTCTTTTCCATCGGTGATTCCTTCTTTCCTTCGGTATCGTTTTTTCAGATTCTTTGTTTTACATTATTATACTTTTGAGGAGAAAAGTCAAGAGCAAGAGCGGTATATGCCGCCCTCTCCCGCCCCAGAAAACGCAGGAAGCGCGAAAGATTGCCCTCAGCCAAGCCGCCCGCAATCTTTCGCGCCTCCCATATGTTCTGTTCCTGATCCGGCTAAAACCGACCCTTGAGAACCCTCAAATATAATCTATCCAATTATTAATCGTACAGCACTCTCACAAACTTCACCGGAGTTCTGTAATTGTAATTGCTGATCTTGATGCCGGTCCGCTCGCTGCTGGCGTGAACCACCTGGCCGCCGCCGATATAAATGGCCACATGGTTGATGGAACCGCTGCCGTTCCCGTAGAACACCAGGTCGCCGGGCTTTAAGTCGGAGGCGGAAATCTTCGTCCCTTCGTTGGCCTGAGCCCTGGAGGAATGGCTCAGAGAAACGCCGAATTTCTTGAATACACTGAGCACAAACCCGGAGCAGTCCGCCCCCTTGGTCAAGCTGGTGCCTCCCCATACATATGGATTACCCACAAACTGCTTCGCATACTCCACCAGATCCACTCTCACATCGGAAACGCCCTGGCCGTACAAAAGCTCCGACATGGTGATGGCCGTGTCAAGCTTCTCCTCCACCTTCACAAACTCTCCGGACACATATGCCACTTCACCGTCCAGGGAGATCTCCATCCAGCCGTCTTCCAAGGTCTGCACATACTCAAGCTCCTCATTCAAAAGCACCTGGGTCAGCACGGAGCTGTCCGTATTGGGCTGCTCGCGCACATTGAGTCCGTCCGTCTGTGCGATTGCCACCGTGCGCACCAGACTGCGGGCCTTGATCACCGCATCGGGGCCCATCAGCAGATAGTCCAGACTCACATATCCCTCCACCTCACCCGAGCGGATATATGCCCAGCCGTCCGTCGTGGATATCACCTCGCAGGCGGCGTTCTTGGGAAGCTTTCCCACCAGCTTGCTCTCGGTATTCGCCTCCGCCCGCACGTTGAGATTGCCGCTCTCCACCTCGGCGATGCCTATGTTCGTATAACCCCACAGCGCCCCCTGGGCCTGCTGTGCAATATTCAGATACTCCTCCTGTGACAGTCCGGAATCCAGAATGGAGGCCACCCCCGCCTGCTGCAGAACCTTGTCCCCCTCCGCCGCAAAGGCAGTCATCGGCTCCAGCGCCATACAAAGTGCCAGACCTGCGGAAAGCATCTTTATTTTCCCAAGCATCTTTTTATCCTTCATTTGAAACAACCTTTCTCTTTGGAAAACCTTCACCTGCGAGTTATCTAATTACAAATTTCCTACAATTTTGTTACAAATTTGTTACGCAAGTAAAATTATACAGATGCATCCCCGGTCTGTCAACCCTTTTCTTATTTTTTTATTAGTATATATTAAGATATCTTAAGAATTCCCTCGTCTCACACCTCCCGCTTCCTGCAATCCGTCTGCGCCGGGCCGTCAAGGAGCCGTCCTTCCCTGTCAAACCGGGATCCATGACATGGGCAGTCATAGCTTTCCTCCTCCGGATTCCACTCCAGCCGACAGCCCATATGGGGACAATTAGGAATGACGTTTCCCTTTCCCGCCGGCAGAAAATGCTTTGCCAGGCCCTTTACCGTGTATGCGCCATGCACTGCCAGTTCCTTCGCCGCCTGCGTCGTAAAATGTCTCTGAGGGGAAAAGACGTCCGCCTCCGGACAGTCCTGCCCGCTAATCAGGGCGGTGAGAATCCGGGCGCTCACCATGGCCGTGGTCATCCCCCACTTTCCAAAGCCGGTGGCCACATACCAGTCCTGCTTCCGCCGGGAAAACCTTCCGATATACGGGAGGCCGTCCAGGGTCATACAGTCCTGTGCCGACCACCGAAACGCCTCCCGGCATCCGGGATAGATTTCCCGTGCCCTGCAGCGCAGCGCCTCATATCCGCACCCGCCGCCCGCTCCATTCCTTCTGTTCTCCCCCGTCCGATGTCCGCCTCCTCCCAGAAGCAGCAGATCCCCGCAGGTTCGGAAGGAGAGTCCGTCGCGGTCAATCCCCAGGTACATGCCCTCCGGCCTCTCCGCTCCCTCCAGTGCCACCACATAGCTCCGCTCCTGGTACATCCTGGCAAAATAGTATCCGGGCACATTGATAAAAGGAAAATGGGAGGCAAAGACAATTTGCTCCGCCTCCACCGATCCCTCGGCCGTCTCCACCCTTTTGTCCTCCACCTTAAGCACCTTAGTCTGCTCGTATACCTCCGCTTCCTCCGCCATCTTCGCCAGAAACTTAAGGGGATGAAACCTTGCCTGATCTTCAAATCGGGTCACCCCCGCCACCGAAAAAGGAAGCTCGCAGTCCGTCTCGAAGGACGCCTTTATGCCCAGTGACTGCGCCGCCTCCGCCTCCCGTATCAAAGGCTCTGCCCCTGTCCGGGAATACAGACAGGCCGGGCATCTGACGAAATCACAGTCAATCCCCTTTTCCAGAATCAGCCTTTCATATTCCCCGATGGCAGCTTCATTTGCATTGGCATAATGCTCCGCCATGCCGCGGCCAAAGGTGCGAAGGATACGGTCATATACCAGATTGTGCTGGGAGGTAATCTTCGCCGTGGTGCGATTTGTCTGCCCTCCGCCGATTCTGTCCGCCTCCAGGACCACAGCTCGAATGCCCGCCTGTTTCAGGTAATATGCCGTGAGAAGCCCCGCCAGTCCCGCCCCTATGACAACAACAGGCGCCTCCATATCTCCCGGAAGGGGCTCCCGTTTCCTGATTTTGATTTCTTCCGTCCAGACAGATTCCATTTTGTGCCTCCGCTATGTTCCGTCCCCCCATGATAAGTCCCCGGCAGGAAAAGAATTGATTTTGATAGCATATGCCAAAATGAGTTAATTATTCAATTTTATTTCATCCTCTCCTACGCTCCCTCCGCCTCGTTCTCTCTCTCCTGATTGATGATGGCGAATGCAATGTTGGTGGCGTGATCCGCCACCCGCTCCAGTCCCGATACCACATCGGAGAAGATCATACCCGCCTCCGGCGTACACTCTCCCCTGGTCAGCCTGTCCACATGAAGCTGCTGAAGCTGCTTCTCCTTGGCATCCACCTGATTCTCCAGTATCACGATATCCCGCATATGCTGCTCGTCGCTCTTTAAAAACACCTCGCTGGCATACTGAATAATCTTGTTGACCATATCCAGCATCTCCCCCAGCTCATGCTGCGCCTCCTTGCTGAATCCGGCTCCGCTCTCCTTACGGCGTCTGGCGGCGTCCGCCACATTCTCCGCATGGTCCCCGATCCGCTCGATATCGTTTACCACATGGAACAGAGCGCCCAGGCTCTTCAAGTCCTCGATAGGCAAAGTGGTCTGATTGATTTTCACCAGATAATCCGTGATGGCATGATTCAGGAAGTCGATATTCTTCTCCACCTCATAGACCTCGTCGATATCATCCTGATCCAAAGTGATCAGAGCGTTCATGGCCCGGTTCAAATTCTCCCCCGCCAAAGAAGCCATGCGGTCCAGCTCCTTCAAAACCTCAAAGACGGCGGTGGCCGGATTAAACACCACCTTCTCACCGATATACTTCAACTGATAGCTCTCTCTGTAGCCGATCTTCTGATCCTCGCCGGGCACGCACAGGCAGGACAGCCTTACGATCAGACCCGAGAAGGGGAACAGCACCACCACCTGGAAGATTTTAATCAGAGTGTGAGCATTGGCCACAAATCTGCCGTTGTCCGAGGATATGGACTGCACCAGACGTATCACGGGCCCTTCAGCCACCGCCAGTATCAGATAAATCAAAACCGTGCCGATGACATTGAACCAGAAGTGTATCAATGCCGCCCGCTTGGCGTCCTTTTTGCCTGCCAGAGAAGCCAACAGCGCCGTGGTACACGCGCCGATATTGCATCCCAAAATGATATACACACAGATGGGCAGATCCAAAAGCCCCTGCTGAGCCAACAGAAGAACCACGCTGACCGTCACGGAGGAGCTCTGTATCACGGAGGTGAGCACCATTCCCATCACGGTGGCAAGGAAGGGATTGGTCAGGGAGGCCAGGAGATTTACCACCTGGGGCTCGTTCTTCATCCCGGCCATGGCGGAGGACATGGTGCTTAAGCCCACGAACAGAATGCCGAAACCCGCGATGACGGAAGCGAACTGCTTCACATTCTCCTTCGAGGCAAACATAGTCACCAGAACCCCGAAAAGCAAGATTACCGGGGCCACCTCCGACAGATTGAAGGAGACAAGCTGGGAGGTGATGGTGGTTCCGATATTGGCGCCGAAGATCACCCCGGCCGCCTGATAGAGATTCATCAGTCCCGCGTTTACAAAGCTGACCACCATGGCCGTACAGGCGGAGGAGGATTGGATAATGCCGGTAAAGACGATACCCACCACCATTCCCGCAAAGCGATTGGTGGTAAAAATCTCCAAAATCCGGCGCAGTTTGGCGCCCGCCACCTTCTCAATGGACTGACTCATCAGCTCCATGCCGAACAAAAAGAGCCCCAAACCTCCCGCCAGTGTCAGTAGTATGTTCACACTCATATCTTCTGTCCCTTCACTTATAGAAAACGACGTCAGAAATTTTGTTGCCGTTTCCTATATCTCTCAAACCGTCGCAGCACATATCATTTTCCATTGTACGGGAAAAAACAAAAAGTTACAACCATTATTTACAAGATTTTATATCCCGGGCAAGCTGCTCCCGCAATGCCTCCGTGCTTTCAAACTTCCTCTCAGGCCGCCGAAATTCCTTCAGATAGATCTCCACGGTCTCCCCGTAGACCTCCCTGTCGAAATCATACAGGTAGCTTTCCACCCCCATGACCTGCTCTCTGGCCACCGTGGGCTTGCATCCCACATTGCTGACGGCGCGGTACCGCCTCCCCCCGCATACCGCCTCGGAGAGATAGACCCCCTTAGGAGGCAGCAGCTTGGAGGGCGGCGGCGTCACGTTCACCGTGGGAAACCCCAGGGTCCTGCCGATCTGATTTCCCCGCACTACCTGTCCCACAATCGGGTAAGGCATCCCCAAAAGACGCTCCGCCAGAATCATGTTCCCCTGCTCCACCTGCTCCCTGACCAGGGAGGAGCTGACCTCTCTGCCGTCCACACAGATCTTCTCGATGGTCTTCACCTCCATCCCCAGTCCGGGAGCCAGTTCGGATAACAGGGCCCCATTCCCTCTCCCCTCTCTCCCGAAGGAAAGGTCCCTTCCCGCGGCGATAAACCGGGCGTTCAAAAGTCCCGCCAGCACATCCTGCACGAAAGCCTCCGGCTCCATGGCCGCCGTATTCTTCGTCAGGGGAAACTCTATGAGAATATCCACTCCCATCCGCTCAAAGAAAAGCCGCTTCTCATTTTTCACGGTGAGCTCCCGGCCGTCGCCCTGCCCGAATAAAACGGCGGGAGAGGGATCAAAGGTAAATACGCAGGCCCTAAGCCCCGAGGCCTTTTTCCCCAGAACCTCCTCCAACAGTCTCCTGTGCCCAATATGTACACCGTCAAACTTCCCGATGGCTACGGCGGTGTCCTCCCTCAGATAAAAATCACTGCTTCCCGCTATAATCTCCAACTTATCTCACTCCAAAAACATTTTAACCGGCTGATACCGTCCCTTCTTTTCATCGAAGGCGTAGATGCCGGCAAACCTGCCGTCCTCCCTGTACACGCGCACCTGCTCTCCCGGGGCGAGGATTTGCCCCTCCACCGTATGCTCCGGCAAAAATACGTTTCCGTTCTCCACATACCTGCGCCGTTCTTCCCGGATATGCAGGGCGGGGGCATCCGCAAACATGGCGTCCACAGGGATCACAGCCTCCAAAAGCCTTCCCTTGTCCTTTTTCTCCTGCAGCTCTTTCAGTGTAAGGGCATCCTGTAACAGAAAACCGGCCGCCTTCGTCCGCACCAGACTCCTCATGGTTCCCCCGCAGCCCAACCGCTCCCCGATATCCGCGCAGAGCGTGCGTATGTAGGTTCCCTTGGAGCAGGCCGCCCTGAATTTCACCACGGGCAGAGAGACGGAGAGGATTTCCAGCTCGTATATCATCACCTCTCTGGGCTTTCGCTCCACCTCTTTGCCCTCCCTGGCCAGATCGCAGAGCTTTCTGCCTCCCACCTTCAGGGCCGAATACATGGGAGGAATCTGAGCGTAGCTCCCCACAAATCCCATGACGGCCTCCCTTAACTCCTCCCCGGAAAAGCGCTCCGGCGTCACCTCCGTCTCCGCCAGCACCCTCCCCGTGACGTCCTGGGTGTCCGTACTCACCCCTAAAAGCAGCTCCGCCACATATTCCTTGTCCCGGTCCGTCAGCATATCGCACAGTCTTGTGGCGTTTCCCAGACATACGGGAAGCACACCGGTAGCCTGGGGATCCAGGGTACCCGTGTGCCCGATTCTCTTCTGTCCGCAGATTCCGCGGAGCTTGGCCACCACATCGTGGGAGGTAAAGCCCGCCTCCTTGTATACGTTGATGATTCCGTTTAACATAGCTGCTCCTCTATGTGCAGGGAAAGATTGTTGACACAGTCGTGAAAGGTCCCCTGCATGGTGCAGCCCGCCGCACGGACATGTCCTCCCCCGCCAAAATAGGAAGCCACCCTGGCCACGTCCACCCTTTCGGTGGAGCGCAGGCTCACCTTGTACTCCTGGGGACCCGTCTGATACATAAAGACCGCGCAGTCCACTCCCTTGATATTGCGAAGCTGATTTACGATCCCGTCAAAATCCTGGGACTCCGCGCCGTAGAACTCCATGGTCTTTTTGTTCACGACGCTGACGATGCCTCTGCCGTCCAGAAAGCGGACACTCTCCATGAGAGCTCGTCCCATAATCTGGCTCTGCAGATAGGTCCTCTGGTAAAAGGTCTCCTCTATGATTCTGGCAAAATCAAATCCAAAACTGATCAGGAAGGCCGCCTTCTCCAGGGTAGCGGGGGTGGTGTTGGAATATTGGAACACTCCCGTGTCATGAATCATGCCCACATAGAGGGCCATGGCGATATCCCTGTCCATCAGGTTCCTGTCCATCAGGTCAAAGAGCACCTCGCAGGTGGAACCCACCCCGGGCTTAACAATGCTCACATCACCGCTCCCCCGGTTGCTCACATGGTGGTCGATATTGATCTTCCTGCCGGCGCCCAGAAAGTATTCCTCTGCCCCGCCCATACGCTCGGGCACCGTGTCCATGGCAAAAAACACGTCGAAGGCCTCCCCCGGGGGAAAGGAACTGTCGATGTCTTCAAATCCCTTCAAATCCCCGAATATATCCGGAGGTGTCTCCAAAAACACTCTGACGGAGGCGTCCGGCAGGATCTTTGCCAAGTAGAGGGAGAGCGCCAGGCAGGACCCCACGCAATCCCCGTCGGGGCGGATATGTCCGCTGATTCCGATCCTCTCCGCGCCCGCGCATTCCTGCAATAAATCCATAGTTGCTCCCATCCGCGCGCAAAGCCGCGCGCTCAATTCAGTCTTCTTTTCCGCCGACAATCTCATCGATCTTTTGGGACATATTGACGCCGTACTCGATGGACTGGTCCATGACAAAGGTTATTTCCGGCGTATTGCGCAGATTTACCTTCGCGGCAAGCTGTCTGCGGATAAACCCTTCGGCGCTTTGCAGCCCCTCCAGGGTGGAGGCTCTGTCCTCATCGCCCCCAAGCACACTGATCCAGGCCTTACAGCTCTTTAAATCGGGAGCCACCTCCACCGCCACCACACTGGCCCAGGGGCTGATACGGGGATCCTTGATCTCCCCTCGTATCACCTCCGCCAGAGCCCTCTGAACCTCCCCGTTCACACGGGTATTCTTTCTGCTGTTTTTTCTCATTATCTCGGAACCTCCACCATAATATAGGCCTCCACGATGTCAAGCTCCTGCATCTGGTCAAAGCCTTCAAACACAAGCCCACACTCGTAGCCTGACCTGACCTCCTTCACATCATCCTTAAATCTCTTGAGAGATGCCAGACCTCCCTCGAAGATCTGTTCACCCTCCCTGGTGATGCGCACCTTGCAGCCTCTCCTGAACTCGCCGTCCAGCACATAGGAGCCCGCGATATTTCCGATAGCGGACGCCCTGAATAACTGCCGCACCTCCGCATGGCCGATGACCTTCTCCTCAAACACGGGATCCAGCATACCCTTCATGGCCGCCTCCACGTCCTCGATGGCCTGATAGATGACCTTATACAGACGCACGTCCACACCCTCACGCTCCGCCGTGGCCTTGGCCGTGGCGTCCGGCCTCACATTGAAGCCGATGATAATAGCGTTGGAGGCGCTTGCCAGAGATACATCGGACTCGGTGATGGCGCCCACCCCGCCGTGTATACATTTCACCACGATCTCCTCATTAGACAGCTTAAGCAGGGACTGCTTCACAGCCTCCACACTTCCCTGCACATCCGCCTTGACGATCAGATCGAGCTCCTTCAGATTGCCCTCCTTGATCTGAGAGAACAGATCGTCCAGGGACATCTTGCCCTTGGTCTCCTCCAGCTTCTTTTCCTTATTCTGCGCCAGATAGGTCTCGGCGTAATTCCTGGCGGTCTTGTCGCTCTCGTGGGCCAGGAACACCTCGCCTGCGCTGGGCACGTCGGACAAACCCAGAATTTCCACAGGCGTGGAGGGAGTCGCCTCCTTCACCCGTCTGCCCTTGTCGTCGATCATGGCCCTGACCTTTCCGTGACAGGCCCCGGCAGACACGAAATCGCCCACTCTCAGGGTCCCCTTCTGCACCAGAATAGTGGCCACAGGGCCTCTTCCCTTATCCAACTCCGCCTCGATGACCAGACCTCTGGCACGTCTGTTGGGATTCGCCTTCAGCTCCTGAATATCCGCCGTCAGAAGGATCATCTCCAAAAGCTGCTCTATCCCCTCGCCGCTCTTGGCGGACACGGGCGCAAAGATTGTGCTTCCACCCCAATCCTCGGGAATCAGCTCATACTCCGCCAGCTCCTGCTTCACTCTGTCAATGTTTGCGGAGGGCTTATCGATCTTATTGACAGCCACTATAATCTCAATGCCCGCGGCCTTAGCATGGTTGATGGCCTCGATGGTCTGAGGCATCACGCCGTCGTCCGCCGCCACCACCAGGATCGCGATATCCGTGGCGTTGGCTCCTCTCATACGCATAGCCGTAAACGCCTCGTGTCCGGGGGTATCCAGGAAGGTGATCTTCCTGTTGTTGATAGTCACAGTATACGCACCTATGTGCTGCGTGATACCTCCCGCCTCCTTATCCGTCACATTGGTCTTGCGGATGGCGTCCAGAAGGGAGGTCTTACCGTGGTCCACATGCCCCATTACGCAGATAACGGGCGGGCGCTCCACCATATCCTCCTCGTTCTCGTCGTCCTCCTTCAGAAGCTCCTCGATCACATCCACCTTGACTTCCCTCTCACAGAGAATGTCATATTCCATGGCGATGCTCTCCGCGTCCTCATAGGATATCTCCTGGTTCACGGTGACGATCTTACCCTCCAGGAACAGCTTTTTGATAATGGCTGCAGGAGGCATCTTCATCTTCTCGGCCAATTCCTTGATGGTCACGGACTCCGGAAGAATGATCACCTTGATGGCCTCCTCCGCCTCCGATTCCTTTTTCTTTTCAGGCTTAATAAAGCGGCCGGGCTTATTTTTTACCGCCTCGTCCTCCTCATAGATATGATCCTTCTTGGAGCGCTTATCCTTCTCCTGGCTGAAGCGCCTCTTGTCTTCCTCGCGCTTCTTCTCCATATCCTTTCCGCCGGCCTCCCCAGAGAAGCTTTTGCCCGCTCTATCGTCTCTGCCGCCTCGGAACTGATTTCCCTGCCCGCCAGCCGCTCTGTTATCGCGGCCGTTATTGTTATAGCCGCGCCCAGGAGCTGCACTGCCATTGCCGCCCCTTCTATCGTTCTGGCCGCCTTCCTGACCCGGCCTGGCAGGTCTCTGAAAGCCGCCCCCCTGTCTGTCGCCCTGAGGTCTGCCGCCATCTGCTCCTCCTCTGCCCTGAAAGGGCCTGTTCTGAGGGCGGCCTCCCTGTCCCTGAGGACGGCCTCCCTGCCCCTGGGGACGGCTGCCCCCTCCCCTGTTGTCACGGTTCTCTGTTCTCTCGCCGCGCCCCTCATTCTGAGGCCGCCCGTCCCGTACAGGTCTGCCCCCCTGGCCAAATCCGCCCTGGGGTCTGTTCTGGCGGGACTGGTCCTGGGCCGCAGGCTCCTGCCTGCTTTGATTCTGACTCTGGCTCTGAATCTGCGCCTGCGCCTGATTCTGATTCTGCACTGCCCCTTCGTTCTGACGGGGACGCTTGGGCTGTCCGCCACGGTTTTCGGGCACCATCTGTACGCTGGGAGTGGGGGAAGGAGGCGTCAGGGGTCTGATCAGACGGCCTGTGGACTGAGGCCTTCCGCTCCTGCCCTGTCCGCCGTTTTGATTCTGTCCGCCACGATTCTGTCCACCGCCCTGGCGGTTCTGATTCTGTCCGCCGCCCTGTCTTTGACCGCTCATCTTGGAGTTCTGGGGATTGCTCACAAAGATGATGTTCTTCTTTTTCTTGTGAGCATCTTCTCCCTCTCCTCTGTTTGCCCCCGGCTTCCCCTTCTCGTCCCTGCGTCCCCCCTGGGGGGAAGCGTTCCCGGACTTGGGAGCCTCGGGTCTGGGGGTCTGTGCCTTGGGAGCTTCCGTTTTAGGGGCTTCCCCCCCAACGGCCTGGGCTTTCACGTTCTCCCCTCCGGTCCTCTCCGCATTGGCAGTCTTTGCCCCTGGGGCCTTTTCCGGACTCTGCTTTCCCCCGGCGGCATCAAAATTTTTCCGCACCATGGACGCCACTTCCTCCTCCACGGAGCTGCTGGGGGTCTTGCCGTCTATCCCCTTCTCCCGGAGTAAATTCAATATATCGTTATTTTGCTTTCCCAGTTCTTTTGCAAGGTCATATATCCTTATTTTCGCCATGCTTTCCTCCATTTCTGCCAAAAGGCTCATCCCTTCATTTCCAATTGTTCGATGATCGCGTCCGCTAATCCTGCGTCACATACGCCAAGAGAAGACCTGAATTCCTTTCCGATGGCCCGGCCCAATTCTTCCTTTGTTCCGTACTCGTAAAGCGGGACCTCGTAATAAGAACATTTATTTGTGAATAGCTTCTTGGTATTCGCTGACGCATCCTTGGCAAGTATCACCAGCATGGCGGAACCCTTCCTCACTGCCTCCACTGTCTGAAATTCACCGCTTATCAGATTGCGTCCCCTCATAGCGAGCCCTAACAACATTAAAACCTTATTCTGCTTCAAGATTCTCAAACTCCTTCTCCAAAGTGTCATACACTTCACCGGGAATACTCATCTTAAAGGAGCGCTCCAATCCCTTGTTCCTGCGGGCAAGTCTCAAACATTCGCCGCTCTTACAAACATATGCGCCTCTCCCGTTCTTCTTGCCAGTGACATCCAGGCAGATTGTGCCCTCCGCCGTCCTAAGCACGCGCATCATATCCTTCTTGCCCCTCATCTCGCCGCAGCCCACGCACTGCCTCAAAGGAATCTTCTTCGCCATATGCATCCGCTCCTCTTATTCCTGCGGGGACCCTTCTTCGTATCCGTCCTCCGCGTATTCGCCGTCCAAAGCCCCTTCCGTCCCACTGTACTCCTCTTCTGGGACTTCCTCGCCGTACGCGCCGCCGTCTCCGCCGGACTCATAGCTCTCCGACTCGTCATAGCCCTCCGATTCGTAGCCATCCTCCTCGTAATCGCTCTCGTCGTACTCCTCGTCCATATAGTCCTCGTAGCGGAAGCCGGGGGCGTCCTTCGCCTGGGTCTCCGATTTGATATCGATCTTATAGCCGGTCAGCCTGGCCGCCAGCCTGGCGTTCTGTCCCTCCTTGCCGATAGCCAGAGAAAGCTGATAATCGGGAACCACCACCTTGGCCGTCTTCTCGTCCGGGTCGGCAAACACCGCCACCACCTTGGCCGGAGAGAGCGCGTTCTGTATCAAATTGCCCGGATTCTCATCCCAGGGCACAATATCTATTTTCTCGCCCCTGAGCTCATCCACGATGGCGTTTACCCTGGCTCCGTTCATTCCCACACAGGCTCCCACCGCGTCCACATTGGGATTGTTGCTCCACACGGCGATCTTGGTGCGGCTTCCGGCCTCTCTGGCAATGCTCATAATCTCCACCGTGCCGTCCTTTATCTCGATGACCTCCGCCTCGAACAGCCTCTTTACCAATTCCGGATGGGTGCGGCTCACATTGATACGGGGACCTTTGGGGGTGTTTTTGACCTCCAGAATGTACACCTTGATGCGCTCGGTAGGCTTGAACACCTCTCCCTTCACCTGCTCGCTCTCGCTCAGCATAGCGTCCGCCTTGCCCAGGTTGATGCTGATATTCCGGCCAATATAGCGCTGCACTACCCCGGTCACCACATCCTTTTCCTTCTCAAAGTACTGATTGTAGATTACGCTTCTCTCCTCCTCGCGGATCTTCTGCAGTATGACATTCTTTGCATTCTGGGTGGCGATACGGCCGAATTCCCTGGAGTTGATCTCCACCCTCAGCATATCCCCCACCTGGGCCTTTTTGGAGAGCTCCCGGGCCGCCTCCAGAGAGATCTGCAGGCTATCGTCCTCCACATCCTCCGCCTCAGGCACGACCTCCTTCTCGGCATAGACCAGGAAATCACAGGTTTCCCTGTCAATCTCCACCCGCACATTGTCCGCCTTGCCAAAATGATTCCTGCAGGCAGTCAAAAGAGAATTCTCTATGGCCTCAAACAGCGTCTCCTTGCTGATCTCCTTCTCCTTCTCCAGAATATCAAGCGCATCCATTAATTCCTTGTTCATCGTCTCCTCCATTCCGGCTTCCGCCAAATCCTGTTCCTTTCCTCTCTGTACGCCGCCAACGGCTTCCCATCTATCTCTCCGGGGCGCGGCCTAAAAATCGAATGCCAGCCGCACCAATGCGATATCCGCTCTCCGAAAGCATCTCTCGACCTGGTCTTCCCTGACAGTCAGCGTGTCCCCGTCAAACCCCACAAGCTCCCCGGAAAATTCCTTTCTGTCCTCCTGGGGCTTAAAGAGCTTGACCTCCACCTGCTGCCCTATGCTCTTTTTAAGATGCTTATCCTTTTTCAGCGCCCTGCCAAGCCCCGGGCTGCTGACCTCCAAAATATAGGCGTCCGGTATGAAATCCTCCCTGTCCAGGGCGTCGGACAGCGCACGGCTGACCGTCTCGCAGTCCGTGATGCTCACCCCCAAGGGGCTGTCAATGTAGGCTCGCAGATAATAATCGCTCCCCTCCCTGACATATTCCACATCGTAGATCTCCACGCCGCTTTCTTTGGCAATCGGCAAAAGGAGCTCCTCCGTCCTGCTCTCGTACATTTCCCTCTTGGACATACCATCCCTCCCATATCGGTCTCAAACGAACACAAAGAAGAAAGAGTGGCGAACGCCACTCTTACTCTAACTACTATCTTAAACATACTAAGTATAGACCTTTTGGGAATAGCTGTCAATAGGATTCGGAGAAAATATTGCCGGTTTTCTATATGTATCCGCGGCAGTTCAGACAATTCTCCGAACCGTTACCTGTACTCCACATGCAGAAGCTCATGGGCCTTCTCAGAAAGAGGCTTTCCGAAGAACTTCTCATAGCACTCGATGATCTCCGGATTCTCGTGGGAGAATCGGATGGCGTTCTTCCGGTCCAGATCATACAGAACCCTCGTCCTGGCAGACACATCCGCACCGCCGTCATGGATGGGCTGTCCGCCTCCGTTCACGCAGCCTCCCGGGCAGGCCATGACCTCCACGAAGTCGTATAACGCCTCTCCCCTGTCAATCCGCTCCATCAGTCTGCGGGCGTTGCCCAAGCCGCTCACCACGGCGATCTTAATCTCGGTTCCGTCCACATCCACAGAGGCCTCCTTGATTCCCTCAGGCCCCCGCACATAGCGAAAGGCGTCGGGATCCGGTTTCCTTCCCGTGGCCGCAAAATATGCCGTACGAAGCGCAGCCTCCATCACGCCCCCCGTGGCTCCGAAGATCACCCCGGCGCCGGTGGCAACCCCCAGAGGTTTGTCAAACTCGTCCTCCGCCACGTTCTCCGGCTTGACATAATACGCCTTCAGCATCCTGGCCACCTCTCTGGTGGTGAGCACCTCGTCCACATCCCGTCCTGTTCCCACAGAGTCCATGCCCTCCAGAACATGCTCCCGTTTCTTGGAGAGGCAGGGCATCAGGGACACCACAAAGATCCTGGAGGGGTCCACCCCCAAAATCTGCGCGTAATAGGATTTCGCCACGGCCCCGAACATCTGCTGGGGGGACTTGGCGCTGGAAAGCCTGCTCATATACTGAGGGTACTGGGTGCGCAGAAAATTCACCCAGCCGGGACAGCAGGAGGTGAACATGGGCAGCTTGCTCTCCTTGATCTGCGCAAGCCTCTCCAGAAACTCGTTTCCCTCCTCCATAATGGTGAGGTCGGCGGAAAAATTGGTGTCAAAAATATAGTCGAAGCCGATCTTTCTCAGACAGCCCACCAGCCTCTTTTCCGTGGCAGCCTCCCTGTCCAGGCCGAAATCCTCTCCCCAGGCCGTGCGCACGGCGGGGGCAATCTGAACGATGGTGATCTTATCCGGATCCTCCACGGCATCCAGCACCTTCCCCACGTCATCCCTCTCTCTCAGCGCGCCCACCGGACAGTTGACGATACACTGTCCGCAGAGGGTGCAGTCCGCATCCTCCAATTTCCTGCCGCTGGATACATTTACCGTGGTCCTGGCTCCGGTGTTTGCCACATCCCATATTTCCATGCCCTGAATCTTGTCGCACACCTGGACGCATCTCATACATTTGATGCATTTGCTGCTGTCCCGTATCAGAGGAAACTTCTTGTTGACCACCGTCTCCTCCGGATGTATCTCATAGGGCATATCCGTGATGTTCAAATCCGTGGCCAGGGACTGCAGGGTACAGTTGCCGCTGCGCACACAGGTGGCGCACTGGAAATTGTGCTGGGAGAGGATCAGCTTTACGTTGGTCTTTCGCACCATCCGGGCCTTGTGGCTGTGGGTATACACCCTCATCCCCTCCTCCACCACGCTGTTGCAGGCCGTCACGCATCTGTCCACGCCCTCCACCTCCACAACGCAGACTCTGCAGGCCCCGATATCGTTGATATCCTTCAGATAGCAGAGCGTGGGAATATTGATTCCGGCAGATTTGGCGGCGTCCAAGATGGTGGTACCTTCCTTCACGGCAATATTAATATCGTTTATCCACAAGTTTACCATTTCTCTTTTCTACCTCCTCTAAATGATCCATAGCCAAAATGATCGCAGCGCAGACATCTTCCGGCCTCCTGGCAGGCCTCCTCACAGGTCATAGAAAGCTCGATAGGCTCAAAATCCTTCTTCCTGTCGCCGGAATCCCGAAACGCCAGCTCCACTCTGCCGCAGGGGTTCTTGTCCGTGTAGGCAGGCTCCGGAATTTCAACGCCGCTTGTGATCTCGTGATGAAATCCCAGATATTCGTCAATATTGGCTGCCGCCACCTTGCCCGCCGCAATGGCGCGGATGACGGTGGCCGGCCCGGTGACGCAGTCTCCTCCCGCAAAGATTCCCGGCAGATCCTTGATTTCACTGCTGTTTAACGCGTCGATGGCCCCCCTCTTCACGCTGATGCCAAACTCCTCAAAGGGCTTCGCCACAATGCCCTGACCGATGGCCACCAGAATCAGATCGCATGCAATCCGCTCCTCGGGCAGCGCGGCCTTCCTGGGGGACGGCCTTCCGTGGGAGACGGCGCTGATCATCTGAGGCTGCACCACCAGGGCGCTTACCCGATTATTCTCATCCGTCTCGATGCGAACCGGCGCTTTCAGCTCCACAACCTCGCAGCCTTCCGCCTCGGCGCCCTCCACCTCCTCCTTCAGGGCGGTCATGTCCGCCTTTCTCCTTCTATACACAATGCTTACCTTCTCGGCTCCGAGTCTCACCGCGGATCTGGCCACGTCCATGGCCACGTTTCCTCCTCCGACCACCACCACGCGCTTGCCGGAGTAATCGGGCATATCCCCGTCACCGATCCTGCGAAGCATCTCCACCGCGGAGATAACGCCCTGGGCATCCTCGCCCTCCAGGCCGATCTTCTTGTCCGTGTGAGCCCCGATGGCCACATACAGAGCGTCATAATCCTTCTTTAAGTCGGTGAGGGAAATATCCTCACCCACGCTGATCTGCGTCTTCACCTCAATGCCCGCGGAGAGGATGGTGTCGATCTCCTGATCCAGCCGTTTTCTGGGCAGACGATAGTTGGGAATCCCGTAGCGAAGCATTCCGCCCAGCTTCCGTCTCTGCTCATAGATGGTGACCTTATGCCCCATCAGAGAGAGATAGTAGGCCGCGCTCAAGCCCCCCGGGCCGCCTCCCACCACGGCCACCTTCTTGCCGGTGGAGGGGGCGCAGGGCGGAATCGGCACATCCACCGCCATATCCACGGCTATCCGCTTGAGGCCCCGGATGTTTACGGGGGCGTCGATCATGGTACGCTTGCAACGGTTCTCACAAGGATGCTCGCAGATCAGCGCACAGACCACAGGCATGGGATTGTCCTTTCTGATCAGGCGCACCGCGTCCGCATACCTTTCCCTTGCCACCAAAGCTATGTATCCCGGAATATCCACGCCCGCCGGGCACAGCGCCACGCAGGGCACCGGCTGGTTGCTGTTGCAGGTGCAGTGATGCTCCCTGATGTGAGCCTCAAAATCATCCATGCAGCCCTCCAGACATTTTAGCACCATCCGGGCCGCCTCAAAACCAATGGCACAGTCCGCCGACTGGTAGATGCTCTCCGCCGTCAGACGAATGACGTCCACCGTCTCCCTATCCGCCTTGCCGTTCAGTACACTCTCCAAAAGCCGTACAAGCTGGTCCAGCCCCACACGGCAGGGTACACATTTGCCGCAGGACTGCGCCAGGCACATCTTTACAAAAGAACACACCAGATCTATGGAACACAATCCCGGAGGACTGGCCATGATCCGTCTCTCCAGATCAGAATACAAGGACTCCATGGTAACCTGCGCCCTGTCCTTTGTATGAATGCTTAATCTGCTCATCTTATCTCTCAATCTCCTTTCTTTTGTCAAGATGATACAACGGTCACTCTATTTCTCTCACAATTTTATCATATTTCAACAAATTTCACAACAAAAATTCATTTTCTTAATCTTTCTGATCCAGCCTGGCTCCCGCCGAGACAGGCGCCTCCTCCTAATATATAAGTGTAGGGTTTCAGTACCCAACAACCAGTTGGGACTTAATCCTCTCATTGTTTAAGCTGTATAATGATTAGGCATCGGTCTGACGACACCTCCTAGTATAATAGTTTTTAAATAACTGGACTATATTTTTGTTCCATAGTACAATGTATATATCAATTGATGGAGGCATTGTACTTATGGGAAGAAAATCAAGTATTATCAATCTTACTGCAGA
>CATLGW010000023.1 GCA_949948715.1 uncultured Lachnospiraceae bacterium | reverse complement strand
AAAGGTATTTTTTTCCAGAGAAATTACGCCCGAGAAGGTGGTGGAGCTGTACAGGATGACGGGAAAGGAGCTGACGGGCAAGGTGGCCGTGAAGCTGCATTCCGGCGAGGAGGGAAATCAGAATTTCCTGAAGCCGGAATTCTGGAAACCCATGGTGGAATATGTGGGCGGCACGGTGGTGGAGTGCAACACGGCCTATGAGGGCTCACGCAATACCACAAAAAAACATTTGGAGACCCTTAAAAAGCACGGCTGGAGCCAGCATTTCACGGTGGACCTGCTGGACGGGGAGGGGCCGGATCTGGAGCTGGCCATTCCCCGGGGAAAGCGCATTCAGAAGAATTTTGTGGGAAAGAATTTGGCGGACTACGACTCCATGCTGGTACTGTCCCATTTTAAGGGACATCCCATGGGAGGCTTCGGCGGGGCCATTAAGCAGCTTTCCATCGGTGTGGCGTCCTCCTATGGAAAGGGGTATATTCACGGTGTGGGAGATATGAATGCGTTCTGGACCTCGGACCATGATTCCTTCCTGGAGTCCATGGCGGACGCAGCCATGTCAGTGGTGGAATATTTGAAGGGCAATCTGGCGTATATCAATGTGATGAAAAATATGTCTGTGGACTGCGACTGCTGCGCGGTGGCGGAGGATCCCTGCATGAAGGACATCGGCATTTTGGCGGGACTTGACCCGGTTGCCATCGACCAGGCCTGCCTGGATCTGGTGTACGCCTCCGACGACCCCGGCAGGGATCATCTGCTGGAGCGCATAGAATCCAAAAACGGCGTGCATACCGTGGAGGCGGCAGCAGCATTGGGCTTTGGTTCCAGGGAGTATGAACTTGTGGAGGTGTGACAAAATTTTCGGTTCTTTCTTTAATTTGTTGTGCAAATTGCCGGAGTATGTTATACTGGACTTGTTCATAATCATATAGTGGACAATCTAATTCTTGGGAGGTACATATGGCAAAGAATGTGATCGTAGGACAATCCGGCGGACCTACCGCCGTAATCAATTCCAGCCTTGCGGGGGTGTTTAAGACCGCGAAGGATCTGGGAGCCGACAGAGTGTATGGCATGAGGCACGGCATTCACGGTTTTCTGGAGAAAAATATTGTGGATCTGAGCGAGAAAATCCGCACGGAACTGGATTTGGAGCTGTTAAAGAGAACTCCCTCCGCCTTTTTGGGCTCCTGCAGATATAAGCTCCCGGAAATCAGCGACGACAAGGCGGTTTATGACAAAATATTTGAGATTCTCAACGAGTATGAGATCACGGCTTTCTTCTATATCGGAGGCAATGACTCCATGGACACTATCAAGAAGCTGACGGATTACGCCGTGCAGATTGACAGTCCCATCCGATTTATGGGTGTGCCGAAGACCATCGACAACGATCTGGCGGTTACGGATCACACCCCCGGCTTTGGCAGCGCGGCAAAGTACATTGCCTCCGCCACCAAGGAGTTAATCCGGGACGGGCTGGTGTACGATTTCAAGCAGGTCACTGTTATCGAGATTATGGGGCGCAACGCGGGCTGGCTCACGGGGGCGGCGGCGCTGGCAAAATGCGAGGACTGCGAGGGTGTGGATCTGCTCTATCTGCCTGAGCTGCCCTTCCATGTGGATGATTTTGCAGACCGGGTGGGAAAGCTTCTTGAGACTAAGAAAAATGTGGTGGTAGCCGTATCCGAGGGCATCAAGACGGAGGATGACAAGTATGTGTTTGAGCTCACCGACCACACGGAGTATGTGGACTCCTTCGGGCATAAGCAGCTCAGCGGCACGGCCAAATATCTGGCGGATCTGATCAGCGAGAGATACGGCTGCAAGTCCAGAGCCATCGAGCTTTCCACCCTTCAAAGATGCGCGGGCCATCTGACCTCCCGCGTGGATATCACCGAGGCCTATCAGGTGGGCGGCTCCGCGGTGAAAGCTGCTTTCGACGGGGAGACGGGTAAGATGATTATTTTGAAGCGCGTATCCAGCGATCCTTACATCTGCACCACCGATCTCTATGATGTGCACGAGATAGCCAATGTGGAGAAAAAGGTTCCCCTGGAATGGATTACGGAGGAGGGCACCAATGTGAGCCAGCAGCTTGTGAATTATATCAAGCCGCTGATTCAGGCAGAGCTCACTCCTGTGATGATCACAGGGCAGCCCAGGCACCTGGTGATCGATTTGGTATAAAATTTAAACAAAGTGTTGACAACCGGCGAAGAATCAGTTACAATATTCTTCGTCGGTTTGATTGAAAGTTTGTCGAATCGGGAGTGTGTCCGTAGCTCAGCCGGATAGAGCAACGGCCTTCTAAGCCGTGGGTCGGGGGTTCGAATCCCTTCGGGCACGTCGGGAAGAGTTCTGATGTATCAGGACTTATCCCTTATATGGTGGGTATAGCGCAGTTGGTTAGCGCGCCAGATTGTGGCTCTGGAGGCCAAGGGTTCGAATCCCTTTATCCACCTTTGTGTGCTGCAGATATGTGTCAGCAGCCGGTTGCACGTTTGGTGTCATACTTTTAGGGCTATCGCCAAGCGGTAAGGCACAGCACTTTGACTGCTGCATACGCTGGTTCGAATCCAGCTAGCCCTGCTTAATGGGATATTAGCTCAGTCGGTAGAGCACTTGACTTTTAATCAAGTTGTCCCGGGTTCGAATCCCGGATGTCTCATGGATACGAAACCCCGTAAAGCCAGTTTGGGAAGGCTTTCCGGGGTTTATTTATTTGTTTCCGGGGGTAGGCGGGGGCCGGGCAGAACAGTCCTTTTGGCAGAGTGCTCTGCAGGTTTGCTGTCCGACGCTTTCCCCATTGTGATAAAATTAAAGAGCATCCCGCAGCTTCCTGCGCAGACGGCTCAGCTTTACGGACAAATACCCTTCGGATACATTTTCCAGGGCGGCGGTCTCCTTGAGGGAGTATCCCCACAGAAAATAGCGCCGAAAGAGCAGGTATTCCTCCGAAGTCAGTATGTCTCGGACCGTCAGGTTCAGTTCTTTGTCGGTATAAGGTGTGGACGGGTCTGCCGGCTCCTTTGTCATATTTTCCGTGTAGATCAGATCTGCCTGCCGCAATCGGCGTCTCAGTTCCAGTATTTTGAAGTGGGCGGTGCGAAAGAGCCATGCCTTTTTGTTGGTGTGCTTTTTGAAGGTTTCGATTTTCTCGCAGGCCAGGGCAAAGGTCTCTGATATGATATCCTCCGCCGCGAGGGAATATTTGGAGTGGGATGTCACATACAGGTACAGATCCTTATGATAATCGCGGTATGCCTCGTAGATCAGAAACTCTTCCTCGGGAGTCAGCTTATTGTTTTTATCCATTATTCTTGTTTCTTCTGTGATTTTTCATCCGAAAACAGCAGCTATAGTTCAAATTTACCACTTTTTTCCAGACAAAAACAGATGAGTTTGGGAATTTTGTAAAATTTTTTGTTTCAGAAAAGGGGAATTGTCTGACTACTGGAAAATCAGGAAGAAAAATGAATATGACCGGGTTTATCGGTGCTTTTAACAAAAGCATGGTCTGATTTGCGCAATTTATGGTTGAAAACAGTATAAAAAACGGGGGGTAAGGGCTTGACACAAAATATGAATAAAAGTAAAATAAACATATATGGCATTTTTCATAAAAATGCACAAAAATGAGGAGGAAAAATTATGTTAGGCAAAAGTATTTTATCCATTGTGCTTAGCTTCAGCATGCTTCTGACCCCGCTGCCACGGGGGGGTATGGGCATTGCTTCCACCGCCGGCGCGGCTTCCGCGGAAACGGTCGGAACATTGCTCACAGACGGCGCTGATCCTACGTCCGATGGAACAAACGAAGCGGACAATCCCGCCCCCGACGAGACGCCGGTTTCGGGCGGAGAGGAAACGGACGGTGCAGTGCCTGAGGGGACGGCACCCGCAGAGGACGCCCCTGCGGCGCCTGGTGAAGCGGGCGCGGGTGATGCAGCGCTTGGCGGCGAAAGCGGTGAGACTGCCGACTATGCAATGAGCGGCTCCACGGATGGGGTTATGGCGATTGCGGACGACGGCACTGAGGCTAAGGTGTACATAGACGAGAATTTTGACGGCTATGAGACGAAGACGATTGTCCAGGCGAATCCTGTAAAGGGATCCCCTACGGTTTCCGCTGCATTGGGCGATAAACTGACTTTTAAAGCCGGAGATAATAATAACACTGCTGCAAATATAGCAGAAGTATCCGGTGGAAAATGTGTGCAGATTGTCAAGGCGACCACCGGTTCTCTGGCTGCTTTAAGAGGAATTCAGGTTCTTTTTAATTATACCTCTGGCAGTGAGCCGGATATCGCATCCTTAAAGAGTACAGGTCTGCTCTTGAAACTGAGCGCAGATATCCGTTCCGCTATACAGTTCAGAGTTGTAAGTCCTGCAGATATTGCGGCATATGATGCAAATTGGCAAAAGTGGAGTAATGGATTTTTAGTTCCTGCTATTGCCGAAGAGCAGCATATGCAGGTGATTATTGACGCGGCTAACAGTAAGCGTTATTTAGTTATCACGGATATGGATGGAAATTTTGTTTCATCCTCCGTATCTGATTATGCGGACACAACCGGAGCCGGATTCGGCGGATTGACATTTTTGGATCCGGGAACGGAAGCACAGTTTGACAATCTGAGGGTTGAGCAGACGGCGGCTACCACCGTTGTGGTTAAAAGCGACGGAGAGGTTTTGGCCGGAGCGACGGTTAAGGTGGGAGGATATGCCATGGAGACCGACGCAGACGGAAAAGCTCTGTTTGCGCTTCCCGCGGGAACGTACACTGCGGAGGCTTCCAAGGCGGGATTTGATGCCGGAGCGGGTGCTTCAGCCTCCATCACGGTGGCTTCTGCAGCCCAGACTGTTGAATTGACTTTGACATCTGCGGTATATGACGCAGAACCCAAGACGGTGACGGTGGAGGGCGGTCAGGGCTTTATTACCGCTTCCAAGGGATCGGATGCCGCAACGACCTCGGCATTCACCCTTTCCGTACAGGACCAGCATGGCGCCGATATGGCTGCGGGAGATTATACTGCGGAGTGGAGCGTTTATCCCGAGGGAACGACCACGCCGGCCGAGGGCGTTACAGTAAAAGATGGCGTTGTCTCCGTAACGTCAGCGTTTCATACGGATGACACGATTGCTAAATTTGACGTAGTTGCAAAGGTAACGGCAAACGGAGTGAGTGCAGAGGGAAAAGCGACCATTGATATCGCTAACAGCAATGTCGTTTATTATGAGTCTCTCAACTGGAGTATCCCTGCAGGCACAAGGGGCGCGAGTAAGAATCTGGCGCAGGAGGTAACGCTTCCGAAGCTTGCCGATGTGACATTAAATATTGAGTATGCGACTGCGCCTTATGATTCGAACTCTGCAGGTGAACAAAATGCGCAATCTACTTTGGCGTTTGTTTCCGACGGCGGGATTTTGGCCGGAGTACAGTATCAGCGGGATGTCGCTGCGAATGTCTACGAGATTTATGGTTGGGCTGGTAGGGGATCCCTGAACGCTAATCTGAACCAGAGTGGAGACAAGGGCGCGTATGCAGCCGGCGAAAAGCTTTTGGTTACGGATGGCAAGGCATCTTCTCTGGAGCTTACCTTTACCATTGACCAGGATAAGAATACGGTCACCATTTCCGATGGCACGACCACAACACAGGCGTTACCTCTTACGGCGGCAGCGGCAACCTTGAAGGCTATACAGTATGGTCTGTACAGAAGCCAAAATGCAACCGTGGTGAAGGACATCCTTATTACCGAGGCGGAGGAGTCTTCCGTGGATCCCCAGCCCCCTGTGGATGCGAAGCCTTATATTGTGATGGATGCAACGGGTAATTCCACAGCGATCAATCCTGCCGAGCTGATCACCGGCAGCAAGATCAAGGGATACCAGATCACTACCGCAAAGGACGGCGTACTGGTAAACCAGACGACGGTGACGACCCTGCCTGCCAGCGTGGATACCACGGGTGCGGACAAGGTTGAGATTGCTCCCGTCTACTATTACAATGCGGGAGCTCCCGGAGAACTCGGCAAGGGCGGCTATGAGCTGGGACTTCCGGAGGGAACCTACAATTTCATTGTTAAGAATACCTCCGGCCAGCGCTGCGACGTATATTTGAACAATCAGATGCTGGTAAACAATATTCTGCAGCACGGCTCTACGCCGAACTTTATGGCGGTGCATGATATTGTCCTCACAGGGGCAAGCGCAAAGATCGCCACTGCGGATTACTCCAGCGGACATACCGCAAGTGAAATGAAGATCGAGATCGAGGCGGTGAAGTCGCCGGAGATTGTTGACAGGGTGAGGAAGGTATATGTGCTGGGCGATTCCCTGGTGGCGACCTATTATAACGGAGGAAGTCCTGAGAACACCAATGTTCAGACGGGCTGGGGCCAGGTGATTTCCCATTACTTCAATGACAGTGTCGATGTGGTGAATCTTGCAAACAGCGGTATCACGGCAAAGGGGCTGGAAGCTACGGCGTTTTCTCAGATACGCGAGAGCGCCCAGAGCGGAGACATCCTTCTGCTGGAAAGCGGCTACAACGACAGGACCTATGATACGGAAGAAATTATGAAGACCGCAGTGACGACCATGGTCACTGAGGCAAAGGCAAAGGGCCTGGATGTGATTTTGATTTCCCCCAATGCTTCCCAGCACGACTACAAGGAATCCGTGCAGTGGACTTCCTATATGGCAGACGTGGCTGCGGCTACCAGCACTACATATGCGGATCTTTCCAAGATGAGCTATGATTTCCTGGTGGAGAATTACGGAGCGGATGCCAGTCTGGAATCCGTAATCAGTATACTGAATGCGGATTACAATGTGGACGACAGATTGCACTCCAAGTACAACGCGGCTCACAAGTGGGCATCCTTAGTGGCTGGTTTCCTGTATGAGAACGGGTATCAGAATATCGTAGATGCTGACTATGTATATACGTTTACGGATTTGGAGGACAATATCATCTGCTGTTCCGCAACCGGACAGACTGCAGAGAATGTGGCGAAGGTGACCTTTGACAACAACGGCCGCGGGAGCAGCGTCAAGGCGGCGGCGGTGCTCAAGGGCGGAAAGGTGACGGAGCCTAAGCCTCCCAGAGCGCTGGGGTATACCTTTGCAGGCTGGTACACCGAGGCGGAATGTACTACAGCTTGGGATTTTGAGAACGATGTGGTGAACGGAGACATGACCCTGTTTGCAAAGTGGGAGGAGAGTGCTGCGGGAACTCCTTGGTATTCCGAGGAATTTACCGACGTTACCAAGGCGGAGGATGTGGCCATCAGCCCCAATGCTCAGGATAAGCTGTCCATAAAGAGTGACGATTCCAATACGGACGGAAAATATCTGGTATTTACCGGAGACGGCGGAACAAACAGCCGCGGCGTCTATATGGATTTCACTGATCTGGATGTTTCCAGCGTCGATTCCTATGTGGTGGAATTTGATGCCGCTATAACGCCCGGAAACAAGGATGCCACCACCCTTGCTGTGAAGGGCACGGATTTCAAATATGTTGGCGGTAATGTAAACAATGGCGCGGAAAGCGGCTATTTGATCAGGCTGGTCAATGGAGGGAACAGCGGCACCACATACACCCTCTATGGGAAAAACAATGTGACGATTCCCTCCGGCGAATGGTGCCACTATGTACTGTATGTGGATAAGACGCAGAAGCTGGTTTCTACCACCATCGACGGGAACAAGACCGGTTTGATTGCAGATAAGGTGATTACTCCCTACGACGGGGAGGGAAATGTGGCCGGCCTCTATATGCTGGCGGGAAGATACAGCCCTGTGATAAAGATCGACAGTGTTATGGTCCGCGGAGCGACGGAGGACGACGTATTCGGCGAGGTGGAAGAAGAGACTCTTGCCAAGGCAGAGTTTTCGGTACCGCTGAATAAGCTGATCAATCAGCCTGCGGAGAACGCGCCGGTGCATCTGCCCATCACCGTAAAGCCTTACGGCAGCCTGGGCGGCAATCTGGACGACAAGGTGAAGGTAGAATGGTCTGTGGCCGGACTGGACACCGAGGACGGTTATATTTCCCTCACCAAGGAGGAGGGAACGGGCGCGGGAACCGAGGGAACGGCTCCTGACGGAGTTACGGCCTACTTCAATGTGAGAAACGGTGTGTCCAATTACCGAGGTTATGTCCAGGCGAAGATCTCCTACGGGGATGAGATCATAACGCTCAGAACGCCCTTTGCGGTGATCGGCACCGCGGCCGCAAATCCCAATCAGTTGGCTCCTGCGGCGGGTTATCCGGCAGATATGAACGAATATCCGGAGTCTCTGGTGAATTATCAGGGTATTGCAACGGGAGTGAAGGATCAGGATCTGGTCCTGAATAACTGGAGTATCTATGGCTCCAACAATACGAGAACCCTGACACTGGGGAAGGACGCAGAGGGAGTCAAGTACCTGGAGTTTGCAGCCAGCAAGGATGCCAGCAGTTCTACGATAGCTGTGTATCAGTGGACGGATCAGACCAGTCAGTATGTGATTGATTTTACGGCGAAGCTGCCCTCAGGTATGGCGTTTGGCGTGTATGCCGATACGCCGAACAATAAGGCCCCTAATCCGGAGTGGAGTGCCACCTATGCATCGGGAGCCCTGACCATGGGTGAAGAGAGCATTCCCGGTATCAATGCCAATGAGTGGTATCGCTATGTGGTATCCGCGGATCCCAGCATTGACAAGGCATCTGTGACGGTTTACGATAATAAGGGAGCTGAGGTTGGCCGGATCGAGGACATTGATATGGCCAACGGCGACAGCGTCCAGAAGTACTTCTGCTTCTTTACGAAGCCATGGCCGGGACCTTTGCAATTGCAGAAGTTTGAGGCATACAAGCCGACTCTGTCCACTCTCACGGTGGGATCCGCCGAGGATGTGGTAAGAGTTCCGGGAACGGGCGAGGCGGCGGCAAAGGTAGATTTTTCCGCAGTTTTGACCAGTGTTGAAGGCATCAAGATGACCGGACCTGTGACCTGGTCCCTGGCCGAGGAGTATCCCAATGTGGAGATCGTCTCTACCGGACCTCAGACAGCGAAGCTGACGGTAAGTGCCGGCGCGTCCGGTACTGTGACTGTGTATGCCACAAAGGATGGAAAGAGGGCCGAGAAGGAAATCCGACTGACCACATCCTCCAATGTGGTGGCGTTTAAGCAGTCCACCACCTCCGTAACCATTCCCTTTATGGGAGAAGCTGCGGTTGTGTCCAGATTTGTGGCGGAAACCCGTGACGGTTCCGGCAATGCCATTGACGGCGGTGCGATTACCTATTCCCTGTTGGGAAAAGACGGAGTGACCGAGACCACCGTACGGGGCGTGACCTTTGAAAACGGTATGCTCACGGTGGAGGCGGGAGCTTCTCCGGCAGTGGTGTATGTGAAGGCTGTCAACGGGGAAGGGCTCTCTGCGAGAGTGAAAGTGAACATTCACGGTATGTCCTTTGCCTTTGGTTCCCAGGATCCGGCGGATGGCTTCACTCAGGTGACGGATACTCTGTATACCGACAAGCTGGGTTATGGCTTCGGCGGAACAGAGGGACTGACCGTGAATGGCGACAATGTGACGGGAGCGCAGGCTTTCAGGTTTAAGGCGAAGGTTCCCAACGGAAACTATGTGGTGAAGGTGGATACCTCTGCGGAGACGATTACCTCCGAGGTGGTTGAGTCCGTGCCTGCGGTGACCGGAATTGCCAAGACGGGAGAGTTCTTCAATGTGGCGGTTTGCGACGGTGTGCTGGATCTGACCTTCCCTGCGGGGGCATCCGTAAAGACCGTTGAAATATCTCAGATGCCGGCGAAGGATAAGCAGGCGAAGCCCACGGTATATGCCATCGGAGACTCCACAACCAGGAATACGGCAAACGGTGCGATGTCCTGGGGAGACTGTGCGACGGGCGGTAAGGTGACGATTCCCGAAGTGTTCGGCGGGTTTGAGAACCATGGTATGGCGGGCCGCAACTCTGTGAGCTATTATAATCAGGCGAGAGTGGAGGCTGTGTTGCTGTCTGTCTGCCCCGGCGATTATGTGACCGTGAATATGGGAATCAACTCCGAGGATAAGGAGCCTGCTTCCTATTACACGCTGATGAAGTACTACTATGTGGAGGGTATCCTTCAGAGAGGCGGAATTCCCGTCATTGTGACGGCGACACCCGACGGCCCTGTGGGTGACAGGGAAAGCCAGAACTTTGATAAGGCTACCGGCAAGTTTACTAACAGCCGCGGCGACGGCGCGAGAAACAACGAGCTGAGACAGATTGCCGAGGAGGAAGGCCTCAATATCATCGAACTGGGCCAGTGGGGTCAGGATTGGATGAATACCCTTACTATGGATGATGTGAACGCGTACAATGCGGCAAATAACACTGCATTTAAATCGGTTCTTGAGATGGTGCAGAGCTGGTATGTGGATCACAATCACTACAAGGAATACCTGGGAATACAGATCGGGAACTATATTTTTGGAGAGCTGGCAAAGATGAAGCCCGGCGAGGTGATCCCCAGTGTGGATAAGGACGAGAAGGCTCCCGAGACTACGCTGACTACCGATGCCGACGAGCTCAGAAAGATTTTAACCGATGTGAATAAAGGCATTTTGTCCACGGACGAAATTAAACAGATCAACACAGGTGCGGACTGTCAGGTATCCCTGACCATCAGGGATATGTCCGATTCGGTGACGCCCGAGGTGGAGGCTCAGATTGAGGAGAGCGCTCCGGGCTACACGGTAGGCCAGTATGTTGACATTACGCTGAAGGTGACGCTGGTGAAGAACGGAGCGACGGTTGCCGAGAAGCCGTTGACCGATCTGGGGGCTTCCGAGCTGGAGATTACAATCAAAATCCCCGGGTCTCTGATCAATACGGATGAGAAGATCTCCAGAGAATATACTATTGTGCGTGAGCACGAGGGAGTTTGCGAGATGCTGCCCGCCTTGTATGACAAGGAGACAGGAACCCTGACATTCAGGTCCGGCAAATACTCCACCTACGCGATTGCGTACAAGGATACGGAGACCGGAGAGAAGCCTACGGATCCCAGTGATCCCAGCAATCCTACGGATCCCAGCAATCCTACGGATCCCAGCGATCCCAGCAATCCTACGGATCCCAGCGATCCCACAAAGCCTACGGATCCCAGCGATCCCACAAAGCCTACGGATCCCAGTGATCCCAGCAGGCCTACGGATCCCAGCGATCCCACAAAGCCTACGGATCCCAGCGATCCTACCAGACCTACGGATCCCGAAACGCCTTCAGAGGACAGTGATTCCGATGACGACGAGGAGGAAGGCGAGAATGTGGTGACTTCCGCGGTTCAGACTGGCGATTACATGAACGGTACGGTTTGGTTCATTGTTTTGGCTGCGGCTGTGGCCGGTATGGGCACAATCGTTGTGAGAAGAAACCGCAGAAAGCCGGAATAAAGGGATAAGCTTTTGAAACATTTAGAATCATAGAGAACTTTGCAATGAATGAACGACTAAAAGAATAAGGTCGAAAAACATCGGGTGGCCCTGTGCCGCCCGGTGTTTTTTGTCGGAGCATAATTTTTATTAGCCTTGACAGTACGGCGAACCGCTGGGTATACTAATAATTACAATTATGGATAGAGACGGAATGTATGTCGTTGGAGGGAGCAGAATGGTATATCAGTTTGAGGAATATGAACCGACCCCGGTTAAGAGAGGGCATTTACGGCTGGGAGGAGGCAATCCCCAGGGAGGAAGGATTGACGTCACGAGTCTGTATCTGGAGCGCGACGGCAAACCATGGATCGGTGTGATGGGAGAGTTTCATTTCTCCCGCTGTCCGAGGGAAAAATGGTATGATGAGCTCTGCAAGATGAAAGCGGGGGGAATCACCACTGTGGCCAGCTATCTGTTTTGGTTGCACCATGAGGAGACGGAAGGAGAGTTTGATTTTACGAAAGACAGGGATATCCGCGCCTTCGTGGAGCTGACTGCCAAGGCGGGGCTGGATATGGTGCTGCGGATTGGGCCCTGGGCCCATGGGGAGTGCAGGAACGGGGGGTTCCCGGATTGGCTGCTTCGCAAGGAATTTGAGCTTCGGGACAATAATCCCGGTTATCTGGCGTTTGTGAGGATTTGGTTTGAGAAAATCTACGAACAGGTGAAGGGGCTTTTTTACAGGGACGGGGGTAATATCATTGCGGTTCAACTGGAGAATGAGCTGACGGACAGAGCGGAGCATCTGCTGCGGCTTAAGAGGCTGGCCCAGGAAATCGGATACGACGTACCTCTGTACACGGTGACGGGTTGGAACAGCAGCTATGGGGCCAAGATTCCACTGAAGGAGGTGCTACCTGTTTTCAGTGCCTATCCCGACGCTCCCTGGGCGGAGCATCAGGACATACTTCCTCTGTCGGAGCATTATGTGTTTGAAAAGAAGCGCAACGATGCTGCTGTGGGGGCAGATCTGATCAAGGCGGTGGATGAGGACGGCTGGCGTCTGCCCTATGAGGAGTATCCCTTCGCAACCTGTGAGCTGGGTCCGGGTCTGGAGCCCACCCACCACCGCAGACCCATTGTGACGGGAATGGATGCCTATGTGCTGTCTTTGGTAAAGCTGGGCGTGGGGAACAATCTGATCGGCTACTATATGTATCACGGCGGGACCAATCCCCTGGGAAAGTTGTCCACCTTCAATGAGACCAGAGAAACCGGGTATCCCAACGATTACCCCATCCTGTCTTACGACTTTCAGGCCCCTCTGTCCGAGTACGGCGAGGTCAGAGAGCAGTATCGGCTCTTGAATCTCCTGCATCTGTTTGCGCAGGATTTCGGGGAAATCCTGGCCCCCATGGAGGCGGTGAACAGCGTGGAGAGAGTTTTGCCTGGGGATGAGCGTTCTCTGCGCTACTGTATGCGCACAGACGGCCGCAGCGGATTTGTGTTTGTAAATCACTATCAGAGATTGGGGCGCATTGAGGATCGGGAGGATGTGGTCATTGACACGGGCAGCGTGCGGTTTCCGGCTATCTCTGTGAGGGGGGATGTGGCTTTCTATATGCCCTTTGGCATCCGCCTGGGGGAGGAAGAGCTGGCGTGGGCCACGGCCCAGCCTCTCTGCAGATGTGGTGATACGGTGTTTTTTGCCCAAATTCCCGGAGTGAATGCCGTCTACCGTTTCGCGGAGGGAGAGGAGGCTGCCCCTGTGGCGGGCTTTGATTCCGCTTTCAAGGTGGGGAAGCTCCGGGTGGTGACACTGTCCTGGGATCAGGCCAGATATGCCCGCAGATTGGGCGGAGAGCTCTATGTGGGGGAGGACTGCGACCTCTATGAGAGAGACGGGGAGATTTTGGCTGTGGCGGGAGGCGTGTTTGCTTACCGGAAGTGGACGGGAAGCGGATTTGAATGCTTCCGGGGAGGTTGTGAGACTCTGCCGGCGGTTTTGACTCTGACGCCCCTGGAGGAACAGCCCCTTTACTCGCCGTATGAGAAGGAGCTTCATATAGGCGGTGAGCGGAGAGTGTGCTGGAGCAGACTGGCAGTCAGCGGGCCGGAGGGATTTGTGCAGATTGCCTACACGGGGGATGTGGCCCAGATCTACGGCGACGGCAAACTGATTGCCGACGATTATTATTACGGAAAGCCCTGGAGGATTCCGGCCCGACTTTTGTGGGGAAAGGAATGCTATCTGGCAGTGTCCGAGCTGCGGGAGGATTTTTACAGGGAGTTCCCGGAGCGGGTCTCGCTGTGAGTCTTTGTTTTCGGCTCCCCTATTGACAAAACAGGGGGCAAAGGGATATAATTAAACACAGTGCATTCTTCTCGTTTTCCGTGCTTTCCGTGTCTGTGGGAAGCGCGGAGACGACGGTGGAGAGGCGGGCGGATATGGCGGAATTGGCAGACGCGCAGGATTTAGGTTCCTGTATCGAGAGATGTATGGGTTCAAGTCCCACTATCCGCAGTGGCGGAGCGGTTCCCTTCAGGGAGGTTCGCCAGGTGACAGTTACATTCAACTTATTAAGTCATTATTTCTATGTAAATGCAGGAGGAAGAAGAAAATGAAGAAATTATTGACACTGATGTTGAGCGCCATTGTGTGTCTGCAGTTTACGGCATGCGCACTGCCCACCGGGGGCAACACGATTCAGGACAAGAGCGCGGGCTTTGTCAATGCTGCTATGGAGGCAAGCTATTACGGAAAGGTTGACAATTACGCCGAGTACGCTTCCGAGGACAGCGGCAAAGAGCTGTACGATTCCGAGGTTACATACTTTGCCTACTATATGATGAACCTCTGCGAGATCGCCGAGGAGTGCCAGACCGAGGATGTGATCGAGAGACTGACCAATGTGGGCAAGACCGTGATGGGGAAGGTTAAGTGGGAAATCTCTGAGATTACCGTTGACAAGCAGACCGGAATGGGACAGGTGGAGCTGGCATTGTACCCCACGGATTTCCTGGATCTGATTTCCGATGACTACAACACAGCGGTTACCACCTTTAACGATGAGTGGACCAAGGTTCAGGAGGCTGCCCAGAGCGGAGCTACGGATTCGGAGGAGCGTCTGAACAGCCTGGAGAAGCAGTACACGGAGGATATCGTGAAGATTGCCGAGCAGTACGCTGAGGCTGCACAGCCTGTTTCCACCGCTATCACCAAGCTCTACAAGGTGGATTACAACGGGAATGACGGTATTATCAGCGACACGGACTGGGATGAGGTAGATGACATTATGATGGGATTCGACGAGTAATCCTGTTTGGTACACAGGCTGCCGGGGAATTTTCTTTTACAGGAGCTTGACATATTTGCTGAAATGTGTTAAGTTGAGGACAAGTTAAAAGGGAGTAGTTGTTACGTACAATCAACATACCCCGGCAGACCTTTAGAGACGCCGTGGTTGTGCGCTTTCATGAGACGATGAGAGAACAAGACTTTTAGCACCGATGTGCTGAAAGTCTTTTTTATAGTCCCAGGGAGGCGAAGAGTTTAAATGAAGCGGAGGCGGAAATGCAAATCGTATTACAATTGTTTTTGTTGGTATTGGGTTTTATTATGCTGATCAAGGGGGCTGACTGGTTTGTGGAGGGGGCTTCCAAGGTGGCGGACCGTTTCGGGATTCCACAGCTTGTCATCGGTCTGACCATTGTGGCCATGGGAACTTCTCTGCCGGAGGCGGCGGTGAGCATATCGGCGGCATTTAAGGGCAGCGCCGATATCACCATAGGAAATGTGCTGGGCAGCAACATAATGAATGTCCTTGTGATTCTGGGGCTTACCGCCGTGATCCGCGCCATTCCGGTGCAGCGTTCCACCGTGTGCTATGAGATTCCCTTTACCATACTGGTGACAGGGCTGTTGGCGGTTCAGGGGCTCTGCGACAATTCCGTCAGCCGGGCGGAGGGCGTGGTTCTGTGGGGGGGCATGGTGATCTATCTGCTGTACCTTCTGTGGAGCGCAAAGCACGGCGGAGATACGGAGGAGACGGCCAAGGCCGGGAAGGACGAGTCCGTGTGGAAAATGCTGCTGATGATTGCCGCGGGGGCGGTGCTGATCGTATGGGGAAGCGACGTCACGGTGGATGCGGCCACTGCTCTGGCGAAGATATTCGGCATGAGCGAGCGGCTGATCGGCCTGACCATCGTGGCCTTCGGCACCTCCCTGCCGGAGCTGGTGACCAGCGTCACGGCGGCTCTGAAGGGAAAGGCGGACATTGCCGTGGGAAATATTGTGGGCAGCAATATCTTTAACATTCTGTTTGTGGTGGGAACCACGGCCCTGATTACCCCGGTGGCCTACAGTTCAGGTTTTTTTGCGGACAGTCTGGCGGCTGTGGGGGCGATGCTCCTCCTGCTTGTCTTCGTGTTGCCGAAAAGAAGGCTGGGCAGAGCGGCAGGGGCGGTTATGCTGCTTTGCTATGGGGGATATTTTGTATACCTGATACAATAACAGGTTGCATGAAAGTGCGGGAGAGTGCTATAATAAGCGCAAGACAGATGAACTTATCTGCCTTGCGCTTTGGGATTTGGCCGTCGGAACAGAAAGGAAGAGCTGCAGTGGCTTAAGGAAAATACGGATGAAAAAAACAGTGCAGATGGTTTATCTGGCGGCGCTTCTGTTTACGGTGCTGCTGCAGTGCTACATAGCGTTTGCCTTCTCCCTTTCCCTAAAGAATCAGAGGACGGGCGGAGGCTATGAGACTGTGGAGCAATGTACCGCGGAGAGCGTGGAGGACGACGGTGCGCCCATGGGGGTCAGGCAGCGCTATACCTGGACGGTGGAGGGTGTGGCGGCGGATTACCGCACATTGATGTTCTATTCCAGACACCAGAATGTGGAAGTATATCTGGATGAGGAATGCGTCTATAGTATGAGGCCGGACAGAGAGAATCTTTTCGGGAGTACGCCGGGCTGTGTCTGGAATCAGCTCAAGTTTTTGGATGAGGACAACGGTAAGACCCTAAAGATAGAACTGATTCCTGTCTACAAGAGCGCTATTGACGCGGTGCCGGATTTTTATTTCGGCTCCAAGTACGATATATCGGCAGATTTGCTGCGCAAGGATTTCTGGACCATATTTTTTGCCATTGCCACCATAGTCATCGGCTTTGTCTTCATAGGATACACGATATACAACCGCAACAATTCCGAGATAGACCGCAGCCTGGCGATGCTGGGGATTTTTGCAATTCACCTGGGGGCGTGGAAGTTTGCGGATACCGAGACGGTGAAGGCGCTGCTGCCCCTGCATCCGGTGATATCAAGTATTCCTTTTTTTGCGCTGCTTATGGCCAGCGTTCCCTTTGCTCTCTTTATCAAGGAGCACTATCAAAACGGGGAGAGTCCGGTCTGGTATATCCCCTGTTTTTCCAGCCTTATAGAGATTGCCGCGGTATTGATCCTGCAGCTTGCAGGGGTGGCGGATCTGCGCCAGACCCTGTTTCTGACGCATATACAGATGGTTTTCCTCATGGGAGTCTGTTTCTGTATGACGGTACGGGAGCTGCGGTCCACGGGCTGGAACGTGCGGCTTAAGAGGACTGTGCTCTGCATGGGCTTCTGTTTTGCGGGCTTTGGACTGGATCTTCTGATTTTTTATGTCACCGGGGGAAAAACAGTGGGAGTGCTGGGAATGTTAGGCTTCCTGATCTACATTGTTGTCCTGGGAGTGGCGTCTATCCGGGAGGCAAAGCAGCTTATGGCCATCGGTATGCGGGCCAAGAGTTTCGAGCGGATGGCCTATCACGACCAGCTCACGGGACTCTATAACAGAACGGCCTATGCGGCGTTTGTGGACAATCCTGAGTTTGATCCGGATCACTGTATTGTGGTGGTCTTCGATCTGAATGATCTGAAAAAGTGCAACGACACCCTGGGCCATGAGAAGGGGGATCTCTATATCAAATCCAGCGCCGAGATCATCCGAAATATCTTCGGCGAGGAAGGGGACTGCTATCGCATGGGAGGGGATGAATTCTGCGTGCTTTTAAAGAACAGCACGCTCAAAAAGTGTAAGCTCCTGGTGGGCCGTCTGAAAGAGCAGGTGGATCGTTTCAATGCCTCCGGTCAGGGGGTGTTCATGCAGATCGCCTGCGGGTATGAATCCTACGACAGGCGGATAGACTACAATATCGACGACACGGCCAGGCGGGCGGACAAAATGATGTACAATGAGAAATTTTCCATGAAGCAGAAGAACGGCGGAGGGGAAATTCGTTAGAATTGCGACAGGAAGGTGACAGTATATGAGAAGATCGGGTATTTTGATGCCCATATCCGCTATCCCGTCCCGCTACGGAATCGGGACATTCGGAAAGGCCAGCTATGACTTTGTAGATTTTCTGGTGCGGTCGGGGCAGAGACTGTGGCAGATTCTTCCCCTGGGGCCCACGGGGTATGGAGATTCGCCCTACCAGTCTTTCTCCACCTTTGCGGGGAATCCCTACTATATTGATCTGGAGCTTTTGATCAGGAAGGGATATCTGACAAGGGAAGAGTGCGACTCCTATGATTTTGGGGATGACCCCCATGATATAGACTATGAGAAGATCTATTTCTCCCGCTTTAAGGCTCTGAAGAAGGCCTGGGGAAGGGCCATGGAGAGGGGGCTGGGTAATCGGGCAAAATATCTTGACTTTGTGGAGAGAAACCGGTACTGGCTGGAGGATTATGCCCTTTTTATGGCGGTGAAGGATTTCTTCGGTGGCGTCTGTTTTCTGGAGTGGGATGAGGATATCAGGCTTCGCAAGAAGAAGGCGCTGGCCAGATACAGGGAGAAGCTGGAGGCGGAGATTGACTTCTACCGTTTTCAGCAATATCTGTTTTGGGAGCAGTGGAGCGCCTTAAAGGGCTATGCCAACAAAAAAGGGATTGAGATCGTGGGGGATATCCCCATCTATGTGGCCTTTGACAGCGCGGATACCTGGGCGAATCCCAGGCTGTTTTTGTTGGATGAGGAGGGAAAGCCCATCGGAGTGGCCGGCTGCCCTCCGGATGTGTTTGCCGTCACGGGACAGTTGTGGGGTAATCCCCTGTACGATTGGAAGTATCACAGAAAGACGGAATATAAGTGGTGGATTCAGAGGATCGCCTACTGCTATGAGCTGTACGATATTGTGAGAATCGATCATTTCCGAGGATTTGACGCATACTGGTTCGTACCCTACGGGGATGAGACCGCCGAGAACGGACATTGGGAGAAGGGGCCGGGCTATGAGCTCTTTGGAACTCTCAAGAAGACCGTGGGGAAAAAGCCTGTGATTGCGGAGGATTTGGGTTTTCTCACGGACAGCGTGGTGAAGCTGGTGAAGAAGACCGGGTATCCCGGCATGAAAATTCTGCAGTTTGCCTTTGAGGCATGGCAGGACAGCGAATATCTGCCCCACAATTATGAGAAAAACGCCGTGGTCTACACCGGCACCCACGACAACGACACAACCCTGGGCTGGGTGAGGGGGCTGTCCGCAAAGGACGCGAGGTTTGCCATGCAATATCTGGGAGTGGAGAGCAAGCGCGAGCTGCCCTGGGCCTGCGTTCGGGCTGCTCTGGGAAGCTGTGCGGATACGGCCATCATCCCCATACAGGATTATCTGGAGCTGGGAAGCGAGGCGCGCATCAACGTGCCCTCCACCCTGGGAATCAATTGGAGATGGCGTATGGACGAGAGGGCGCTGTCTAAGGAGCTTGCGGCAAAAATTAAAAAAACGGCAAAATTATACGGAAGGATTTGACATCCTTCCGTGTGCGTTTAATCGGGGTCCGGCATCTCCACATCGCTCATGGCCATGTAGGAATTGTGGTATTCCTTGCGGTAGGTGACCTCCTCGCCGAACCAGTCGGGGGGAGCGAAGGCTTCCGCAGCCTCCCTGCTTCCAAACTCCACCTCCGCCAGCACCAGGGGGGCGAAGGGGGGATCAAAGACATCCAGTTCCACGGTGAGGCAGTAATCTCTGGGGGGAATAGGGTACCCCTCCTTGACCGCAGGGTGCTCTAACGGGATCAGATAGCGTTTCTTGGAGATCACATTTCCGTCCGCCTTCAGCAGGAGGTGGTAATAGGCCTGTTTATTCAGGGGGAGATTGCTCTCCTCCCTGGCCATCATGCCTGAGCCCTTATAGGTCAGATAGTATTCCTCGTCCTGTCTGCGCACACGAACCACAGGGTCGATGCACAGATAGGCCTGCTCGATCCGGTGGAAAGGGTACTTTTGTAAATTTTCAGGCAGTGACTTTAAGATAAATTTGCGTTCAATTTCCATGTTAACCTCTTGCTGCTTTTTAAATCTACAAATATTGTGGACATTCAACAGTATTTTACCACGGGTTTTGGACAAAGCCAAGTATTAATTGAAATATTCCGGTAAAATGTGTATACTGGAAAATAATACAAGTCCGTCTATGCCCTACAGACGGAAATTGTTCTGTCAGGCATGGGGCTGGGAGGGCAGAAGCGGAACTATATCTACAGCATCTGCCCGAACAGTACCCAGAACAATGTCCGTCTATGCCCTACAGACGGAAATTGTTCTGTCAGGTATGGGACTGGGAGGGCAGATGCGGAACTTAAAATAAGGAAAGGATGTGTTGATTGAAATGAGTAAAATTGCCGTGTTTTTTTCGGAGGGGTATGAGGAGATCGAGGCGCTGACGGTGGTGGATATCTGCCGCAGGTGCGGAATTTCCGTGGACATGGTGTCGGTGGACGACGCAGTGGAGGTGAGGGGAGCTCACGATATCCCGGTGAGGATGGATATGCTCTTTCAGGAGGCGGATTTTGAGCAGTATGATATGCTGGTGCTGCCCGGGGGCAAAAAGGGAACCCAGGGTCTGGAGAACCATCAGGGACTGATGAAACGGGTGGACGCTTTTTATGAGGCGGGAAAATATATTGCGGCTCTCTGCGCGGCTCCCAGCATATTTGGTCACAGAGGATATTTGAAGGGCAGAAGAGCCTGCTGTTATCCCACCTTTGAGAGCCATTTGGAGGGCGCCCAGGTCACGGAGGACCCGGTGGAGATCTCCGGGCATGTGATCACCTCCCGGGGGATGGGCACCGCTATCGACTTTGCCCTGGCCATTGTTAGCGAGCTTGCGGGCAAGGAGGCGGCCCGGGAGATGGCGGATGCCATCGTATACCGCAGGTAGGCGGCGGAAGGGATGTGATATGTGCGTGAAGGAATATCGGGATTGCGCCGAGGAGATGCTGCGGTTTATCGAGGATAGCCCAAGCTGCTTCCATGCGGTGGACAATGTCAGACGGATGCTTTTGGGGGAGGGATTTCAACAGCTTTCGGAGGGACAGCCCTGGGAGCTCATACCCGGACGGGGGTATTTTACGGTGAGAAACGATTCCTCTCTCATTGGGTTTCGTCTGCCGGAGGGGGAGGCCGGGGGCTTTCACCTGGCGGCCGCCCACAGCGATTCCCCTTCTTTTAAGGTGAAGGAGAATCCGGAGATGACCGCGCAGGACAGGTATGTTCGGCTGAACACGGAGAAGTACGGCGGGATGATCCTGTCCTCCTGGATGGACAGGGCCCTGTCCGTAGCCGGGCGTGTGGCGGTGGGAGATTCGGAGGGCAGGATTGTGACCAGGCTGGTAAATATAGACAGGGACCTGTTGGTTATTCCCAATCTGGCCATCCACATGAACCGGGAGATGAATAAGGGGGTGGAGTACAATCCCCAGACGGATATGCCTCCTCTCTTTGCAGAGACCTTTGAGGGCCGGGGCAGTAACGGGCTTCTTCGCCTGGCGGCGGAGGCGGCCGGGGCAGCGCCGGAGGATATTTTGGGGCAGGATTTGTTTCTTTATGTCCGGGAGAAGGGACGTATTCTTGGGGAGAGGGGTGAGTATGTCCTGTCCCCCAGACTGGATGATCTGCAGTGTGTCTACGCGGCGGCCAGGGCCTTCGGGGAGAGCATTCCCCGGGGCTATATCAATGTGTGCGCAGTGTTTGACAACGAGGAGGTGGGAAGCGGCACCGGACAGGGGGCGGATTCCACCTTCCTGGAGGATGTGCTGGAGCGAATTGCCGGGTGTCTGGGCGCGGACCGGGAGGGATTCCTGCGTCTGCTCGCGGGGAGTTTTCTGATTTCCGCAGACAACGCTCACGGGGTGCATCCCAATCATCCGGAGAAGGCCGATCCCACCAACCGTCCTTATTTAAACGGCGGAATCGTAATCAAATTTCACGGGGGCCAGAAGTATACCACGGACGGGGTTTCCGCCGCCAGGATGAGAGATATCTGCAGGCGCGCGGGAGTGCCCTGCCAGACTTATTCCAACCGTTCCGATCAGGCGGGGGGCTCCACTCTGGGCAATATCTCCACGGCTCATGTATCCGTGTCGTCGGTGGATATCGGCCTGCCTCAGCTTGCCATGCACTCCGCGGCGGAAACCGCCGGGGTGAAGGATACCCTATACTGCATAAAGGCCTTAAAAGAATTTTTCACGGAGTGAGAGCGAAGAAGGAGGTCGGTATGGACAGAGGGAAGGGAAAGATCGGGAGCAGATAGATGCAAATATATTGCGGAACAAAAGCCGCACCATAGGAGGAAACCCCCATATATATGTTATAAGGGCATATATATGGGGGTTTTTATGAGTCAAAAATTTGAGGATTTGCTGGCTTTGGCGCTGGAGACGCCGGAGGCTGTCAGAGAAAGAACGGAGAGCCTGAATGTGGGATATGACAGCAGGGAGCGAACCTGGGAATTGATTGTAAAGTATCACGGCAGTCTGGAGAGCCTTGGCAGTCTGGGGATACAGGTGGAATATCTGATTGCCGGCTATGCCATTCTGACCGTTCCGGAGGGAATGGTAAACCGGATGGCCCAGGTGGAGGAGATTGAATATGTGGAGATGCCCAAGCGGTTCTTTTACCAGGTGGCGCCCGCCGACACCTCCTGTCTGCAGCAGGTGATGCGGCAGGAGCCGCTGCTTGGCGGGAGAGGAGTGCTGGTGGCGGTAATTGATTCGGGGGAGGCTGTTGTGCAGATGCCATTGGGAGGGAGGTAAAAGGGATGAACACAAATTATCGAGCGGCAATGTATCTGCGCCTGTCCAAGGAGGACGGCAGACATGGGGCGGAGAGCGGCAGCATCTCCCTGCAGAGGCTTCTACTTTCACAGTATGCGGAGGAGCATTTTCCGGGGTGCGTTCTTCGGGAGTACATTGATAGATAAATCCCTGATTTGATACAAAATGGGCATAGTGACAAGCTTCGGGCACATAGAATGTGGCAAAGGCCGGGCGGAGGTACTGAGGTGGGGGATATGGGGCAGAAGTCCTGGCGTATGGACCCGGGGGAGTTTCGGGCGGAGCTTTTGTATCTGCTGTGTCTTGCCGACGTGAGGAGAAAAAGGGATCAGGGGATTTACGCGGAAGAGGGATATGAGGAGATAAAAAATCATCTGTTATCTAAATACAGGCCCACACTGGGAATGCTTCTGGAGGGGAAGGCCTTGAAGGAGAAAGCTTTGAGGGAGAAGGCTTTGGACGGGAGGGGGAGGTGTGAGTATCCTTGAAAATCCGTGTGATTGAGAAGAAGGGGCGGGAGCCGGGTGAGAGAAGGCGGGTGGCGGCCTATGTCCGGGTGTCCCGGGCCTTTGCCCGACCGGAGCATTCCCTGCGGGCGCAGGCGGATTATTATAGGGAGCGGATTCGGGCCTGTCAGGAGTGGGAATACGCGGGAATATATGAGGATTTTGGGATCAGCGGCGCCGCCGTCAGAGGACGGGACGGATTCGGGAGGCTGCTGGAGGACTGCGAGGCGGGCCGGATCGATCTGGTGCTGACCAAGAGTATCTCGAGATTTGCCAGAAATACGGTGGATTTGCTCTCCACGGTGAGACGGCTGAGAGAGCTCGGCGTGGGGGTCTGGTTTGAGAGGGAGAAGATCGACTCTCTCTCCGGAGACGGGGAACTGATGCTCTCCCTTCTGGCCTCCTTCGCCCAGGAGGAGAGCCGTTCTCTCTCGGAAAATATAAAATGGGGCATACGGGAAAGGTATCAGTCCGGGGATATCCGGGTGAAAAACAAGCGTGTGCTGGGGTATCGCTGTGTGGGGGAGAAATATGAGATCCTGCCCGGGGAGGCGGAAATCGTAAGGCGGATCTTTGCCCGGTTTCTTTCCGGCGCCCCGGTGGGAGAGATCCGTCGGGAACTGAACGAGGCGGGGGCCGTGACGTGGAGAGGCTGCGGGTTTTCCGGCAGCGGCCTCAGATATATTCTGCAGAACGAACTGTATGTGGGAGACCGAAGGTATCAGAAATGCTATGTGCAGGATCCCGTCAGCCGACGCAGGCTTCCCAACAGAGGGAACCTGCCCCAATATTATGTGCGGGACGATCACGCCCCCATAGTAAGCCGGGAGGACTTCGCCCGGGCGCAGGAGAGATTCGGGAAGGAACTGTCCGAAACCGGGGATCCGGGGAGGGGGATATGGCAAAAAATGTAATTTTGATTCCTGCTGTGGGGAAAGCGAACCGGGGAGAGGAGGGGGATCGGCCCAGACGCAGGGTGGCCGCCTATGCCCGGGTTTCCACCGACCACGAGGAGCAGCAGAGCAGCTACGAGGCCCAGGTGGATTATTACACCCGTTATATTCAGGGGAGAGGGGACTGGGAATTCGTGGGGGTGTACGCGGACGAGGGCATATCGGGCTGCAGCACCAGGCACAGGGAGGGATTTAACCGCATGGTGGCGGACGCCATGGAGGGACGTATGGACCTGATTCTCACCAAATCCGTCTCCCGATTTGCCAGAAACACGGTGGACAGTCTGACTACCATACGGAAGCTGAAGGAGCGGGGGGTGGAGTGCTTTTTTGAGAAAGAAAACATCTGGACCTTTGACGGCAGGGGGGAGCTGTTATTGACCATCATGTCCTCCCTGGCCCAGGAGGAGAGCCGGTCCATCTCTGAAAACTGTACCTGGGGACAGCGTAAGAGGTTTGCGGACGGCAGGGCCACCGTGCCCTTTAAGCGCTTTCTGGGGTTTGAGAGAGGGGCGGACGGAGGGCTTGTGGTCGATGAGGGCCAGGCCGCCGTAGTGCGCAGGATTTACGGTCTGTTCCTGCAGGGGCAGTCCCCCTGGGGCATTGCCAAGGGGCTGACAAAGGAGGGAATACCGGCTCCGGGCGGGGGATCTGTGTGGGCCCACCGGACGGTGAGAAGCATTCTTTCCAACGAAAAATATAAGGGCGACGCTCTGCTGCAGAAGGTGTATACCGTAGACTTTTTGACGAAAAAGAAAAAAGTAAACACAGGGGAGGTGCCCCAATATTATGTGGAGGGCAGCCACGAGGCCATTGTTTCCCCGGAAGTCTTTGACGCGGTTCAGGGGCTGTTGGCCCGCAGAAAGGCGGGCAGGGGGCGTGTGAGCAGCGTGGGGGTTCTGGCCGGAAAAATAAAGTGCGGAGAGTGCGGAAATTGGTACGGCCCCAAAGTGTGGCATTCCAACGACCGCTACAGGCGCAGAGTGTGGCAGTGTGGCAGCAGGCATGACCCAGAGCTGCGCTGCGCTGCCCCCTGTCTGGAGGAGGAAGCCCTGAAGCGGCTTTTTGTGAGGGCGGAAAATCTCCTTCTCAGGAAGGAGGGATGGGAGGAGGATGCGCGCAGAGCCCTCCGGGAGCTCTCTCTCCTGTATGGCATGGGGGAGGGGGAAGACCATGTCAAGGGGGGAGAGGAGGAAGGCCCTGGCCCCTTTGCCGCCTTTGACGAGGAGGGCTGGCGCAGCCTGGTGGAGGAGGTCACTGTCTACGGCCGGGAGGATATCCGATTTCTGTTCCGGAACGGGACGGAAATCCGAACGCAGGTTTAGCCGATGGGGATCCGGAGCACCTGGCCGATATTCAGGATGTCGCTGGTGAGGCCGTTGAGATTCTTGATAGCGCTCACGGTGGTGTTGTATCTTTGAGAGAGCAGCCACAGGGTATCTCCCGAACGGACGGTGTATTCGATATAGGAGGGGCCTTGGCCGGCGGGAACCCGGAGCACCTGGCCGATATTTAATAGATCGCTGGTGAGGCCGTTCAGGCTCTTCAGGGTATCCACGGTGGTGTGGTATTTCTGAGCGATGAGCCACAGACTGTCTCCGGGCCGCACCACATATTCCACGGTGTCCGTTCCCGGGCCGGGAACAGGCACGTTCTCATGGATGCCCAGATAGGTGTCGTACAGCGCCTGCCATGTGAGGGAGCCCACAATGCCGTCGGGATTTAAGCCCTTGGCCTGCTGGAAGGCGATAACGGACTGTCTCGTACCGCTGCCGAAGATGCCGTCCTGGGTGGGGGCGGGTACACCGGGATAATACTCGGATATGACATCCAATAGATATTGCAGAGTGATCACGTCCTGCCCTCTGGAGCCCTGCCGCAGCACGCTGCCGGGGGGAACGGTGCCGATTCCCAGGGATACGCCCTCGCTGTCCAGTTCGGCAAGCCTGGTCACGGCGGTGTAGAGGGCGGAGATTTTGTACCAGGTGGATCTTCCCACCACACCGTCGGGAGTGAGCTGGAACAGGCTTTGGAACTTGGTCACCGCGGCCCTGGTGCTGTCCTGAAACAGGCCCGCCCCGTCGGTGATGGCCGGTATGGCGGGATAGTTTTGCCGGATCCGGTTTAAATAGGTCTGAATGGTCTGGACATCCAGGCCCACGCTGCCCACCCGCAGGGGCGTTCCGGGGTAGGAGCTTAAACTGCCCGTGATAATGTTGGTTTCCGCGATCTCCACGTCGCTTGGATAATAGGAGCGCAGAATCTGCAAGGGAGTCAGTCCCTGGTTCGCCAGGGTGACCGTGCCCCACTGGGACAGCCCCGGGCAGGTTGTGGTGGAGCCGTTGCAGAAGGAGGTAAAGTAGGGTGCAATCTGGCCCTGTCTGCGGACATACTGGTTGAAGATCTCGTCCACGATCCTGCTTATGGACTCGTAGATGGGACGCCCGTAGATGAACGCCTGGTCATAGGCGGTACTGTTGGTGATGTCGAAGCTGTAGCCCTTATTTTTGTACCATTCGGTGTAAACCCGGTTCAGGGCAAAAGTGATCATGGCGTAGATGTTTGCCCGCAGGGACGCGTCGGGCCAGGTGGAGTAAATCTCGCTGCTGGCCACATTTTTGATATAATCGGGAAAGGATATCTGTACATTCTGTGCGGAGGAGGAGGGGGAACCCAAATGCACCGTTATGGGATTGGGGATCACCACCTGGCGCAGCACATAGGGACTCCCCACAGGTCCCTCTTGTTCCCGGGACACACGCATGGCCGCGGCAGGAGCCCCCACGGTGATCTCCTCCTGTCCGGGCACCGCCTGTCTTTCCTGCATGGGTACCATAGACAGGGGCAGAACGGCGGTCTCGCCGTCTAAAATGGGGATATAGGTGACGTAGAGGGAGTTAAAGCCCTCCGCCTGAGCCAGCACATGGTAGCTCAGATAGGGATTACCCGTAAAAAAGCGGTTTTGGGAAAGACTTTTATCCTTGGTCTCCAGAGGGACGGTCTGGGTGTCGCCGCTCTCGTCCGTGACAAGCTCATATACCGGTGTTCCCTGCTCGTTCAAAATGCTTACCTGTACGCCGCTCAAGGGAACCGCCTCCTGGGCTGTCCGGGCCTGCACTGTTAGATAACCGATTGCCATATTGAGAGTACTCTCCTTTTTGTTTATATTCTATTAATATGTGGGAGTGGGGAATCAGTTACCGGGATCCGCGCCCGGGAGCGCTGCCCTTGCTTTTTGATCGGAGAAATGCTATAATTGTAACAGGATTTCCTAGCACCTTGACATGAGAATATAGTGTTGTGTTTAAGCTACCCAGGACGAGGCTGTCGGGTATGTTATAGAGATATAACAGGGAAGAATGGGTAAAAATATGATTGAGAAAATAAAGAGCATGAAGGTGGAAAAGAAGCTGAGATACTGTTTTACGCTGGTGGTGATGCTTGCCAGCATCTCGGGCATTCTGGGAATTTTAGCGTTGATTTTCACCAATGCCAGTTACAGCACCGTGCTGGTGGAAAACGGTTTCTCTCAGGGGGAGATCGGGATATTCAGTACTTATTTGAACAAGGAACCGGCCATGATCAGAGAGTTGATTCTATTGACGGATGAGGCGGAGCTGCAGGCTGCGGCTGCTGAGCTGGCGGAGGTGCGCGCGAAGACGGACGCGGCTCTGGAGGTTATGAAAGCGCATTGCACCTCAGCCCAGGAGCTGGAGTATGTGCGGACAATCAACGAAACTCTGCCGGAATATCGCGAAATATTTTCCCGGGTGGAGGATTTGGCGGAGCAGAATAAGAACGACGAGGCTGTGGATCTTTTGATGGCGGAGGGCAAGCCGGCGCTCAGAAGGCTGACGGACGCGGTGGAGGGCCTGATTGACCTGAATGTGGAGGTGGGCAATCGAATTTCCCGCAATGTGCAGTTGATCGTTATGATAATCCTGGGAGTGGTGGTGGCTGTGGTCATCGTCTCCTTCTTGATTTCCGTGCGGTTTGCCAGGTTTGTGGCCAGACTGTTTGCGGAGCCTATCGTCAAGGTTCGCGACGCTTCCGTACAGCTTGCAAGGGGAGATTTGAATATTGAGCTGGATAAGATGTACCCGGATGAGATCGGTGAGATGACCGATGCCTTCCTGGAGGCTGCCCGCATGATAAAAACATATATTGCGGAGCTTTCCAGGGGGCTGGGCGAGATTGCGGAGGGCAACTTCAATATTTCCACCGATGTGGATTTCAGAGGCGATTTTCATGCCCTGGCGGTTGCCATTGAGAAAATTATTGCCTCCCTGAGTGTTGCCATGGGCACCATTCAGGAATCCTCAGAGCAGGTCTCCCTGGGAGCGGGCCAGATGGCCGAGAGCGCTCAGGCGCTGGCGGAGGGAGCCACCAACCAGGCGGCTGCCGTGGAAGAGCTGACGGCTACCATACAGAATATTACGGAGAATATCGTTCACAGTTCGGAGAAAGCGGAGCGCTCCCATCATGACGCCGAGGTGTTCAGGGGCGAGGCGGAAAAGAGCAATGAGGATATCCGTCTCCTGAATCAGGCCATGGAGAGAATCAATACGACCTCCAAGGAGATTGTAAATATTATCACCGCCATTGAGGATATCGCGTCCCAGACCAACCTTTTGTCCCTCAACGCTTCCATTGAAGCGGCCAGAGCAGGCGAGGCAGGAAAGGGCTTCGCGGTGGTTGCGGACCAGATCGGAAAGCTGGCGGCAGACAGCGCCACATCGGCTGTCAACACCAAGAGCCTGATCGAGAATTCCATTCAGGAGATCGAGCGGGGGAATGAGATTACGGCCAGGACAACGGACGCAATCGAAGCTATTATCGAGGGGATCAATACACTGGCGCAATCCACAAATGAAATCAGCACATTGTCAGTCTCCCAGGCGGAAGCCATGAAGCAGTTGGAGGCCGGCGTCGAGCAGATTGCAGAGGTGATACAGAACAACTCCGCAGCGGCCCAGGAGACCTCTGCCACCAGCGAGGAATTGTCTGCCCAGTCCACAAGTCTGGAGCAGTTGGTGGGACAGTTTACATTGAAAAAGTAGAGGACAGTCGTTTGATCGGTAACTTATCTGCAATGCGTTGCTAGACATATTGGTTTGATTTATTCTCGGGTTCAGGAAGCAGTATTTATATGAAAAGGTATTGGGGACAGATCCTGGAAGGGAGACATAAGACGGCATAGGAAGCAGCCGTTTCATGTCTCCCTGTTTTGTTTTCGGATTTTTATGCGGGAATGAGGCCTTTTACAATCATAAACAGAAGCAAAAGGGGCAGGATATAGGTCACATAAAATCTGATAAAGCGGGGCAGCTTCAGGCCCGACCCGGTGTTGGCCTCCTCCCTGTAATTATGAAAGCCCCAGCCGAAGCGGGTGACACAGAACAGAAGGTAGCACAGGGAGCCGATGGGCAAAATCACATTACTCACCAGGAAATCCTCCAAATCCAAAACCGTGCTTCCCTCTCCCATGGGCTGAAAGCCGGAGAGCAGGTTAAAGCCAAGGGCGCAGGGCAGAGACAGGAGGGTGATGGCTGCCAGGTTGATCAGGCAGGCCTTTTTCCGGCCCCAGTGGAACAGATCCATACAGCAGGAGATAATGTTCTCAAACACGGCCAAAATCGTAGAAAAGGCCGCAAAGGTCATAAAGATGAAGAAGAGGGTTCCCCAGATCCGTCCCCCGGCCATTCCGTTAAACACGTTGGGCAGGGTCACAAAGATCAGCTTGGGGCCCTGGGCCGGACTGATGCCGAAGGCGAAGCAGCTTGGGAAGATGATCAGGCCGGACACGAAGGCCACGAAGGTGTCCAGAATGGCGATATTCACCGATTCTCCCAGCAGGCTTCGCTTTTTGTCAATGTAACTGCCGAAAATTCCCATGGCTCCGATGCCCAGGCTGAGAGTGAAGAAGGCCTGATTCATGGCGGCGTTTACGGTGGCCCAGATTCCCACCTCCTTCGTCCGTTCAAAGTCCGGCAGCAGATAGAATTTCAAACCCTCCCGGCCGCCCTCCAGGGTGCAGCTATGCACTGCCAGAATGATGATAATGACTAACAGAAGGCTCATCATGATCTTGGTGATCCGCTCTACCCCTTTTTGCAGTCCGATGGAGCAGATGAGTATACCGGCCACCACAATGATTACCATGGCCCCGGTGAGAATCAGCGGGCTGGACAGCATATCCTGGAACATTTCTCCCACCTGTTCCGTGTCCTTGCCCTGGAATTTACCCGTCATCATCTGGTAGAAATAGTACAGCATCCATCCTGTCACGGTGGTGTAGAACATCATCAGAAGGTAATTCCCGATCATGCCCAGGCATCCGTTTAAATGCCATTTCTGTCCGGGTTTTTCCAGAGCCTGAAAGCTCTTGATAATGCTCTTCTGACTGGCACGTCCCACGGCAAACTCCATGGTCATCACGGGAACGCCCATGGCGATTAGAAAGAACAGATAGAGGAGGACAAACACCCCTCCCCCGTACAGGCCGGTGATGTAGGGGAAGCGCCACACATTGCCGATGCCGATGGCGCAGCCTGCGGAGAGCAGGATAAATCCTGTTCGTGAGCCTAGTTTTTCTCTTTCCATTTCCTTTGCGGGCTGTCGGGAGCAGCAGCCCTTTCTCCTTTCATAAATGTATGCAGTGTCAATTTGCTCTGGAGTCCCCATGCTGACGTTCCAGCTTCCGGAACATACGAAGCAGTACCAACACCGCCGCGGCAGCCAGAATAAACTCGGCGGCAAACTGGGCGTAGGCCAGACCGTACAGCGGGAACAGGCTGTTCAGGATAAAGAGCGCCGGTATCTCCAGGATAATCTTTCGCAGGATTGCGAAAACCAGCGACTTTCTGCCCATGCCGCAGGCCTGGAATACCCCCACCGCCAGGAAATCCATGCACAGGAAGGGCATTCCCAGGCACAGGCCCCGCAGGAACCGGGTTCCGTAGGCCACGATGGCCGGGTTCTTCATAAAGAGGGAAATGAGGAAGCCCGCACCCAGGAAACAGCACAGGGACAGCGTAAACATGAAGGACAGGTTGATTTTTACCGTAAAGGTAAGGGTCTTTTTCATACGGGGCACGTTCCCGCTGGCGTAGTTGTAGCTGATTAAGGGCATAATTCCCTGGGACAGTCCGAAAGCTACCTGCATGGGAACCATGTTGATCTTCTGGGAGATTCCCATGGCGGCCACCGCGTCGGCGCCGAAGGAGGCCGTGAAGTTGTTCAGCACGGTCATACCCGTCACATTCAGCAGATTCTGGATGGCGGCGGGGACCCCTACGGCCAGGACGCCAAGCGCGATGGGCCTCTTAAAGCGGAACATGGAAGGGCGTATGCAGACATAGGTGCGTCCCCGTTTTATGAACAGCAGGACGAAGAAATACAGGCAGGCCGCGCAGTTGGACAGGAAGGTGGCCAGCCCGGCCCCCGCCGCTCCCATACCAAGTCCCCAGGGCAGAATAAATATGGGGTCCAGGAGGATGTTCAGAAAGCAGCCGCTCATGGTCCCCAGGCTGGCGTGGAGGGAGGAACCCTCCGCCCGCACCAGATAGGCCATGACCACATTCAGGATGGCGGGCGCCGCGCCGAAGCTGACGGTCCATTTCAGGTATTCCCCCGTGGCCGCCACCGTGCCCTCGTCCGCCCCCAGCATAGTCAGGAGGGGAGCATGAAAGACCGAGTAGAAGGTGGAGAACAAAATGCCGCTGATCAAAGCGCAGTAAAAGCCGATGGCGGAGCTGGTGTATACCGTATCGTAATCCTTCGCCCCCAGCCCTCTGCTCATCATACTGGAGGAACCCACACCGAAGAGATTGTTCACCGCATTGAAGGCTAACAGCACCGGGGCCGCAAGGGTTACGGCGGCGTTTTGCACCGGGTCGTTCAGAATGCCCACAAAGTAGGTGTCTGCCAGATTGTAGATGACCATAACAAGAGAACTTAATATGGTGGGGATCGCCAGGGTCATAACCGCCCTGGGGATGGGGGTTTGCTCAAACAGCTCTGTCTTCTCTGCGTTTTCCATTGCGCTCCTCCCTGAATTTTTGCATAATATAATTATTATATCATTTTTAGCGCAGAATAACAAATCTTTTCCGCCGATTGTTCCGTATCTTGTAGGTAAGGCGGCGGCCCGGGCCGGCGCTGTTACGGTGATTGCCGGCAGGCCGGCGCAGATTTCAGGCAGGAAGAACCAGGGTTGGGGCGGAATTGACAAAGGAGGTGAGGTTTGTTAAACTGTTGGTGAAATAAACAGTGGGAAGGTGCAAAAATGAATGATAAAAAGCATACATATATTCTCAATATAACTTTATCCGCCATGTTTATGGCTATGGGGATGGTGCTGCCCTTTATTACGGGACAGATACCTCAGTTTGGCAGTATGCTCCTGCCCATGCATATCCCCGTAATTTTGTGCGGCCTGATCTGCGGCTGGCAGTACGGGCTGGCAGTGGGATTTACGCTGCCTGTTTTGAGGTACTTTGTGTTCGGTATGCCGCGGCTTTTTCCCACGGGAATCGCCATGGCTTTCGAGCTGGCCGCCTACGGACTGACGGTGGGGCTGATCTATTCCCGTTCCCGCTGGCATTGTGTGATCGCTCTGTATCGCAGTCTGATTCTTGCCATGCTCTCGGGGCGCGTCGTTTGGGGAATTGTCCAGATGGTTCTGCTGGGCGTGAAGGGCGGAAGATTCACCTGGCAGATGTTTATGGCGGGCGCGTTCCTTAACGCAATTCCCGGAATTATCCTCCAGTTGATTGTGATACCGGCTGTCATGGTGGCTCTGAACCGCACCGGGCTGGTGCGGTTTGGCCAAAGGACGGAGAAAACGGAGACGGTTCAAGGCACCAGATTATAAGAACAATTCGTTTTTCTTATGTCCGCTGCAATGCTTTTTCAGCTTCAGGCTGCCCGCGGTGAGGAGCGCTTTGCTTACGCCGCGGGCTTTTTGCGGGCAGAGGGTCACGCAGCGCATACAGGAGATGCAGCGGGAGGTATCGGTCTTTGCGGGATCAGCGGCATCGATTGCCTCCACGGGGCATTGCTCCGCGCAGAGCCCGCATTGTGTGCAGGCCTTTCCCCCCTGGGGCTTCATGGGCACGCCCCCGTACTCCCGGTAAGGGCGGTTCCCCGGTAAATGTAGGGGAGCTCCCGGCTGGCCCGACTTTAGCCGGGAGCGGAGGGTACGGGCGAAGCCCGCCAGCTCTTCCGCATCCTGTCTGTCGGGACGACCGGCGGCAAACTGGCGCATTATGGAATGCTCGGCGACGGCGGCCACCCCGGCAATGCACAAAAATTCCGCCTCGGTGAGAGCGTCCTGCATTTCCGCAAGGGTATCCTCGTATGCCCTGTTTCCGTACACCGCGATCAGGATTGCTGCCGCACCGTTTCCCCTCATCCGGCGTAGCCGCGCCAGGGCGGGGGCGGGTACCCTTCCGCCGTAGGAGGGAACCGAGATCACGCAGATATCCTCCGGGCAAAAGACGTATGAGGCAAAATCATCGCTTCGGCCGCACAGGTCGACGGGGATATATTTGTCACAGAATGCGTCCGTAAACAGTTCGGAAACCTTCCTTGTTCCTCCGGTAGGACTGAATGTGATATTATAAACGGACATAGTAAAGCTCCTTTTTGTGTCGATGTTTTGGGTTTTCTTTTCTCATAGATCAGTTCGGTGATGCCGCTGGGGCTTCGGGAGGCAGTCAGACGGAAAAGCCGATTTCCATGTCCTCCCGGGGTTTCACACTGAAAATCACTCTCCAGCGGATTTCGGAGGCGGGTTCAAAGTGGAGGGCGGCGTGGGCGATCCGTCTGTCCGGGGCCGGGTCCCTGCCGGCCAGGAAAACTGCCGTGGGTCCGTCCCCTGACCTTTCCGTCGCCCTGGGCGGGTCGTTCTCCGCGCAGTCGCGGATGTGCAGCAGGCTGCGGTCTATTTCCGGGGAGACGCTGTAGAGGAGGGTCTGACTGTACTCGGGGTAGAGCATCCCCGGTTCCCCGATCTCGGAAAAGCTGTGCCTGACCTGCTCGCAGCCGTGCAGCGTCAAAAGATACTTCTCCCTGGTGGCCGGATGGATGATTTCCACTTCTCTGTCCCCGCAATTGAGGGTGGTGGTGAAATGTCCGGCGGTGACGGAGACGGGCTCCGCCTTTAACAGCAGGGACACTTCCCGGGGGGATAATACGGCCTCGTCCTTCCACAGGTAAACGGTTCTGGTGAAATTCCAGCAGCTTTTTCTGTCGCAGCCGCAGGCTTCCATCATCTTTTCGGCATCCGGGTCATTTTCCCAGTCCTCCTCCGTATCCTGCAAAAGGCCCTTTGGATACCATCTCATGCTGCTGCTCATGCGGCGGGTCAAAGGCACGCCGTTCAGGCGCAAATTAATCTCAAACTCCCGGCTGCCGGGATTGTCCGCATCAATCTGCTCGTAATCCTCCTGGGAGCTGAGAGAGAGCCTTCTTTCCCGATTCCATTTTTTCAGAAAAAGCGACATCTCCTGTGTGGATATTTCCGCGCATATGTCCAGGACGGCTCCCTCCCGGCCCACATAGACCGCAGGAAGCAGAATTTTCTGGTCTCCCCACAGAAAGGATCTGCCCACAGGGAAGGGGGACAGCCGATGCTTTTGACTGCCGCGGCCCCAGATATTGCCGTTTCCGTTATAATATACGTCCATCTTCCTTGCCTCCCGAGATTGCGCGTTAGCAGAATCAAGATAGCCATCCGGCCGTTTTCTGCCGTAAATATGTTTTTATTATATCATGAGCGCGGAAATAATTCTATTACTTTCATCCGGGGGCCCACGATTGACCTTCAGGCTGCGGCGGACAGAAGGGAGCCAACGCAGAGGGCAGATTGTATCAAAGACGGCGTCTACATAGATGACGGTTTCACGGGAACAAATCTTGACCGCCCCGGTCTGCAGGAGATGCTTCGGGCGGCCAGGCAATCCGAGCTGGACTGTATCCTGGTCAAGGATTTTTCCAGGTTTGCCCGGGACTATATTGCCCTGGGAACCTATCTGGAGCAGGTGTTTCCCTTTTTGGGCGTGAGATTTATCTCTGTGAACGACGGCTATGACAGCGAGGATTATCGGGGAACCGTGGCGGGATTGGATGTGAATTTCAAGAGCCTTCTGTATGACCTCTACAGCAAGGACCTGTCCCAGAAGGTCAGGGCCTCCCTGGGGGTGAGAAAGGCAGAGGGCCGGTATGTGAGCGGCAGAACGCCCTTTGGGTATGAGAAGGATCCCAGGGACCGGTACAGGCTGGCGGTGGCGGAGGACGAGGCGCAGATCGTGAGAAGGATATTTGACTTGACCGGCCAAGGATATACCTCCGCCCAGATTGCCCGGCTGTTTAACGCAGAAAAGGTGATGACTCCCATGGAATATAAGATTCGAAAGGGGTATGGGGCGAGAGCGCCCAAGGGCGGCGTTTATCTGTGGAGCTCTTCTACCGTCTGTCAGATTCTGCGGAATCCGGTCTATGTGGGGGATGTTGTCAGCGGAAAGTATGAGAAGGACTTTGTGGGAGGGAGAAACCGTCTCAGGCCCAGGGAGGAGTGGCGGGTGTTTCACGACTGCCACGAGCCTATTGTGGAGAGGAAGGTATTTGAGAAAATACAGGCCGGGAGACGAAGCGGCAAAGAATCCCGGGTCAGAAAGATTAATCCTTTGGCGGGGAAAATTCTCTGCGGGTGCTGCGGGCGGTGTCTGTGCCGCCGTAAGGCGAGGAAGCCCTATTATTACTGCCACCAGAGATATGTGAGCGGTCTGAAGGGCTGTGTGGAAAAGGTGGATGCCGGGGATTTGGAGGAGCTGGTGACCGGCGAGCTGAGACGTAGAATGGCTGAGGCAGGAGGGGATGCCGGCGGGAGGCTGTCGGAGGAAGATGCCGCCCGGTACATCGGCCGAATTCGGGTGTTTGACAGGGATCATGTGGAAATCCAGTGGCTTTCTCCGGGAGATGCATTTGTTTGACAGGAGAGGGGATAGAATATCGTCTTTGGGACTTTCGAAAGGAGGACGGGAGTACGCGGATCCGGTATCTGTGGGATCAAACCCTTATGCCGGAAGCCGCCCCCGGCGGAAAGCAGCCGGAAGGGTTTAGGATGGGGGTGGAGTTCGACCAGGACGCCATCAACAGGGCTCTGGAGGAGCCCGGCGACAGGGGGCAGTTCGAATTGCTGCCCAGCCGGGACGTGAGCGGGCACGGGACGGCGGTAGCGGGAATCGCCGCGGGCAGCCGGACGAGAAACAATTCCTACGGCGGCGTGGCCTACGAGGCGGAGCTTTTGATCGTGAAGCTGGGGGTGCCGGACTCCATGGGGTTTCCGAGAACGACGGAGATAATGCGGGGGGTGGCCTATGCCCTGAGAAAAGCTCAGGAGCTGGGGCTGCCCCTGGTCATCAATTTAAGCTTCGGAAACAATTACGGTTCCCATGACGGGAGCTCGCTGTTGGAAAGATATCTGGATAACGCATCGGAGATCGGCAGAACCGTTATCTGTGTGGGGAGCGGCAACGAGGGGAGTGCGGGAGGACACCTGGCGGGGAATGTGTCGGAGGGCGGGAATATTGAACTGGCGGTGGCAGAGTATGAAACTTCTCTGAATATACAGCTCTGGAAAAATTACAGCGACGTCTATCGGATCTATCTGCGGTCCCCGGGAGGGCGGGAGCAGGAGCTGCCCCTTTCTATCGAGGGGGGTAAATATACTTTGCAGGCGGAGCAGACGGAGGTGTTGGTGTATTGGGGAGAGCCCTCGCCCTATGCGGTGGCCCAGGAGATTTACCTGGAGATGATTCCCATAGAGCGGAATTATATCAACAGCGGTATTTGGACGATTCGCATTGTGCCCGTCACCACGGTGACAGGACGGTATTATCTGTATCTGCCCAGCAGCGCGGTGCGCAACGAGCAGACCAGGTTTTACAGACCGACGCCTCAGGTGACACTGACGATACCGTCAACAGCGGCAAAAGTGCTGACGGTAGGGGCTTATGACACTACTTATGACAGTTATGTCGATTTCTCGGGAAGGGGATATGCGGACAGGGAACGGACTGTGGGTGTGATCACCTCGGGATTGACCAAGCCGGATTTAGTCGCGCCGGGAGTGGGGGTGCTGGCTCCCAATGTCTATGGCGGATATGCCACCTTCACCGGAACCTCCTTTGCCACGCCCATTGTCAGCGGCAGCGCGGCTCTGTTGATGGAGTGGGGGATTGTGCGGGGGAACGATCCGTTCCTGTATGGGGAGAAGGTGAAGGCGTACCTGCGGAAGGGGGCCCGGGCGCTTCGGGGGGAGAGGGAGTACCCGAACGATAGGGTTGGATGGGGGGCACTGTGTGTCAGATCGAGTCTGCCGGATTGAAAACTTTTATTATGTATTTTTTTAGGGAATTTTTAAAATAATATATTGCAAAAAGTTCCCTAAAATGTTGTTGAAATATAGGGAACTTTTTGATAATACATGTTGCTTTTACGGAATGCCAGAGAAGCCAGGGAACCGAATAGGAATATTCGACGTATCAATAAAAAGTTGTCGTTGTTGGGATATGAGAATAAGGAACTTTCCAAAAGGGTTATAGATAATATGGAATTTGCCAGAGTAAATAGGAAGGCAAATATTTATGATCAGGCAGTTTTGGAGGGAGTGGCGACCTCTTTTCCACAGACGGAAGAGATCATAGAAAACGGAATCGTAAATGGAGTATCTGCGACGGATGTGCAAAAGATTTTGAATTTAAAGTATGTGTGGGAATTTATATTGGATCAGGATGTGCTCCAAAGCGAAACGAATTATTATATGCTGTGCTATATTGCTAAAATTGTAAATGAAGGTTTTTTTTATGAAGGAGGAAGAATCAGAGGAGGGCCGGTCACAATCGGTTCTTCCAGTTATATTTCGCCGCTTCCGGTGGAATCAGTGGTAAAGGAGCGAATAACTGAAATAGTCGGAAAGGAAAAGACGGCAATAGATGTTGCGATTGAATTATGCCTGTATTGTATGAAAACACAAGTGTTTTTAGATGGGAACAAGAGAGCATCCGTGATTTTTGCAAACCATTATCTGATTGCACATGGAATGGGGGGTCTGATGATACAAGAAAAGGAAGTGCCGAAATTCAAGAAACTTCTCGTGGCATTTTATGAGGGGAAAAATACTGCTGTAATATATGGTTTTATGAAAGAGCGGTGTTGGAAGAATTTTTGATATTCAGATTAATTTAATACCGGATTTGTGATGTTATTATGCTTGTGTTGAAAGGATTATTGATTGGTATGGTATTTTAACTGGAGATGCTTATGATAGAAGGTATCAAATATCAAATGAGAAAAAAATGAGGATAGAACAAAATAATGAACTGATTACGGAATTGGATCATTATTATGATCTGACGCCAATGTGTAAATCAGGAAAATATAAGAAAATGAGTGATGAATATAATTCTTATTTAAGGGAACGAAACAGTAATTATAGTTTATCAGAGAAAGTTTTGGAATGTTTATTTAATCTTGTGAAGTTTAGAGAGAAGTGCTGGAGTGAATTTTCCTGATCATTTCACATTGTTTGCATGAGGATGCAATAGCTGATATTATTGTAGTTCTGTGTAAGGAAGATTTGAATATAGAGGTATGAAAACCAGTATACTTATCAGAGAGATTCTGTTGCATTTGAAAGTAAATATACAAAAGTGGGAGAGGCCGTTGGAATATTATACATCATTAGCTACATTTTGTTATATGCTTCCGAACTGGAATAAAGCAAATCCTGCAGGGATCGATCGATTTTCAGTTATGAACATAGCATTATTGAACATCCTGTGAAGGGGATAATGGTACTCTAATATTGTAGCAATAATGTAACACCAGCCAACGGATCTACAAGGAAAAACAGGCGGGAGAACAATCCGTTTTTATTTGGGGAGAAGGTGAAGACGTACCTGCGGAAGGGAGTCCGGGCGCCTCTAGGGGAGAGGGAGTACCCTAATGCAGGAACCGGGGCGTATGGTAATATAGTGTCAAGTTAGCAAGGAGCCAGTAAAATCAAGGGTTTCCGCTGATTTAGTCCTATGAAAAAGTTGCTGTGCAAACAGCAAAATCATTTCCCAAATAAATCGCTGTGCGACCCGGTCCGGGATAAGGTTAATACCAGAACATCATCTTCAATACGGTAGATAAGCAGCCAGTCGGGCAGCACATGGCACTCACGGTGTCCGGCCCAGTTTCCGGACAGGGCGTGGTCTCTGTTTTTCTCCGGGAGGGGGAACCCCATGGCAAGGTCGGCGATCACGCCCTCCAGCAGCCTAATATCCAGTCAACGCTTTATTGCCAGCTTGTAATCTTTCTTGAATTGTGTGGTGAGCTTGACGGCATATTTTACATTCTTCATGCTTTCAGGTCTGCGAACAGTTTGTCCAGATCGGTATATCCTTTTACTGCCGGATCTTTCGCAATCCTTTCTGCCTCCAGCATGGCGGCAACCGTTTCACTGTTGGGCTGATTGAGGGAGATGTCAAAAGGAATCCGCCCCTCACGTAGGGATTGGCGGACAAAAATATTGAATGCCGTTGTTAGGTTCATGCCGAGTTCCCCAAACAGCCTGTCAGCCTGTGCTTTCAGGTCTGAATCCATGCGTATACTGATGTTTGTAGTAGAGCCAGCCATATAACCATCTCCTCCTAATATATAAGTGTAGGGTTTCAGTACCCAACAACCAGTTGGGACTTAATCCTCTCATTGTTTAAGCTGTATAATGATTAGGCATCGGTCTGACGACACCTCCTAGGACCATTAGCGTC
>CATLGW010000022.1 GCA_949948715.1 uncultured Lachnospiraceae bacterium | reverse complement strand
CGCCCTCCGGCAGCCTTATGAAGTCGTCGAAGGTTTTCACCACTCGGAGGGTGCCCCGGCCGGTCTGCTCGATCCGGATCGCCGCCAGCTCTATGATCTGGCAGGTGTCGGCGTCGAGCCCGCTTGTTTCGGTATCAAAGAACACGACGGCCGCATATTTCTGGAAAACTTCGCGGAGGTTATTCATGGTCGGCCGCCTCCTTCCCGATCGTCAGCGTCAGGGTGTTGGCAATTTTGAGCTGCTGGCTCACGTTGCGATAAAGTTCCACGGCCGCGTTCACCTGAGACAGAGACAGCGAGAGGGCCGCAGCCTGCTGGAGCTCCTTGTCGGTGGCCGTGTTCGCTATGCGCTTGAAGCCTTCGGGATCCTTGCCGCCTGCCGCTTCGTAGAGGACAGTCAGCTGGCGGGCCAGTATAAGCCGCACAAGCGTGGGTAACTGTACGGGGCCGGGCAGCGCGTCGAACGACGGCGCGGCGGTTTCTTCTCTCGGTTCGTCGGTCTGCTTGCCGTCTTTGCCGTCCAGATTATCCAGATCGCCAGAGTCGCCAGAGTACCGAATTAAAGCGGAGCGGAAGCCCACGGCCCAGTCGACATCCGCGCGGGAGTTGTCGCCGATGAAGGAGAACACACCAGCGGTCGCACCGTAGCTCCAGCCGCCCCCGCGGAGCACGATCCTTTCTCCGTCAGTGTCCAGCCAGAAGTATTCGCGGCCGTTGTAGTCCTCGCTGGTGGGATAGAGGCCGAGCTCGATCAGTTTCTCCGGCACTTCCAGAGCCGAGCCGTCCAGATCCACGAACGGCACGCCGTCGTAGTCTTTGCTGTCCGGTGCTACCGGTTGGAGCTTGATCTCGCCGTCCTCCACGTTGTAGAAGATTGTGTCGCCGTCGGCAGTATAGAGCGGCGTCCACTCCTTCGAGTCTTTGGACTGATCCGCGCCTGCTGCCGCTTCGTTGTTGGGGATCACCTGCACCTGCCCGTTTAAGAAGCGGATCCCGCCGACGTGTTCAAAGATATTGCCGCACATGTCGGCGACTCCCTCGGCCGTGTGGTCGTGGTTCCATGTCACCGGGCCGGAGCCGGTCAGGGTTTTGCTGTCCCCGCTGCTGTCTCTGTATGTAGTGCCGGTTTCCTCCGGGTGGCTGTGGCTCTTTCCGCAGTCAGTGTTTCCGCGGGGGTGGGTGCCGTTCTTGCGGCTCTGGTGTGCCAGCGCGGCCCACTCGTCATTAGTGATTAAGTGCCAGCCGGGGCCCTTGCTTTCGCAGAGCCGGATCGCCTCGTCGTGGTTGATGTTGACGGCGGGCTGCTGGTAGGGCAGGGAGTAGGGCACGCCCTCGATCAGAGTGTTGGGGTACTTGCTGATCGCGTACTCCTTCACGGCCTTGCCTCTGATTTCTGCCGGGAGGCCCAGCTCGTCCGGCGTGAATACCACCATAATGTCAGGGATCCCCCTGCTGTCAAAAATAACCTCGTTTCTCATGTGTTTGCTCCTTTCGGTTGGATCCTGCGTGGTTGCTTGTACTTGGCCCGGCACCGCGGGCAGAGGTAGCCATATCACGGGATCGTCGCTTGCTTGCTTATATTCCATTCCAGCCCGCACTCGCGGCATGTCTCATACCGTGCGCCGGTTATGCGCCGGGCATGAGTGCGAGAACGGGCTCGCGCTTGTCCATGGTTGCCAGTTTGGCTGCCGGATCTGCGCCCTGCTTCGCGGTTTCCCGCTCAACGCGATCCTCGCAGTCGCAGGACTCGCCATGGTCTAAATGTGCGCCACATTTCGGGCAAACTCTGTACTTCATGTGCTCACCTCCTTGTATTTGCCAGTCAGGGCCCGGAGTTTTCGGCGCAGGTTTTCGATCGCCTGATCCTTCCCGTGGGTGCTGGTGGCCCGGTTGCCGGTTTTGGTTTCGATTGCGACGGCGAGGTTATTCGTGCCGCCTTTGTAGTTTTCATAGGTGACAACGATCATGTGGCTGCCTCCTATCCAGAAGCGGCGGCCAGCAGTTTGTCGTAGAGCTGCCGTTCCAGCCGTCGCTTGTATTTCTTGCGCACGCGCCACTTCTTTGCGTGCTTGTAGTAGTGCCACCATTTCGGGTGGTCGTTCGCGGTGCGGAGCATAGCGTCCACGAATTTGCCCGCCAGATCAGCCGCGATTGCCGCTGCCTTTTTTACCACTTCCATGAAGGCGTCCCATGCCTTCCTTGCCACTTCGGCAGCATACTGGACGGCCCGTAGCAGGGGCGGTGTTATTGCCTCCAGAAGTGCGGCGGCCGTTTCTGGCGTAAAGGTGAGCGTCAGCTCTGCGGTGGGGCCTTCGGGCGGTGACTTTTCCCGCTGCCGGTCTGCCCCCATGTTCTTGTGCATGAGCTCGAAGTCCTCCGGGCTCATGTATCCGTCGTAAACATAGGGATCCGGCTCTGTGCTGGTGGCCTTGCCGTACCACGGGAGAGAGGCCGGAAGATCAGCCGGGCGCTCCATAGGTTCCGGGGGAAATGCCGTCGAGCCGTCCAGCAGGTTGTAGCCGTTCTCGTAGTGCCAGCGGATCCCTGCCGCCAGCTCTGCCACGGTCATGTCCTCGCCGAAGTGTCCGCAGTAGTAGCCGTTCAGCATAACGGCGTTCGGATCCTGCGCCAGTATCTTGCGGGCCTGCTCCAGATCCTCCGGCTCGAAGGTGTCGTCGTCACTGTTCAGCCATACCGCCGTAGCGTTCCAGCTTCGGCCGGTTTTCCAGACGATCACCCATGCGATCCCGTCGCGGAGCTCGTCGGCCCAGTCTTTTGCGATTGCGTTTATTGCTGCCATGGTGCTGCCTCCTTGTCGATATGCACGACGGTGAAAAGGTCGTCAACCTCGTGCCGGGTTATGTAGGTGTCCGTCCCGTCCATGCCGAGAAAACGGAGCAGGGGCTCGAAGCCGTCGAGCAGATAACTGGTGACGGCCACGGCATTGAGCCGGTAAACTGATACCTCCACAATGCCGGGGCGGCCGCCGTCCTCCAGAACGGCCGGAAACGAAGCCCGGCACAAGAGAGCGGCGTCATATTTGAAGTCGTCAGTGTTTGCCATGCCGGTGCCTCCTTTCAGTGCATATATGGCCGCAGGTTGTCGTTGTAAAGCTCGTAGCTCATGCAGCCGCAGTCGAAGCGGATATAGTTCCAGTCGGTCGCATTGTAGAGCGGGGCCCGGTCGATTTCTCCGACTTTGCGGAGCTGCCGGTGCCGGTTGACTTCGTACCGCGGGAGCGTCCGGTGGATCTTGATCTTCTCCTTGGCGAAGCCGTACCACTCATAGAGCAGATCCTTGGCCTTTTCGTCGCTCATGTGCTCGGTGTCAGATTGGATCGCCAGTCTTTCGTAGTCGGCCTGCTGCACGTTGTCGGTGTCCTCGTAGGGCCGCCATTCCTGCTCGCGCTCCAGAGCCTTCTCCAGCTCTGCGATCCGTTCTTCCATGGCCTTCTGAGCTTTCTCAGCCTCGCTCTGCGCGTTGATGTGCTGCATATTCACCTCGCGCTGGATCCTTTCGGCGATCCCGTCCTCGTTCTTTTTGTAGGCTTTGCAAAAGGCGTCTTTGTCGCCGCTAAATTCCATATAAGCTTTCTCGATCGCTGCGTATTCTTCCATGGTAGGGAAGTAGCCCGTTCTTTTTTCAAATTCTTCTAACATCATGGCGGAGTGTTCCTTTCTTGTGCGTTATGTGGTGACAGTTTCAAGTTTCTGCTGTTCAGGTTTGGCCTTGCTGCCTCTGCGTTTGAGGTTTTGCTGGAGCCGTAGCTGGGCCAGCTTTGCGTTGTAGCCCTGCCGCATGTTGCAGTCAAGATCCCCAGTGTCCCCGCGTTTCAGCTCTTTGTAGATAGTCGCCACATGCACGCCGAGAGAGTCGGCTATATCCTGCGGGCGTTCTCCTTTGAGATAGCGGGACTCCAGCGCCTCGCGGTCTGCCAGCGTCAAATATCGGTAGTTTCTCACGTTCTCACCTCCTTGTGGTGTGGGTGCATACTCCGGCCATTTTGTAAAATCTGCATTTTCGGGCGGGTACTTCTCAACCGGCCTCCCGCGCTCCGGCTGGCGTCTTTTTTCTGGGCCGCCTTGACCGTACCGGCTTTCACCTTAAAAGCCGGAAACTTGTTGAACGACATGGAGCCTTTTTAGGCGTTGCTGCTCTCCACCGCCGCCCGGTTTTCACCTTAAAAACCGGACTTAAAACTTGTTATCCTTCACCGATAAATACAGACTTTACAAAATGGCCGAGGGGCCAGTGTTGCCCGTTTTTTGGTAAAAAAATAATGCGTCGGGAGGCTTTCGCTTCCTTTCGCATTTAATATTACAATTTTCAGAGGCCGAAAGGGCAGAAATTTCCTGTTGACAAAGCGGGGAATCTTATGTATACTGTCTAAGTGTGTGAAAATATGCACATTGTAAACCGTTTGCATGGGAGCCGTTATGTTAGTGAATTTATCCGATGTATTGACCTCGCGGGGCATGGTGGTGCAGACTGCAGTGCCGTTAGAGCTGGACAGGTTTGAGAATCGTTCGGGAGATTTTCCCATCGTGGAGTCGACGCCGGTGGAGTTTACCTTCACCAACGCAGGAGCGGACAAGGCCAGGGTGGAGGGTAGCGTGAAGCTTATATTTGCCGCCGAGTGTGACAGATGTCTGGCAGAAACGCCCGTCAGACTGGAGCTTTCCTTTGACCGCATTGTCGCGTCGCCCGACGCGGCTACGGAGGACGATGAGGACAGCCATGGATGCATGGAGGAGAATCAGCTTGACGTAGAGGCTTTTGTGTACAATGAAATTCTGGTAAACTGGCCTGTGAAGATTCTGTGCAGGGAGGACTGTAAGGGCGTTTGCCCGGTCTGTGGACAGAATCTGAATATGAGGGACTGTGGTTGCGATACCTTCGTGCCAGATCCTCGCATGGCGGTGATAAAAGACATTTTCAATGCGAATAAGGAGGTGTGACGATGGGTGCAATCTGTCCTAAAAACAAATCTTCTAAGAGTAGAAGGGATAAGAGGAGAGCGAACTGGAAAATGACCGCTCCCACTCTGGTGAGATGCAGCAAGTGCAATGCGCTGTGCGTGCCTCACATGGTATGTAAGAATTGCGGTTCTTACAACAAGAAGCAGGTTATCAATGTTGATTAACCATAGGTAAGGAAAGGGCTTTTCTCGGTTACTGAGAGAGGCCTTTTTAATGTCCTCTGAACTTTCTGCTTGATTTTTAGAAATGGGTCTAGTATATTAGAATAAGATGTTTACATATTTAGAAATAAGCGGAAGGAAGATAAGAAAATGGCCGAACTGGTTAATGTGGCGGTGGACGCAATGGGCGGCGACAATGCCCCCGCGGAGACTGTCAAGGGGGCTGTGGAGGCCGTCAATGCGGACGGCAGGGTGAAGGTTTTCCTGGTGGGGCACAAAACCGCCGTCCTGGAGGAACTGAAGAAATATCAGTATAATCCGGAACAGGTGGAGGTGGTTCACGCGGAGGAGGTCATAGAGATGGCGGAGCCCCCTGTCATGGCCATCCGAAAGAAGAAGGATTCCTCCATTGTAAAGGCTTTGTACCTGGTAAAGGACGGAAGCTGCGATGCCTTTGTGTCCGCAGGCAGCACCGGGGCGGTGCTGGTGGGCGGACAGGTTATCGTGGGACGTATCAAGGGGGTGGAAAGGCCGCCGTTAGCCCCGCTGATTCCCACCGATACGCCCAAGGGAGTAAGTCTTCTGATCGACTGCGGCGCCAATGTGGATGCCAGGGCCTCCCATCTGGTACAGTTCGCCAAGATGGGCAGTGTCTATATGGAGCACGTCATGGGGGTGAAAAACCCCAGAGTAGGCATTGTAAATATCGGGGCGGAGGAGGAGAAGGGCAACGCTTTGGTGAAGGAGACCTTCCCGCTCCTTAAGAACTGTCCGGACATCAATTTCATCGGCAGTGTGGAGGCCAGAGATATTCCGGGCGGGGCGGCGGACGTGGTGGTTTGCGAGGCCTTTGTGGGAAATGTCATCCTGAAGATGTACGAGGGCGTGGGCGGCGTAATGCTCAAGAAGATCAAGGGCGGCATGATGAGCACGTTTCGCAGCAAGATCGGAGCCCTGCTGGTGAAGCCGGCTCTGAAGAATACGCTCAAGGCCTTTGACACGGAACAGTACGGGGGAGCTCCGCTGCTGGGATTGAAGGGACTGGTGGTAAAGACCCATGGCAGCAGCAAGGCGGTGGAGATCAAAAACTCCATTTTGCAGTGCATCGCTTTCAAGGAGCAAAGGATCAACGAGAAGATCAGGGAAAAGATTATTCTGGAAGAAGTATAAAATCAAATAATTAAGAAAGAAGGGCTTAAAGATGGAATTTGAAAAATTGCAGACTGTGATTGCTGAGGTATTGAATGTGGATCCGGATGAGATCACCATGTCCACAACCTTTACGGATGATCTGGGAGCCGATTCCCTGGATATTTACCAGATTATCATGGGAATCGAGGAGGAGTTTGACATCGAGGTGCCGGCGGAGGTTGCGGAGAAGATCACCACGGTGGAGCAGGCGGTGGAAATGATTAAGAACGCATCCAACTGAATTTGAATCTGCCATGTTCCCGAATTGGTTTTCCACACGATTCGGGAACTTTTCTGTAGAAAAAGAGCCGAGTGCGGCGGGAGGGAGGAGCCATGATAAAAGGGTATACACTGCAGGTGTTGGAGGAGCGAATTGGGTACAAATTTAAAAATCGCGGGCTGCTGCAGCAGGCGCTGACCCATAGCTCCTTCTCCAACGAGCAGAAGATCAACAGGGCCAAGCATTATGAGCGGCTGGAGTTTTTGGGGGATGCCGTGCTGGAGGTGTCGGTCAGCGAATTTCTCTATAAGGAGTATCCTCATATGCCGGAGGGGGAGCTGACCAAGCTGAGAGCAGCCATGGTGTGCGAGCCCTCCCTGGCGTTCTGCGCCCGGGATTTGGAGCTGGGGCAGTTTATCCGTCTGGGCCGGGGCGAGGAGAGCACAGGGGGCCGGGCCAGGGAGAGCATTACCTCGGATGTGATGGAAGCGGTGATCGGAGCCATCTACCTGGACGGGGGTATGTCTTTCGCCAGGGCGTTTATCGACAGGTTTGTCCTGTCCGATCTGGAGGACAAGAGCCTGTTTTACGACAGCAAGAGCAATCTCCAGGAGCTCATCCAGGGGAAGCTCAAGAAGGAATTTCACTATGAGCTTTTGGATGAGTACGGGCCCGAGCATGACAAAACCTTCGTGGTGGAGGTGGTGATGGAGACGGAGGAGCTCGGAAAGGGCGAGGGCAGGACAAAAAAAGCGGCGGAGCAGAAGGCGGCTTACGAGGCGTTATTGCTTCTGAGGGATAGAGGATATGTATTTAAAAAGCATTGAGGTCCAAGGATTTAAATCCTTTGCAAACAAAATTGTGTTCCAGTTTCACAACGGCATTACAGGCATTGTGGGGCCAAACGGAAGCGGAAAAAGCAATGTGGCGGACGCGGTCCGTTGGGTGCTGGGGGAACAGCGCATCAAACAGCTCCGCGGGGCCAGTATGCAGGATGTCATTTTCTCGGGAACAGAGACCAGGAAGCCCCTTAGCTATGCCTATGTGGCAATCACCCTGGACAACTCGGATCATCAGCTCTCCATCGACTTTGAGGAGGTCACGGTGGCCAGGAGAATCTACCGTTCCGGAGAAAGTGAATATCTGATCAACGGCACGCTCTGCAGACTGCGGGACGTAAATGAGCTTTTTTACGACACGGGCATCGGCAAGGAGGGCTATTCCATCATCGGCCAGGGCCAGATCGACAGGATTTTGAGCGGAAAGCCGGAGGAGCGCAGGGAGCTTTTTGACGAGGCCGCCGGAATCGTGAAGTTCAAAAGGCGCAAGGCGGCGGCTCAGAGTAAGCTTGAGAACGAGAAGCAGAATCTGGTAAGAGTCAACGATATTTTGTCCGAGTTGGAGAAGCAGGTGGCGCCCCTGGAGCGTCAGTCCGAGACGGCCAGAGTGTATCTGCGGAAGAAGGAAGAATTAAAGAATCTGGATGTGAATGTGTTTCTGTTGGAAAACCGTCGGCTGAGAGAACAGCTTGCGGGGGTGGAGGAGAAGCACCGGCTGGCCGGCTCCGACCTGAAGGACGCCACCCGGAAGTACGAGGGCATCAAGGAGGAGTATGAGCGTATCCAGGAGGAGATAGAGCAATTGGATGGGGCCATCGATCAGGCCCGCAGCTCTTTAAATGACACCGGCCTTATGCGGGGCAGACTGGAGGGACAGATCAATGTCTTAAAGGAGCAGATTAACTCCGCCAGGGGCAGTGAAAATCATCTGACGGGCCGGAAATGCGTGCTGGAGGAGGAAATTGCCCAAAAGAGCGGGGAGAGAGAGGGAATCCTTGCACAGAAGAGCGAGGTGGACGGACAGGTGCGGGAGCTGACGGCCACTGCGGCGCAGGTGCGGGCGCAGCTTGAGACCATTCAGACTAAGATCGCGGATTTGAATCAAAGTATCGAGAACGGCAAGAATGTCATTATAGGAGAGCTGAACCGGCGCGCCACCACCAAGTCCAAGCTGGGGCGTTTCGACACCATGATGGAGCAGATCAATATCCGCAGGGCGGAGTTAAATTCCCGTCTGCTTCGGGTCAGGTCCGACGAGGCAGCCAGAGAGGAGGCCATCGAGAAGCTGCAGGAGGTTTTTCAAAGGGTCGGCGAAGAACTGAAGGAGCTTACTGCCCGACAGGCGGCCTGTGAACAGGAGCTGGGCGGCTGCAGAGGGCTGCTTGCCGCAGAGGATGCCAGGCTCAGGGAGAATCAGGCATCTTACCATCAGGAGAGTTCCAAGCTGGAGGCTCTGACCAATCTCACGGAGCGCTATGAGGGCTACGGCGGCAGCGTCAAGAGGGTCATGGAGCAAAAGGACAGGGAGTCCGGCATTGTGGGCGTGGTCGCGGATATCATAAAGGTGGACAAAAAATACGAGGTTGCCATCGAGACCGCCCTGGGAGGCAATATCCAGAATATTGTCACAGAGGACGAGGACACCGCAAAGAAAATGATCCGTTACCTGAAGACCAACAGGCTTGGGAGAGCTACCTTCCTGCCGCTGACCAGCATCACCAATCCCCAGGAGTTCAAAAACAAAGAGGTTTTGCAGGAAAAGGGCGTTATAGGGATGGCCCACGAGCTGGCGCATATTGCACAGAAATATGAAAATGTGGCAAAATCCATGTTGGGACGCATTGTGGTGGTGGACCATGTGGACAATGCGGTAAAGATCGCCAAAAAATACGGCTACAGCATCCGGATGGTTACGCTGGAGGGAGAGCTGCTGGTGCCGGGAGGAGCCATCAGCGGCGGCGCATTTAAGAATAACAGCAATCTCCTGGGCCGCAGGCGTGAGATCGAGGAGCTGGAGAAGCGCGTGAAGGCTCTGAAGGAAGCCATAGATGCCGGGAATCAGGAGATCGACAATATCAAGAGCAGGAGAAACAGGCTCCGCATGGATGTGGAGGCCCTGAAGGCGGATATTCAGAGAAAAACCATCGAGCAGAACACGGCCCGCTTGAATATCGACCAGGAGAGAGAGCGCATGAAGGAGGAGATTGAGAGCGCCCAGTCCCTAAAGAGCGAGCAGCAGGAGATCGAGGGGAAGATTCTGGAGGTTCAAAGCGGCAAGGAGTCCATACAGCAGGAGTTGGCGGACAGCGAGGCCCTGGAGCGGGACACCCAGGAGCAGATCCTTAAGCTTCAGCGGGAGCTGGAGGAAAAGCGCGACAGGGAGACCGAGGCGGCGGCCCAGGTATCCGAGTGGGATTTGAAGGTGGAGAAGATGCTTCAGACCCAGACCTTCAAGCAGGCCAATGTGGACCGTATCGACGGCGAGATTGAGAGAAGCAGGTCGGAGCTTGGGGAGATTCTCACGGCTCTCGAGGAGAACGCCGGGGAGGCGGAGCGCAAGAGACAGAGCATCGAGGAGCTTCAGAAGACCATAGAGGCTTCCTTTGAGGCCCAGAGCGAATCGGAGCAGAGGCTGAAGGAAAATGTGGCTCGGAAGGAGGAAATATCCGCCAGACAGAAGGGCTTTTTCCAGACCAGGGAGCAGCTCTCCGAACAGATATCTTCCCTGGACAAGGAGGTCTACCGTCTGAACGCCCAGAGGGAGAAGCTGGAGGATAACATCGAAAGCCAGATTAACTATATGTGGGATGAATACGAGATCACTCTGAGCGACGCGGCGGCTGTCCGAAATGAGGAGATGACAGATTTGTCCGCCATGAAGAAGGACATCAGCTCTCTGAAGGATCAAATCAGAAAGCTGGGAGACGTGAATGTGAACGCTATTGAGGACTATAAGAATCTGATGGAGAGATTCAACTTCATGAGCACCCAGAGGGACGACCTGGTGGAAGCCGAGAAGACCCTGGAGAACATCATCGAGGAGCTGGACATTGCCATGCGCAGGCAGTTTATGGAGAAATTCGCCGAGATCAACCGGGAGTTTGACAAGGTGTTCAAGGAGCTGTTTGGCGGAGGCAAGGGCACGCTGGAGCTGATGGAGGACGAGGATATCCTGGAGGCGGGAATCCGTATCATCGCCCAGCCCCCGGGGAAGAAGCTGCAGAATATGATGCAGCTCTCCGGAGGAGAGAAGGCGCTTTCAGCCATTGCGCTTTTGTTTGCCATCCAGAATCTGAAGCCCTCGCCTTTTTGTCTGCTGGATGAGATCGAAGCGGCCCTGGACGATTCCAATGTGGGACGCTTTGCAAAGTATTTACATAAGCTGACAAGGAATACACAGTTTATTGTGATAACTCATAGAAGGGGAACTATGGAGCAGGTGGACAGGCTTTACGGAATCACCATGCAGGAAAAGGGAGTATCCACTCTGGTGAGCGTGAATTTGATCGACAAGGAGCTGGATGATTAGTATGACGGGAAAGGCGGGGTGACCATGGGAGAGAAGAAGGGTTTTTTTGCCAGGCTGAAGGAGGGACTTACCAAGACAAGAGAGAATATCGTGCGTGGGATTGACACTCTTTTCAGCGGGTTTTCGTCCATCGACGATGATTTTTATGAGGAGCTGGAGGAAATCCTGATCATGGGGGATATCGGCGTGAACGCTACCGCGGAGATAGTGGAGCGTCTGCGCAGGCAGGTGAAAGAGAAGCGCATCAAGGAGCCCGGGGAGTGCAAGCAGCTTTTGATCGACAGCATCAAGGAGCAGATGAGCGTCAGCGAGGCGGCCTACGATTTTGAGAGAGAGCAATCCGTCATTATGGTCATTGGCGTAAACGGCGTGGGCAAGACTACCACCGTGGGAAAGCTGGCCGGAAAGCTTAAAAGCCAGGGACGAAGGGTACTGATTGCGGCGGCGGACACCTTCCGCGCGGCGGCGGGAGATCAGCTTGCGGAGTGGGCCAGACGGGCCGACGTACCCATGATAGGCGGAAACGAGGGAGCGGATCCCGCCAGCGTGGTGTTTGACGCGGTGAACGCTGCCAGGGCCAGAGGGGTGGACGTGCTTTTGATCGACACGGCGGGAAGACTTCACAACAAGAAAAATCTGATGGAGGAATTAAAGAAGATCAACCGCATCGTGGACAGGGAATTTCCCAATGCGCACCGGGAAAATCTCATTGTGCTGGACGGCACCACAGGGCAGAACGCCATGGTGCAGGCCAGAGAGTTTGGAAGCGTGGCGCAGCTCACGGGTATTGTGCTGACCAAGATGGACGGCACCGCCAAGGGCGGCATCGCGGTGGCCATACAGTCGGAGCTGAATGTGCCTGTGAAATATATCGGTGTGGGCGAGAGCATAGACGATCTGCAGAAATTTGATTCGGACGAGTTTGTGAGCGCGCTGTTTGACATACGGAAGGAAGAAGAGGAGGATTGATATGGCAGAGGAAATGTTGACGCTTAAGAAATTTGAGGAGGCCAGCGAGGCGGTGAAGCGCGTCACGCTGGAGACCAAGCTGGTGTACAGCGATTATTTCAGCGAGCGGACGGGATGCAGGGTTTATTTGAAGCCGGAGAATATGCAGTTTACGGGAGCCTATAAGCTGCGGGGGGCCTACTATAAGATCAGTACCCTGTCCGAGGAGGAGCGGGCCAGGGGCTTGATCACCGCGTCCGCGGGCAATCATGCCCAGGGGGTGGCATATGCCGCAAAATGCTACGGTTCCAAGGCCACCATAGTGATGCCCACGGTGACGCCTCTGATCAAGGTGAACCGCACCAAGAATTACGGCGCGGAGGTGGTGCTTTACGGGGATGTGTATGATGAATCCTGCGCCAGAGCCTATGAGCTGGCACAGGAGTTCGGTTACACCTTTATCCATCCCTTTGACGATCTGACGGTGGCCACCGGCCAGGGAACCATCGCCATGGAGATCGTGAAGGAGCTGCCTTTGGTGGACTACATACTGGTTCCCATCGGGGGAGGAGGACTTGCCACGGGAATCTCCACTCTGGCGAAGCTTTTAAATCCCAAGATTAAGGTGATCGGCGTGGAGCCCGCGGGGGCTAATTGTATGCAGGCGTCTCTGGAAAAAGGGGAGGTGACCACTCTCCCCAGCGTGAACACCATAGCGGACGGCACCGCCGTGAAGACACCCGGCCGCCTTCTGTTCCCCTATCTGCAGAAGAATCTGGACGACATTGTCACGGTGGACGACCAGGATCTGGTGGTGGCGTTTTTGGACATGGTGGAAAATCACAAGATGGTGGTGGAGAATTCCGGCCTGCTTACGGTGGCGGCGTTGAAGAACCTGAAGGTGCGGGACAAGAAGGTGGTGTGCGTCTTAAGCGGGGGAAATATGGATATGATCACCATGTCCTCGGTGGTGCAGCAGGGCCTGATTTTAAGAGACCGGATTTTCACCGTCTCCGTGCTGCTTCCCGACAAGCCGGGGGAGTTAAGCAGAGTGGCCTCGGTTATTGCACAGGTGAGCGGAAATGTGATCAAGCTGGAGCACAATCAGTTTGTCTCCATCAACAGAAATGCGGCGGTGGAGCTTCGTATCACCCTGGAGGCCTTCGGCACGGAGCATAAGGGAAAGATTATTGCCGCCCTGGAAAAGGAAGGCTACAAGCCTAAGCTGGTGCGGACCAACATTTAGAGACGGCGGACCAGACAGCCACGCTTTCGGGGGATATGTATGGTATGTTGAAACTAATATTGTGCGACGACGCCCCCTTTATTTTGCGGCTGGGGGCGGAAAAAATCGACGAATTGACCGCGTCCCGGAAATGGGACGTGAAGGTAGTCGGTCTGGCCTTAGACAGTAACGAGATCATATCCTTTGTCAAAAAGAATCCTTCGCGGTATTTGATTTTTCTCGATTTGGATTTCTGGAAAAAGCAGCGACATGGAAAAGCTTTCCGACGGATACCGCAAGTATATATCAATGCTTTTAAACAAAACGGAAGAGTAGGAATTCGTGCAGTGCCTTAGAATTGTAAAATGACGGTTCCTGCGCCTGAATCACAGCGGAATTGCCTGAACGTATCTTGGATGAATCGTTTCGGGGCAGTTCCGTTTTTTGTGGGCAAAATGTAACCCGGAGGGACGGAAATATGATAGTGTCTTGTTTGGAGGATTCCGTGAAAAGAGATGGAACGATGCTTTTTCTGACAGGCTGCGGAAGCGATAGGGCTGCCGTATCCCTGAACGAGCGAGAATAAGAGGAAGTATAGACTGTGTTTTATGGGGAAAACTGTATGTCAGATGAAATAAGATGATATGTTTGCAAATTTGACGTGTGTATTCTGCGTCAGCAGACTGAAAAGAAATGTGTGTGCTTTTAAAAGGCGGGACGGCAATATGGAGAAGTCCATGAACAAAAATGGAAAACCTCAGAGGGAGAGGAAAGGCTGTGGCGGGAAAATAATCAGAAGCTATCTGGTGTTCACCCTGGCGGCTTTCCTCTACGCGGCGGCTATCGCACTTTTTCTGGATCCCAATTCCCTGGCGCCCGGGGGAGTCAGCGGAATTTCCATCCTATTAAACCGGACGACGGGACTGCCCACGGGCACCTGGATTCTTTTGATAAACATCCCTATCCTGGCGGTGGGGGCCTGGAAGTTCGGTCTGCGTTTTATACTGTCCACCGTCTACAGCACGGTGATGATGTCTTTTTTTACCAATCTGCTCTTGGCCGGAGGGGCTGTGACCGAGGATCCCTTTCTGGCTGCGCTGTCCGGCAGCGGGCTTGCCGCGCTGGCCCTGGGGTGGACCTTTAAGGCCGGCGGCACCACCGGGGGAATGGACATCATTATCAAGCTTTTGCGGCTGAAATTTCCTCATTTAAAGACCGGTTTCCTTTTTCTGCTTCTGGACGCGGCGGTGGTCGGTCTGTCCGTCCTGGTGTTTCGGGATGTGGACCGGGCGCTCTATGCGGGGCTTGTGGTGTTTTCCACCTCCTTTTTGCTGGATATTGTACTCTACGGCCGGGACGGGGCGAAGCTTTTTTATGTCATCAGCGACAGGGGGGAGCGGATCGCGGAGAGGCTTTTGGAGGAGCTGGATATCGGAGTGACCTTTATTTCGGGGGAGGGAGCCTACAGCGGCAGGAAAAAGCGGGTGATCCTGTGCGTGCTGCACAAAAGGCTTTCGCCCAAGGCGGAGGAGATCGTCAGGCAGGAGGATCCCCAGGCCTTTCTCATAGTTACCGGGGCCACGGAGATTTACGGGGAGGGTTATAAGAACATTTTCAGCGAGAAGTTGTGAGCCATTGGGACTCCGTAAAAAACAATGCCGGAGGGGCCAGGTCTTGAATAATACACGAAATAACAAAAACAAGTCACCGTATTGCGGTGGCTTGTTTTATGGTACAATTACATAAAACATCATACCATAACCTGAAATAAAAGTCTAGTATTTTTTAGGGTCAATGCTATACTGATGATAAAACATTACGACTGACCCGCGTAACACCCACAGCGACCCGGCAGCCCTTTACGCTGCGACGGGGAGCTTTTGCTCAGAACGGATTATAAAACCGAGGGCTTTTAACCGGCGCGGGAATCATAACAGGCATTGGCAGGGAGGCGAATATGGACAAGCAGCAGGAAATAATACGGGAACGGCGGCATTATGACGATTGCAGACAGTTGATCCGGGAAAATATCGTCCGCTATGAGGAGGAGTATGAGAGGCGGCATGGGGAGACGGTCCGGCTGATGAGACAGATGGGTTCGGGAGATCCGGAGCTGTACGACCGGGCCATGACCAGCGCCAGTCTGGAGCAGCAGGCGGCGGGCCAGCTAAGGCGAAACCGGGCGGCCCTGAAGCAGCCCTTTTTCGGACGAATCGATTACCGGGAGGAGGGGCGGGAGAAAGAGAACCGTATTTATATCGGGAAAAACGGTATTTTTAAGGATAAGACACAGGTGGTGATCGTGGACTGGCGCGCTCCCATATCCAGCGTATATTATGAAAATGAGCTGGGGGAAGGGGAGTATCATCTGCCGGACGGGAAAGCTGTGTCGGTGGACCTGCGGCTGAAGCGAAGCTATGATGTGCAGGAGGGGGAGCTGGCAGGATACTATGACAGCGACGTGACTTCCAATGACGCCCTGCTGGTGCAGTATCTGTCTCAGAATAAGGATGTGGTGCTGGGGGACATCATCGCCACCATACAGAAGGAGCAGAACGAGATTATCAGAGAATCGCCCTATTCCAACATTCTGGTCCAGGGGGTGGCGGGAAGCGGAAAGACCACCGTGGCCATGCACCGCATTTCCTATATTCTCTATAATTACAAGGAACGCTTTATGTCCAATGAATTCTGCATCATAGGGGGAAACGACCTGCTGCTCTCCTATATCACAAGCGGGCTGCCGGAGCTGGACGTGCCGGATATCAAGAAAAAGCGCATGGACGAGATGTTTGTCCATCTTCTGGGAAAGGAGTGGAAGAAAAAAAATACCGTCACGGAGCCCACCCAGGACGCGGCGGTGCGCAGCAAAATGCCCTTTATGCTGGAGCTTGAGATTTATCTCATGGAGCGCAGGGAGCAGTATGCGGACTGCTCTCCCCTAAAGGATCGGGAGCTGGGGGTGATTTTGACAGAGAGCGGTAACAGGCGGATTTTGGAGGAAAACCCTGAGCTTTCCGCGGTGAAGATTCTGGCGTTGTTTGAGGAGAGAAAGCATACCCGCATCAAGTTCTTGAGTGTGGACAGGGAGAAGGAGCGGGAGAAGCTGGCACAGTACAGGGATTATTACCGAAAGAAGATGCCCAAGGCGTCTGTCTATCAGATTTATGGCGATTTCCTGGAGGAATACGCCAAAAGATATCCGGGCAGCATAAATTTGGAGGAGCACAGGGGGAACCACGGGGCAGGGCGATATGATGTGTACGACCTGGCGGCCCTTCTCATGGTGCAGTACCGCATTACCAGGAAGAAGGAGGACGAGGAGTTCGGGCAGATCTTTATCGACGAGGCCCAGGACTTCGGCGTAACGCTCTATTACGCCCTGAAAAAAACGCTGCCCAAGTGCTATTTTACAGTGATGGGTGATGTGTCCCAGAATATCAATTTCGAGACGGGAATGAACGATTGGGGAGAGCTGCGCAAATGGATGTTCGGCGGGGGGAAGGATTGCTTCCGGCTTTTGTCCAAGAGCTACCGCAATACCATAGAGATCTCGGAGTACGCCGGAAGGATTTTGGAGAAGGCATCCTTTGGAAAATACAAAATCGACCCCGTCATCCGCCACGGCCTCCCCGTGCAGGAGCTTGACTTTGACAGCGAGGAGGAACTGTACGGGGAAATCTCCCGCATCATACTGCGGTCAAAGGAGAAGGGATACCGCAGCATGGCTGTGGTATGCGGGGAGGAGAGGGAGGCGGACTGGGCCTCCAAGTGGATTGATGACCAGGGGGTGCAGGTGCTCCCGGTGCGGATGGTAAAGGGTCTGGAGTTCGACGTGGTGATTCTGTTAAACCCTAATGTGGAGCAGGCCCTTCTGACACAGGGCAGCGCGAAACTGCTCTATGTGGCGGCGACCAGAGCCCTGCACGAGCTGTATCTGGCGCAGTGGAGGCGGGAATAGGACGCGTCCTGATAATTCGTCCATTGTTTTCCCGGCAAACAATCCTGTCTCTTTCTGTGTAAAGAAAAAATGCTTGACACCCCGGACCTTTTATTGTATGATACACGAGGTGCACATGAATCGCACTTTTGCGGAGACAGGCCATGGACAGAATTTTTGAGCGGGCGCTTTTATACGATTTTTATGGGGAGCTTCTGACTCCCCATCAGCAGAATATTTTTGAGAGCGTGGTTTTTGAGGATATGTCCCTGGGAGAGATCGCCCAGGAGCACGGAATCAGCAGGCAGGGTGTGCACGACCTGGTGAAGCGCTGCGACAGGGGGCTTTTGGAATATGAGGAAAAGCTGCATCTGGTAAAGCGTTTTTCCGATGCCAAGGAGAAGATCGGCAGGATCGTGGAGCTGACAAAGGATGCGGGCGGCTGCGAGAAGGACCGAATGGAGCTGATCCGCAGACTGGCCGCGGAGCTGTTAGAGGAATGGTAGAGAACCCAAAATTTGATTCCATATCTGGTAGAGGAGTGTGCGATGGCGTTTGAGAGCTTGACCGACAAATTACAGAATGTGTTTAAGAACCTGCGGGGCAAGGGGCGGCTGACGGAGGAGGATGTGCGCTCGGCCCTGAAGGAAGTCAAGATGGCGCTTTTGGAGGCGGACGTCAATTTCAAGGTGGTCAAGCAGTTTGTCAAGTCGGTGGAGGAGCGGGCTATCGGCCAGGATGTGATGAACGGTTTGAATCCGGGTCAGATGGTGATCAAAATCGTCAACGAGGAAATGATCGCCCTTATGGGCAGCGAGACCACAGAACTTGCGCTGCAGCCGGGGAAGTCACTCACCGTCATTATGATGGCGGGACTGCAGGGCGCGGGTAAGACCACCGCCACCGCCAAGATTGCCGGGAAACTGAAGCTTAAGGGCAAGAAGGTCCTGCTGGCTGCCTGTGATATTTACAGGCCTGCCGCGGTGGAGCAGCTAAAAATAAACGGGCAAAAGCAAAATGTGGAGGTCTTTTCCATGGGCACGGACCATGCGCCGGAGGTGATTGCCAGGGAAGCCTGTGATTACGCCGAGAAGGGCGGATTTCATGTGCTGATCCTGGATACGGCAGGCCGTCTTCACGTGGACGAGGACATGATGAGGGAGCTGCAGACCGTCAAGGAGACGGTAAACGTACATCAGACGCTTTTGGTGGTGGATGCCATGACCGGCCAGGACGCGGTGAATGTGGCGAAGGAGTTTGACGAGAAGGTAGGCGTGGACGGAGTGGTTCTGTCCAAGATGGACGGAGACACCAGGGGCGGGGCTGCGCTTTCTATCAAGGCGGTGACGGGAAAGCCCATCCTCTTTGTCAGCATGGGCGAGAAGCTCTCCGATCTGGAACAGTTTTATCCCGACCGTATGGCGAGCCGGATCCTGGGGATGGGGGATGTGCTCTCCCTGATCGACAAAGCGCAGCAGAGCATCGACATCGACGAGGAGAAGGGCCGCGAGATGGCGGGCCGCATGAAGAAGGGGAAATTCGACTTCGAGGATTATCTGGAGAGCATGAAGCAGATGCGCAATATGGGCGGTTTGTCCAGCATTCTCGGCATGCTTCCGGGCATAGGGGTAAAGGCGGGGGAGCTGGAGTCCATGATCGACGAGAAGCAGCTTAGACGCATGGAGGCCATCGTGCTGTCCATGACGCCTGAGGAGCGGCGCAACCCCAAGCTTTTAAACCCCAGAAGAAAGCATCGCATCGCCGGGGGAGCGGGGGTGGATGTGGCGGTGGTGAACCGCTTTATCAAGCAGTTTGAGCAGAGTCAGAAGATGATGAAGCAGTTTGGCGGCGGCAAGAGGGGCCGCGGTATGTTCGGAGGATTTCCGGGCATGGGCGGCGGAAAATTTCCCTTTTAGCATATATTAAATTCATTTATGGAGGAAAAAGAGATGGCAGTAAAGATCAGATTGAGAAGAATGGGACAGAAGAAAGCGCCTTTTTACAGGATTATCGTGGCGGATTCCCGTTCTCCCAGAGACGGAAGGTTCATTGAGGAGATCGGCACCTACGATCCCAGCACAGATCCCAGCACCTTCAAGATCAACGAGGAGCTGGCAAAGAAGTGGCTCTCCAACGGAGCTCAGCCCACCGAGGTGGTAGGAAAGCTGTTCAAGCTGGCCGGCATTGAGAAATAATAATCTTATCTTTGGAGGTAGATTATGAAGGAATTGGTGGAAATCATCGCAAGAGCTCTGGTGGACAGTCCGGAGGAGGTTCTGGTGACGGAGAAGGAGGACGGCAAGAGCGTGGTTCTCGAGCTTCATGTGGCGTCGACCGACATGGGCAAGGTCATCGGAAAGCAGGGGAGGATTGCCAAGGCGATCCGCTCTGTGGTGAAGGCCGCGGCATCCAAGGACAATGCCAGGGTGGATGTGGAGATCGTGTGACAAGTATTACAAACGGTGAGCGGAGCGCCTGCGGGCTGCTTCAGTACCGCGTCAAGTCCCAGGGCAGTTTATTCCCCGGGACTTTGTAGTATGTAAAAGTAAACGGCAGAAGAGATGGGAGTTTCCGCATGGAAGATGTTTTAAAAGTAGGAGTGATCACCGCGCCTCACGGTGTGAGGGGGGAAGTTAAGGTGTTTCCTACCACGGACGAGCCGAAGCGCTTCAGAAAGCTGAAGGAAGTGATCGTGGAGACGGGTACGGAGCGCAAGGTCATGGAGATCGAGGGCGTAAAGCTTTTCAAGCAATTTGTGTTTCTGAAGCTCAAAGGGGTGGACAGCATGGAGGATGCGGAGCTGTACCGGAGGGCGGAGCTCTATGTCACCAGAAGAAATGCCGTGCGCCTGAATGAGGACGAGTATTTCATAGCGGATTTGATCGGCCTTAAGGTGATAGACGAGGACGGAGCTTATCTTGGAGTGGTCCAGGATGTGATACTGACCGGCGCCAACGATGTGTATGTGGTGAGAATGCCCAACGACGAGGATATCTTGCTGCCCGCCATCAAGCAGTGCATCCTGAAAATTGATCTGGAGGAGGGCTTTATTCGGGTGCATATTTTGGAAGGATTGTTGGATTAAAATGAAATTTCATATTTTGACGCTATTTCCGGAAATGGTGCCGGCGGGCCTTGGCGCCAGCGTAATCGGAAGGGCCATAGAGAGAAAGCTGATCGAGGTAAATGCGGTTAATATCAGGGACTACACGTCGGACAGACATGGCAGTGTGGACGATTACACTTACGGGGGCGGCGCTGGTATGCTGCTGCAGGCTCAGCCGGTTTTTGACGCTCACAGGGCGGTGGCGGGGGGAAAGACTCTGCGCACGATTTATGTGACTCCCCAGGGAAAGCCGTTTAACCAGAGGCTTGCGCAGGAGCTCGCCAGAGAGCGGGAGTTGATTTTTCTCTGCGGTCATTATGAGGGGATTGACGAGCGGGTTTTGGAGGAGGTGGTGACGGACTATGTATCCGTCGGGGACTATGTGCTCACAGGGGGGGAGCTGCCCGCGATGGTTATGGTGGACGCCATAGCCAGACTGTTGCCGGGGGTGTTGGGCAACCAAACCTCCGCCCACAGGGAATCCTTTCACAATGATCTCCTGGAATATCCCCAGTATACCAGGCCGGAGGAGTGGCGGGGGAGAAGGGTTCCCCCGGTGCTGCTGTCCGGGAACCGAAAGAGGATTGAGGAGTGGCGGCTTAACCAGGCCAGGGAGCGGACCGAGCGTATCAGGCCCGATCTGTATCAAAGATACCTGCAGAAGGAGGAGGCCATCAGGAGACTTGCCCGGAAAAAGAGGAACAATATCCACCTGATGGAGACCTTGGCCAGAGGGGACGGCGAAATCCTGTATGAGCGGGGGGACAGCCTGCTTGTTTGCAATCCCGGGTGTGACTTCTGCCTGATAGAGGCAGGTGAACGGGAAGATGCCCAGGCCATGCTTTCCCTGATTCCGCAATCCTGTGAGCTGGTCCTCACAGGCCAGCGCTTTGTGGCAGAAATGTTGTGTGCCCACCTGGGGTTTTTCGTATTCCATGAGTGTCATCAGCTCTGTTTTACCCGCAGGGAGGCTCTTCCTGTGAGATATGGGGATATCAGAGAGCTTGGGGAGGCTGATATTGCCTATGTCCAGGAGCGATATCGGCTGCTGCAGCCTCGATATGCAAAGGAGCGCATTCGGGCGGGGGCCATGTACGGGGCCTTTGCGGAGGGCCGGCAGGTGGGATTTGCCGGAATCCACGAGGACGGCAGCATGGGGATGCTGTATGTGGACGAGGAATTCAGGGGGCGGGGAATCGGGGCTGCTCTGGAGGCGTACGTTATTAACCGGGAGCTGGAGGCCGGTCATATTCCCTATGCCCATGTGGCGGTGGGAAACGAGGACTCCCTGCGTCTCCAGGAGAAACTGGGACTGTACAGAGCCGACAGGACGGTCTGGTGGCTGGGCAGGGACCCGGAAAGCTGCGGGAAATGAAAAAACACTTGCATTTCCCCAAGGAGTGTGTTAAACTTTTCATGTTGCAAAAACGAGATGGTCCTCTGTTACGATAAAGTATTAAGAACATCCAATTTTATGGAGGAGGCTCTGTCATGAGTGAAATTATCAGAGAGATTGAAGCGGAACAGTTAAAGGAGAAGGTTGACGAATTTTCGGTTGGCGATACCGTGAAGGTATACGGCAAAATCAAAGAGGGAAACCGTGAGAGAATTCAGGTGTTTGAGGGCGTCGTGTTAAAGAGACAGGGCGGAAGCAGCAGAGAGACCTTCACCGTGCGTAAAATATCAAACGGCGTGGGCGTTGAGAAGACCTGGCCCGTACACTCTCCCAATGTGGAGAAGATCGAGATTGTCAGAAGAGGTAAGGTCAGACGCGCGAAGCTGAACTACTTAAGGGGCCGTGTGGGCAAGCGCGCGAAGGTTAAGGAAGTAAAGTAACAAAAGCACACAAAAGGGCATTTGCTTTGGGCAACTGCCCTTTTCCACTCTGAGAAACTGTCACGAAATAATAATATATGGTGAATTATGGCGCGAAACAACGGACTGAGTTTTTACAAGAGAAAGAAAAAGATCAGCGCTTCGGCCGTGCGGGAGGTGTTTGGCACTCTTTTCGGGATTTGTGTCGCCATATTTCTGGCGGCGGTGGCGGCCATATTTTTCGGCATGACGACCCAGGTGGTAGGGGTGTCCATGACGCCCACACTGTATAACGGTCAGCAGATCTTTATCAATCGTCTCTTTTACACCTTTTCCTCACCGAAGGTGGGAGATGTGGTGATTTTTTTGCCCAACGGCAACGAGAATGCCCACTACTATGTGAAGCGTGTGCTGGCGGCGCCGGGGGACAGCGTTCAGATATCGGGCGGCGTGCTCTATGTCAACGGCGAGGAGAGCCAGTGGGTCACGGAGAAAATTCTGGACCCGGGCATCGCGGAAAATGAGTTTACTCTGGAGAGCGGCGAGTATTTTTGCCTGGGGGACAATGTCAACAACAGCGAGGACAGCCGTTCCGCCAATATCGGGCCGGTGAAGGAGGGCGACATTATCGGCAGGGTGTGGTTCCATTTAAAGGGAGACGAGGGCGGAATCGGATTCGTGAAATGAGGTAGAGCTATGAATTATCAATGGTATCCCGGTCATATGACAAAGGCGAAGCGTATGATGCAGGAGAACATCAAGCTGATAGATGTGATCATCGAGCTGGTGGATGCCAGAATCCCCTTCAGCAGCCGCAATCCGGATATCGACGAGCTGGGAAGAAACAAGTCCAGAATTATTCTTTTGAATAAATCCGATCTGGCGGACGAGTCCTGTAATAAAGAATGGCTTGATCACTTTGAAGCGCAGGGAGCCTATGTCCTGGAGGTGAACTCCAAGTCGGGAGCAGGCGTAAAGCAGGTGCAGGGAAAGGTTCAGGAGGCTTGCCGGGAGAAGCTTGAGCGGGACAGAAAGCGCGGGATTGTAAATCGTCCGGTGCGGGCCATGGTGGTGGGAATCCCCAATGTGGGAAAATCCACCTTTATCAATTCCTTTGCCGGAAAAGCCTGCACAAAGACCGGCAATAAGCCCGGCGTCACCAGGGGAAAGCAGTGGATCAGACTGCAGAAAAATCTTGAGCTTTTGGACACCCCGGGCATTTTGTGGCCCCGCTTTGAAAATCAGGAGGTGGGGATGCATCTGGCCTTTATCGGTTCCATGAACGATGAGATCATTGTTATGGAGGAACTGGCCTGTGATCTTTTGGGGAGACTTTCGAGGCTGTATCCCGGTGTGGTTCCCCGGCGCTACCAGATAGAGGCTTCAGGCGGCCAGGCGGAGCTTCTGGCCCAAATAGCGGAGAGCCGCAAGTGTTATCTAAAGGGAGAAAATCTGAATCTGGAGAAGGCGGCAGGGATTCTTCTGGACGACTTCAGAAGCGGGCGGCTGGGGCGCATTACCCTGGAGCGGCCATGAGAAATACAAAAAAGGACAGGATTTTGGCTTATGAACAAGATTATGAAGGAATTGCTGAATACGGGGCTGTATCTGTTGTGTGTGCTCTGCATCACATATCTGGTGATCCACTTTGTGGGACAGCGGACGGAGGTGGACGGCGAATCCATGGAGACCACGCTTTCCAACGGAGATAATCTGATTGTGGATAAGATATCCTATCGTTTTCGGGACCCGGAGCGCTTTGATATCATAGTATTTCCCTTCCAGTACACGGAGGGAACCTATTTTATCAAGCGTATTATCGGACTTCCCGGGGAGACGGTGCGGATCGACGAGAAGGGAAATATTTACATAAACGGCGAGGTCCTTGAGGAATCCTACGGCAGGGAGATTATCAGTCCGGAAACCATAGGCATCGCGTCCCAGGATATCGTGCTGGGAGAGGACGAATATTTTGTGCTGGGAGACAACCGAAACAACAGCACTGACAGCCGGAAGGAGATTGTGGGAAACATAAAGCGTGACGAGATCATAGGCAGGGCATGGGTGCGGATTTGGCCCCTGAGTGAATTCGGCATTTTGAAGCATCAGTGAGGGAGAACCCTATGAAAAAGAGTGCAAAAGAGTTGAGGGAACAGTTACAGGCAGCTTGTGAAGATGAGCTGCCTGAATTCATAAGAATCTGCGGACAGGACGAGAGGGAGAGCGTGAGAAAGCTGGCGGAGACGGCGAAAAAGAGGCTGGCGGCCCTGGAGCGGGAGCGAGAGCGCATAGGGAAACTCAGAGAATACGAGAGAAGGTATGAGGAGCTAGCCTTTATCTGCGGCGTGGACGAGGTGGGCCGAGGTCCCCTGGCAGGCCCTGTGGTGGCCGGAGCGGTCATTTTGCCCAGAGGATGTGAAATTCTATATATAAATGATTCCAAGAAACTCTCCGAAAAAAAGAGAGAGGAGCTATATCGTGTGATAGAGAGGGAGGCGGTGGCGTGCGCCGTGGGAAGCGCGACTGCGGAGCGGATCGATGAGATCAATATTCTGCAGGCAACCTATGAGGCTATGAGGGAGGCTATCGGAAAACTGACGCCTCAGCCGGATATTCTGCTGAACGACGCCGTCACCATCCCCGGGGTGGAGATCCCGCAGGTGCCTATCATCAAGGGGGATGCCAAAAGTATCTCCATCGGAGCCGCCAGTATATTCGCCAAGGTGACCAGGGATCGAATGATGACAGAGTATGACAGGGAGTACCCGGAATACGGATTTGCCGCAAATAAGGGCTACGGGAGCGCTGCGCATATTGCGGCGCTGAAGGAATACGGCCCCACGCCGATTCACAGGAGGAGCTTTATCAAGAACTTTGTGGAGGCAGAGTAGGGATTTATGAAACTGACCAATATTTTTAAGGGAGACAGGCAGGTAACGGGGCGGGGCAGCGGGAAACCGGCAGGGGCGGTAAAAGGCTCCCTTGCCAACCATCAGATCAGGGCGCTTGCGCCGGGGCAGACCCTTCAGGGAGAGCTGATCTCCCGAAACGGCAGCGAGGTGCAGGTGAAGCTGTCCGAGGATGTGGTGCTGACTGCGAGGCTGGATCAGAATATGAATCTGGAAGTGGGCAGGAACATGACCTTCGAGGTGCGGGGCAACGGTCAGGCGCTGACCTTAAGCCCTCTCTTTGCCAATATGGCAACGGACGCCAACACCTTAAAGGCGCTGGATATGGCCTCCCTGCCTATCAATGAGACCACGGTGGAAATGACCAGAAAGCTGATGGAGGCGGGACTTCCCATCGACAAAAATTCCCTGCAGCAAATGTACCGGGAACTAAACAGTCATCCCGGGGCGGATATTTCCGATCTTGTGGATCTCCACAGACTGGGACTGCCGGTGACGGAGGAGAACGTGGCTCAGATCGCGTCCTACAAGAATCTCACATATCAGCTTGTGACGGGATTAAACGATGTGATGGAAGCTCTGCCGGAAACCCTACGCAATATGGTGGCTTCGGGAAATGTGGAGGGGGCGGCGGCCCTCTACGGGGAGCTTCTTAACCTTACAGGGGAGGAACTGGAGCTTTTGGCAAGGGGTTTCCCGGAAAGTTTGGCAGGCGGCGGGATTCCCGGGGAGGCTGCGGGCCCGGAGGGGGAAGCCCCACCGGGGCAGACCCCGGAAGCTTGGCCGGGGGAAAGCTCGATCCGGGAGGGAGCCCAGGGCAGCGCTGCCCCGGGAATATCGGAGGAGGAATCCGGGGAGACTCTCCGGGACGGCACTCTTGTGTCCGCCAAGGAGGAGAGGCTGCCCGGGCGTCTGATGGCTGAGATGGGAGAGCCGCAAAAAAGCGGGGAGGAGACTTCCCGGGCAGGGGAAGCGGATTTGGGTGTGAAACCGCAAGAGGGAGAAGACGGGGCACAGTCCCGGAGGGCAGACCGGGGGGAACAGCGTCTGGCAAGAGAGCTGAACGAAATATCTCTCAAATACGGAGGCCCTGAATTTGCCGGAAAGACTACTCCGGAAAGTCTGCTTCGCTTTGCGGGGCAGCTTTTGCAGCGGGGTATTGCGGAGCACAACACCGGTCTCTTGCGGGAGCTTCTGGGAAACGGAAGGCTCAGGGGCGCTCTGAGGGAGGGGATGGAGAGGCTTCTCACCATCACGCCGGGGGAGGTGGAGGAGGCAAAGAAGGTGGAGGAGCTGTACCAGCGCATGGAGAGGCATTTGAAGGGCATATCCCAGGCCCTTGAAAATGCGGGTCAGACTGCTTCCCGTGCTTTTCAGGCCACCACCAATCTGTCACAGAATGTGGATTTCTTACATCAACTGAATCAAATGTACGCCTATGTGCAGCTTCCCCTGAAGCTGCAGCAGGGAAATGCCCACGGAGATCTCTATGTCTACACCAATAAGCGAAGTCTGGCGTCTGCAGACGGAAAGGTGAGCGCGTTGCTGCATCTGGATATGGAGCATTTGGGAACGGTGGATGTCTATGTGGCGCTGCAGAACGAGAAGGTGAGCACCAGCTTTTATGTGCAGGATGACGCAATGCTGGACTTTCTGTCCGAACATATGGATCTGCTCACGGAGCGCCTGCGTAAGAGAGGATATGACTGTAAATGCAGCGCCCAGGTGAGAGAGACCGCCGCGGGAGAGGAGAAGGAGGAAGGCGGCGTACGCACATTGCTGGGTCAGGCAGGGCATACGACGCTGTCTCAATACGCCTTTGATGTGAGAGCCTGACAGAAGGGAGCGGAAATGGCGCAGGAAAAGGATAAAAAGGTGAAGCAGGCCATCGCGCTGGAGTATAATCCCTCGGAGGACGCCCCCAAGGTGATTGCCAGCGGACGGGGAGTGCTGGCGGAGAAGATTATAGAGAAGGCCAGGGAGAGCGATGTGCCCGTCCACAGGGATGACAAGCTGGCGGACACCCTCTCGAGACTTCAGATCGGGGAGATGATTCCGCCGGAGCTGTACGAGGTGGTGGCGGAGATATTGATATTTGTGGATTCCATGGATAAGCTGAAGGCCAAGATAAAGTGAGGGCAAAACGCATGGACAGACGTAGGATGGGCGCCTGCGGGGAGAGGCTGGCGGAGGAATATCTGTCGGAGCGGGGCGTTCGAATCCTGGAGCGGAATTTCCGCAGTCCCCAGGGCGAGATCGACCTGATCGGACGGCATGGGAAATATCTGGTGTTTGTGGAGGTAAAGTACAGAAGCGGCTCCGGTAAGGGTTTCGCTCTGGAGGCTGTGGGGTCCGAAAAGCAGCGGCGTATCTGCCGTGCGGCGGACACCTATCGGTGTCTTCACGGCCTGGGGACAAAGCTGTGGCTTCGTTATGATGTGGTGGCCATACAGGGCACGGACATACAGTGGGTGCAAAACGCCTTTCCCCATATATATCGTTGATATTTTATTTTTCGTGTCAGAGAGGAAAATTTATGTGTCAGATCAGACGGGCCCGGAGAAGTCTGGGAGAGCCCATGAGCATACAGAGGTATGGGCTTGGGGAAAGGGAGCAGGAGCTGGAATATCTCACCTTCCCCCTTTTGGAAAGGACAGGAATAGTAAAGCATTTGTTTTCCACCAGGACAGGAGGCGTAAGCCGGGGTATTTTTGAGAGCCTGAACCTGAGCTTTAACCGGGGGGACGACAGGGAATGTGTGCTGGAGAATTACCGCAGGGCAGGTCTTGTGCTGGGCACGTCGCCGGAGCACATGGTGCTGTCCCGGCAGACTCACACCACAAATATCCGGAGGGTCTCAAAGGAGGATGCCGGAAGCGGGATTGTGAGACCCTCCGGATATGAGAATGTGGACGGACTGATAACGGACTGCCCGGGGCTTGTGCTGGTCACCTCCTTTGCGGACTGTGTTCCCCTCTACTTTGTGGATGTGAGGAGACGGGTTATCGGCCTGGCGCACTCCGGCTGGCGGGGCACGGCGGACAAAATGGGACAGCGCATGGCGGAGGCCATGGGCAGAGAGTTCGGCAGCCGTCCCGAGGATCTTTTCGCGGCGGTGGGGCCCTCCATCTGCCAGGACTGCTATCAGGTAAGCTCAGATGTGGCGGAGCGGTTTGAGGCTGCCTTTGGAGGAATGGAGGAGTTTGAGCGGGAGCTTGACGAGGACGGTTACAGGGGAGGAGTCAGCGGCGCGCGCCGCAGGCTGGTGGAGCCCTCGGATGAGCCGGAAAAATATCAATTGGATCTGTGGAGAGCAAATCTTCTGGTTTTGCGGGCAGCCGGAATTCCCCTTTCGCAGATAGCGGCGACGGACATCTGCACCTGCCACAATCCCAGGTATCTGTTTTCCCACAGGGCCAGCCGCGGGCAGAGGGGGAATCTGGGCGCCTTTCTGATGCTTAAGGGCGGGGCCGGGGACGATCATTCATAATCGGGAGCGTTAAAAAGTAAGGAGGAGACGGACAATGGCAAATATTCTGGTCTGTGATGACGACAGGGAGATCGTGGATGCCATCGAGATCTATTTAAGTCAGGACGGGTATCGCATTTTCAAGGCTTACGACGGCGAGCAGGCATTGGAGCTTCTGCAGAGGGAGGAAATTCATCTTCTGATCATGGATGTGATGATGCCTCGGCTGGACGGTATCAGGGCCACCTTGAAGATTCGGGAGCAGAGCAGCATCCCCATCATCATCCTGTCCGCCAAATCGGAGGATACGGACAAAATCCTGGGTCTGAATATAGGGGCGGACGATTATATTACCAAGCCCTTTAATCCGCTGGAGCTGGCGGCCCGGGTGAAATCCAATCTGCGAAGATACACCTCCCTGGGCAGTCTGAACCAGGAGAACAAGGCTGTCTATCAGGTGGGAGGACTGGTGCTGAACGACGACACCAAGCAGGTGACGGTGGATGACGAGCCGGTAAAAATGACGCCTATAGAATATAATATTCTCCTTCTCTTAATGAAAAACAGAGGGAAGGTGTTTTCCATCAATCAGATTTACGAGAGCATTTGGAACGAGGATGCCATTGGGGCCGACAATACGGTTGCGGTGCATATCCGCCACATCCGCGAGAAAATAGAAATCAATCCAAAAGAGCCCAGATATCTGAAGGTAGTGTGGGGAGTGGGCTACAAGATTGACGGAGAAAACGTATGAGAAAGACATCCTTAAAGCATTTCTGGCTGGCGCTCTTAAACCATGTGGTGGCGGGGGGGCTTTCGCTGGCGGTGGCGGCGATTCTGTTCAATTCCCATATCCGCGTCAGCTCAATGAACGAGGCCTCCACCACATATACCTTTGATCCCCTGAACACGGAATCTGTTTTTGAGGACACCCAGATTTTCCATGATATTTTGTACACGGCGGTGTCCGATATCACCAAACTGGCGGTGTTTCGCGGGGAGATGGAGTCCTCGGGGGATTTCAACTCCACCAAGAAGATCAATGTGACCCGGTATGCGGCGAAACTGGATGAGAAAAACGACTGTCCGGTGACGGCGTATTATGAGCTGGACAATCTGATCAACTGGGGGAAGGGGGGATTGGAATATAACAGCCGTTCCTTCAGTATCTCGGACTTTGTCAATTATTTCGGAAAGGTCACGGGAATAGAAAACTTCGGCCTGAATGAAAGAGGAGATCTGTATTTTCTGGGGTTTGACAATGAGGAATCCGCATCCTTGGGAGAATGGGGCCAAGAAGAAACTGTAACCGGGACCGACAGGGAGAACGCCGTGGTCAAGGAGCAGGAGGCGTTGGCAGCCAAGTACGAGACCATGTCGGAGGACGAGCTGGAGGATTTAGTGTACACCTATATTATGCAGCAGATCACCACAAAGCAGGTCGGGGCATTCCACGAGGACGACGGCCTGCTGGTGGTGCATGTTCCCATGCTGATCTGCCGCTATGACACTGCGGACGGACGGCAGCAGCTTACAGCCTGTGCGGACAATTGGGTGGATTACATGAAGCTTCAGGAGAATCTTCGTCTCACCATAGAAAATCTGACGGAGCATTATCAGCAGTATCTAAACGGTATAGAACTGTACAGGGGAGAAAACAGCAATTTAAAGTACGCCGTCCGTATTCCCAAAAAGAGCGGCGGATTTGCCACCTATACCAACGTGGAGGGAGTGGAGGACTTTTCCGACACCGAGCTGGCGGATTACTTCTCGGAATTTCACAGGTATTTGGTCTATTATCCGGATACGCTGGAGTTCACGGGCAATTCCGGTCTGACGGAAAGCGATCTCTATGGATTTATGAACGGAGAATACTCCTACGCCTACCCGGAGGACGCGCATATTTGGGTGGGGGTGGACACTGCCTACGAGGTGGAGGGAGACGCCTTTTATGAGGCCCACGGGGTGTATGAGGGGATTGTGCCCAACAGTACCAAGATAGTTCTGCTGATACTGGCTTTGGCAATTATCTGGACCAGCCTTGGTATGTACCTCACCTCCGTGGCCGGGGTGACCTACGATGAGGAAGGCGAAAGAGTATGCTATTTAAGGCTGATCGATCATATCTGGACGGAGCTTTTGATTGCCGCGGGGGCGGGCCTGGTATATGTTGAGATCCGGGGGTTGCAGCTTTTGATTTCCGTGGCCAACGTGGTGTACGATGCCAGACTGGAGAGCATGGGAATGAAGCCGGACAGGCTGTATGAGTACGGCTCCTACGGACTGTTTGGTTTTTTGTCCAGCCTGGCCGTCTGTACGCTTTGGTTCAGCTTTGTGCGCAGGCTGCGCTGCGGCAGTCTGTGGCAGGGGAGTTTCCTTCGCAGAATGATGGTGGGCGGGCAGAAGGCGGTCAACTTTTTCTTTTACCACAGGAATACGGCTTTCAGCATTCTGGTATCCTACAACCTCTTCCTGATGGTCAATCTCATGGGGATTTTTTGCTGCTGGCTGTCCCGGGAAAGGGAGGACTGGGTCAAGGCGCTGATCATTCTCGTGGTGGTGGCCTTTGACGGCATCGTGGGTGTGGTGCTGTTCCGGCATGGGGCGGGACAGAAGGATATCGTGGAGGGTATCAACAGGATTCGAAACGGAGAGGTGGATTACAAGGTGGATTTGGACACCTTAAGCGGCGTAAACAGGGAGATGGCGGATGCCGTGAACAATATCGGGGAGGGTATCCGGAAGGCCGTGAGCACCAGCATGAAGGACGAGCAGATGAAATCCGACCTGATTACCAATGTTTCCCACGATATCAAGACTCCCCTGACCTCCATTGTGAACTATGTGGATCTTCTGGGGCGGTTGAATATACAGGAAGAGCCGGCCAGAAGCTATATCGCTGTTCTGGATAACAAGGCCCAGAGGCTGAAGCAGCTCACCGACGATCTGGTGGAGGCTTCCAAAATATCCTCCGGAAATATCGTGCTGAACAGAGAGCGGCTGAATCTCACGGAGCTTTTGAACCAGTCCATAGGGGAGTTTTCCGAGCGGCTGGAGGAGAGAGGCCTGCAGGTGGTGTTTGAGGATGACAATGTCCCGGCCTGGATTTATGCGGACAGTCGCAGAATGTGGCGCATTGTGGAAAATCTGTTCTTCAATATCTGTAAATATGCCCTGGAAAATACCAGAGTGTACCTGGAGATGACTGTGGCGGAGGGATGGATTACGGCAACCTTCAAAAATATATCGGAGCGTCAGATGAATATGCGGGGAGACGAGTTGACGGAGCGATTTATCCGGGGGGACAGCTCCAGAACCACGGAGGGAAGCGGCCTGGGTCTGTTTATCGCAAAGAGCCTGACCCAGGCCCAGGACGGAAGTTTTGAGATTCAGTTGGACGGAGATCTGTTCAAGGTGGTGCTGACGTTTCCGGAATACACCCGGGAAATGGGAGATCAATCATAGGTGAGGCTCATATCCAGGCGTTTATTGTAGGCGTTCACAATGTCGTGGATCTTTTCCGTGGTGGCCATGGTGTTGGCCAGGGAGGCGTCGTGGTTCATAAAGTCGATCAGGGACGCGATGAACTTGCTCATGTCCGCCTCGATAAAGTAGGGCCTGTAATAGAGCTCCGGGGGCAGATAGGTGAGATTGGTGGTGACCACCTTGTCAAAATCACCGTTCTCGTAGGCCTCGTCGAAAGCCGCCAGGCCGTCCGTGAACAGACCGAAGGTACAGCAGATGAAAACACGCCTTGCGTTTCTCATCTTAAGCTGTCTCGCCGTGTCCAGCATACTGCCGCCGGAGGAGATCATATCGTCGATAATGAGGATATCCTTGCCGTCCACGTTGTCTCCCAGAAACTCGTGGGCTACGATAGGATTCTTCCCCTGGACAATCTGTGAGTAATCCCTTCTCTTGTAGAACATACCCGTATCCACTCCCAGCACGCTGGCAAAGTAGATGGCGCGGTCCAACGCCCCCTCGTCGGGGCTGATTACGATCAGGTGATCCTTGTCCACCAAAAGATCGTCCTCCGAATTTAAGAGGGCCTTGATAAACTGATAGGGGGTCATAAAATTGTCGAAGCCGCTTAAGGGGGCGGCATTCTGGACCCTGGGATCATGGGCGTCAAAGGTGATGAAATTGCTGATTCCCATGTTGTTCAGTTCCGCCAGGGAGAAGGCGCAGTCCAGGGACTCCCGTCCGTTTCGGTTGTGCTGCCTGCTCTCGTAGAGAAAGGGCATAATGACATTGATGCGGGCGGCCTTGCCGTTGCAGGAGGCGATGACCCGCTTCAAGTCCTGATAGTGGTCGTCAGGGGACATATGATTGATAAATCCGTTCATGCTGTAGGTGATGCTGTGATTGCACACGTCCGTCAGGATAAAGATATCCTTGCCGCGGATGCTCTCGCTGAGCGAGGCCTTGCCCTCACCGCTGCCGAAGCGGGGAATATTCACATCCAACAGGTAATTGTTCTCGATATAACCGTGGAATGCGGGATCCTTCTTTACCATATCATTGCGGACATTTCTGCGGAACTCCACCATAAAGTCATTTATTCTGCGCCCCATTGCCTCTGCGGAGGGCATGGCAATGATCTTTAAGGGGGCTACAGGCATTGCGTTCTCGATCTTCTGTAAGTTTGGCATATTGACTCCATTCCGAAGCGTTTGGGTTGAAGGAGGAGGCTGCGACGCTTCGGCACAACTCCCTTTCTCTTATATTTTATAATTCTGTTAGTGACACGTCAAGGAATTTCTTGTACAATGGAGGGGAGAGACTGCACCTTGATGTGGGAAGAGGCGCGGGGGCCGGGGTGTTGCGGCAGGGGACGCCGCCTGAGGGCAGCGGCTGGATGTACAGCGGCCGGGGAGCCTGGGGTGTAGAATGGGGAGAGAAAGTGCAGGAATGTGAGGTTTCATATGGAGCGTGGCAAACGGCATATCGTGAGGGAAGTGAAGGCGGGCAGCATCGCCGAGGAGATGGAGATCGAGGCGGGGGACGCAATTTTGGCCGTCAACGGCGAAGGGATAGAGGATATATTTGACTACCAGTTTTTGATTCAGGACAGCTACATCGAGGTGCTGGTGGAGAAGGCGGACGGCGAGCAGTGGCTTTTGGAGGTGGACAAGGAGGCCGACGAGGACCTGGGGATTGTGTTTGAGAACGGTCTGATGGATGAGTACAGGCATTGCCATAACAACTGCGTGTTCTGCTTTATCGACCAGATGCCGAAAGGGATGCGGGAAACGCTGTATTTCAAGGATGATGACTCCAGGCTTTCCTTCTTACAGGGAAATTATGTGACTCTCACCAATATGTCCGACCGCGATGTGGAACGCATCTGCAGATATCATCTCTCTCCCATCAACATTTCCTTCCATACCATGAATCCCGAGCTTCGCTGTAAAATGCTGAACAATCGTTTTGCGGGGGAGGCGCTTAAGAAGGTGGATGCTTTCTCTGAGGCGGGGATACGGATGAACGGGCAGATTGTGCTCTGTAAGGGGCTCAATGACGGGGAGGAGCTGCGGTACAGCATTGAGGAGTTGATGCGGTACATTCCGAATCTGGAGAGCGTGTCGGTGGTTCCGGTGGGACTCACCAGGTACAGGGAGGGGCTGTATCCTCTGGAGCCTTTTGGCAGGGAGGATGCAGGGGAGGTTCTTTCCCTGATCCATCACTATCAGGGAGTCTGCATGGAGCGCTTCGGGATACATTTTATACATGCCAGCGATGAATGGTATATTCTGGCGGGGGAGGAGCTGCCGGAGGAGGGACGCTACGACGGCTATCTTCAGTTGGAGAACGGCGTGGGAATGCTGAGGCTTTTGACGGACGAGTTTCAGTTTGCCCTGGCCGGGAGAGGGGAGAAGGGGCCGGGGGCCCATGAGAGTGCGCCCAGAGAGGTGTCCCTGGCCACGGGACATCTGGCATATCCGTATCTGGCGCGGATGTGCGCCGAGGCGGAGGCGGCGTATCCCCATTTGAAGGTGCATATCTACGATATTGAGAACCGTTTCTTTGGAGAGCGGATCACGGTTTCCGGGCTTCTTACCGGTCAGGATTTGCGGGACCAGCTATCGGGGCGTGCGCTGGGGGAGATCCTCTTGCTGCCCCAGAATATGTTCCGCAGCGGGGAGAGCGTTTTTCTGGACGATATGACGGTGGCGGATTTGGAAAAAGCTTTACAAGTGCCCGTGAATATTGTAAAATCAAGCGGATATGATCTTTTGGACGCATTGCTTTCGAGATAGGAGGATAGGATAATGTCAGACAGGATTACAAAGCCGATTGTGGCGGTGGTAGGGAGGCCCAATGTGGGGAAATCCACCTTGTTCAACGCCCTTGCCGGTGAGAGGATATCCATAGTGAAGGACACGCCGGGTATCACCAGGGATCGTATCTATGCGGACGTGACCTGGCTGGACAGGACATTCACCCTGATCGACACGGGGGGAATCGAGCCCGACAGCAAGGATATCATTTTATCGCAGATGCGGTCTCAGGCTCAAATTGCCATCGATACGGCGGATGTGATCCTGTTTATGGTGGACGTCAAGCAGGGGCTGGTGGACGCGGATTCCAAGGTGGCCGATATGCTCAGGCGTTCCCATAAGCCCATACTGTTGGTGGTCAACAAGGTGGACAGTTTCGAGAAATACATGGCGGACGTCTATGAATTTTATAATCTTGGCATCGGTGAGCCTCACCCCATCTCCTCTGTGAACCGAACGGGGCTGGGAGAACTTTTGGAGGCCATGACAGCTTATTTTCCTCAGGAGAGCGGCCGGGATGAGGAGGACGACAGGCCCCGGGTGGCCATTGTGGGCAAGCCCAATGTGGGGAAATCCTCGCTGATCAACAAGCTGTTGGGGGAGGAGCGGCTGATTGTGTCCGACATTGCGGGCACTACCAGGGACGCCGTGGACACGGAGATTCGTTATAACGGCAAGGAGTATGTGTTCATAGACACTGCGGGACTTCGCAGAAAGAGCAAGGTCAAGGAGGAGCTGGAGCATTTTATGATCCTCAGGGCGGTAAGCGCTGTGGAGAGGGCGGAGGTGGCGGTGCTGGTGATCGACGCCACGGAGGGTGTCACAGAGCAGGATGCCAAGATCGCGGGTATCGCCCATGACCGGGGCAAGGCCGTCATCATTGCGGTGAACAAGTGGGACGCGCTGGAGAAGGATGATAAGACCATCTACCGCTTCACGGAGAAGGTGAGAAATATCCTCTCCTATATGCCCTATGCGGAGATTCTGTTTGTGTCGGCCAAGACGGGGCAGCGCCTGCCAAAGCTTTTTGAGACCATCGATATTGTCAGCGAAAATCATGCCATGAGGGTTTCCACAGGGGTACTCAATGAAATAATGGCTGAGGCGGTGGCCATGCAGCAGCCGCCCAGCGACAAGGGCAAGGTTCTGAGGCTGTACTACATCACCCAAGTGTCGGTGAAGCCCCCCACCTTTGTAATCTTTGTGAATGACAAGGAATTGATGCATTTTTCCTACACCCGTTATATTGAGAATCAAATTCGCAATACCTTTGGATTCAGAGGCACGCCTCTTCGGTTCATCATACGGGAGAGAAAGTCCGGTTGAGAAATGGCAGGCATTATTTACGGCGTCTGCCCGGCCAGCGCCCAGAACATGGGCCCAGAACATGGTCCGGCCATGGTTTAAGGGCGGACAGTGTTCTGCGGGGAATGGTGCCGGGAGGGCAGATGCGGAACTAAAAATAAGGAGAAGAAATGATGGAACGCGTTATTTGTTTGGCCATCGGATATGTGTTTGGGCTGTTTCAGACGGCGTACTTTTATGGGAAGGCCCACGGCATTGATATCAGGCAGTACGGCAGCGGCAATTCCGGTACTACCAATGCCCTGAGGGTGCTGGGGACCAAGGCGGGGCTGATTGTACTTCTGGGGGACTGTCTTAAGACCATTGCGGCGGTGTGCATCACGCGCCTTATCTTTGGGGAAAGCCACGGGGACATCATTTACCTGCTGTGCCTTTATGCGGGAGCGGGGGCGGTGCTGGGACACAATTTTCCCTTTTACATGAACTTCCGCGGGGGAAAGGGCATTGCGGCTACCGCGGGGCTGATTCTCTCCTTTCATCCCTACTTTGTGGTGATGGGAGTGGTGGTATTCTTTGGTATTTTCTTCACCACCCATTATGTATCCCTGGGGTCTTTGCTGGTGTACCTGTTTTTCCTGATTGAGATGATTGTCTGCGGGCAGGCGGGGGTATTCGGAGCCATGACGGGGCCGCAGCTTATGGAGCTGTATCTGTTGTCCGTCTGCCTGATGGCTATGGCATACTGGAAGCACAGACAGAATATTGTGCGGCTGCTTCACGGAGAGGAGAGAAAAACCTATCTGACAAAGAAGAACAAGCTGGATGTGGAGAAGAAAGAAACGGAACATGGGGACGGGGACAGCAAATAGAGGGTTTGCGGAAAGGCGAGGGTGATTGATATGGCGAATGTAGGGATTCTTGGGGCCGGCACCTGGGGGATTGCCCTGGCGGAGCTGCTTCATAAAAACGGGCATCAGGTGACCGTCTGGTCGGTTTTGCCTGAGGAGATTGAGCTGCTCGCAAGAGAGCGTGAGCACAGGATGCTGCCGGGAGTCAAGCTGCCGGAGGACATGAAGTTCACCACGAACGAGGAGGAGGCCGTAACAGGGAAGGATATGCTGGTCATGGCCGTGGCCAGCGCCTATACCAGGGAGACGGCGGCGCGTTTTTCTTCCCTGGCGGCTGAGGGACAGAAGATCGTCAATGTGGCCAAGGGCATTGAGGAGGGAAGCTTAAAGACCCTCTCTCAGATTATTGAGGAGGAAATCCCCCAGGCAGATGTTGCGGTACTGTCCGGTCCCTCCCACGCGGAGGAGGTGGGCAGAGGGCTTCCCACCACCATTGTTGTGGGGGCAAAGAGCAGAGAGACGGCGGAGTATATCCAGAATATCTTTATGAGCGAGGTCTTTCGCGTCTATATCAGTTCGGATATCCTTGGCATAGAGCTGGGGGGAGCTTTGAAGAACGTAGTGGCTTTGGCGGCGGGAATCGCAGACGGCCTGGGCTATGGTGACAACACCAAGGCTGCGTTGATCACCCGGGGGATTGCGGAGATCGCCCGCCTGGGAACCGCTATGGGGGGGAAGTTTGAGACCTTCTGCGGGCTCACGGGGATCGGGGATCTGATTGTGACCTGTGCCAGTATGCATTCCAGGAACCGCCGGGCCGGTATTTTGATGGGACAGGGGCGTACCTACGAGGAGGCCATGGCAGAGGTGAAGCAGGTGGTGGAGGGAGTGTATTCCGCCAAGGCCGCCTTGGAGCTCTCCCGCAAGTATGATGTGCAGCTTCCTATCATTGAGCAGGTGAACGCCGTGCTGTTTAACGGGAAAGGTGCGGGCCAGGCGGTGAAGGAGCTGATGCTTCGGGACAGAAAGATAGAGGTATCGGACGCTTCATGGCAGGAATAGAGCTAGAGCAGGGAGGAAAAGCAGTTGGTAGATATTGATAATATGTCCAACCGGTCTCTGGTAATGGAGCAGTACAGCAGCACAAATAATCTTGAGCTGCGTAAAAGCCTGCATGAAAAGTACAGTGTCAATAAGCTGGGATTTCAGAGGTGGATGTTTGAACAATATCCGTTCCGCACTAAAATGAAGGTTCTGGAGCTGGGGAGCGGAAGAGGAGAGCTGTGGAATTACTACCTTGAAAGCGATGTGCTGCAGGGTTATGAAATGGAAATCACCTTGTCGGATTTCTCAGAGGGAATGGTAGATCACTTGCGGCGCAGTTTTCCGGACAGGGGAATGGCCGTCGAGAAGATCGATATTTTGGAAATACCCTTTGAGGAAGAAACCTTTGATCTGATAATTGCAAATTCCATGTTATACCATGTGAAGGATATTGATTCGGCGCTCTCAGAGGTAAGGCGGGTTTTGAAAAAGGGCGGTCTATTTTACTGTGCTACCTCTGGGATGAACGGAATGATACAGTATCTTTACAGTGCATTGGACGAGCTGGGCATTCCGTATCAACATGGATCCAATCTATCCTTTACGCTGCAGAACGGAATGGAGTTGCTCAAAAAGCAGTTTGACAGAGTGGAACGGCGGGATTATGAGGATGCATTAGCCATTGATAAGGTTGAAGATTACATAGATTATATCTATTCCATGACGTCTCTCCAGGGGCTTGACCCCAAAAAGTATAATGTTTTGCTGGATCACTTCAATACCAAAAAAGAAAAGGGCTTTCTGCGCATTCCCAAGGAATACGGAATGTTTGTGGCAGGCAAACAGTAAAATGCGGAAATACCATGCAGGGCAGGCTTCTCGGAGTCTGCCCTTTGGTTTTGTACGCGGATTTTAATATTGCCAGTAAAACAGGGAATAGCCGCCATAGGGGATCTCCGTGAAGCCCTCTGCGCGAAGCTCCTGGGCGTATTCTCCGTAGCTGTCTTTCACGATATAATTGTATTTTGGGGCGATTTCCGGAAAACCATAGCAATGGTAATAGGCAAGATAGCCGTCGTCCTGAGGCTCCCACAGACGCAGTTCATAGGGGGAGGGAAGTGCGCTGAGGGCAAAGAAGATTCCGGTCTGGGTCATCCAGGTTCCCTCATGTCTGATCTGGGGATTATCCTCTATGAAATCAACAGCCTCTGTCACTGTGACGTCAAAATGGGTCAGGGGATGTTGTTCCCTGGTGTAGTCTCCGCCGAAATAATAGGACGCAAAATGTAAAAATTCTGCGGCGTACAGAATACAAAGGACACAGGGGAGCAGCGCGCGAAGGCTGCGGGTTTTTGGACGAAGCAGACCGAAAAGGCCGGCGGCGCCGAAAAGGGCGATTAAAACGCAGACCACATAGATGCCGTTTATCTTGTTTACATTTGACTCGATATGGCTCTCAAACAGCAGCATAGCCAGGAACCATAGGAGCAGAAAGGACTCCCCGCCATGCTCCCGCTTTCTCACGAGACTTGTAAAATGAGCCGCCAGACGAAAGAAGCCCACCGCAAAGAGCGGGATCGTCATATAAAAGAGAACCGGAATGCCCGGTATGGAGTTATAGTTGAGGGAATCTCCCAACAGGGCGCTTTTTAGGGCGGTGACGAAAAGGGAGGGGCGAAACAGGGAAATCTCGGAGGTGCGGTATTCCGCAAGCCTGGTCACCGTGAACGGTCCCAACCGAAGCTCCGGCCATTGAAAGGCGTTGACCAACTGCTCCAGAATGAGAGGGAAAGCCAGAAGAAACAAAGGGGCGGACATAAGCGCCCATTTTTTCAGACAAAAGCGGCGAACCCTCAGGGTATAGGCAATGGAGAAGAGTAAGAACAGGGGAAGGATCGTGTAGGCCAGAGCGTAGGTGTAGAGGAGCAGCCCGCCAGTCAGCCCGGCCGCCATATAATCTCTTGTCCGGCCCCGGGAGATGGCTTCCACGAAAAAGTACAGAAACACGGTGGACAAATCCACCATGAGACTGCTCTCCAGACCGAAGCGGGAGGCCATGACAAAATAGGGGCAGACGGTGATCAGGGCTCCGGCGGCCAGAGGCATCCAGTCCAGGTCGGGCCAGAGTCTTTTGCACAGCTTGATGCCGAAGATCAGGTTGAGAAGAGAAAAGGTGATGCCGGGCAGCCGAATCAGGAGATAATGAAATCCAAAGATCTTGAACAGCAGGGCGCAGCAGTAGATATAGAGCGCGTTTTGCCCGCCTCCGAAATTGATGAAATACACCGGCCAGGATTTCAGATTCCAATCCACGCCGTACTCCGCCAGGCACCACGCGCTGTAGGCCATGCTGGCCTCGTCCACATGCAGCCCGGAGGGGATGGTGGAAAGCCGCCAGAGGCGGGTGACTGCGAAGGCTCCAAAAATACAGAGGGATAGAAAGAGCTGAAGATACTGTTTCTTATTTTGGGGGAACCGTTTGTTTTCCATGTGAGATAGACTCTCCTTATACGTATTCGGTAAAGGGGGAGAAATACGCCCCGTAGAGCATCTTACCATAAATTGAGATGAGGCACAAGCAGGAAGAGGGCGTACAGATGTGAGCCCTTTCCGGGGAGCCGCCGCTCAAAATAGTGTATAACTCATACTTCGCACACTGATATATGCTAAAGAATTATAAAAATCAATTGCTCCACAAATAAAAATGGTATAGGCACTCTGTTTTTGCTATAATGAAATTACCCTCTAATATCATCAGCAAAA
>CATLGW010000021.1 GCA_949948715.1 uncultured Lachnospiraceae bacterium | reverse complement strand
ATCAACGCAGAGCCAGTGGTATTCCACTGGAAATATAACCTTGATGATATCAATGTATCAGAGGAAGTCATTGTAGATACACTACCAATTAAAAAGTCCAGTTAATTGGCGAACGTTATACTAGTGTGTCAGCACACGGGAAGGAAAAAGGAGAGAGAAGAAAAATGTTTGGGAAAATCGGAAGAAACGATCTCTGCTGGTGCGGCAGCGGAAGAAAATACAAGGTATGTCACGAGCAGCTTGACAGAAAAGTAAGGAGCATGAGAATGCTGGGGCATGAGGTACCGGGGCGGGAGATGCTAAAGACTCCGGAGCAGATCGAGAGGATACGGGAGAGCTGCAGGATCAACATAACCGTGCTGGATTACCTGGAGGGGCATATCAGGGAGGGGATGAATACCGCCGAAATCGACCGGATAGTCTACGACATGACCACGGACATGGGAGGAATCCCCGCTCCGCTTAATTTTGAGGGTTATCCCTACAGTGTCTGCACCTCCCTGAACAACCAGGTGTGTCACGGCTTCCCCTCGGACAAGGTAGTGCTAAAGGAGGGGGATATTTTAAATGTGGATTGTTCCACCGTATTTAACGGTTATTTTTCGGACTCCTCCCGGATGTTTTGCATCGGGGAGGTCAGCGCCGAAAAGAAAAGGCTGGTGCAAATTACGAAGGAGTGTGTGGAAAGGGGGCTTGGGGAGGTCAGGCCCTGGGGTTTTTTGGGGGATATGGGCCAGGCCGTCCATGACCATGCTTACGAGAACGGCTACACGGTGGTGGAGGAGATCGGCGGCCACGGTGTGGGGCTTGCGTTTCACGAGGAGCCCTGGGTGAGCTATCATTCCAGGCGGGGGGAGGAGATGCTCTTAGTTCCCGGGATGATTTTCACCATAGAGCCCATGGTCAACATGGGAGGAGCGGAGATTTACGTGGACGAGGACAACGGGTGGGAGGTCTACACGGAGGACGGGCTGCCCTCCGCCCAGTGGGAGATTATGGTGTTGGTGACGGAGGAGGGCAGCGAGGTGCTGTGCTGGTAGGGCTATGCTCAGAAGGAGCTGAGAAGCCCGCTGCAGATCAGGGCCATTTTCTCATCGCTCTCCGACATACCGGAGTTTAACCAGCTCTGAGTGATGCTCTGCAGGGCGCCGTTCCAGGCCAGGACGCGGTAGCGCTCCTCGGGGGAGTCGCTTCCGCAGCCTTTCAGGAAATGCTTTGCCGTGGCCTGCAGGTACTGGCCCTGGGCTCCGGCGTTAATAAGCCGCAGCATGGTCCCCGATTGGCTTCGGACGATGGCGAAAAATCTCCTGTACCACTCCTGCAGTTCCGGACCGGCAGTAGGGATGCCGACGGCGATAAAAAGCCCCTTGTTGAAAGTGGATATGAGCTCCTCCAGGATTTCTTCCTTTGAGGAGTAATTTCGATAGAAGCCGTTGCGGGATACGGCTGCCCGCCGGGTCAGCTCCGTGATGGAAATATCCTGAAAATCCTTTTCCTTAAGCAACAGCAGCATAGCGCGGCAAATGGATTCCTTTGTGATCTGATTCATTTTCTCATTGGACAGCCTTTGGGAAGGCTGTTCTTTTTTTGAACCTTCTGCCATGGTTAAACTCTGCCTTTCCGTGTCCGGGGGCTTCGCGCCGCAAAATAACGCCAGGCCGGCAAGATGTGGGACACAAGGGTATATTCTATTTCATTATGGCACTTTTCCCGGGAGAATACAATGTAAACAGCGAAGTTTATTCCCGGTTGACAGACCCTGCATGAAAGTATAGTATAAATATCGGACAAAAGACAGGGAAAGGACATCCCGGAGGAGGTATGAAATGTCATTTGAAAAAGCGGCGGCATATGTGAAGGCCTGCGGCCTGGGAGAGAGGATCCGGGAGTTTCCGGTGTCCAGCGCCACGGTGGAGCTGGCGGCTCTGGCACTTGGCACGGAGCCGGGGAGAATCGCCAAGTCCCTGACCTTTAAGCTGGGGAGAGGGCCGGTTATGATCCTGTGCGCCGGCGACAGAAAAGTTGACAATCCCAAATACAAGGCGCAGTTTGGAGAAAAAGCAAAAATGCTTTCCGCCGGGGAGGTGGAGTCACTGATCGGCCACGCCGTGGGCGGAGTGTGTCCCTTTGGGAGAAACGCCGGCGTGGAGGTCTACCTGGATGAATCGCTGAAGCAGTACGACGTGGTGTATCCGGCCTGCGGCAGCGGCAACAGCGCCGTGGAGCTGGAGCTTTCGGAACTGGAGCATATCTGCGGTATGCAGGGCTGGGTGGATGTGTGCAAGGGCATTGCGCCGTCCCCGGAACCGTGATATTCTGTTGATATAAGGTTCGGGCCGGGTTTTGGGGAAAGGAAAATCTCCGGACCATGCCCTGGGAGGGTACAAAGGATGATCTTGGCGGCATTGAGTTGGGGATGGATAGCAATCGCTTCGTTTTTGTGCGGATTTGCCGTATTGCAGGGAGTGTTCGGGCGGGGACGTAAGGGCTGCTGGCAGTGGGATACCTGTCTGATGGCGGGACTGTGTGTACTCAGCCTGTACGCCCAGGTTTTCAGCCTGTTTCACCGGGTGAGCGCTCTGGCGGTATGTCTTTTGGCCGGGATTTGCCTGGCGGTGTGCGTGGGATACCGGAAAAGCCTGGCTGAATTTGCGGGGCGGCTTACAAAGGGGATCAGGCTGTGGAAGGTTCTGGTGTTTTTGGCGCTTTTTGCGGCCACCCTGTGTCTTACGGTGGAATATGCCAGCCAATATGACACGGGGCTGTACCATGCCCAGAGCATCCGCTGGATTGAGGAGTACGGGGCGGTTCCGGGGCTGGGAAACCTGCACAACCGTCTGGCCTACAACAGCGCGTTCTTCTGTCTGCAGGCGCTTTTCGGATTGAAATTTGCGGTAAACCAATCCCTGCACACATTGAACGGCTTCCTTGTGTTTGTGATGCTTTTCTATGGAATTTCCACCTCAAACGTCTTTGGGAAGAAAAGAATGGCGGCCTCCGACTGGATGAAGCTGGGGTTAGTGACCTATCTGTGCACTACGGAGGTAAACTGGACCATGTCCTCGCCGGGAAGCGATATCTCCGTGTTGACGCTGGTGCTGTATATCTGCGTCAAATGGTGCGAGGCTCTGGAGGAGAAACAAGACGTCAGAGAGTTTGGCCTGCTCTCCCTTTTGGCGGTGTGGGCTGTCACCCTGAAACTGTCGGCGGGTGCCATGGTAATTTTGGCGGCTTATCCTGCCGCAGAGCTGATCCGGGGGAAGCGCTGGAAGCTTGCGGGATTGTTTGCGGCGGCGGGAGCGGCGATTCTGCTGCCCTTTATGGCCAGGAATGTGGTGCTGTCCGGCTATCTGATTTATCCTTATGCCTCCGTCGATCTCTTTGACGTGGACTGGAAGATGAACGCGAATGTACTGGAATACGACAGCAAAGAGATCATGGCTTGGGGGAGAGGGCAGAGGGTGCAGGAGCGGTACGATGCGCCCTTTGGCGTATGGTTTCCCGCCTGGTTCGGGGAATTGAGTCTTTTATACAGGATATTGTTTGCGGTGAATCTTCCCTGTCTGGCGGGGGCGGCGGTTTACCTGTTTTGGTGCGCCAGGGGAAAGGGAAGTCCCGGGAGGGGGATTTTAGTGCTTTCCTGCGCGGGAGGGCTGCTTTTGTGGTTTTTCTCGGCTCCTCTGATACGGTACGGCATGATTTATATGATGCTTCTGCCCCTGCTCTTTTTGGGGATGCTGACGGAGAAATTGGGCAGAAATTCCGTTGCCGCGCCTGCCATCGGGCTTGCCATGGCCTGGTTTGTGGGCGGAATGTGGGTTTCCGTGATTCAGGACGGTCTGCCGCCCGCGAAAAGGCCCTGCGGATATTTCTGGCATAATGTGCGGCAGATAGAGCTTGAGGGAGTGGATATTTATGTGCCGGAGGGTTCCGATCAGGCAGGGTATCACTATTTTCCTTCCACGCCCTATCCCCAGGTCCTGGAGCGGATAGAGCTGCGGACGGGGAAGCTGGAGGACGGTTTCAGGCTGAAGGAGGAATATCGGGACGCAAAGCTGACCGGGTACGGCGGTCTGCAGGAGTAGCGGGGGGAAAGTTTTGTACGGCAGGGCTTTTAAGGCCATGCCTTGGAGCGGCATGATCGGAAGGAGGAAGAAGGCGGATGAAGAAAAGGATAGGAGTGGTCACAGACAGTCACAGCGGTATTTTGCAGGAGGAGGCAAAGCGGCTGGGTATCAGGGTGCTTCCCATGCCCTTCTATTTTGACGATGAATGCTACTATGAGAATGTGAATATCACCAGGGAGGAATTTTTTCAGAGAATCAGGGAGGGCGGCAATGTCACCACCTCCCAGCCCTCGCCCATGAGCGTTCAGGAGCTTTGGGACGAGGCCCTCTCGGAGTATGAGCAGATTTTGTATATCCCCATCAGCAGCGGAATCAGCGGTTCCTGTATGACGGCGTCGGCCCTGGCGGAGGAGGAGCCCTACGAGGGGAGAGTGTTTGTGGTGGACAACGGAAGGGTGTCCACGGCGCTGCATCGCTCCGTCCTGGACGCTCTGGAGCTGGCCGGACAGGGATACCCGGCGGAGGAAATCCGGGAAAAGCTGGAAAAGGCCCGGGCAAATATGGTGATTTATGTGGGCGTGGACACCATGGAGTTTCTGAAAAAAGGCGGCAGGGTAAATTCCACCTCCGCGCTTTTGGGAACGGTCCTGAATATCAAGCCGGTGCTCAAGTTTGACGTGGGGGCGCTGGATGTGTTTCAAAAATGCCGCGGGGCGGCCAAGATGCGCCACTGTATGCTGGATGCCATGAGACATGACCTGGAGACGGTCTTTCGGGAGTCCTGGGAGAAGGGGGAGGCCTATTTGCTGGCGGCCTCCAGCGCCGACAGGGAGGCCACCCAGGCTTGGGTGGAGGAGATCCGTGGGGCTTTCCCCGGCATGGACGTACTGTGCGACGACCTCTCTTTGGGAGTGGCCTGCCATATAGGGCCGGGCGGTCTGGGAATCGGATGCTCCTGCAAGCCCTGACGGCCCGGGAATCGGATGCTCCTGCAAGCCCTGACGGCCCGGGAATCGGATGCTCCCGTAAGCCCTGACGGCCCGGGAATCGGATGCTCCTGCAAGCCCTGACGGCCCGGGAATCGGGCGCTCCCGTCAGCGCCCTTAGGAGGCCGGGCTTTGGGGCATAATCCTGCATTTGGGCAGTCCCGTAAATTTCGAGAGAGTTTTATGGGACTGTTTTTTATGTACAATACTTTTCATAAACACATGACATTTGCCCGGGAATGGGGTATACTCTTTGGTAGGTGAAAAGCCTGAGCGTTTAGCCGGAAAGGAGTCCCGCATATGTCATTTATTCCAAAACCCCAAGAAATATATAAACATTTTAAAGGGAACCTGTATCAGATCGTCGCGGTCGCGGAGCATTCGGAGACCGGGGAGCGGCTGGTGGTTTATCAGGCCATGTACGGAGAGTTCAAGACCTACGCAAGGCCTCTGGCTATGTTTACGGAGCGTTTGGACCGGTCGGAATATCCGGACGCAGCGCAGGAATTTCGGTTTGAGCTGCAGGGGGCGGATAGGGAGCGGCAGACACGCGAGAGCGAGAGCCCGGCTGCCGGAGGCTTAAATATGGCTTCGGCAGGTGTATGTGAGGCTTCCGGCGGCGAACCGGAGGAGATTCCTCTGCACCCCCTGGTGCTGGAATTTCTGGACGCGGACACCTACAGACAGAAGCTGAATATCCTGGCGGGGCTTCACTATTGCATCACGGACAGCATGATTACCACCATGGCCATCGCCTGCGATATCGAGGTGGAGGACGGCGATCTGGAGGATCGGTATGAATCTCTGCGGAACTGTCTGCTCACCATGGAGCGCTATGAATGCAATCGTCTGAGCTGACAGGCGGGGCAGGCCTGGTTCGTCCCGCGTCTGCTCTGATACGGCAGGGTTCCCGGAGAGGAGCGGCATATGTCGGAGAGATTGGACGACAAGATGGTCATAGGCGTTTCTTCCAGGGCGCTCTTTGACCTGACGGTGGAAAATGAGATATTTGAGCGGCAGGGCGTGGAGGCCTACTGCAGATACCAGGTGGAGCATGAGCAGGATGTTCTGAAGCCGGGTCCGGGGTTTCGGCTGATTAGACAGTTTCTGGGCCTGAACCGGTATGCGGCGGAGGGGAAGCTGGTGGAGGTGGTGATTATGTCCCGCAACAGTCCCGACGCCTCCCTGCGGGTGTTTAACGCCGTGAAGCACTATGGTCTGCCCATTACCCGGGCGGCGTTAGTCAGCGGATCTTCCCTGGCGCCCTATCTGGCGGCCTTTCACACGGATCTCTTTCTCTCCGCCTATGAGGATGACGTGCAGTGCGCCATAGACAGCGGCATTGCGGCGGGTATTATCTGCACGGGACGCGCCTACGACAGGTCGGATGAGGAAGCCAGGATCCGCATTGCCTTTGACGGGGATGCGGTGCTGTTTGCGGACGAGTCGGAGAGAATATTCAGAGCCCAGGGGCTGCGGGCATTTGAGCAAAACGAGGAGCAGAAGGCGCAGTGCCCTCTGCCGGAGGGGCCCTTTGCGGGCTTTCTGCACAAGCTCTCCGATCTGCAGCGGGCCATTGGCCAGGAGGACTGCCCCATACGGACGGCGCTGGTGACCTCCCGGTGCGCCCCTGCCCACGAGCGGGTGATACGCACCCTGCGCTCCTGGGGGGTGAGGGTGGACGAGGCTTTCTTTCTGGGGGGCCTGGGAAAGAAGAAGTTCCTGAAGGCCTTCGGCGCACAGATATTCTTTGACGATCAGACCGTTCACACGGTGAGCGCCGCCCAGGAGGTGCCCACGGCCAGAGTGCCCAGCCGGGGAAACAAAATAGAGGGGACAGTGTCGGATGAAGTATCAGCATATCGTACAGGCTGAATTTATAGAGCGGCCCAACCGTTTCATAGCATATGTAAAGCTGGAGGGGCGCAGGGAGAGGGTGCATGTGAAGAATACCGGGAGATGCAGGGAACTGTTAATTCCCGGGGCGAGGGTGTACCTGGATAAAAGCGGCAATCCCGGCCGTTCCACCGCCTACGACCTGGTGGCGGTGGAGAAGGGAGGACGCCTGATCAATATGGATTCCCAGGCGCCCAACAAGGCCGCGGCCGAATGGCTGAAGGAAAAAGAACTGTTGCCGGGGCTTACCCTGCTGCGCCCCGAGACGGTATACGGGGACTCACGTTTTGACTTTTACGCGGAGACCTCGGGGGAGGGCGGGGAGCCGGGGGAGCGGATTTTCATCGAGGTCAAGGGAGTGACCCTGGAGGAGAACGGCGTGGTGCGTTTTCCGGACGCGCCCTCGGAGCGGGCGGTGAAGCACGTGCAGGAGCTGGTCCGGGCGAAAAAAGAGGGATACCGGGCAATGGTCCTCTTTGTGATACAGATGGAGGGCGCAAAATATCTGACGCCCAACCGGGAGACCCATGAGGCCTTTGCCAGAGAGCTGTATCAGGCCAGGGAGCAGGGGGTGGAGATTTTTGCCTACGACTGCCTGGTGACCCCGGGGAGTATGAGGCTTCATCTTCCTGTGCCCGTGTATTTCACGGGCGATCTGGAGGCTGTTGCGGAGCCGCTCCTGGAGTGGTATGATAGAAACAAAAGGATCCTTCCCTGGAGGGAAAAACCTTCCCCCTACAGAGTGTGGGTGTCCGAGATCATGCTGCAGCAGACCCGGGTGGAGGCCGTAAAGCCCTATTTCGAGAGGTTTATGAAAGCTCTGCCGGATATAGAGAGCCTGGCCCGGGCTTCGGAGGAGGAGCTTTTGAAGCTGTGGGAAGGGCTGGGATATTACAACCGCGTGAGAAATCTGCAAAGGGCGGCAAGACAGATTGCGGAGGAGTATGGGGGTGTTATGCCCTCGGAATATGAGGAGCTTCTCAAGCTGCAGGGCATAGGGAGCTATACGGCGGGTGCCATAGCCTCCATCGCCTGCGGCAGAAGGAAACCCGCGGTGGACGGCAATGTACTGCGGGTGATTTCCAGGCTTCGGGCGGACGGCCGACTGATATCGGAGGGGAAGGTGAAAGCCGCGGTGGAGAGGGATGTGGAGCGCATTCTGCCGGTGGAGCGGCCCGGAGACTTCAATCAGGCGCTGATGGAGCTGGGGGCCTGCGTCTGCATTCCCACGGGTGCGCCCCGGTGCGGGGAATGCCCGCTGGCTGCCTTCTGCAGGGCTCACGGGGAGGGACGGGAGACGGAGTTTCCCAGGAAGGCCCCGCCGAAGCCCAGGAAAATCGAGGAGCGGACGGTGTTAGTGATACGGGACGGAAACAGGACGGCCATCCGCAGGCGGCCCGGGAAGGGGCTTCTGGCGGGGATGTATGAGCTTCCCTCCCTGGAGGGCTTTCTCGGCGAGGAGGAGGTGATCCGGTATCTGGCGGAGAACGGAATCCGGAGCCTGCGCGTCACGCCGCTGCCGGAGGCCCGCCATATCTTTACCCACAGGGAATGGCATATGAGGGGCTATCTGATCCGGGTGGACGAGCTGGATCGTGAGAGCGTCCGTGGGGACGCGGCGGACTGGCTCTATATCGAGCCCCGGGAGACTGCCCGGCGCTACCCCATTCCGGCAGCCTTTGAGGCCTATGCCAAGTATCTGAATATGAAATTAGGACAGGAGAGATTCAAATGAAACTATTATCTATTGCCATACCCTGCTACAATTCCGAGGCCTATATGAGGAAGTGCATAGATTCCCTGCTGCCAGGGGGTGAGGATGTGGAGATACTGATTGTGGACGACGGCTCTCTGAAGGACAATACGGCGCAGATTGCGGACGAGTACGCGGCCAAGTATCCCACCATCGTGAAGGCCATACACAAGGAGAACGGAGGCCACGGGTCCGCTGTCAACGCGGGGATTGAGAACGCCACGGGTCTGTATTTCAAGGTGGTGGACAGCGACGACTGGGTGAAGGAGGAGGCCTACAGACAGGTACTTTCCACGCTCAGGGCACAGACGGGAATCGCCAGTGTGCTGGATATGCTCATCTGCAATTTCGTGTATGACAAGGTGGGTGAGAAGCGCAAGAAGGTGATGCATTACCGCCATATCCTGCCCAAGGACACGCTGTTTGCCTGGGAGGATTGCCACTATTTCATGAAGGGGCATTATATCCTGATGCATTCCGTCATATTTCGGACCAGACTGTTGAAGGACAACAAAATCAAGCTGCCGGAGCACACCTTCTATGTGGACAATCTCTATGTCTTCGAGCCTCTGCCCTATGTGAAAAATATGTATTATCTGGATGTGAATTTCTACAGGTACTATATCGGCAGGGAGGACCAGTCCGTCAATGAGAGCGTGATGATCTCGCGCATCGACCAGCAGATCAAGGTGAATAAGTTGATGGTAGACTATCTGGTGGACAGAAAGACGGAGGTAAAGAAGAATAAGCGGCTGTACCAGTATATGCGGAATTATCTGGAGATTATCACCACGGTCTCCTCGGTGCTGCTCATACGCTCCGGCACTCAGGAGGCATTGACGAAGAAGAAGGAGCTGTGGCAGTATATCAAGTCTAAGGACAGGAGCCTTTACAGATATCTGCGCCTGGGAATTATGGGCGGGGCCATGAATCTGCCGGGACGGGGGGGCAGATGGGTGTCCGTGGAAGGGTACAAAATCTGTCAGAAGCTTTTCAAGTTTAACTGAGGGAATAAGAATCCGGCAGGAGCGTTGTATAGAGCTTCCTGCCGGATCATTTCATACAGGAAAGAGAGCATTTCGGCCCGTGGGGCTGATATGCTCTCTTTCCTTTGTCTGTATCATGCCGCCGGGAGACGGTTTTGGTTAGCTGATCTGGGGCCTGGGCTTTTTCTTGTCCCTGGCCGTCTGGATCATCAGGATGATATCATAGCGGTAAACCACCGCGTACATCACCGCCGCCAGGACAAAGGCCGTGATCACGTCGAACACGGAATGCTGCTTGATAAGCATGGTGGAAGCGATAATGGAGGCGGACAGTATCAGGGAGCCTATGTGTATGATTTTGTTTTCCGCCAGTTTTTTGTTCTTTATCACCGCGAAATGCGCTCCCAGGGAATTGTACACATGGATGCTGGGCCACAGGTTTGTGGGAGTGTCCACCTTGTACAGCGCCCCGACCATTTGGGTAAAAATATTGTCCCGGGGCATCACGCCGGGCCGCAGGTGCTGGCCGTTGGGCCACAGGGTGGATATCACCAAAAACAGCGTCATGCCTGTAAAGAGGAACAGGCAGGCCTTATAGTAATCCTCCTTGTTCTTAAAAAAGAGGAACACCACCACCGCCGACACATAGGCGAACCATAAAAAGTAGGGTATGACAAACACCTCACAGAAGGGGATATGGTCGTCCACGGGCAAATGTATCACTTGATAGTGCCTGGGAGTGTTTACCTCCAGGAAACGAAACCATGTCAGATAAATGGCGCCGTATATAAGCAGCGGGATCGCGTGTCTGTAGGTTACATAGAAGGTCTTTAATTTTTGTCTCATATTAGCTTTGCACGCCCTTTCTATAGCTGGTAGAACTATGCAGCTCGTCAGAGCTATACAGCTCGTCTGGCTTAAGTCATTTTTTAGTATAACGTGAAATTAAAAAAAATCAATGGCTTTTGGCAAAACTTAAGCAATCTTAAATATTTCTTTAGAAATCGGCTTTTTTTTCAGGTTTAAATATGGTATGATAAAACATATTTTGCAGTTTTTGGCATTCGATATATGCTTATTTAAATTTACGAGGAGGAAGGATTATGTATTCATTCGATGAAGTCAAAAAAGCGGATCCCGAGGTGGCTCAGGCCATTTTGGACGAGCAGGAGCGACAGAACAGCCATATTGAGCTGATCGCCTCCGAGAACTGGGTGAGCAAAGCCGTGATGGCTGCCATGGGCAGTCCCCTGACCAACAAGTACGCGGAGGGCTATCCCGGCAAGCGCTATTACGGCGGATGCCAGTGCGTGGACGTGGTGGAGGATCTGGCCAGGGACCGCGCCAAGGAGCTCTTTGGCTGTGAGTACGCCAATGTGCAGCCCCACTCCGGCGCACAGGCCAATCTGGCGGTGCAGTTTGCCGTTTGTCAGCCCGGGGACACGATTCTGGGCATGAATCTGGACCACGGCGGACATTTGACCCACGGAAGCCCGGCCAATATATCCGGAACCTATTTTAAGATCGTTCCCTACGGTGTGAACGATGACGGCTTTATCGACTATGACAAACTGAGAAATCTGGCTCTGGAGAGCAGGCCCAGGATGATTATCGCGGGGGCCTCCGCCTATGCCAGGACCATTGATTTTAAGAAATTCCGCGAGGTGGCGGACGAGGTAAACGCTTTCCTGATGGTGGATATGGCGCATATCGCGGGCCTGGTGGCGGCGGGTGAGCATCCCAGTCCCATCCCTTATGCCGACGTGACCACCACCACCACCCACAAGACCCTGCGCGGCCCCAGAGGCGGCATGATCTTAAGCAGCCAGGAGGTGGCGGACAAGTATAAGCTCAACAAGGCTGTGTTCCCCGGCATACAGGGAGGCCCCCTGATGCATGTGATCGCCGCCAAGGCAGTGTGCTTCAAGGAAGCCCTCACTCCGGAATTCAAGGAATATCAGAAAAACATTGTGGCCAATGCCAAGGCTCTGTGCAAGGGGCTCCTTGACAGAGGCGTGAAGATCGTGTCCGGCGGCACGGACAATCATCTGATGCTGGTGGATCTGACCAATTTCGGGCTGACGGGGAAGGATGTGGAGAAGCTCCTGGACAGCGCTCACATCACCGCCAACAAGAACACCATACCCAACGATCCCAAGTCGCCGTTTGTGACCAGCGGTATCCGCCTGGGTACCCCTGCAGTCACCTCCAGAGGCATGAACACGGAGGATATGGACCGCATTGCGGAGGCTGTGGCTCTGGTGATAAAGGGCGGCGAGGAGAAGGTTTCCGAGGCGCGGGCTATCGTGAAGGAATTGACGGACAAGTATCCCCTGATCTGAAGGGAAGGGTAATACCGGGGCGGCTCTCCATGGCGGGGACCGCCCCAAAAAAATGCTTGCGTTTCCAGGGGGGCTGTGTTAGAATATCTCTCAGCGGCACACAACTGTGCGCGTCAGGAGAACACGAAGGCGGGGTGAGGGTCACATGGGAGAGACAGCCGGGTATTTTGTGGTGAGGAGGAAGGCCGTGCCGGAGGTACTTTTGAAGGTGATTGAGGCAAAGCGGCTTTTGGAGTCCGAGCGGGTACTGACGGTTCAGGAGGCGGTGGACGCGGTGGGCATCAGCCGCAGTTCCTTCTATAAATATAAGGATGATATTTTCCAGTTTCACGACAATTCCCAGGGAACCACCTTTACCATGGCCTTTCAGATGGACGACGAGCCGGGGCTTTTGTCGGACGCTCTGAAAGTGATCGCCGAGTGCCGGGCCAATATTCTCACGATTCATCAGAGTATTCCCATCAACGGGATTGCCAATCTGAGCCTGAGCGTGCAGCTTCTGCAGAACACGGGAGATCTGTCCGGCATGATGGAGGAGTTGGAGGGGCTTAAGGGCGTTCATCACGTCAAAATTCTGGCGAAGGAATAGTGCTCTGTCCGATGGCGCGCGACATTGCGGCGTTAAAATCCTGGCCGGCGGATCCGCATCGCCATCGAAATTTTGCCTGGCGCCGGTACGCCTCAGACGCCCGATTTCTGGTCGGATAGAGCCCCAGGCGCGGGCAGCGGGACAGGTCCCGGGAATAGAATAAAAAATATGCGGGAGCCGGAGAAGAGGCCGGACCCGGCGGAAAAAGGTCCGTCAAGCGGACAGATAGGAGCGAATATGATAAAGGTAGCAGTCCTTGGTTACGGCACGGTAGGCAGCGGAGTGGTGGAGGTCATAGAGACCAATCGGGAGTTCATCGAAAGGAGGACACCGGAGGGGATCGGCGTGAAATACATTCTGGATCTGCGGGATTTTCCGGGGGATCCCTTCGAATCAAAGGTGGTACACGATTTCAATGTCATACTGAACGACGATGAGGTGGCCGTGGTCTGCGAGACCATGGGCGGCGTGGGCCCTGCCTATCAGTTTACGAAGCAGGCCCTGGAGCGGGGCAAGAGCGTCTGTACCTCCAACAAGGAGCTGGTGGCAAAGCACGGCCCGGAGCTTTTGGAGATCGCCAGAAGCCATCGGTGCAATTACCTCTTTGAGGCCAGCGTAGGGGGCGGCATTCCCATTATCAGGCCTCTCAACTCCTCCCTGACGGCGGAGCGGGTGGAGGAGATCACAGGCATCTTAAACGGCACCACCAACTATATATTGACAAAGATGGCCGCGGAAGGAGCGGATTTTGGGGAGGTTTTAAAGGAGGCACAGGAGAAGGGCTACGCGGAGCGCAATCCCGAGGCGGATGTGGAGGGCCACGACGCCTGCCGCAAGATTGCCATTCTGGCGTCTCTGATGACAGGGAAATATGTGGACTCGGAGAAGGTCTTCACGGAGGGCATCACGAAGATCACTTCCGCGGATTTCGCCTACGCCGAGGCGGCAGGATATTCCGTGAAGCTTTTGGGCAGGGCGAAGGTTCTTGGGGACGAGACCCTTGCCATGGTGGCTCCCTTCCTGATTCCCGGAGAGCATCCTCTTGCCACGGTAAGGGACGTGTTCAACGCGGTGTATGTCACGGGAAATATGCTGGGTGACTCCATGTATTACGGCCGGGGAGCGGGAAAGCTTCCCACGGCCAGCGCGGTGGTCTCCGATGTGGTGGACTGTGCCAGACATCAGGGCAAGGTGATCACCTGCCTGTGGGATAAAGAGGAGGCCAGGCTGGCCGATGTGGACGAGAGCAGCAGAGCGTTTTTTGTCAGGGCGAAGGTATGTGCCAGGGAGAGGGTGGCCGCCGCTTTTCCCGGGGGACGGATGTTTGAGGCGCCGGGACGGGAGGAAGATTTCGGGTATTTTACCGCAGAGATGAAGGAGCGGGAATTCAGGGAGAAGTACGAGGCCCTGGGCGGGGATGTGCTGGGACGGATCAGGCTGGTTTAAGGGCCCTCCGGGACAGTGATTTTGTTTATGACTGAGAATATGAGGAAAGGTTTGGGTATCGGTATGTCAAAGGTAGTGAAGTTTGGCGGAAGCTCGCTGGCCAGCGCGGAGCAGTTTGAGAAGGTGGGAAATATCATCCGGGCGGATGAGGAGCGGCGCTATGTGGTTCCCTCGGCGCCGGGGAAGCGCTTCAAGGACGACGAGAAGGTCACGGATATGCTGTACGCGTGCTATCGCCTGGCGGAGGAGGGAAAGGATTTCAAGGGAAAGCTGGGGGAGATCAGGGCCCGCTACCGTGAGATCATAGAAGGGCTGGGCCTGTCCTTAAGCCTGGAGGAGGAGTTCCGGGTGATCGAGCAGAATTTTCAGGATATGGCGGGAAGCGACTATGCCGCCTCCAGGGGAGAGTATTTGAACGGCATTATCATGGCGGATTATCTGGGCTATGAATTCATCGACGCGGCATCCGTGATCTGCTTTGATGAGAGCGGAGCCTTTGACGCGGAGAAGACGGACGGACTGCTTTCCCTGCGGCTTTCGGCCTGTGAGAGAGCGGTGGTGCCGGGTTTCTACGGGGCCTATCCCGACGGCAGGGTAAAGACCTTCTCCCGGGGAGGTTCCGACGTGACGGGCTCCATTGTGGCCAAGGCGGTGAAGGCCGATGTGTATGAGAACTGGACGGATGTATCCGGCTTTCTGATTGCGGATCCCCGCATCATCGACCAGCCCGAGGGAATAGAGACCATCACCTACAGGGAGCTTCGGGAGCTCTCCTACATGGGAGCCTCCGTGCTGCATGAGGACGCCATCTTTCCCGTGCGCCAGGAGGGGATTCCCATCAATATCCGTAACACCAACGCCCCCGAGGACAACGGCACCTGGATTGTGGGGAGCACCTGTCAGAAGTCCAAATATGTTATCACCGGCATTGCAGGAAAAAAGGGATTTTGTTCCATCAATATAGAGAAGGATATGATGAATTCGGAGATCGGCTTTGGCAGAAAAATACTGCAGGCCTTTGAGGAGAACGGGATATCCTTTGAGCATGTCCCCTCCGGCATAGATACCATGACGGTCTACGTGCATCAGGATGAGTTCATGCATAAGGAGCAGAAGGTGGTGGCGGCCATTCACAGGCTCTGCAACCCCGACGTCATCGATATCGAGTCTGATTTGGCCCTGATCGCCGTGGTGGGGCGGGGGATGAAGTCCACCAGGGGCACCGCGGGGAGAATCTTTTCCGCCCTGGCCCACAGCAACATCAATGTGAAGATGATAGACCAGGGCTCCTCCGAGCTGAATATCATTATCGGAGTGGCCAACGACGATTTTGAGGACGCCATCAAGGCCGTCTACGATATCTTTGTGATCACGAGGCTGTAGCGTGAAAGGTACTTCCGGCCCCTGGCAGCAAAGGCTGGGAGGGGAGAAGCACTGCGTTTCTCGAAGTCATCTGTTGGCTGCAGGATTTATGAGTCACGGCAAAAGGGACATCTCACACGGAGATGTCCATATTTGCGCCCTCTGTCAGGACGGGCATATCCACGGCGTCCACGGCCATTGCCTTTCCCATAAGCTCCAGAGAGACCCCGGAGGATCTGCCGCCGGAGTATGGGGCGGCTCCCGGGCTTTGGCCGGCGCTTTCGGCGCTCCCGGTGTTTCCGGAGCTTCCGTTTGCCGCCGCCTGCTTTTCCCTGGCAAGCTTGTTGAACAGAGCCTTCAGATACTCCATGTCGGCCCGCATGATCTCCTGGAGCTCGTCGGAACGGTGTTTTTTCTTTAGCTGTTCCAGCTCCTCCGGCTCCAGATTATGTGCCACGCTTCCCATCATCTCCTGAGCCATCTCCTGCAGGGAGGCTTCCATGGCGTCCTCCATGGTTTCCTTCATGAGCTCTTCCAGCTCCCGCATCATCTCCTCCAGCCTCTGGGTGTCAATCTGAGGGGACTCTTCGCCGGCCGCCTCCGCGTTTTCGACTTCCTGTTCTCTGGTCTCCCCATCCTCCGCAAGACAGGCGCCGCCCTTTGCGGCCCGCTCCTCCTCCCGCATATGTTTCATGCGTTTTCTGGCCACCCGCTCCATTTTCTTGGCGTGAATGATGGCGTGGTTGAGCTCGTTGTCGTCGTAATCGCCGGTGCTCTTTTTGCGAAGCAGACTGACCACCACGGTGCGGGCGCTGGCCACGGTCTTGCTGGCGGTGTTTGAGGTCTTGGACATGAGAATCTGGTTGGAGATTCTTTTGAGATTATAAAATAATTTTTTCTTTTTCTTGGGTTTGGAGCTTGTGATAGTGATTCTTCCGGCGGAGGAACCGTTTGGCTTTTTGATTTCTATTGTCTTTTTGACTACATTGCTTGCGCTTACTGACATTCCCATAGACACATCCTCCCTGATGCGAACGGTGGGCGGCAAATCCGTTTGCCGCAGGTGAAACGGTTATAATATATATCGGCAGTTTTCCTGGAAAAATTAGACAAAGGGAATAGAATGTAGCGGCTGTTCTGGAAAAAGCCGGAAAAAGGTCGAAAACCGTTGACAAATGTAAAAGGGCATTATATACTGTTTTTAACCAATGAGGAGACGAAGGATATTTCCTTTCGGAAGATACGAAAGATTCGAGAGGATTACACAGGATACGGCAGAGCTGTCAGGTACGGAAGAAGGCTTTGCACGAAAGAAAAGCTTTTACAAAAGATAAAATGATACAAAGGATTAGGGGAGGCGCATGAACCGAGGTTTTCGGCTCATGCGCCTTTCGCGGTACAGACGTCTTCGGGGGGCTTGGCAGTTAAAATATATCAGATTGCGCACAATCTGACGGAAAACGGGACGGGATTTTTCAAAAGGACAGATTTTCGGTGGAAAAAGCTGTCAAAGTGGAGTAGAATGGAAAATACATAGAACTTGGGCAACTGTAAGGAGTTTGCGCGGTATAATTTGAAGAAAGTATAGAGAGTACATATATGGGAAAAAGAATAGAGCGGCAAAGGCAGGAGGAGAGGATTGAGAGAGGCGGACAGAGTCTGCCGGATAAGAGGGCGGCCAGGCGCAGACGGCGTAAGCGCAGCGAGATATTGTCTTACACAGTGCTGATTCTTCTGATCGCCGTATTTGCGGTGGGAATTGTGTTGGGGGTGAGGGAGCTTGTGTCCCGCAGCAGGGGAGATGAAAATACGGAGGATACCCAGGATAAAGTGGAGGAGCTGTTCTCCTCCGAGGGGGAGCTGAAGGAGCCGGAGCCCGTTTCCTCCGAACCATCTGTGCCGGAGCTGACGGACGCGCAGAAGCTGGATCAGATCGTGAATGCCGGGATAGAGGTGATGCCCCTGGAGGATAAGGTGGCGGGCCTGTTTATCGTGACGCCGGAGGCGATCACGGGGGTTTCCACGGCCGTGCAGGCGGGGGACGGGACCAAAGAGGCGTTGTCGAAATATGCGGTGGGAGGTCTGGTCTATTTCGGAAAAAATATACAGTCCAAGGAACAGGTGTCGGAGATGATTGAAAATACCTGTCTGTACTCCAATTACCCCCTGTTCATCGCGGTGGACGAGGAGGGAGGAAGCGTCAGCCGTGTGGCGGAGGCGGGCCTTGCGGAAAAAGCGCCCTCCCCCGGGGACATTGCGGCCGGAGGAGATGCTGCCGCCGCCTATCAGGCGGGGATCAGCATAGGAGGATATCTTGCAGAGCTGGGTTTCAATCTGAATTTTGCCCCCGTGGCGGATCTGGCAAATGTGGAGGGGAGCTGTATGGAGGGCCGTTCCTACGGGGGAACGGCGGAGTCGGCGATACCCTATGTCACGGCGGTGGCCGAGGGCTTGAAGGAGCAGGGCATCACCCCGTGTCTGAAGCATTTTCCGGGCATAGGCAGTTCAGGCCAGGACACTCACGACGGCATGGCCTCCACGGAAAGGACCCTGGAGGAATTCAGAGCGGAGGAGTTCGGGGTATTTGCGGCGGGAACGGAGGCCGGCGCGGAGATGATCATGGTGGGACATATGGCGGCTCCCGCGCTGACAGGGGATAATACGCCCTGTTCCCTCTCGGAGGCTGTGGTGACGGAGCTTCTCAGAAACGAGCTGGGATTTGACGGAGTCGTGATCACCGACGCGTTAAATATGTCGGCGGTGAAGGATTACCATGACTCGGCCGAGGCGGCGGTGCTGGCTCTGCGGGCGGGGTGCGATATGCTTTTGATGCCGGAGGATTTTGAGGCGGCGTACCAGGGCGTGCTGCAGGCGGTGCAGGAGGGTACGATCTCGGAGGAGCGCATAGACGACGCCCTGCGGCGCATCTACCGGATTAAGTACGCGGACCGGGTAGGCGGAGAATAATCGAAAATCCCGGAACCGTTCAGCTATAAAACGAGGAAGTGCCGAATACTTTTTGGCACTTCCTCGTTATTCTTTCTTAAGGAATCCAAGCAGGACTTTGACGGAAAGAGAGAGAGGATCCGAAAATAGACAAATCCAGAAATTGTGCCGGGAAAGTCCCGTACAGCCAAAACCTGACAGCGGGACGGATACTGTGCGGGCCGATACGCTGGTCAGCATCAGTGAATATAAGGCCAGAAAAAGAAAAAAGCAACCAAACATATGTCTGATTGCCCTGCACGAAAGCCTGCCGAAACATCGGCTTCATAGAGCGATAGACGGGACTCGAACCCGCGATTTCCACCTTGGCAAGGTGGCGCTCTACCAACTGAGCCACTATCGCATTTGTCTCTCAAAGACAAGTAATACTATACTATACAGAAAGCAAAATGTCAACCCCCAATTTTATTTTTTTAAGGCGACTTGTAACGGTTCGGTGTCCTGTCTGTCACAGCAGTTTTCGGCGCAGCCATCCGCCCAGCTTCTGTTCCACCAAAAACCAGGACAGGGCGGCGGACAGGACGCTTACCCCAAGGCACACGGGGACGCCCAGAAGGGCCAGGGGAGTGCCTTCCGAGAAGTCAAATACCGCCCGGTCGAGGAGCATGACAGGGTAATAGTGGATTAAGTAGACAGAGTAGCTGATGTTTCCCAGGCGGACGGCCAGGCGGCAGGGCAGGGAGGGGCGCTTCCCGGGCCGGGCGTCGTCGGTTGAGGAGGCCTGTCCCGGAATTGAGCCGGCCCGGGACGCTTCCGAAGCCGCCAGGGAGGGAAGTCCTGCCGTGAAGGCGCACAGAAACAGAAGAGCCCCCGGGATTCCCCAAAGGAAGGGACGGCGAAAGCCCAGCACGTTGACGGTAGGCTTGGTGAAAAGAAGGAGGGCGAAAATGCCCGCCCCGGTAAAATATGCGGCAGCCCCTGCGGCGGGTTTTGACAGGAGACCATGGCGGCGCTCATAGAGGAGCTTCGCCAGGTAAAAGCACAGGATTCCCCAGATGAATTCAAGCATCACGGGATTGCCATAGAAGCTCAAGGGCGCCCAGGAAACGGGGAGAGCGTTTGCCGCGCCGACGACAAGCAGAAGCATTGCGGCGGTCAGAGGCCCCCTGAATCTGTGATTTATAACCATTGCCAGGAAGAAGACGAGATAGAAAAACATTTCGCAGTTTACCGTCCATCCGATCCGCATCAGGGGCTGCAGAACTCCTCCGCCTATATCGAAGGGGAGGAAGAGGAGGCTTTTGATCAGATAAGCCGGGTCGGCCCAGGTCTGCTGGAACATTTGAGGAAACAGCAGCAGCAGCAGGTAGGTGCCCAGGGTCATCAGATAATAGAGAGGCAAAATCCGGATCAGCCTCTTTCTGAAAAATTGTTCCCTTCCCTGGTGGGTGGTGTACATGGCCATGAAGCCGCTTATGGCGAAAAAGATATCCACGCCGAAAGCGCCGCAGTTTAAAAAGCGGATGTGCTCCAATATGATAAAGACCGCCGCAATGCCCCGCAGGGCCTGGATGCTGTCAAAATGTCGGTTGTAGAAGGAACTGTCAGTCATACCGTTTTTACCTTTCGCAGTGCTTTCAAACCGTTAAAACCCCCGGGGCCGGTTCTATATCGTTATTTTAACACAACTTTCCGCTCTGGGGAATGGTTTTGCCGTCGAAAGTTCGTTTCGGAACCGCTTGTTAGAACTGCGACAAAATTTCTAATGTCGTTGACTATAAATAGACTTTGTATCTAAGTTGTGATATACTTATATCAGTTAGAAACTGGCCATAACCCAAAATTACATCAAAGGGGAGGTAACGATATGACAGACGGCGAAAAGCTTGACAGGATTCTCTCGGAAATGCAGGGCATGAAATCGGAAATGCAGGGCATGAAATCGGAGATGCAGGGGCTAACGCAGCGCACAGCAAACATTGAGACGGATGTACGAGACATTAAGCTGACGCTGGAAAATGAAATCCGTGTTAATATTCAACGCGTAGCGGAAGGGCATCTTGATTTGTCAAGAAATCTGCATGAGGCGATGCGGCCCAGCAATGAAGTTGAAATGTTGGCCATTAAAGTTAGAATGCTTGAAACAGATCTAAGGGAGTTAAAGGCCAAATTAGCATAAGCAAAACTACATAAATATTGTCGGCGACATTAAAAATTTCACAAGAAGTTTACTATATATTGTAATTACGGTGCAAGGCCTGTTGAATGACTAAGGCTTTGCACCTTTTTATACTGTAGGAATTTGTCGTCCGCTAAGTTTTTCCGTTTTTGCTTGCGAAGGAGCTTTCAATCGTCTACAATGAATATAAGGACAGAGGGCAGGCGGGGACTCTGGCAGGGAAAGACGGGAGGTATGGACGCAGTGGAGACCAGGGATTATTCCACCAGGGAGCTTTTCGGGAGATTTCTCCCTTATTTTAAGAAATACAGGGGCATTTTGGCCATGGACTTGTTCTGCGCGTCCCTGACCACGCTCTGCGAGCTGGTGCTGCCCCTGATTATGCGCTATATCACAAACGAGGGGCTTAGGAGCCTGGCATCTTTGTCCGTGCGCACCATCGGCGGGCTGGGGCTTTTGTACTTCGTGCTGCGCATTGTGGACTGCTTTGCGGGGTATTACATGGCCGATATGGGGCATGTGATGGGGGCGAAGATCGAGACGGACATGAGGCGGGACGCCTACGCTCATCTGCAGAGGCTGTCCGACACCTACTACAATAACACCAAGGTAGGACAGATCATGGGGCGCATCACCAACGATCTGTTTGACGTGACGGAGTTTGCCCATCACTGTCCGGAGGAATTCTTTATCGCAGCCATCAAGACCGTCATCTCCTTTATTATTCTGGCGCGGATTAATCTGCTTCTGACGCTGTTAATCTTTCTGTGCGTACCCTTGATGCTGGCGGTGTGCATGGTGCTGAATTTCAGGCAGCGCAGGGCTTTCAGACTGCAGAGGAATCAGATCGGCGAGCTGAACGCCCGCATCGAGGACAGTCTCCTGGGACATAAGGTGGTGAAGGCGTTCACCGGCGAGGGAATCGAGCAGGAAAAATTCGAGAAGGACAACGGGGCGTTTTTGGATATCAAAAAGCTGACCTACCGGTATATGGCTGCCTTCCAGACCTCGGTGAAGATATTTGACGGCATCATGTACCTGCTGGTGCTGGTGGCCGGAGGGGTCTTCATGATCAGGGGGCTCATTGTGCCCGGGGATCTGGTGGCCTATGTGATGTACGTGTCCACTCTGATTGCCACCATCCGAAAGATTATCGAGTTCGGCGAGCAGTTTCAGAGGGGCGTGACGGGGATAGAGCGCTTCCTGCAGATCCTGGACGCGGACATTGAGATCTTTGACGAGCCGGACGCGGAGGAGCTTTTGGCTCCCCGGGGGGACATTGTGTTTGAGGACGTCTCCTTTGAGTATCCGGACGATCACAACAGGGTGTTTTCGGGCCTGAATCTGCAGATTAGGGCGGGGGAGAAGGTGGCTGTTGTGGGGCCCTCCGGCGGGGGGAAGACCACTCTCTGCAATCTGATTCCCCGGTTTTACGACGTGTCCCGGGGGAGGATTACCCTGGACGGCACGGACGTGAAACGCTTCACATTAAAGAGTCTGCGGGGCAATATCGGCATTGTGCAGCAGGATGTGTACCTGTTCTCGGGGACGATTAAAGAGAATATTCTGTACGGCAGGCCCGGGGCTTCGGACAGTGAGGTGGAGGAGGCAGCCAGGCGGGCAGGAGCCCACGATTTTATCATGGAGCTGAAAAGCGGCTATGACACCTATGTGGGAGAGCGGGGGGTGAAGCTCTCGGGGGGACAGAAGCAGCGCATCAGCATTGCCCGGGTATTTTTGAAGAATCCTCCCATTATCATTCTGGACGAGGCCACCTCCGCCCTGGACAACGAGAGCGAATTCGCGGTGGCTCAGTCCCTGGCCAAGCTGTCGGAGGGGCGCACCACCCTGACCATTGCCCACAGGCTTTCCAGTATCCGTAGCTCCGACAGGATTTTGGTGCTGACGGAGGAGGGGATTGTGGAGGAGGGGACTCATGAGCAGTTGCTCGCTCAAAGGGGAATGTATTATCATTTCTACGAAACCGCAAACGCGTTAAAATAATACGGAAGGGAGTGGTCTTATTGAAGCTTGTTTTTATCGGGGCAGACCATGAGGTTACGGGAAGCTGTCACTATCTGGAGGCGAGCGGAAAGCACATTTTGGTGGACTATGGCATGGAGCAGGGGGTGAATGTCTTTGAAAACGCGCCCCTGCCGGTGGACGAGGGGATGATCGACTATGTGTTTCTGACCCATGCCCACATCGATCATTCGGGGCTTCTGCCCCTATTGTACGCAAAGGGCTTCAGAGGATCCGTGTACACCACGGAGGCTTCGGCGGAGCTGTGCAGCATCATGCTGCGGGACTGTGCCCACATTCAGATGATGGAGGCCGAGTGGAAGAATAGGAAGGCCAGGAGAAGCTCCCAGATTCCCACGATGGATCCCCTCTACACCATGGAGGATGCGGAGGGGTTGATCAAGCGCATCGTCCCCTGTCATTACGGCAGGGAGGTGGAGGTCTGCGAGGGCGTGAAGATTCGCTTCACGGACATCGGACATCTTTTGGGCTCCGCCAGCATCGAGGTGTGGCTGACGGAGGAGGGGAAAACAAAGAAGCTCGTGTTTTCCGGAGATATCGGCAACAAGTATCATCCCCTCTTAAAGGATCCGGCCCCCACGGCGGAAGCGGACTATGTGGTGATGGAGTCCACCTATGGGAACCGGCTGCACACCACGGAGAAGCCGGATTATGTGCAGGAGCTGGCTTCCATTTTGAAGGAGACCTTCGACCGGGGCGGGAACGTGGTGATTCCCTCCTTTGCGGTGGGGAGAACCCAGGAGATGCTGTACTTCCTGCGCAAAATCAAGGTGGGGCGCATGGTGGAGGGACACGAGGACTTTCCCGTGTATGTGGACAGCCCCCTGGCCGTGGAGGCCACGGGTATTTTCCACCACAATGAGCTGGAGTGCTTTGACGAGGAGGCCATGGAGCTGGTGCGGGCGGGCATCAATCCTATCTCCTTCGCGGGGCTGAAGCTTACCATCACCAGCGACGAGTCCCGGGATATCAATTTCAACGACACGCCCAAGGTCATTATCTCCGCCTCCGGTATGTGCGAGGCGGGCCGTATCAGACATCATCTGAAGCATAATCTTTGGCGGCCGGAATGCACCATATTGTTCGTGGGCTATCAGGCGGTGGGGACCCTTGGCAGGAGTATTGTGGAAGGCGCCAGGGAGGTGAGGCTGTTCGGGGAGCATATTCAGATATCCGCGCAGATCCGGCAGCTTGTGGGCATGAGCGGCCACGCGGATAAGGAAGGGCTCATCGACTGGATATCCGCCTTTGAGGAGAAGCCGAAGAGGGTGTTTGTGGTTCACGGCGAGGACAGCGTGTGCGCGTCCTTTGTGGAGTGTCTGCGGGTGGAGCACGGTCAGAAGGCCCACGCGCCCTACAGCGGTACGGAGTTTGACCTTCTGGCCAACAAGTTTACCTATGAGGCACAGCCGATTCCTGTGAACAAGAAGGTGCGCCCGGCCAGCGGCGTGTACGCAAGACTTTTGTCGGCAGGCCAGCGGCTTTTGGCTATCATCACCAGGAGCGACGCCCTGGCCAACAAGGATATGGCCAAATTTGCGGATCAGATCATTTCGCTCTGCGACAAGTGGGAAGGAAACGGAAAGTGAGTTTAGCGGACAATATTTTTATCAATATGTGCAAGGATATTCTGGAGAACGGCGTCAGCACGGAGGGGGAGAAGGTCAGGCCTCACTGGCCTGACGGCACGCCCGCCTACACCGTCAAGCGGTTCGGGGTGGTGAACCGTTACGATCTGTCAAAGGAGTTTCCCATACTGACGCTCAGGCGGACGGCTCTTAAGTCTGCCACGGACGAGATGCTCTGGATATGGCAGCGCAAATCCAACAATATCCATGATCTGCACAGTCATATCTGGGACCAGTGGGCGGATGAGGACGGTTCCATCGGAAAGGCCTACGGATATCAGATGGGGGTGAAGCACAGCTATAAGGAGGGGATGATGGACCAGGTGGACAGGGTGATCTATGACCTGAAGCACAATCCCTTCAGCCGCCGTATCATCACCAATCTGTATGTGCATCAGGATCTCCACGAGATGAATCTGTATCCCTGCGCCTACAGCATGACCTTCAACGTGACACAGAAGAAGGGGGAGGATGGGCTGACGCTGAACGCCGTGTTAAACCAGCGCTCCCAGGACGTGCTGACGGCGAACAACTGGAATGTGGTCCAGTATGCGGTGCTGGTGCATATGCTGGCTCAGGTCTGCGGCATGAAGCCGGGGGAGCTGCTGCATGTGATTGCGGACGCCCATATCTACGACAGGCATATACCGATCATAGAGGAGCTGATCCGGCGGGAGCCCAGGCCCGCTCCCACCTTCTGGCTGAATCCCGAGGTGCAGGATTTCTATGAGTTTACCCGAAGTGACGTGAGGGTGGATCACTATGAGACCGGAGAGCAGGTTAACGATATTCCGGTGGCAATATAGGGGGAGAACGTATGAATATTATTGTGACAGTGGACAATTGCTGGGCCATCGGAAACGGGAGAGGCCCCGTCATACGCATTCCCAACGACCAGAAGAAGCTTCTTAGGGAGACGGCGGGGAAGGCGGTGGTCATGGGAAGAAGGGCTCTGGAGCATCTGCCCCAGGGCCTTCCCTACGGACACTGTGACAATATCGTGCTCTCCAGGGATCCCTCCTACCGGGTGAGGGGAGCTGTGGCGGTCCATTCCCTGGAGGAGCTCTTTGAGGCCACCGCGGGGTACAGGGACGAGGACATCTATGTGCTGGGCGGCGAGAGCGTCTACAGGCTGTTATTGCCCTACTGCAGCACGGCCCATATCACAAAGGTTGACTGGGAGTATGCGGCGGACCGCTATTTTCCGGATCTGGACCGGGAGGAGGATTGGGTGATTACGGCGGAGAGCGACGAGCAGACCTATTTTGACGTGGCATACCGTTTTGTGCGGTATGAGCGCAGAGGTAAGGGGTGCATGGATGACAAAGGGAGGGAGGCGTAGTATGCAGGTGAAATATTATGATATCGGTTTGAATTTGTTCTGCAGGCAGTTTCCCGATCCGGAGAGGGTGATTCGGGATGCCGAGGAGAGCGGCGTACTGTGTATCCTGACGGGAACGGACCCGAAGGAAAACCAAAAGATTGACCGGTTTGTGAAGACGCACAATGTCTACGGCACGGCGGGGATTCATCCCCACAACGCGGACCGGGCGGGGCAGGAGGACTTTCGGCTGATTGAGGAGATATTGACCAAAAATCAGAGAATGGTGGCTGTGGGGGAATGCGGGCTGGATTACGACAGAATGTTTTCCACCAAGGAGAATCAGATCCGGTGCCTGGAGAAGCATATCGTCCTGGCGGAAAAGCTGAACAAGCCCCTGTTTCTCCACGAGCGCAGTGCGGCGGAGGATTTTGTCAAGCGGTTTAAGAGGCATCCCGATGTCTGTACACGATCTGTGGTTCACTGCTTTACGGGGGACATAAGGACATTGGACCGGTATCTTTCCATGGGGTTTTCCATAGGTGTCACGGGTTGGATTTGCGATGACAGACGGGGGAAGGAGCTGCGGGAGGCGGTGCGGATTATTCCTCTGGACCGGATTCTGGTGGAGACCGACGCACCCTATCTGACGCCTAAAAATGTGGAGGGGCTGGACAGAACAAATGTCCCTCAAAATATCACCTATGTGGCGGGGGAGCTGGCAAAGCATATGCACGTGGCTGAGGAAGTGCTGGCGGAAAACGCAAGGAGAAATACGGAGCGGTTGTTTGGAGTCAGAGGGAGCGCAGAATGAAAATACTGAATCCCGGGGAGGCTGACAGGGAGCTTGAGCCGGGGGCAAAGCGAACGCCCCGTCATACCATAAAGTCGGTGAGGAATTTAATTTCCACACCGGCCTTTTTTTGTCATTTTTCTCCTGAATTGCACCGGATCGTTTTCCTTGGGCGTGGCAGATTTTCCTTTGCTGCATATAATATAGCAAGCTATCCGAGGAGATATTTATATGAATCAAAACAGCGAATGCGGCGACAAAGCTGCCGCAGCGTTTCCACCCCAGCATCAAAACAGACAGCCGGGCTTCGAATATGTGATGAGGCCCCTCCCCGTATCTGAATGCGGGAGAAAGGGCAGAAAGCTGGAGGGCAAATCCGCTTTGATTACGGGCGGTGACAGCGGCATCGGCAGAGCCGTGGCATATGATTTTGTCAAAGAGGGCGCCTCGGTAGCGGTGGTTTACTTTGACGAGGAGGTGGACGCCAGGGAGACGGCGGAGAGAATAGGGCAGCTTGGCGGGGAGTGCCTGCTTTTGCGGGGTGATCTGAAGGATCCGAGCTTTGCGGGATACTGTGTGGGGAAAACGGTGGAATGCTTTGGGAAGCTTGACATATTGGTAAACAATCATGCGGTGCAGTTCGTGCAGAGGAGTATCTTGGACATATCCCATGAGCAGTTGGAATTTACGTTCAGGAACAATGTTTTCTCGTTTTTCTATTTGATACAGAGCGCATTGCCTTATATGAAGGAGGGCGGGAGCATTATCAACACAAGCTCAGTCACGGCTTTTGAGGGGAACAGGGATCTGATCGACTACAGTGCGACAAAGGGGGCGATTGCGGCTTTGACCCGATCCCTTTCGCTTTCCCTGGCAGAAAAGGGCATCAGGGTAAACGCGGTTGCGCCGGGGCCGATATGGACGCCTCTGATTCCCGCGTCCTATTCGGCGGGAGAGGTTGCCACATTTGGCAAAAAAACGTCCCATGTGCCAATGGACAGGGCGGGGCAGCCCTGCGAGGTGTCGCCCTGCTATGTATTTCTTGCCTCCGACGACGCAAGCTATATGTCAGGACAGACGCTTCATCCCAACGGGGGAACCATCGTAGGGTAATCTGCGGTTCACAAGAGATACAGAAAGCGACCAAACGTCGTTGACTATAAAAATTGCCGACAGGAGGAACCTGGCGGCAATTTTTGTGCTTGACATCAGAACATATGTTTGGTATATTAATGATGAACATATGTTCTGTTTTGGAAAAAACGGAATGTTCCTGATCAGAAAGTTTGCGGGCGGGAGTTGTCAGGTGTTTCCCTGTGCCAAAGAGATGAATGGGGGAGGTAAGCGGTGGCTGAATGTACAGATGAAAATACGAATCTATGTTGGGAGGACAGCGAGGCGGACAGGCTGTATCAAATATATGAGCGGGTGCAGTCCGGCGAACAATCCGCCCTGAGCGAATTGTTCAAGACGGCGGCCTGCCGGCAGATAAGCAGATCGGACGAGATCCACAGGGAGTACAGGCTGTCTCATATGGACAATGTCTTAGATACGGAACTGGTTTTGGACAGCGAGAAAGGCAGACAGGAGAAGGAGTGGCTGCATTCCATGGATGAGAAGGTTATCTTTCAATTTTCCTGTTTAAACAAAATGCTATATAAAAAGAAAAAGTATTTTCTGTCCCTGGCAAAGAATACAGACTGCGGCAAGGGCAAAAAGGCTGAGAGGGGCGGCTGCAGCAAGTTTTATGGAGGGAGCTATGATATTTCTGACCTCAACGGGCTGATGTATGAAACCGTCATTGAAATATTCAGCGGCAAAACGGATGAAAATAATTGCCTGACATTAGACGGCAAGAGAAATGTGAAGACTCCCATAGCGGACGGCGTGTCACTGTTAAAGAACATATCCTATTACACTTCCAGAAGGATAAACCAAAGGGCAAGAGGAAGATACCTGGACATATCGGATACGGATTGCTTTGACCGGAATGGGGACAGGGGATTTTCGTACTTGGACAGATATGAGTATGAGAGGTTTTCGGAAGCTAAGGGAGGGAGCAGACGGTTGGCAATGTACGCGGAAATCCTGGAATGGCTCAGGGGAAACGATGCTTGTAAGCTTTTCAAATCAAATGCCTGCGGTATCAAGGCCATTGTTGAAGCTATCGCAAATTGCGGGGATACGTTTCTTCCTGATCGGACAGGTGATATAATGGAGGGCTTCGGTATGCGCTTTGTCACACAGAAGACCCTTGGGGAAATGATTAAGGAGCGATATCATATCAACATACCACAGGAAAAAATCTCGAGGGATATGGAGGCGATTGAACAGCGGCTGTTGGATCATCTGCTGTATTCGTTGAATTACAGGATTGGCAGAGCGGGAAAAAGCGCGGGAATATATGAGAAGGAATCGGAGAGGTTTTTGTATGAGCTGAATCAAAAGTCCTATGTGGAGATATTCGGCAGGACCGCCCGCACATTATATGACGAGAGTGTCAGGTTTATCCACGGCGACACAGACGATATGAAAGGGAAGAGATTTTTAAGGATTGTAAGAAAGCACAGGAAAAGGGTTACAAAAATTGTTTCTCTGGAAAAGGGGAAGAAGAAATACGACATGGTCAACATGATATCCGAGCAGGACAACGACCTGGTGGAGGATAAAGAGGAGGCCCTGCTCAATATAGCAAATAAACTGACAGAGCACTATCAAAAAGAAGAATCGGATTTTCAAGACAGCAAGCTTAGAAGGTATAGACTCTACGGCTTCGCGGATTGGGAGAACGGGTATTGGGAAGTCGAGTTAAGCGCCAGAGCCCTTAAGATTAAGCTGTTTTCCAGCGAGAAGGTAAGGAAACCGATTCAGCACAGCGTAAGCAGGGAATATCTGACGGTATACCGAGGGTGCGTCAATATGTTTTTCTGCGATGGGGAAAAGAATCTGTGTTACAGGTTTCCCAGAAACAGACGCGTTATCAGCAGGGCGGACAGAAATCATGACATTATGATGTACAAGGTCAGTTGAGGGGTGCATTTACTGACATCGTCTCATACCTATAAAGAGAGGAAGAATTTTGTAATCCGGACAGCGGTGTGGCGGCAGACTGACGCCCGGCGATGGCAAGAGAATATATGTTTGACTGACGGATGAAACTGCTTGTGCATTATACGGGTAACTGATATAATGTTATCAAAGAAAGCGGTGATGGGGGTAAGAGTATGGCGAAGGTGACGTGTATTGGATTATATCAGGGAGCCGCTTCTGGCTCTCTTTTGGCGTTTGCTTATAAACGAATGCTATCTAAAATCATATCGAAATTGAATGGAATTATTATAGGAATAATGAGTAATACAAAAGCAACAGAATATGTAGAAACAAAAATATGTAAGAAATGTGGCAGAATATTGCCGATAGAAAAATTCAGATCAGTAAAAGGTCTATTTTATAATCCATATTATCTGAGCCAATGTAAAGAATGCGAATATAAATATCAGCGTGAATATTAGGAAGAAAAGAATAAGATTGAGTTTTCAGATAACATGGAGATGTTGATACATAGGCATTATAAAGAAATTAAGCCTAATAGGATACTGGATATATCCAATCTGAATATCATTCCATTAGGTACAAATGAAGTGTTTGTAAAGCTGATGGATTATAAGAATGATGTACTGGTAATATTGTTGCTGGATAAAGGTTATTTGGTTCGATATTATTTTGCTATTTTATATAGGCAGGGGTATATATTAGGTATTTAAAATCCTACAGGATTAAAATGTATCCCCTCTATGGGTATTCTTGGTGGACATGCTTATTTTTTGTCTTCTTTTATCTTTAAATTTTAGACGGAAGGGTTGTGGACAGTAAATTGATAGTGTGGTGATGTTAGGTCTCATATTTAAAGGTGTACGTTGGGTTTTTGAACAAATGGTGAATAGTGTATATGGTTTTGTGTCTCTGGTTTTTCAATTTATTTCTGAGGCTGTATATGAGAAAAACCGGGAGTTTTAATAAAAAGCTGGATTTTGAGATGTTTTTGGTATATAGAAATTTTATAAACAGAAAAACTTAAAGACACAAAAGTAAATACACCCTTTCTTCAATTTTTTATGATTTAATACATCTTTCAAAAATCAAAACAGTTTGATCTATAGTTGCATTAGTTATTGCACCAAAGCCTAATATAGAAACGGTAGTAGAAACTTTACCAATTTCAGAGCTATATATAGAATGCAATTTCCATCCTTTGTCCGACCATTCATTTAAAGTTTCCTGAATCTTTATATCATTTACTTGACCGTCAGATAAGTCATTTACTACAATAACTTTATACTCAAAAAGAGGGTTTTTTGATAATTGTTCATTTTTGATTTCATTCTTTAATTTTTCTTTTTCTTTAAGCTCTTCCATGTTAGTAATGACTTTGTTATAGTTAAAATTATAGCGGCATTTAAAACATATTTCCACAGAATCACCAAGAATTTCTCCACAATTAGGGCAGTTTTTCATAATAGTATTGTCTCCTTTATGATTTTCTTATTATTTTACTATAAAATCATTAGAAAATAAATAGACAACAAGGCAAATTTCAAACAGATTAAAATGGGGGTATTTAATCAAGTATATATACTTCGGTAGGTCAAAAAATTAAGGTGACGTGTGGGAAGAATAGATACACACTTTGGAAAAATAAAATATACGAAAAAGTATGCAAACCTACCGGATGATACCTTTTCCACCAGTTGCCTACCTGCCACCACAGAACCATGTTCCAGACGCATTTAAACGCCCCTACAGCGACCTTTACATTATAACCCTATATTACCGCCAATGCAATAAAAGCCGAATTTGCCCACAAAATTGCAATGTAGCCATACAATCAGAACCAAATAAAGCGAATGAGCAAGCATAAATCAGCGCATAAAGAAAAAGCTGTGAGCATCAAGTCCATTGTTCTTGAATCACGCTTCATTCAATATATATTCAACTGCTTTTTCCGCTTTGCTTGAAGCTGATACAATGTACTTTACATCATTCTTTAATACTGAAAGCCAATTCTGAATGTATGCGCTTGGGTTCTTGAAACTTTTGTCTGTTTCAATTCCTATGATATTCATAAGGTTTGCGCTCCCAATCTCAGCAACTAATTCCTCTTTGCTGTAATCTTTACTACCAAAAGCAACAAGTTTATCTTTGCGATCTTCCGCGAGGTTGCAACGTGTTTCTTTCATTGTGTGCCTTATACCCCATTTGACTGACGCATAAACCTGCTTGTGTATTATACGGGTAACTGATATAATGTTATCAAAGAAAGCGGTGATGGAGGTAAGAGTATGGCGAAGGTGACGTGTGAATCCTGCGGAACAGAGTTTAAGTATGAAATAGCAAAGGACTTTGACTGTTGTCCGGTGTGCGGGGAAGCACTGTGGGATGAGGGTGAAACTGCGGATAGCGGGGAAGAAGAGCCGGAAGCGGAAGAAGGTTTGATGTATTTTGATGATATAGCAACATCATATAAGGAAAGACCAGAGCATAATGGTGTGAATGCATATTGTGGAGAATGTGGAGAAATTAATCATTTAAGCCTAAATATGTTTGATAAACTTGTAGACAAAGAATTTGTTATTTTAAAGAAGGAGATAGTACTTAATTGCGAAGGTTGCGGCAAAGAACACAAGCCAAGAAAAATCCTATACAAAAGAAAGGACCATTATGCGCCGCCACTGCCACGATGTCCGGTATGCAATTCATTCATGCTAAAGAAAATATCCACAGGGTCAAAGTTTTTGGCGGCGGCGACAATTGGAATGTTCGCCATCCCATACAACAGTAAGACCTATGAGTGTAAGGACTGCGGATATCGTTTTTAATATTGGCCAGCCAGAAAAAGTGATAACAAAAAACACCCCGCTTTGGGGTGTTTTTTAAATACAAAGAAGGAGAACAAGAGAATGGCAATTATAACTGTTGAATCAAAGCTGCCCCAAGTGAAGAACCGGGGAGCGCCGGATATAGCGGCAGTGCGGAGAGAACCGCCCCCATGGCTCAGATTGTTAAGACCAGAATAAAAAGCCGGCGCGGACACTTGTGCGAAATCACTTGTGAATGCTGCAAATAAAAGGTATAATAATACAAAAAAGCAGTGATGGGGGTAAGAGTATGGCGAAGGTGACGTGTGAATCCTGCGGAACAGAGTTTAAGTATGAAATAGTAAAGGACTTAGACTGTTGTCCGGTGTGCGGGGAAGCACTGTGGGATGAGGGTGAAACAGCAGATAGCGGGGAAGAAGAGCCGGAAGCGGAAGAACCGGAAGACGGTTTGTTGTATTTTGATGAGATAGCAACATCATATAAGGAAAGACCAGAGCATAATGGTGTGAATGCATATTGCGGAGAATGTAAAGCATTTAATCATTTAAGCTTCGATATGTTTGACAAACTTGTGGATAATGAGTATGTTGTTTTAAAAGATAACATTACAGTAACTTGCAGGGGTTGCGGCAAAGAACACAAGCCAAGAAAAATTCTGTACAAAAGAAAGGACCATTATGCGCCGCCGCTGCCACGATGTCCGGTATGCAATTCATTCATGCTAAAGAAAATATCCACAGGGTCAAAGTTTTTGGCGGCGGCGACAATTGGAATGTTTGCCATCCCATACAATAGTAAGACCTATGAGTGTAAGGACTGCGGTTATCGTTTTTAATATTGGCCAGCCAGAAAAAGTGATAACAAAGAACACTCCGCTTTGGGGTGTTTTTTTAATACAAAAAGGAGAACAAGAGAATAGCAATTTTAACTGTTGAATCAAAGCTGCCCCAAGTGAAGAACCGGGGAGCGCCGGATATAGCGGCAATGCGGAGAGAACCGCCCCCATGGCTCAGATTCTTAAGACCAGAATAAAAAGCCGGCGCGGACACTTGTGTGAAATCACTTGTGAATGTTGCAAATAAAAGGTATAATAATACAAAAAAGCAGTGATGGGGGTAAGAGTATGGCGAAGGTGATATGTGAATCCTGCGGAACAGAGTTTAAGTATGAAATAGTAAAGGACTTAGACTGTTGTCCCGTGTGCGGGGAAGCACTGTGGGATGAGGGTGAAACTGCAGATAGCGGGGAAGAAGAGCCGGAAGCGGAAGAAACGGAAGGCGGTTTGTTGTATTTTGATGAGATAGAAACATCATATAAAGAAAGACCAGATTTTAATGGTGTGAATGCATATTGCGGAGAATGTAAAGAATTTAATCATTTAAGCTTCGATATGTTTGACAAACTTGTGGATAATGAGTATGTTGTTTTAAAAGATAACATTACAGTAACTTGCGAAGGTTGCGGCAAAGAACACAAGCCAAGAAAAATCCTATACAAAAGAAAGGACCATTATGCGCCGCCGCTGCCACGATGTCCGGTATGCAATTCATTCATGCTAAAGAAAATATCCACAGGATCAAAATTTCTGGCGGCGGCGACAATTGGAATGTTCGCCATCCCATACAACAGTAAGACCTATGAGTGTAAGGACTGCGGTTATAGGTTTTGACAACTGAATACTGAAAAAGAATACTCAGGCCAGAAAGGCAGTGTCTGAACTTCTGCAGCTTGATACTGCAGTGACAAATCTCTACAAGGTTACGGATGATATTACAAGCTGTGATGAGTTTTCAGGGCTGCTGATCAGATGGAATAAACCGGCGCAAAAACTGGCTGTTACCACGTTACAGATTTCCCGGAAATAGATTCATTATCAGAAGGACGGATAGAAATCATGGCATTTTGATGTACAAGGTCAGTTGAGAGGTGCATTTACTGGTATGATCTCATACATATAAGGAGAGGAAGAATTTTACAGGCCGGGTTCCAGGTTTTGGCTGCGGCGGAATCAGGGATGTATGTGTTGTCGTACAACAGTGTTTACAAAGGCAGGAGGCAGATGTATAATTAAAGAAAACAATAAGGCGGTTGCGGATATGAGTGAAGAAAATGTGAAATGCCCTAAATGTGACAGTAGTTTTAATAGGATGTTTTTAATGGGTAAACAAGGAAACGCTGATGTGTGTCCGATGTGTGGAGCGGATATGCAAAGTGTAGATGATAATTCTGATGAAACAACAAAGGTGAAAACTAAGTGGTATTATTATAAAGAAGGCGGAGGTACTTTAATGACTACATTGTCTAGTAGTTTTGTCCCGTTATATACCTTTGATGCCGTAGATTTGGAAGATGCAGAGCGACAATTAAAAGAGGTAATGCCTTACAGTCCGCTTGTAAATAGTAATACACCTGATAAAGTAAAATGTCCCTATTGTTTCAGTAGTGAAATACAGATAATTCCAAGGAAATATAGTCTACTTACAGGATTTGCAACCAATAAATTGGATAGGGTATGTCTAAGGTGTAAAAGTAAGTTTTGAAAATTTAATATGTTATAACGATAATGAGGAGAGATTGCAAGCAGGGTCTCTCCTTTTTATATTAAAAAACAAATAGGAGGACAAAAAATGAGTAAGGAATTTGTAACAGATCTGGCAGGAAAGCTTCGGCAGGCGAAATCAAAACAGCAGGTAAATGCCAATATCCGTCAATTGGAGAAGGCCGTTCGTATGCTGAGGATTACTGCTACGCTTGCCAAAGGCGATACCAGGCGGAAGCTCGATCAGTGCATTGACGAATTGGGAGGGAAACTGAGTTATGTTAAACTAAAGGGGAGGATGGATGATAAAATCCTAAAGCGGGAGATTGAGCAAAGCTTGCATAATATGACTTTCAAGGAAATTGATGCTCTAAATATCGACAGTAATAAAGCAAAACTTAAACTACAAAAAGCCATGGCAGATTTAATGGTTTATGCTGAAAAGACACCGATATCCGTAAATGTCAGCCTGAAAAAGAAAAAACTGTGTAATGACCTGACAACATTCCTTAATAAGAATAGTAAAATCAGGGAATCCAACGTACTTCTGGCAGAGAGCGAAAGGATCAGGGAACTTATTGATTCCGTGTATGACAAGGGGACACTGAGGAATGCAACAAACGCATTCAGCCTGTTTCAGTCGGAAGTGGTAAGTACCGGATTTGCGGGGAAAAGCACTTCCCAGAAAATCAAGGATATGCTTGGGCATATTTCAAATATTGGCAGTTTCTTTGGTGTAGCATCACTGGCGGTAAATAGTTTTAGAAAGTCATTATCAACATTACGTTCGAATGATACTATATTGACTGGAATCAGTAAAACTTCTGAAATGACAAAGCAGCAACTCAAGGCACTTGGAAATGAAGCGTTTAAGGTTGCAAGCAAGTATGGGCAGTTATCTGGGAATTATCTGATTGGCGTTCAGGAAATGGCACGATCTGGTTATGAATCATTGTCAAAAGAACTTGCTGAGTTATCATTGCTTGCACAATCCGCGGGGGATATGACGGCTGAAAATGCAAATAATTACCTCCTGGCAACCGATGCCGCATACAAATATTACGGGAGTGTTGAAAAATTAAATGCTGCTCTTGACGGGGCAAATTATATCAGCAAAAAAAATAGTGTATCATTGACTGATATTGCCGATGCCACACGTGTATCAGCTTCATTTGCGGCAAATGCCGGAGTGGCTATTGATGAATTAACGGCAGCAGAAGCAGCCATGATTGCGACAACAAAAAGAAGCGGTTCTGAAATAGGACACGCCTTCAGGAGTATTATATTAAACCTTCAACAGGTATCTGGAGAGTTTGACGGGGAAATCATAGATGAAGAGCAGCTTAAAAAGGTCGAGGCAAGGTGTCATTCTCTGGGTGTTGAGCTGGAATATTTGAAAGATGGAAAGGCTACGTTTCGTAATCCAATGGAAGTGCTAAAAGATTTGGCAAAGGTATACAATTCCTTGCCTGATAACAGTGCAGAAAAACAGGGTTTAATATCAGACATTGGTGGCAAATATCATGCTAATCCCTTATCAAGTCTGCTATCGCAATGGGATTTGTACGAAAAAATATTAAACGAGTTCTCCCGGGGAACCGGATCAGCACTTGAAGAAGCAAACAAAACGGCTGACTCATGGGAAGGACGTATTGCAAAGCTTCAGAACTCATGGGACTCATTTATAAATACTCTCACAAATAAAGAAGCAATTATGGGTGGAATTTCATTCTTTGACAGGCTCATTCAAGGTGCTGAGACGCTGACAAATATAATTGGCGAGATCCCCATTGCCCTTACTGCTTTGAACTCTGCATTAGTTGCAACCAATAAGGATTATGGTATAACCCAGATTTGGAACAAAGATAAAGGTAAGATTGATCTGCAAGGAAATTTATTGGGTATAAACATAACAAATATCAAGAACATGAAAAAGCACCTTGCAGAAGCGGAAAGGGCTATACAACTTTGGAATGATACAAATTCTAGCGGAGAAAATGTATTAGGATCGTTTAAGAATAATTTCTTTCAAAACAATGCCCAGTTCAAAGACTACCTTTCTACCTGTTCCAAAGATGTGCCTGCATCCCTGGAAGGCTATAAATCGTACCTAAAATCTACCGGTGTAAATACGGATGCGCTGAGACTGAAAACTATCCTCCTCAATTCCGCAATAACGATGCTGGGTGGACTGGCTATACAGGCAGTAATAACAGGATTCAATGAATTATTGCAAGTAAATAATAAAGTAGCAGAAAGAGCGGAGGAATTAGGCGACTCCTTCAAGAGTACCAAATCCGACATAGAGTCCTACAAGTCCCGGATAGAGGAACTGCATAACACAATCAACGACAGCAATTCTTCCATTGAGGATGTGGCCAATGCCCGCCAGACCCTCTTGTCCGTCCAGAATGAACTGATTGATAAATTTGGAACAGAGGAAGGTGTAATCAGAGATGTCACGGATGCAATAGATGGCCAGACAGACGCACTGGATGGGCTTACACAGACCAAATGGCAGGAAACTTTAAACGAATTTGACAATGGTGGTTTTTGGAATGATGCTGCAAACTTCTTTCAAGGTACTGATAATATTAAAAGAATGTTTGATGAATATGGCGAAAAGACCATTTCAATTAAGTGGGCTGATTATGTAGATATAAATGAACTTACTGATGAAATGGTTGCAGAACTTGAAAATATTGGTATTGACATCAATGTAAAAACTGACAATCTACAGGCTGATAGAGATTTTGATTCTTTGACAGAATCCATAAAAGATACAAAAGGCGCCAGTTTAGCACTTTCTGGAAATGCAGAAGAAATATATAAAAAGCTATTGTCACTACAAAATCTTATTGGGAACGATGATTCATTTGATAAATTATATGATAAAGTAGATAATATTGCTGACTCATACAAAGAAATAATCGATCAATATAAGAATTTTTATGATCAATATATTCTTCAAGAAAAAATATTAACCAAGGATTCTGATTATGTAGATACATTTAAAAATATTACTGATTTTGCAGAAAAGTATAACAAAGCATTTATTTCTGGTGACGAAACAAAAATAAAAGAAGCCGCTGATGAATATGCAAGTATTTTATCAACAGCTATATCTGTAGCTATTGCAAATGGTGATTCTGATGTTGCTACATATTTTGAAAATATGTATCCAACATTAAAGTCTATTGTTGATGGTTGGCAATTCAATGTAGCTTTTGATGCTAACACAGATGATTTGCAAGGTAAAGTACAAAACGTTTTAAACGAACTAAAAGATGAAGACGGTCGTTCTCTTACCGCTGAAGAGATTCTTGGTTTAGGTGAATCTAACGCACAGTATCAAGCATTGGTTGCTATTGCGCATACTTATAACATGACTATTGAAGAAATGATAGAATTGTTAAAAGAACGCAATCTTGTGTCCAATATGGATTATCAAGGGTTAGTTGGTTTATTTGGGAAAGAAAATGTTGGCAAACTCACACCAGAAGATTTAGAAATTGCCTATACGATCAAGAATGTCGGCAATATGACATTTGAGCAGTTACAGGATAAGATTCGGAAGGCAAAAGAAACTACTGAGGAGCCTGTAACAATTTCCGTCTCTGACACCATCACCCAACTTAACACCCGCCTCAAGCCCGCATTTGATTCCTTGAAATCAGCATACCAAAACATCTTCACGGATGATGGTGAATTTGCCCTTAACAGCGTTGACATCCTATCCACATGTGACTCCATCAAATCCAAACTGGATGAATTAAACAAACTGGACGGAATCACTGTTGACTACTCTGCTTTTGAAGATTTTGTCAGGGTATTAAACAATACAGAATCTACAGAACAGGATGTAGAAAATGCATTTGACGCTCTTGCTACTTCTATTACACAGGAGGCATTATCAGGTGCAGAAGACTTTGAAACCCTGAAATCTGCACTGGAAGACCTTGGCGTTGTAAATGAAGAACTTGTGGCATTTGAATCACTTGTAAATAATACGGAAGCATTAAAGGAAGTTGGCCTTGACTTGGCAGAAGCTACAGACGAACAAATCCATGCTTTTGCAAATGAAATGGTGTCCGCAGAAAATGTGTCAAATGCTATTGCAATGCTTACCTTCCAAAAGCAATTATGTAATTTACAAGAAATGGATACGGCTGACGAGGTTGCAAACCTCCTCACACTTGCCCAAGATGCCGGATATACGGGTGAAATAATTGAACATCTTACAGAGTTGGAACAGATATACCAGCAGGTAGCAAGTGGAACACTGACACAAAAAGAATTAGATGCAAAATTAGCAAGGACTGAAGAACTGCAAGGGCTTATTAAAGATTCCACTGGTAAAATAAATTATGAACCGAAAGTTGATTTTAATGGTACAGGCGGCAAGAAGTCAGCAGGAAGCGCCGGAAAAGAAGCCGCAGACGATTATTTGGAAGCATTTGAGAAAGAATTGGAGGAAATAGACCGCCTCAGAGACAACAACACTATCACGGAGAAGGAGTATTTGGACCGTTTAAGGGTATTGTACCGGAAGTATTTCGGCGACAGGAGGGAATACCTGAAGGAATACCGGAAATACGAGAGACAGTACCTGGAGGGCATGAAGTCTCTTTACGAGTCTGCTTTAAACGGAGTGGTTTCCCTTTTGGACAGACAGATTGACGCCTGCCAAGACCGGAAGGACACCGCCGTAGACGCCCTTGAGGAGGAAAGGGACGCCGCTGTGGAAGTCCTGGAGACACAGAGGGAAGCCTTGGAGGAACAGATTGCCCTCATTGAGGAGCAGGCCAATGCTAAAGAAAAAATTATAGACGGCATCCGCGACGAGATTGACGCAATCGAGGAGGCCAATGAGGCCAGACAGCGGGAAATTGAACTGCAGAAGGCCAAATACAGCCTGGAGCGCATGCAGAACCAGAATACCATCCTCCAATACAGCGGGGACAAGGGGATGCACTATGTCCAGGACGCTTCCGGCATCCGGGATGCCAGGCAGGAAGTGGAGGATGCCGAGCGGGAGAGTGAAATTGCCAAAAAAGAAGACGCCATCTCCCTCATTGAGAAAGAGATTGACATTCTGGAGGAAGAGAAGGGTTCCCTCCAGGAAGAGATCGACTCACTGGGAGAAAAGATTGACCGGACCAATGAGCATTATGAAAAGCTGATCGAAGACGCGGAAAAGTACTGGGACGGCCTGATCAAGGGCCTGGAGGACTACAGGTCCCGATGGGAGGCCTTGGGTGAGACAGAGGAGCAGGCTAAGATATTGTCTGCTTTGGAACAGCTTGGAATCTCCGCCGGCGACGTGCTGAATCTGTCAGGGGAGGCGTTCATCCGGTTTAAGGAGGAATATCTCGGCATTCTTGCCGAGCTGTATTCCGGAAATGACTCCATGCTGTCCGCCATATCCGATGCCGCGGGACAGAGCACAGGGCAGATGGGCTCCTATATCGATGCCGCCCAGGGGTATATTGACAGACTCGGCGGCCTTGGGGAGTCTCTGGCTCCTGTATCCGAGGCAATCCGCGAGGTGGACAGAAGTATGTCAGACCTGTCTTCCACTGCTTCCGGGGCATACATAAAGATTTCAGGCACAGCGGCAGGTGTGGGGAGCATTGCGGCAAGCCTCGGGGAAGCCAAAGCAGGTCTCAGCGAAGCAAAAGTTCTCCTGGCAGACGAACAGGCGGCGTTCGGCAGCCTGAGACAGGCGATAGATGCCGTGACAGAAGCCATTGATCAAAAGACTGAGGCTGTCCGGATAGAACAGCTAGTATAACGTTCGCCAATTAACTGGACTTTTTAATTGGTAGTGTATCTACAATGACTTCCTCTGATACATTGATATCATCAAGGTTATATTTCCAGTGGAATACCACTGGCTCTGCGTTGATC
>CATLGW010000020.1 GCA_949948715.1 uncultured Lachnospiraceae bacterium | reverse complement strand
CCCCGTAAGTTGCGGGGGGCTTTCCCCGTAAGTTGCGGGGGGCTTTCCCCGTAAGTTGCGGGGGGCTTTCCCCGTAAGTTGCGGGGGGCTTTCCCCGTAAGTTGCGGGGGCTTTTCACTTTCCTTCGCTCCCTGACGCAATCAATTCCAGAAAGGCACGGTCGTACTATGAACATCATTATTGTAGGCTGCGGCAAGGTGGGATCCACTTTGGTAGAGCAGCTAAACGGAGAAAATCACAATATCGTCGTGATCGACGAGAAGGAGGAGCGAGTCAATTCCATCACTGACGAGATGGACGCCATGGGCATCGTGGGAAACGGCGTGAGCTATCAGACGCTTTTGGAGGCGGGAATCCAGCATACCAATCTGCTCATCGCCGTCACAGGCTCCGACGAACAAAATCTTCTGTGCTGCGTCATAGCAAAGAAGACGGGAAACTGCAAGACCATTGCCCGTGTGCGCAATCCCATATACAATACCGAGCTCAATTTCCTCAGGGAAGAGTTGGGGCTTGCCATGATCATCAATCCGGAGCTCACAGCAGCCCAGGAGATCGCCCGCATTTTCCAATTCCCTTCCGCCGTAAAAATAGACACCTTCTCCAAGGGCCGCATTGAGCTGATGCACTTTCGCGTCACCGCGGGATGTCTTTTGAACAATTACGCTCTGATCCATATCCGCACCACCTTAAAATGCGATGTTCTGGTGTGCATGGTGACCAGAGGCGAGGAGATTCTGATACCCAGGGGCGACTTTGTCTTTCAGGAGAACGACATTGTGGCCTTTGTCTCCACCCCCACCAAGGCCAGTGATTTCTTCCGGAAGATAGGCATCGGCGCGGGCAAGGTCCACACGGCAATGCTGGTGGGCGGCGGCACCATAGCCTACTATCTCGCCAAGCGTCTTCTGGCGGTGGGCATAGACACCAAAATTATCGAGCTTGACATGAACCGATGCGAACAGCTCAGCGGTCTGCTGCCCAAGGCCACCATTATCTGCGGAAACGGCAGCGACGAAAAACTCCTCCTCCAGGAGGGACTTGCCTCCGTGGACGGCTTTGCCTCCCTGACGGGGCTGGACGAGGAGAACATTCTCCTGTCTTTGGTGGCCCGGAAATATTCCAAAGCCAAGACAGTCACCAAAATCAACCGCGTAAATTTCAGCAATGTGCTGGGGGATATCATGCTGGACAGCACCACCTTCCCCAGACTGCTCACCGCGGATCTGATCATAAAATACGCCCGCTCCATGAACGAGTCCTTAAACAGCAATGTGGAAAATCTGTATCAGCTTGAGGACGGCCGGGCAGAGGCGTTGGAATTCTATATCAAGGAACCCTCCGCCGTCACCGATATTCCTCTGGGCAAAATGCGGCTGAAGAAAAACCTTCTGGTCTGCTCCATCACCCGCCACGGCCAGGTGATCATCCCCAACGGCCAGGACATGCTGAAGGTGGGAGACTATGTGGTGATCGTGCTGACCCACGCCAAATTAAATGACATTAAAGACATTTTGGAGGGATAAATCGTGAACTTTTCGATTGTTAGATTTATTGTGGGATGGGTTCTACAGTTTGAGGCGGCTTTCCTGCTGCTTCCCGCATTGGTGGGCGTGTTGTACGGGGAGAGGCGCCCCTCCCTGGCCTTTCTGGCAGCGGCGGCACTTTGCCTGATCTTCGGCTTTCTCCTGAGAAGAAAGCGCCCCAGACAAAAGGAGCTGTACACCAGAGAGGGCTTCGCCTCCGTGGCGCTGAGCTGGCTGGTGATGAGTATTTTCGGGGCTCTTCCCTTTCTATTCACCGGGGAGATCCCCAATTTTGTGGACGCTCTCTTTGAAACCGCCTCGGGCTTTACCACCACCGGAGCCAGCATTCTTCCGGAGGTGGAAGGCTTAAGCAGAGCCAGTCTGTTCTGGCGCTGCTTTACCCATTGGATCGGCGGCATGGGTGTGTTCGTTTTCATCATGGCCATCCTGCCCCTGATGGGGGGAGGCACCACCATCAACCTAATGCGAGCGGAGAGCCCCGGCCCCTCCGTGGGCAAGCTGGTTCCCAGGGTGAAGGACACCGCAAAGATCCTATATGAGATCTACATTGGCCTCACGGTGGTGGGCACCGCGGTCCTCTGCCTCTGCGGACTGAATCTGTTCGATTCCCTGACCACCATCTTCGCCACCGTAGGCACCGGAGGCTTCGGCAATTACAATGACAGCGTGGCCCGATTCAGCCCCCTTGTACAGAACATGATCACCCTCTTTATGATTTTGAGCGGCATCAATTACACCGCTTACTTCTGTCTGCTGCGCAGACAGTTCAAGGACGCCTTCTCCATGGAGGAGGTGCGGGCCTACCTGCTTATCATTTTGGGCAGCGTCATAGCCATCACCTGGAACATACACAAAATGTACCCCACCCTCCCGGATTCCCTGCGGCACGCCGCCTTCCAGGTGGGCTCCATCATAACCACCACAGGTTTTTCTTCCACGGACTTCGACCTCTGGCCCCAGTTTTCCAAGACCATACTGGTGCTTCTGATGCTGGTGGGGGCCTGCGCGGGCAGCACCGGAGGCGGCATCAAGGTTTCCCGGCTGCTCATTCTCCTGAAGGCCATGCGAAAGGAGCTCTCCCTCATGATACACCCTAGAATGGTCAAGCGGATCAAGATGGACGACCATACCCTCTCCCACGAGACGCTGCGCTCCACCAACGTGTTTATCACCGTCTACTTCATTATACTGTTTGCCTCGCTGTTAGTCATAGGAATTGACAATTTTGACTTTACCACCAACTTTACGGCAGTGGTGGCCACCCTGAACAACATCGGACCGGGGCTTGCGATGGTGGGACCTACTCAAAATTTCTCCATCTTCAGCCCGTTCTCCAAATGTGTGCTGATATTTGATATGCTGGCCGGACGACTGGAACTGTTTCCCTTCCTGATCCTCCTGATGCCGTCCTGCTGGAAAAAGCACTGATAAGACATAGGGACACCTTCATTCCGCGCCATTGGGCCGGAAATGAACGTGTCCCTATACTGGTATTACGCCAATATTACATCGAATGAGGGCAATGTCCGCATCGGCTGCAATCACCTCCGCACTGCAGGGACTTGCCTTTTTTTCTGTTCAGAACCATACTGCGGATGCTGAGGATCACACCCCCTGCCAAAATCACTGACACAAACAGAGTTCCCATATACGCTCATCCTCTCAATCTGCAAAATTCAGCAAATTTTGATCTCCCTCTCCCCTCACAGGATAGGAAGCATACCGAAAGTCTCCCTTTTCCTCAAAGGCGGCAATGATCTCCTCTCCCGCCTCCGGTATCTCGATCTCGGGATGAACCTCCACCGAGACAAAGGGCTGCCCTCCCCGGATAGCCTCCAGAATCTCACTATGCCCCTCCAGGACATAAAAACTGTTGCTTCGGATACCACAGCGCAGAATTCCTCTGCTGTCCGGCTCTGTGTTCTCCGCCCCCCGAACGTTTTCCGCCAGAGCTTCCCCAAAATTCCTCGTGGGGTACAGGGAGGTGGGATTGAGCAATACCCTGTGGGTGAAAGCCCCCGCCTCATATTCCCCGAGCTGTCTTAAAATCTCCTCCACAATCTGTGCCGGTGCGGCGGCGGTGGTCTCCAGCACCAGATTGTAGTTGTGCATATTATAATAGTCTATGCCGTACAGCTCCCGAAACCTGCCCTGCTCCACAAACTGACGCTTTAAAAGATTCTCGCGGCATTCCTCCAGGCTGTCAAAGCGCTCCGTCTCCCGATCTGCCTGCTGCACCCTCCCGGCGGCCACACCGATATCCACCGTGAGGAAAACCTTGAAGCTGTTCTCCACAAAATGCCAGGCCAGACGGGAATCAAACACCATATGGTCCTTCTCCCTCCCCAGTCTCTGGGTCAACTGGTCTATTCGGTCGTCCACATCGTGTATCCCTCTGGCGGCCTCCTCTCTGACCCTCTCATTTAGCTGGACCACATTCAGTCCCTCCTCCGCCGCGATCTGCCGGAAAATACCGCCTGTGGAGATCACCTCATAGCCCAGCTTTCCCAGTTCCTTACACACCGTGGACTTGCCGGAACCCAAATTCCCTGTCACCGTAATATTCATGTAAGCACCTCTCTCCCGTTACCTATGTCAAAATTGCATTGGTCTCCTGCATCACTTTCTGCAGCTTATCCGCCATACCGGAAACCGCGTCCATAGATTCCTGAATAATCCGCCCGTTCTCCGTGGTCTTATCCACATCGGCAAGGGCCCCCTGCACGGACTCCAGCAGTTCCTCGATGGTGTCGGAAAACTGCCGTATCACCCCCGAGATCTCTCCTATGGCTGTCCGTATCTGACCGTCGTTTGTCTTGGCCTGGGACACGGACATCTTGGAGCTGTCGGAAAGGGTTCGGATATTCGCGGCCACCACCGCAAAGCCCTTGCCCGCGTCACCGGCCCTGGCAGCCTCTATGGCGGCGTTCAAGGACAGCAGATTGATCTGGCCCGCTATGTCCTCCACATCCCGGGTCATCACATTGTAGCTCTCTATGCTGTCCGTGATATGGCCCGCCGATTCCTTGATCCCCTCGTTTAAGGAGGCGAGAGTCTTCATGTGCTCCGTCAGCACATTCATCTTCTCCGTGGTGTGCAGTCCCGCCTCCCTGATCATATCCGCTTCGTTCTTTACGCCGCGGATACTGCCGTTTAGCTTTTCGAAGACCTTCATCAGCTCCTCATTCATCTCCAGCACTCTGTGATTCACGTTCTCCACGTTCCGCCGTTCCTGCTTTACAGACTGAATCACATACTGATGGCAGTTTTCCTTCTCATTGATGCCCTTGGCCAGAGCGATGGCCATCTCCCTGCAGGTGCGGAAGCCGCAGGAATGACAGTCAAAATGCCTCTGCTGCTCCGTCTCCTTGCCCAGGAGCCGGTACATCCGCTCGATGTCGCCCTCCGAAACCTCCCTGTTGGTATTCTCCCTGGCTCTGTAGACACGGATATAGTCCTCCAGGCGCAGCTTCTTGTCAAACTCGTCAAACTGGAGATCATGTCCCTTTTTGGTCTTCGTCTTACGCCGCACGCCCTTGGCGTACTGCTCCACATCATGCATAATACTGCTGATGGCAAAGCAGTGATAGTCCACCCCCGTGGCCGGTCCCCCGTTACATCCGTCCTTACAGCTCAGCACGTCGAAGACCGTGGGAAGATCGTCCTTCTTTTGCCTGAGGTAGAGATCCAGATCCTCATACAGCCGCTCCGTCCCCTCGGAAGTGATCACTCTCATATCCGGCTTGTGCAGCAGGAGGTTTTTCATCAGTCCCCCGGGGCTGGGATAAATAGCTCCCTCCAGGCCCGGGCTGTCGTCAAACTCAAACTCACTGTAGATCTTCACCTTGGGCAGATCCACACCGTTCTCCTTAAAGTAATCCCGCAGATGCTCCATGGTGACATTGTAATCGATGACCTGAGTCTCCCGGAATTCATCCGCCTTGGCGATACAGGGGGAAATAGCCGCTATCTTACCCTTATATCCCAGCATCTTCCTGAGGTAAATCCCTAAGCAGAGCATAGGACTATGTATGGGGGAAAGGCTTGAAATCAACTTCTGCTTATGCTTGAGAATGAAGTTCACCACCGCCGCGCAGGGCTGGGAAATCACCTTTGCGTCAGGATGCTGCTCCAGATAGCGCACATGGGCCCAGGTGCAGATATCCGCGCCATAGGAAACATCGTACACTCTTTTCACACCCTGGTTTCTAAGCCACTGCAGGGCATGCCGCCAGTTTCCGTCAAAGGCAATCTTGATGGAGGGCGCGGCGATCAGCACCATCTCCCTGCCCTCCTTCAGATCCCGCAAAAAGGCGTCCATATCGTCGCTGTAGGTCCTGGCATGGTGGGAACAGGCCCGGATGCAGGCGCCGCACTTGATACATTTCTCCTCGTCAATGTGAATGATCAGATTTCCCTGCTCGTCCGTCCTCGCCACATTGGCATCCATCACAGGGCATGCGCGGACACAGGCGTTGCACCCCACGCATTTGTTCTTGTCCAGAAATATTTCTCCCATGTAACCCTCCTCAATCTGACTGATTCTTTTTGAGACAGATTATGTCTTTTGCCGCAATCATTTCTGACCGGAAAAATGGCATGGGCCGCGACATCGAAAAGATCATCCATGAGCGGCCCAATTTTTCTCAATATATGGAGGTGTAATGATACAGCTTATAATATCCTCCGCCCAGATTCTCCGCCTCCACAAGTATGATAAAGCTGTATCTGCCCAATTTCTCCAGCGCCTCCTCGGCAAACCCCTCCTCATAGCTGCCGGTCACATACTGCTGTTCTATGACAGGCCACAGCGCCTCCGGCACCACATTGGTGAACTGCTGGTCGCCCGCTCCCACCTGCTGGGTCTGCTTCAGACAATCCTCAAAATAATCGCTCAATTCCTTCAAAACCTCTGACTCACGTACTCCCGCCTGGCGCAGACGCTCCGCCTCATCGCCGGAGGAGTCCTCGGCGGAAACCGTTCCGCCCTCGTCGGCGTCTCTGTCCACCCAATGCATGGGCTGGGGGAGAGCCTCCGCCTCCTTCACCTGCACAGGCTTAGGTCCCTCGCTCTCCAGTCCTCCGTAAGCGCCTCCGCCACAGGCCGGCAGATACACGGACAATCCCTTTCTCACATGAGTGGGCGCGAACTCCCTGTCGGATTTATTAAAATAGTCATAGCTGGCCGGATCCGTGTCGTCCCAGGTAGTGTCCACATTGTAATAGCCGTCCTCCAGCTTTACAATATTCCAAGCGTGGTTCTGCCCGGAATATCCGGTACAATAATAACAGGGGATCCGAAGCTGCTGCAGCAGATACTGATAGGCCCTGGCATAGCCGGCACACACCGTCTTCCCGTTTACCAAAGCGCTGTACGCGCTCTGATTGATGGCAGCCCCCGTGTCGTATTCCGCCGCGCTTAAGACGGCGTCGTGAATATATTTTTCCTTGGCGTAATTGTCGGAAAGGGACTGCGCCTCCTGCAATATCCCTCGGGCTCTGGCGTCAAATTTCTCTTTGCTCTCCTCCAGATTGCCCGCGGTGGAATTGTACCGCAGCGAGACCTCCACACACTGGCCGTTTTTGGTGTACTTGCAGGAGTAGCCGGTCTCCAGCCAGAACAGCTCGGGATGGTCATTGTAAACCGCCTCAAACACATTCTTGAGCTGCGCCGCCGTAACCGGCGCCACAGGGGCAAAGCTCTGGGTCAGATTCCCCGCGTTTGCATAAATCTGCCGGTACAACGACTGCATATTCGGCTCCAGCATACCGTAGTAGGGATAGTACACCGGATCAAAATCAAGCTCCTCGCCCACCGCGCCGGTGGAGAGGGTACTCTGAAGACTGTCCGCCTCGTTGTCGGCGACCTCCTGACTTTCCTCCTTCACAGGCACATAGCCAAACCTGCCGTCAACGCTCTCCGGAAGCGTCACCTGCTCCTCCACCGGAGCCACATAGCCGGTGTTCCCCGGGCGCAGGCCGCTCACATCGGGCTGATAGGACATATTTTCGCTTCCCGTCCCCGCATCCGACTGAGGGATGTCCGGGATATCCTCCGTCTCCTCCCGCAGGAGATCTCCCGCTCCCAAAACCGCCTCCTCCTTGGGCAGCTCCGTGCCGTAAAGCGCATCGGCCAGCGATCTGGTCAGCGACGGATTCAACGCAAATATCAGGATCACAATGCACATCGTCATCAAAATGATACAAATTCCGTAAAAGATGCCTTTAATTATCCTCAAAACTCTACCATGCCTTTCGATCCGACCGCGCTTTCACGCCATTTTTTTCCTGCTTCTATCATAACTCGTATGGGCTTCCTTGTAAAGCATTTCTGTCACTGCGCGGGCTCCAAACCCTCCACCCCATAGCGGTTGGAGGCGTTCCAAAGAATCCATTCCTCATAGCCCGCGTCATACACCGCCTGTATTTGCTCTCTGATCTGTTCACCTCCATAGGAAATATGTCCCGGCACCCAGGTGGCCGTAAATGCCTGCAGCCAGGGCCTCACCACCGCCCTCTCCTCCTTCGGCACACTCTGAAGCTCCTCCGCAGACAGGCTCAGAGCGGCATAGACCGTATCATAGGGCTGCGCGTCCGGCACCGGCAGGCCGAAAACGCCGTCGGCATAATGGGAGGGGTACACCATGGGACACAGCACATCCACCGTGGACCCCAGCGTCACATAATTCTGTCCCACCTTTTCCACATCCGTCTCGCTTCCCATGATAGTTCCGAACACATCCGCCGTGATAAGCGCACCCTTCCCGTGAATCCGCTCTGCCGCATAGGCCAGAAAATCCGTGATCGCCTGTTCCTTGGTATATTCCTCCATATTCACCCCGTAGTCCGCCGCGTCCGCCTCGCTTCCGATAGGAAATCTCACATAATCAAACTGAATCTCATCAAACCCGATCTCTATCGCCGCCTCCGCCACCTGGGTCAGATACTCCCAAACGCCCTCCTTGTAGGGATTCACCCAAGCCAATCCATACGCGTCCGTAAAGAGAGACCCGTCCGGATTGTGCAGCGCCAAATCAGGCTGTCCCGCCGCAAGATATGGGTCCTTAAAGCAAACGATCCGGGCAACGGTGTATATGTCCCGCTCCTTCAGCTCACCCATCAGCCCTTCCATATCGGAAATGTAATTAATGCAGGCCCCCAGCTCCCGCGCCGCCTCCAAATCCATTCGATAGGTGATATTTCCCTCATCGTTCTTGACATCGATCACCATAGTATTCAGCTCGGTCTGCTCCACCAGCTCGATCAGCTCCTCCATGGAACCGCTGCCGGCCCTGGGCCCGGTGACATAAATTCCTCTGACCTTGGGCCGCTCTATATCCCATGGTTCCTCTTCCGGCGGCTTCTCCCCCATGTCCCCGGAGGATACCTCACCGGTATCGGGTATGCTCTCCGCCAGGTCGGCCAACGCCTGTGCCGGCTCATCGGATCCGGAGCCGCAGCCGCACAGGCTGCAGGCAAGCATCAACGCCGCCACAATCAATATCCGTCTCTTCAACCGTCTTTTCCTCTCCATTCAAATGCCCCGCAGCAAGCTGCGGGGCACCTATTAACTTCCTATATTACTTTTCGCTTGCAGTCATATTATGTACCACCTGGGAAATGCCGGCAATGGTCTTGGAAATCTGCTCATTGAGCTGTCTGCTCTCCACGGAGAGATTCCCCACCTCCTTGGCCACCACCGCAAATCCCTTGCCTGCGTCGCCTGCCCGCGCAGCCTCGATGCTGGCATTGAGCGCCAGGATATTCTGTCTCTGCTGAATGCGGTTCAAATCCGCCGTGTTCTGCTGAATGGTGCTCACCAACTGCTCGCACTCGGCAACACCCGTGGTCAGACGCTCGATCAGCTTGCCGCTGTATTTCGCGCTGTACTCCGCGTTTATAAAATTATTCAGTACCTCGCCCAGCAGATTGGCGGAAGCTATAATACCATCCTCCGACTTTACATTCACCTGGTCGAGAGCCTTCAGATACTCGTCCTCATTGATACCCAGATCTCTGGCCACCTTGGCAAACTTCTCCTCGTCGGGAGATTCCGGAAGCACCTGGCCTCCGATGACGGAGCCCACCTTCTCGCCGTTCACCACCAGGTCAATGCCAAAGTCAATCAAGCCGGCATGGCAGTGGTAAACGCCCTTGCCCTCTCTGTCGCACTGCTCGCAGCGGCGCCTTCCCTCCTCGCTGCCCCTGGTCAGTTTAATACAGAAATCCGTAAAGTTATAGCACTCCGATATGTATTTGCCGTCCGCACCCACCGCAACGGTAGCAAGGCCGGTTGCCTTCGCCCAATTGGACATAATCTCCTCAAATCTCGCCATATTAGTAAAGTCCTGAATTTTCATCTCGTTCCTTCTCCTTTACTCTCATCCTGCCCAGGCCGTATAACACGATCTGCCATTTCATATATTATACCATCCTTTGAGTCGAATGTAAAATGAAATTATGCAAATTGCACATTTTTTCTAGTCCGAATTACTTTCTCCCAAGCAGCCGTTTGCACCCCGCGGCAATGCGGGAGATGGGGGGCCGCAGGGGCCGCAGCCACAGCCACAGACCGCTGGCCGCCCGGTAAATTATGTTTTTGGTGGAAAAATATCTGCCGTTTCTGAGGACTCCCACCAAAACCCCCTTCATCTGATCCGGCCGCAGAGGCCCCTCCACCTGAGCCTGATTGTCTCCCACCAGATAAAAGCAGTCCCCCCTGCGCTTCCAGATGCGGTGCAGTACCAGAATACTCCCGTCCCTGCGATAGAGCGCCACATCTCCCCTTCGCAGTCTGTCCGCCTCCGCCGGGGCCACCACAGCCTCGTCCCTCCCGGGGACAAAGAGAGGATACATACTGTAGCCCCGGGGCTTAAACTGTATGACGCTGCCCTGGGCCAGCAGCTTTTCGATATCCTGCATTTTCGTGCCCTTCCTTTCCCAAGCCTCCGTGACAAGTCCCTCTGATCATGCCGTTACCGCCGCCTGCAAAAAACTGCCGCCAGATTCCCCGTTACGAACAGGTCTCCAGATACCTCTTGATAACCGGGCGGATCGGGGGAGAGATCTCCTCCAGGTCAATCTCCTTCGGCGCAAAAAATCTCAGCTCCTCCACCTCACTCTCCTGCCGCCTCCATTCCCCCTGATATTCCCGGCACAGATATACTATTTCAACATTGGATACCTCGTCCCCGTTGGGATAAACATAGTGAGCCTCCGGCCCGGAATTCACCGTGAAGAACTCCAACGGTCCGGCAGTCAGACCGGTTTCCTCCCACAATTCACGCCTGGCGCAGTCCTCCACCTTCTCGTCGATCTCCACGGAGCCCCCCGCGTACCCCCATTTGTGATTGTCCGTCCTTCTTCCCAGAAGCAGCTTCCCCTCCTCATTGACGATAATAACGCTTGCCGCGCACTGAATGATCGTTTGATGTCCCACCGATTTTCTGAGTTCCATAATATAGTCGCTCATCCTGCGCCTCCTGTGTGCCATACTCCTGAATATACTTGGATTTCTTTTTACAGTCCTGCTTTCATAACGAACATTCCCACCGTCATTCCTTATTGATGATATTATAAAGAAATGATATAGTAAAGACAATAGCTTTTCTTTCAGATATCCCCTTTACCACAATAAATTCAACGAAATAATGCCAGGGAGGTGCCCTATGAGACAGAATCCATGCTTTTATTTGAGAAACCTGGCCGGCGTGCCCTACCTGCTGCCCTTCGGCCAGGCACAGGCCGATTTCAAGCGCAGTATGCGCCTGAATGAGACCGGCGCCTTTCTCTGGGAATCGCTGGCCCGGGACAGAAGCGAGGAAGAACTTCTGGAGACTTGCGCTCGCCGCTTTGGCGCATCCGGAGGGGAGCTTCCCCGCCTGCGGGCAGACATCCGGCAGTTCCTTTCGAGGCTGGCGGAGGAAGGCTGCCTCCTGGACGAGCCCCCCGGGGAATATTTTACGGAGGGAAAGCCCGGCCCCCGCTTCGACCCTGCCCGTCCCGGAGACTCCGCGCGATACCTCTCCATAGCAGGGCTGAACCTGCTCTTAGAGGGAGCCGCGGATGCTTTTCCGGAAGAATTCCGGATTTTTGAGACAGTGAACCCAAGGGGAATCCACCAGACCCTCCGGCTGATTTGTGAACCGCCGAAGCCCGCCGGGGAGGGAGCCCCCCTCATCCGCAACAGAGAGCTCATGGTCTTTGACTGCGGCGGCTTTTATTCCCTTCGCTTCCCCGGCGCTGCCGGGATCACGGAGGCCCGCCTTCAAAAGGACGGCTCCCTGGCCGCGTTTTACTATAAGCCCCCCTGCACGGCGGATTTGAGGGAGGCACTTTTCCACGGGATTCGCCTGGCCTTTCTCTACCTGGCGTTAAATCACCGATATGTGGCGCTTCACTCTGCCTCCCTGCTCTACCGGGACAAAATATGGCTTTTCTCCGCCCCTTCGGGCACCGGAAAGTCCACCCACACAAACCTGTGGCACAGGTTTGTGTCGACTCGCTTGGTCAACGGAGATTTAAACCTTCTGGCCATGGAGGGTGAGACCCCTCTCGTCCACGGGATTCCCTGGTGCGGCACCTCCGGTATCCGGGACACGGGAACCTATCCCCTGGGAGGGATTCTCCTGTTAAAGCAAAGCGCCAAAAACCGGGTGGAGGAGCTTTCCCCCGAGGAAAAAATTCTCCTGATTCAGCAGCGCCTGATCTCCCCCTTCTGGACCGCCGGGATGCTGGAGGAAAGCTTAAGCCTGGTGGAAAAGCTGACCTCCCACATTTTGGTATGCCGTCTGCACTGTACCATAAGCGAGGATGCGGTGAAGACCGCCAAAGGCCGGATCGACAGCTTTCTCCCCTAAAAGCCCCGTATCATATCGTCGATCTCCTCCTCCCCCAGCACCACGCATCCCCCCTGGCGGATAGCGTAGACCCGGTTGCAGGCGTTTAATACCGTGGGGCGGTGGGTGGTCACGATGCAGGTGCGGGGATAGGCATCCTCCATAATATTTTGCAGCACCTTTCTCTCCGTTGCCACATCCAGGGCCGAGGTGGCCTCGTCCAAAAGCAGAATGGGAGATCTGCGCAGCAATGCCCTGGCGATGGAGAGCCGCTGGGCCTGCCCCTCCGAAAAACCCCCTCCTCTCTCCTTGATTTTACTGTGGATGCCGTCGGGCAGCTTCTCCACGAAATCCCAGGCGCAGGCCAGCTTTAACACCTCCACGATCTCCTCCTCCCCGGCGTCCGGCTTTACATTGCGCATATTTTCCGCTATCGTGCCGGAAAACATGGTGTTGCCCTGGGGCACATAGGAGAACAGCTTCCTGGTGGAGGGCGACAGAGGAAACCCCGCAGCGTCCCCGTCCTTTAATCCGGTGTCTCCCCCGCACAGCACGGCTCTCCCTCCCTGTACGGGCATCAGGGACAGAATCAGCCGAAGCATGGTGGTCTTTCCCTCCCCGGAGGGGCCCACCAGGGCCACGATCTCATGGGGATGGGCCTCCAGGGATGCGGACTTAAATACCTCCGTCCCGTTGCGGTAGGCGTATTTCACATTTTCCAAACAGAGGCTGATCCCCTCTTTCGCATACCGCTCCTTTAGCTCCTCCACCTCCCCGTCCTGGCTGTAATCCTCCCGGGGCATCTCCACAATGTCCATGAGACGCTTGGCGGAGGTGGTCAGGGAGATGGCGTTGGGGAAGAGGGAAGTCAGATTGTTCAAAGTGCCCGTGAGGGTGCCGGACAAAGACAAAAACATGGTCATGGTGCCGTAGCTGATGCCGCCCCTCCACATACGGAAAATTCCCCAGCCGTAGGAGGCGTAGGACACCACCAGCCCCACCGTGGACATTAACAGGGAGGTGCCCATGGACATCTTTTGAAACTTCAGCCTCATGTCGATGTATTCCTTCTGCAGACCTTTCAGCCTGTCGATGTAGAGCCGCACCAGGTCAAAGGCCTTTATGGTCTGAATGTTGGAGAAAGTCTCCTGGTTAAAGCCGGACATTTTGGCCGCCATGGCGGCACTGTTCTGGTTGTTGCGGCTCATCCTCTTAATCAGCCGCCGGGTCATCAAAAGGCTCACCGGAGCCCCCATCATGGCAAACAGGGCGAAAGTCCAGTCGTGGTACACCACCATGGCAAAGGCGCTCAGAAACCGGAAAGTGTAGATAATCAGATTGGGAATAAAATTCAGCACCCCCGAGGATATGTTGGAGGCGTCGGAGCTCCACCTGGTCAGCAGATCCCCGGTGTGGTAATTGGTCAAAGATTCCCAGTCCGTCACCAAAATCTTGTCAAAGATATCCGCCTTGATCTCCGCGTCCACCCTCATGCTGATATAGCTGGAAGCGTAACTGGAGACCAGATTTAACAGGGTGCTGCCCACATTCAGGCCGATCATAAGGGCAAAGGTCTTCACCACCGCCCCCGCATGATGCCCCGTGATGATGTCCACCAGGTCCCTGGACACCAGACTGGTCAGGAGCGCCACCACAGTCCCCACCATCCCCAGGGCCGTGTAGAAAATCATGGGCAGCCAATAATGCCTGGCATACTGGTATATCCAAACGGTCTGCCTCATCCGCGACTTCAAGGCTCCCGCCTTGATGCGCCGGATATAAAAAGCGATCCTCTCCCTCATGTCCACCGCCCCGTCCTTTCCCTGTTATCCGTCCCGCCCTCCGAATCAGCGAGGTCTGTTCTGTCTTCCGCCCACTCTCCCTCTGTCAAACCTTCCCCGCCACAGGGGGCGGCGCGCCAGGGGACAGCGTCCCTGTCAGCAAAACAGCACCGCCTACAAAACAGGCGGTGCCGCTATGAAATCTCTCATGTTAATAAAAAACCGTCAATCAAATCCACCCTGCACATTCACTGCATGGGTACAGGAAATTCCTGCGAAAGTACAAGTAATCGCCTTAGTCGTCGCCTCATCCGCCGCCTGCACCCATACCTTATAAGTCATGGTATCACCGGACTGATATCCATTGGCATGGAGCGCTCTGTTCACAGTCACTGTGTTGCCGCTGAAACTGCAATCAAATTCGGAGTAGGCATTCACAATTTCATGATCAAATGTAAGCGTCACTTCCGTATTGGTAGAAATGTGCTGCATACTGTCGTTGTGTCCACACCGAATCTCAAACACATTGTGAGAACCGTTCCAATCCTGCACAGACACCGCATCCACCGTCCAGCAGTCGGTGGTCACCACAGGCTCTGCGGGCTCTGTCGGCACTACAGGCACATCCCCGCCGGGATTCTCCTCTCCTCCCGGGATATCGGGATTCATTCCGCTGGCCGCATAGACACCCTCGAAAACCTCATCGCTGGTCAGAACAACCGGCTTTACATAATTCTTCATTGTCTCCAACCTCCCTGCTCATAATCCAAAACATCGTTTATGTACTCTATATATTATGCCGTATCTCTTTCAGTGTTTTAAGTATACACCTTTTCAAGTCCCCCTTCAAGACCCTTTTTGCAAAAACATCTAAAAAAATCCGCTTAGAATCAACGGTTTCAGGCATTTTGCCGGACATAAAACATCTGTTTGTATATTTTGACCAAAGCCAATCCTGTTCCTATCCCACCACATCTATGGGCGCTTCCGGAAGCAAATAGCCATAAATACCCGAAAGACGCTTGGATACCTCCTCCAGACAGCGAACCAGGTCACCTCCGTGATCCACATTCTCTCCCTCGGCATAGATCAATCCCCAATAGAAGAAAGCATAGGCAGCCAGATAACAGTGCTCTCTCTCCTCCCCCTCCAGCCTGTCCATATGCAGGGCAAGCTGATAGAATATGTCTCCGATCCAATAGCAGATATCCGCCACAGCCTCATCCGAAGTCAGAAAATAGAGCAGCGCCGTATATCCGCCGGTGCTTTCCCCGGCGTATTTCCACAGTTCCTCCTCCACCTGAAACTCCTGCCGCAAGGCTACCGTCAACGCGTCGGCCGCATTCCTTCCCACCTGCTGTATCATTGCCGCGCAGGGACACTTCAGATACAGCTTTTTTCTTAAAACAGCAATTTCCCAATATGCCTCCGGAGTCAGAAAAAGCCGCTCCCCTTCTTCTAAACCGGGAATCCCTCCCCCCGGCGGCAGAATCCGCTTATTCTCCTCCAGAATATCCACCTTTGCCTTCAGTTCATTGTAAGCCTCCTTCTCCTCCTCGGAGAGCGCTTCCGGAGAGGAATCCGCATAATTAGGCTGTATACTGACGATTTCGTGCACTCTGTCCAGATAACGGGAAAGCCTTACGCTCCTGTCCTCGCTGCAGCCGAACCATTCCCCATACGGAACGTCCGTGGCGCCGGGGTTCCGGCTCTCGATGATCCCAGACTTCTCCTCCCGCTTTCCGCTGAAATACGCCTCTTCCTCATCCTCCTCCAATCCCCTTTTCCAATTGGCCGCGCAGACACCCGCCATCCAAAAAACCACCAGCAGCACCACAAACAACGTCCCGATCAGTAACCGCCCCTTTATCTTTTGCCCCTTGTCTTTGCCCCGGGGGGTTTTCCTCTTTCTTCCTGTTTTTTTTCCGCCGCACATATACTCCCCCCGCAAACACAACTCCTATTCCCTCTCTAAACGCGCCAGCCGTTTTGAGACCTCCTCCATGATCTCCTGATACTCCTCCTCGCTCTCCAGTCCCAGGATGTTTTCCCTGGTTATATGATAGCGGTCATGGCTCAGGCGGGCCTCGCCCCCATATCTCTCACACGCCGGATGCTCCCCCGGCCTCAGAAGAAAAATTTCCTCCTGCTTCTCATTCTCCCAATCCACATAGTTGAAGCAAGCCAAAATATTCAGCTCCACCTCCAGCTTTTGTATTCTGTCTGGCTCTTCCAGCATCTCCTCCACGCTCTTTTGAATGGTCTGCTGCGCATACTCCAGCCGTCCGGGCATCCACAGACAAATGCTTATATCCCCGCTGTCCTCCTGATAATCCGGCATATCCTCATAAAAACACCGGTCAACCGCTATATTTTTGACGACACGTCCGTCATAAGTGATCACAAATTTCGCTTCCAGAGACATTCTGCCGCTGTTTACGATCCCGCCCTCATTACACAGGACATATTGTTCATAGCAAAAGCTGTCCAGGGGAATCTCGCCCACTCTGGCCATCTGGAATCTGGGCTTATGGCTGTCCTCCTCCCTCTGCTGCTCCCACTCCTTTTGAAGCTTATTATTTTGATAGTCAAACCCCTGTATGACTGCCGCCGCCAACGCCGCCATCGTCGCTACACAGGCACTGACTTGCCCGAATACCTCAAACATTCTTTTCCTTCTGCTATTTTCCTCGTTTTCTCTCCCGGTATTTTCACGGCTTTCCCCTCCCCGGGAAAGCCGTGGCCGCTCGCCCTCCTCAGCCACACAACCGCCCCCTTTGAATATCCCGCGCCTACGGCATTTAAGAACAAAAAAAAGATATCTGAAAATCAGGTATCCTTTTCACATAGCCCTTCTGCTATTTTCCTGATCTTCTCACTTCACTTTCCTGCCATCATCTTCTCGTTTCCCATTCTGCCCGTATGCAAAGCCTGCTCACAGCCATACGCTTTGCCCGAACTCTATTTCTTGATTATCTGCAAATATTCCTATTCCTGATCTGCCGACCCGTGTCGTTTTTTCAAAATGCGTTCTCGCTGCAGCTCGGCTTTCTCCCTGGCCGTCCTTTGCAGCTTTGCCGTCTCCATCCTTTTGACAGCGTTCACATACAAATTTCTCAGAGCGCCCCTCTCACCGCATTCCAAAACCGGAACCGCAGCCTCGTCCGGAATCAGATACAATCTGATCTGCGTTTCATAGTCGTACTGAGCGTTCAGCAGATAGAGGATTTCCAACAGGTAATATCCGTTTTCATCACTCCCGTACAGCATTCTGGCCATCTCATCCTTCATGCCCTTGAGGTGGGAAACGGCCAGATTGTCGCTCTCGGCATCCTTACAGTCCCGCCAGAAGCTCTCTCCCTCGTCCGTCTCCAGGGTCAATTCCGTCAAATACTCTATGATTTCCAGGGTCTTCCCGTCTATTTCCGCCGTCGGATCCCCATCCCCGGCATATCCGGCAAGCTCGTCGATGGAGACGTGAAAGAACCGGGCAATGGCCAAAATCTTGTCAAAAGAAGGGTTTGCCTTGTTCCACCGGGAAATTGTACCCGTACCCAGCCCAAGCTTTTTCTCCAGAGAATTTACCGTGACGTTATGCGTCCTGCACAACTCCCGAATATTAGTCAGAAGTACCTCATTCGTCATATTTCCCCTCAAACCTCCCCCCTGTTTTGAAAATCTGCAAATAACGAATTTGATTTTATTCATAATAACTCAAATTTCTGCTTCTGTCAACTACATCCGCGAATCGGCCCTTGCTGCGAGCGGTAAAAGTACTTTTCACGCTACCGCTTCCACAGCCGAATCTGTTCCATCACCCGGCTCCTCTGTCCGGCCTTCTTCAGGATATACCAGGTGGACACCTTCCGCACCTTCCGGTTATTCTGAAGAAAACGAAACAGAGTCACCAGCCACAGCCCGGGCCACAGGAGAAAAATCTTTCCCGCTCTGGGGAAATTCAGGCGCATCTGGTGATGGAACTCCCTGGCATAATCCTCCGGACCGTTCCCCCGCAGGGCCACCATGCGGTCAGAGGCAGACTTGCCGAATTCCTCCGCCTCCAGAATTTCCATCAAAAACCCCTTCACGTCATAATTCTCCAAAATCCCCATCCAGTCCACCCGGCGCCTCTCAAGCCCCAGATAAGCGCAGCAAAAGGAGGTCACCATCTCCGAGAAGCCCGAAAGACCGCTCTCCCGCACCAGATTTAAATAGTTCCGCCGCTCCTCCCGGGAAGTGTCCCTGTTCCAGAACACCACCCAGTCGCACAGAAGCCTCAGCCCGAAGCCGGAGCGCAGGAAATGCTGCAGCATATGGAGAAGCAGTTCGTAGGCGTGAAAACCCGTGTTCAAAATGGGCAGCTCCACCCCCATGCAGTCCGCCTTCACCGTGCTGCCCGCGCATTCTGACAGCTTCCCCTCCAGGTACTGATTGATCCTGCCGTTGTCAAAGGGTTCCGCCAGCATGGTGTGCAGCTCCACCTCAATCCCGTCCCCCGTCTCAAACACCACATGATGCAGAGAGGGCTGCCTCCCGGAAACCCTGCAGCCGCAGGCTTCCATCACCTTCACAGCCTCCTCCAGGCGGACGGGATCCCCAAGCAGCAAATCCACATCCCCCAGCTTTCTGAGCTCAGGCAGGGGATAGAAGGATGCGGTTCCCACCCCCTTTAACAGAATCACGGGAATCCCCGCCGCCTCCAGCCTTCCCACCAAATACTTACAGAGGAACAAAACATGATAGCTCTGCTGCACCGCCCGCAGCGCCCCCTTTGTCACCTTTTCCCGCACTTCCCCGGGAATCTCCTCCCGCTCTCCCACAACGTCGTACAAAAGGGGCAGCACACCGTGCCTGGCGGCTATGTCGCAGAGCTTTTCCCAATCTGCGGACTCCTCCAAAAGGCGTAAAAGCCCCCCTTCCTCCTTGAAAGCCCTGGGACCTCCCGCCTCCCGCCTCCCCGGGGGGCTTGATGCCCCGCCCTCTCTTTCCCGCCCCGTCAGGGCCTCCCGAAGCAGCAAAAGAAGGGTATTTTCTTCCGCAGAGAGCTCCTTCACCACAGCTAACTCCCGCGTTTTGGAAAAGAGCTTTGGAAACCGTTTTCCCAGGATATCCATTCCCTTTCCAAACAAAAGCTTGAATTCTCCGGTGCGGCGGTACAGAATCAGGAAGATCAGGTTGGTGAGAACAAAGCAGAGCGCCAAACGCAGCAGACAGACCACCCACGGGTTCCCCGTGATGCGGCGGCAGAGCAAATCCTCCCCCCACCACAGCCCAAAGGTCACCCCGGCATACAGAAGATATCGGAGGAAATAGGGCTTCACGGAAGTCTGCAGCCGATGTCTGTACAGCATATAGGGCTCCACCCACAGGGAGGTAGCCACAGTGCTCACCATGGTTCCCAGGAAAATACCAAGGGCGCCCAATTCCCGCCCCAGGACCAAAGAGACCGCCAGATTGATCACAGCCTCCGGTATGGCCTTATAGCGGTCATACTTAAAGATTCCCATGGAATCCCGAAACACAAGCGTAGCCTGACGCATCCCGGTCAGATAGAAATTCAGGCAAAGCACCAGGGTCACCTCCCACGGGAAGACGTATTGCGCACCGAAGCTTACTTCCACGAAGGCGTCCAGCACTTCATACAGACAGATGGCCGCCAGCCCGAACAACCACTGCCCCATAAAAAAAGACGCCTCAAACACCCTCTTGATGCGCTCCCTGCCCTCCTCCACCCCCAGGTTTCCCACGCTGGCGGTGATGCCCTGAAACATCTGATTCAGCACCTGGCGGACGGAGCCGATGACCAGGAAGTAATTGGAGTAGGATCCCACGCTCAGGGAGCCCACCAAAGCTGACAGCAGCAGATTGTCCGTATTATTCACCAGCACATTTCCCACCTTGTGCATCAGCATGGCACGGATATTCTGAAAGATATCCCTTCTCTCCTCCCCGGAGAGCTTCTTTGCATCCCTCTCCCGCAGATAGGGGTACATCCTGTCCGCCTTTCGGGAGATGGCCACATTTCCCCCGATGGTGCACAGGATCAGGATAGAGAGATATAGCATAAAATTCCCGGTAAAATATAACACCCCGATCTGCAGAATATATTGGACAATGAGAAAAACCGTCTGATACAGCACCCCGATATAGCTCTGCTGGTGGGCGTCGATCAAAGTCCTCTTGTAGATCAACAGATAGGACACTACGGAGTTAAATAGATACATCAGATAAATAAACAGCAGATGCTCCACCTGGGGCTGATCTTTAATGAGGATATCCAAAAAGGGCACCACCATAAGTCCCGCCCCCAGCACTATGACGGCCACCAGGCGATAGAAATTCCGGTACATTCTCATCAGGGATTTCTGTTTCTCCTGATCCCCCTGGGAAATGGGCTGATACAGCACATAAGTGATGGCAGTTCCCACTCCCAGCTCAGAGAGGGCCAGCACGTTGAGAATATCCGTAAACAGGCCGTTGATACCCACATAGTCCTTTGTGAGCGTATGGGTGAAAACCACCCTGGTTAAGTATCCCGCCAATATGGCTATGACTCTCGCCACCATGGCAACGGTGGTGTTCCTCGCCGAATATTCCGTCCTGCTTTTCTCCGCCACTTTTCCTTCCTCCTACCCCCATGCCGCAGCAAAGCTGCGGCTCAAAACTTCTCTTCACGCTATCCGCCCTGAGCCCGGGGACAGGCGTCTCTCACGCTCTCTCAAAGGAGGACCGTTCCGGCAATATCCCCTGGAACAGGGCGTGAAGCTCCTGCTTTATGCGGTCAAAGTCTCCCTCCACCCGGGCATCGTTGACACAGGCGATTTTTTTCCTTTTATCCTTAAGGGCCCGCTTAAGGGCCCCGTTCTCCGGGGATACATCGCAATACTGAAAGCCCCTCTGCACATTCGCCGGACAGAAATTCCCGGACAGCTTCTGCCACTCTCTGAACAAATATTGCGTCACATCTCCCTCGCTGCGAAAACGATGGGAAGACATCTCCAAAAGAAGCTTTTCTTCCCTCTCCCACACCTCCTCATAAGTCCTCTTAAAAAAGGGCGACGGCCCATGCACCGTGTAAAATCCCGTAAACAGAGGGAACGCCAGTTCCAGAAGATTATAACAGAAATACAGGGGCGGATACCCCGGGTAAAAGTACTTTCCCGGCTGACGCCTTACATTCTCCCGCTTGTCAAAATATTTACACAAGACCAATATATTATTTAAGTAAAGATGGGACATCACCGGATTTTTGGGGTTTGCCACCACAGGCTGAAAGGCCAGCATATCGCAGGGCTTCCCCTCCCTGAAAAAAAACTCCGGCTCTATCGGCCTGATCAGATGCATATCATCATTAAAATACACGAATTGCTCCGAAAGCCCTTTTATTCTGTGAAGAAAGATCTCCAGCACAGTACAATTAAAAGTGGGCAGAAACTCTTTCGGAATAAAGTCCTCGTGCCTTACAATGTGAAGCTTTGGATGCTCCGTGTCAAGCCAGGAAGGCACATGGCCCCAGGTGACCAGATGCACCGTCCTCACCCAGGGCGCAAATTTTTCCACGCCTCTGAACCAATAAGGAAAAATCCCCCAATCCCTATAACGCTCCTCGCTATCGTCTATCAGGCCTTCACCCGAATACTGGGCTTTTTGCGCCCGCCACGCCTGATCCGAACCGTCCACCCAGGTCACCACAAAATCTATTTCTCCCGCCATATCTTCCCTTCTCCCGCTCACTTTTCTGATAGCCTTTTTCTCCTTCTAATGATATACTACACTTAAGATCAAATGCAAGAGGAATGCTACATGAAGAAATTTTTACGCATCAGCGTCACCCTTATCTTTATCGCGCTTTTTGCCGCCCTTCTTATGTATACTGCCTTTCTTCGTCTGTACCAGAGGTATCGGCCCTCCTCCTACCTCCCCGGGACCTACGAGGAATGCGCGGCTGTTTTGGATAATCCCTTCCGGGGCTTCCACCATATGTACGGCTTCACGCTCTCCGAGGACGATCCGGAGGAAACCGCCATACGAATCGGGCAGTACATCCGCTCCGGAAGCCTGCAGCTCATGCTGATACAGGTCAACCTGAAAAACTACGCGAACTCCGATCTAAGCGAGAATGCCTTGCAGCAGCTTCACGCCATACTGTCGGAATGCCGGACCGCAGGGCGTCAGGTGATCCTGCGATTCCTGTATGACTGGGACGGCAAGGCTCTGGAGACGGAGCCCGACCATATCGAACAGATCTACAGGCACATGGATCAAATCGGTCCGGTGGTAAATGAATACGCCGACGCCGTGTTTGTCCTCCAGAGCACCTTCACCGGAAACTGCGGCGAGATGACTCAGACCAAGTTCGGCTCCCATGAGAGCAATCGTCTTCTGATGACCCACCTGTCTCAGGTGACAGACCCCTCCATCTATCTGGCAGTCCGCACCCCCTCCCACCTGCGGGGAATCACCCAGACCAGGACTCCCGTTTCGGAGGAAAGCGCCTTTGACGGCTCCCTGGGCTCCCGCCTGGGACTTTTCAACGACGGAATGCTGGGCTCCGTATATGACCTGGGAACCTATGACGACACCTCCAACGCCAATACCACGGAGCCGGAGGACAAGGGAACCAGAGAGGAGGAGCTGGCCTTTCAGGAATACGTCTGCCAGTTTGTGCCAAACGGCGGGGAAGCCATTCAATATGAGGGCTCCCACAGCGAACTGGAGAATGCCATTCCCGACCTGGCCCGGATGCACATCTCCTATCTAAATACGGACCACCACGCCGCCGTCATGGAGAGCTGGCGGGAAAGCGTCTATCACGGAGACGACTGCTTCGACGGTATGAGCGGATATGATTATATAGACGCTCACCTGGGCTACCGCTATATGATAAGCGCCTCCTCGTTCTCCTCGGATCCCCTGGTCCCCGAGAGCTCGGAATTGTCCCTTACCATAAGGAACACCGGTTTCGCCCCGGCGTATCGAGTTTTTGAGGGCGTCCTCTCCCTGGAAAACCGGGAGACCGGACTGGAAATCCTGATTCCGGCCCATTTGGATAACCGCACCGTTAAAGCGGGCGGTGAAGCTTCCTTCACCTTCTCTCTGGACATCCGGCACCTGCCGGAGGGCTCCTACCTGGCCTGTTTCGCCCTGAAAGATCCTTACACGGGCCGGGCCGTTCTGTTCTCCAATGAAGGGGCAGGGGAGGACGGCCGGGTGCCTCTGGGCACTCTGACTATTGATCCAGCCTCCCCAGAAGGACTCCTCTCTTACCTTCTGTCACATTGGCAAAATAGATAGGCACTCCGTCCTTCTTACGCCGGGCATACAAATATATGTTTCCCATGGAGGGGACGGTGGTGCAGGCCCCCACCTTCGTCTCCCCGGGAAGGATATGATGAAGCTGTAAACCGACCTCTCCCCGGCATACCCTGCCCTTCTCATCCGTCCATTCCACCCAGAGCTCCAGCTCATGATAGCACCTGGCAAATCCGGTATTTTCTATGGCAATCTCCCACAGACAGGCGTCCTCCTTTACCTTGGAGAAATTCGCCGACACATTTCTCACGCAGAAGCGATATCCCAGGTGCCTCCCGATGTAATCGTATCCGTTCACCCCCAGCCAGAAGGGGTCCTCCTGCCAGATGATATGCTTCCACTTCTCCAAAAGCTTCCCGTCGTGGACGCGGTTTAAATAGCTCACCTGCATCCGTCTCAGCCGCTCCACCGTATCCGGCAGGGAACGGTTCTCCGCTTCCTCCTTCTTATAGACCACCTCCCCGCCCTGGGGCACATACCGGCACAGCTTCTCCTCAAAGTTTAGCTCGTCCTCCACGGCCCATGGATCGTCCCATCCCATCTCCGCCTCGGGCTTTACGCCGAAGGTTCCCATATGGGTGTCCGACCCAAAGATAGCGTCGTCAAACAGGCCCATCCTGGTCTCCGAATAATTTCCGCTCCCACAGACGGAAGTGTGCAGCGCCCTCCAATACATGGGTCTGCGCACCGCCAAAAAGCTCTCCTCCCCCAGATACCCGTTTAACAGGGAATAAAGCCTGGAAAGCTTATCCGTGGCCAAAAAACGCGAGGTATGCATCTCCCCCCAATTTCCCACCAGCATCCCCTGATATACATAGATGCTTTCCGCATACTTGGAAAGCAGCGGCCCCAACTGCTCCAAATGCTCGGTCACCTGCCGGAAAAAGAAGGGCTCCCGCTCCTGGGCCTTACCCTCATGGTCATAAGCGATGCGAAGAACCATATCAAGCTGCCAATCCCTGAAGAATTTAAGAATCCCCTCGATATTGGCCAGCCCCTCGTCGTCCAAAGGCCTGTCCCTGTAGGCCCCTATATTGATCAGGATCAGCGCAAGGGTATCTTCCCTGTTCAGACACCACTCCAGGTCCTTTCCCGAGAAGCGCTCCTGGGCCTGAAAGGTATGTATCTGATACCAGCCCCTGGCCGGATTGCGCAGATCCTCCCTGCTCTCCGCTAAAGAAGCCTTCTGAAATTTCCATTTCTTCCTCATCCTATGAAACTCCTTTTTCGTCCGCAACCCCCACATCCACCTTGTAGACGCGTATCCTGATCCACACCGCCACGATGGAGAACACCATGCGGAACATATAGATCACAGGCTTCAGTCCCGAGTGCATACTGACTCCCACTCTGCGGGAATGCATCACCGCCGGAACCTCCTCCACCCGAAATCCCAAAAGCAACATCTGCATAATCATATTGGCATCCGGATACTTATCGTCAAAGTGATTGTACTGAGAATAAAACAGAAACGCCCTCCTGCTGAGTCCCTGAAGGCCTGTGGTGGGATCCACAATTTTTTTTCCCGTGCCCAGCCGGATCAGAGTGCGGAACAGCACAAAGGCAACCTTTTTCACCGCCCCCACCGCAAAGGAAGAACTGCCCGGAAGAAATCGGGAGCCCAGCACGATATCCGGATAATTCCCCTCCCCGTCCGCAGTTTTCAGCTTGTGATAGATTGAAAGTATATTGCACACATCGTGCTGCCCGTCCGCGTCCATCTGTATCACATACTTATAGTCTCTGCGCACGGCATACTTATATCCCAACTGCAGCCCGCTGCCATACCCCAGATTAAACACATGGGTCACCACCGTGTGGCGGTGTTCCTTGCCGATCCAGTTGGTTCCGTCGGAGGAGGCGTCATTCATAATCAGCACATCCGCCACCCGGGCAATCTCCGGCTGCTCCAGCGCCTTTAATACCGGCTCTATGTTCGACGCCTCATTATAGGCCGGGATAATAATCAGTAAGTCCTTCTGCGTATCCTTCATCCCTTTACCCCCCTGGGCGCTTTGGCACGCCCGTCAATCAACACTTGCATATGCGCTTCTCCCAAACTTATCCCTCCCTCTGTCCAGGCGGTCCCGCCAGCTCCAAAAGCTTCCTCATCTGTGCCGGGTCGGACAGACGCTTTTCAGACGCCGCCCGGCCCAGGCGCTCTCTCTTCTCCCTGTCATGCAAAAGCTCCCTCACCCCCAGGCAGATTCCCTCCGGGGTCAGCGGACAGAGCCGGCCGTCCACATCCGGCGTCACCTGCTCCCTGTTGCCGCTGCAGTCGGAAACCAAAATGGCGCACCCAAGAGTCTGAGCCTCCTGGACGGCGATGCTCTTGCCCTCAAAACGTGTGGCATGGACATAGAGGTCGGCCTGGGCCATATAGGGGTAGGGATTCTCCACAGCCCCGGGCAGCAGGAAATCCTCCTCCAGCCCCAGGGCTCTGATCCGAGCCTCCAGGGACTTTCTCCGCTCCCCTTCCCCGAGAATATACCAGCGCGCCTTCTCACCGCCGTCCTTCAAAAGCTTCATGGCCTCCACGGAAATCTCAAAGGCCTTCTGATCCGTAAGCCTTCCCACGGTCAATATCCGGAAACCGTCGAAGGAATCTTCAAATCCGCCGGGAAGGAGGGCCTGCTTTCGTATCCTGTCCTGATCCAGCAGATTGTGGAACACCTCCGTCCTGCCCTGGCACTCCGGGTAAACGGACAAAAACGTCTGCTTCACCTCGTCCGACACAGGGAATATCCTGTCGAACTTTAGATAGCACTCCCTGTCCAGGCTCCTGTTATAGCCCGCCTGCACATAGTCCACATGGATGAAAGCCGCTTTTTTGTCCGCCCGCACATAATCCGCCACATAGTACGCCGCTCCGCCCTCCAGATAAGCCACCGCCAGGTCATAGCGCTCCTCTATACGTCCGGCGCCCATGGACATGGCCCGCCACAGCAGCTTGTCAGCCTGAAGACGTTTGCGCTTTACCATCCCTGCAAGCTGTACCGTCAAATAGGGGAACAGACGAAACACCGTGCCCCTGGCCAAAAGAGCTCCCAGCACATGCCGCCGCAGATGAGCTTTTCCCTCCGCGCTCAGGACGGAACAGTCGTCATAACGCCTGTTTAACAGCTTCACATACTCCGGAATGCGGCGTATCATCTCTCCCTGCCCCATGAGCACAAAAAGATGCACCTCATATTCCTCGGGATTTATGTTTTTTAGAAGCTCCAATAGGGCCGACTCTGCCCCCGCACATCCCAGGGTATTGATTACAATCAGTATCTTTTTCATGTTCCCCCCTGCCGCAGCCTTGCCGCGGGCATCCGGAATCCTTCCGAAATTGTTCCCTACAGGTTTCTCTTGTCCGTCCCCGTCAGCTCCTCAAGCCTTTCCAAAATACGCTCGTTCTCCTGATTCAGGAGAGACACCTGGATGGCCAGCTCCTGGTTCCTGCGGGAGACCTCCGATATCTTGGCGCTCATGAAGTAAGCCACATAGACCACGCAAAATCCGATCATCACCACCAGCACCATACCGGTGGTACTGATGTAGCGGCTCCATTCCGAAGGCCGCAGCAAAAAGCCCGCAATCACCAAAATCACGGAGATCAATCCCCAGGCCAGACAAAAGGATTCCGTCATCTTCCTGCGGGCTAAAGAGTTCAAGGTCACCACAAACAACACGATTCCCGTTACCACCATAATGATCTGCAAAATATTTCCCTGCTGCATTAACTCCTCACCGTCCCTTTCCCATTCTCTTTCGGCTTTCGCTCGAAGACCTTGTTGGAGGGCATTTTGCCGTGCCCCCGCTCCATTATGTTGCCGTTGCAGAAAATATGCACATCCAGATTCCTCTCCATAACCCTGAGCCTGTAATACGCCACGCTGAAACCCACAGCCGCGCCGAACACCAGACCGATTCCGTACCAGATCACCGGAAGATTCGTGGCCACAATGCTTCCGAACAGAGTCGCAAGACAGAAGGACATGGCCGTGAGGGTAGCCCCCGTCAGATCATTGAAATAATAGAGGAAAATGATGGCTGAATACATGGCAAACAGGATAAAATATCCCGCCGCCAGACAGGGGTAAATCTTCATGACCATCCCCCCAAATCCAAACCTGGGCAGCAGCGTGATGCACAGGAAGAACACCACCACGGAGATAATAAATTGGATCCGCACCAGGTTCATCATCTCGTCGGACAACTGCAGGAACATCCTCTTTTTGGAGCTCTCAATATCCATGCCCCTGCCTCCGATCACGGCCTCGGAGTACAATTTATACCTTTCATGGAAATGCATCTCCACCCGGGTGGTAAAAATCACATTGGCCGTGATATTGGTAAACATGGCCAGACAGGTGGCCATATCGTAGGGCGTCATGCACACAAAGGACTTTGCCACCACGATATGCATATCCGTACCCCAAAATACAAAGTTGTGTATATACAGTCCCAGAATATACAGAAAATTAGCCACCACCAACTGCCAGTATTTTTTAAAGTATGCCAGCACATCCCCGTACCTGGCGCTGTTTTCCCTGAAATAGCTTCTGATCAGAGCCAGCTCCAGGCATGCGATCACCAAAAAACCCACATCCAGGGAGAAAAGCAGCGCATCGGTGGCCGCCACTCCCAAAAGGTATACCAGCGCCAGGGACAAAAGCACCCCCACTCCCATGCCCAGCAGGAAAAAGAAAGAGATTTTCTTATAATCCTTACATATGGACAGGTACAGCATGGTATAAAACACCATGACCAGCGCAATATAACCGCAAAATCCCATAAATACAAAGAATATGGGCACCTTTCCCACGACAAACTCCCAGATACAGAATGGGATTCCCACCAGGCAGCTCAATCCGATATTCATTATCAGTCCCACATAATAACAGGGAAGAATATCCTCATACTGCTCCTTGTATATCACGTCCGACATATATTTTGACAGAACCGCATTGAAGGGGGCCGCCGTCAGAAGGGCAAACACAAATATGTAAAGTATGGTGCAGGAGCACAGCTCTCTCTCCGCATACCCAACCTTGGAAAATCCCAAAAGCTTCTGCATTATCATGATCGCAATAATAACCAGAAACATAGGAGCCACCGTAATCACCATGCTGTAGCCAAAGCCCAGAAGACTTGTAATAATGGTATTCTTACTGTAAAGCCTGTTGAGTCTGACACCTATTCCTGCCATTCCTTATCCTCCATCTTCTCCGCCGGCCACAGCTTGCCATAGCTCCAGCCCACCTCCTCGTAAATCTCCTCGTAGGTCTGTTTCATTTGGCCGATCTGGTAACTGTTTACCACCCGTTTGTAGCCCCGCTCCCCCATCTCCCGGCGCATCTGGGAGGACTTTCCCATCTCCACCATAGCCGCCGCCAATTCCGCGATATTCATAATATGGGTGAGAATTCCCGCCGTGCCGAAATCATCCTCCCCGTAGATCAGTTCTCTGCAGCAGCCCACGTCGGTGGCGATCACAGGCTTGTGGGCCGCGTAGCTCTCCAGGATAGTGAGAGGCTGCCCCTCACTGATACTGGTCAGTATGGTAAAATCCATACGCCCCAGATAATCTGAGACATTGATGCGCCCGGTAAAAATCACATCGGGCACCTGAAGGGCATCCACCAGCTCAAAGCACTCTCTGGCATACTCTTCGTCCTCGTCGGTGGGCCCCATTATCCACAGCCTCAGAGTGGAGAGGGATTCCTTGGCAAAGGCAAAGGCCCGGATCATGGTTTTCACGTCCTTGATAGGAGCCACTCTGAGCACCGCTCCGATATTCACAAAGCCCTCGTCCTCGGCTTTCTTGCCCGGCAGATTTTCAAAACGCTTGATATCTATGCCGTTGGGCGTCACCACTATTTTCTCCTCCGGACACCCCAGGCCGATCTGCAGCTCTCTGGCATGAGCGTAAAGACTGGTCACCCTGTCCGCCCTGATGTAAGCCAGAAGGGACATCTTGCGAAACTGATCGATCCAAATGTTCTTGTACATACCGGCCACCCAGGTGGCTTTAAGCAGCTCCTCCTCCCTCTCTCTGGTATAAATACCATGCTCGGAGATCAAGAGCGCGCTTCTGTAAAAATGCTTTGCCATACAGCCCAGCACCCCCGCATAGCCGGTGGCCACACAGTGATAGATGTCCGCCTCCGGCAGAGGCGTTGTTAAAATCAGGAACAGGGGCAGATAGATGGAGCGCATGGTCCAGAGAAAATCCGAAAACACAATCTGGGGATACCTGTGTTTATAGACCTCCTTGACAATATTCAGAAAGTCCGCCCCCATAAGCAAATCGTCTATGGAAAATTTGCCCTTTTGGAACATCTCAAAGATGGTATCCCAGTCCACATCCTGGTCCATGATAATGCTGCGCAGAGCCCGGTATTCCTTGGGACCCAGCCTGGTCCGCTTGCCGTGCTTGGGCTTATGGCCCCAGTCATAATCATCCAAATATGCCTCGTACACGGCCGTCACATTTTCCGGCAGCTCATACACAAATTTCCCGCTCACCGACCGGTTGGCCACAATGGCCAGCACCACAAATTCCACATCGGGAAAGGAACGGACCATGCTGTGTATCCAGCCCGACACACCGCCCACCACATAGGGATAACACCCCTCCGCCACAATGCATATCTTCATCTCAACAACCCTGTCCTTCCTGCCGTCACATCGTTAAATCATACTCCAAAAGGCCCCTGCTTTTCTGCAGCCGAATCTCCGCCTCTTTCTGAAAAACATGGAGCAGATACGCATCCGTCTCAATCTCCAAATATTCCGCCCCCGTGATTTGCTCGATACTCTCCCCGTGGGTCCGAAGGATAAACCACCCCTCCTCCGCCCCTGACATCTCCAAATATACGGTGTCTTCCTCTCTCCGGTCTTCATAATCCAGGTTTAAGAAGCTGCGCACCCGGGCGTCGCTCTCCGACAGAGTGGTCTTCTCAAAGACCTCAAAGGGCTTCCAATAGGTGTTCAGATTGCTGGAAGTCTTCTCAGACACCTTCTCCCATCTATCCTCCTCATCCCGGGGCCAGATCACGGGATACATATCTAACAGCACATTGGAATAGCCCAAAGCGGTCTCCACCGACCTCACCCACAGGTCATCCCCATAGCTGTGAAAAGCCGCGTCGGCCGTGGCGCTCTGCAGGGTAATGTCGTCATTGTAATAAGACACGATGGGGGCGTCCCCCCGACCCACGGCTATGGTCCGCACATCCTCCAGAAACCCTCTGCCCTCCAAAAGCTCTCCCAGCTCAGGCAGGGATTCCTCCCCGGCATAGACCGCACTGTAGGCGTACTGCTCCTCCAGGGAATCATAGAACCGTCCGTCCCAGGAAAGCTTCTCCTCCAAATCAATCCCGTCCCGGCATTCCAGAGACAGCCCTGCCTCCGTAGAAAATTCCTTGAACTGCTGCAGATAGAAGGAAACCATGGCTCCCGACGGTTCCGCGCCGTCCCCGTAGCGGTACCTTGCCGCCAGAAAACAGGTGGGCCTGTAATGTCCCTGCTCCGCCATACCCGCAATCGCCGGCCAGAAGATATCCCGCAGGACCCCCTCCGTGTCTCTGCTGTAGAGCTCCATGATCCGCTGATCGTTCTCCCCCGAAAATCCCGGGAAATTTGCCACCATGACGTTTTGGGCATTTATCACAGGATAAACCGCGTAATCCCCCGCCTCATACATCATGGCGTCCAGAATGCCGATACCCTGCACACTGTCCATGTAATCCCCGTTTACCGCAAACACCTTTCCGTTGCGGTAGCTGTTCCTCCAGATCAGCGCCGGAAAATACTCGTTCTTTGCCTCCTCCTCCTTGAGGAGCTCATCCAGCATCCCTACCATATAAGTCTTCGTGCCGCTGGCAGTGATGTACCAGGGCATGGTAAGCTCCAGATCCTGTCTTTTTTCGTCTTCCTCGTCCTCCGCAAGATAAAAGCACTCTCCCCCCAGGAAAAAGCTGCCGAACAGATGCACTCCCTCCGCTTCTATCACATCCTCCGCCACCTCTCTGATCCCCAATAGCTCCCGAAGCCCGGCGCTTTTGCGAATCACCTCCGGCTCCGGCAGATTACAGAAGACAAGGGGGACCCCATAGCCGGCCACCTTGCAAAAGTCGTCCAGCTCCTCCGTCAGCTCCACCGCCCGGGAATCCACCAGTACCGCCTCCGGCAGGTTATTCCACTGTAACTCGTAGTCCTCCCAATTCTCACAGACCAACAGGTTTCTCTTCGTATACTCGCACCATTGGGCCGCCACATTGTACAGCGAGCTTTTTCTCTTCCCCAAAAACAACACATAGTCTCCCGCATCAGGCTTTTCTCCCTGGCCCACGCCGTATACCTGGGACTGCCAGCGGTTCTCCCCCGACACCTCATTGTCGTCTATAAAGGTGTTGACGGAATAATTACTCCCATTCTCCTTGATCACCTGTGAAAATTGAAACATAAACAGTAAAACTGCCATCATCAGCAACATACTGACAAAATTCCTGCGGGAAACCACCATACTTCTAATCCTCCACCTCTATCACCCGGTCATTATACCCATAGTTAATCGCAAAATTGTACAGGCGGTACGGGTTCTGCTCCACCCGGTAGCAGACAAAATTGTCTGTCTCCAGATAAACCTCCATCTCGTCCGGATACATTTTCTGAAATTCCTGGGCCCAATAGTACAGGCGGGACATGAGGATCCAACGCTTTTCCCCCTGATACATACCTATGCCCCGGTTGGCCGGCAGGTCCCGGCTGGCCCCTTCCTTGGAAACCGCCTGCCCGCTGTCGGCGTAGGTCACATTGTAATCGATGGGAATCTTCTCCACAAATATATATACGATGTTCGTCGGAATCCTCACCATGGCATCCGGCAGCGCGCCCTCCATCTCCTCCAGGAACGTGATCGTTTCATAATGATGTCCGTGTTCCTCCCCCATACGGAACTCATCGTTGGCCGAGACGATGGTCCAACTGAAATCCTTTTCGTTTTTAATAATGTTGGTGAGACAGATGACAGCCTCATTCATCTCCTGCCCGTGGGGATCCCTGGGAACCTTCAGATTTCTCTCCGATACCGTGTAATACAGCATACCGGCCACACATACCAGGGACAAAATCCCCGCCAGAACCGACCTTATCTTGGCTCCCTTTTTCCAGGGAAAAAGGGGCAGATACAATATCCCATCCAGCAAAAGCGTCAGTGCCACCGGGACGGAATAGGAAAAATAAATGCTGCCCCGGTTGCTGTCCATCAGGGAAGGAAGCCCGAAATTTTTAGCAGTCATCATCACGCACATAAAGAGCATATAAAAACCGGTGGACATCAGCATGGCCCCATAACAGGTCTGTCTGCAAAGCTGATACGCCGCTCCCAAGCCTATCAGAATCAGGAACGCCGCCAAAACCCAATAGGTTCTCTCCCGAATCTTAAACAAAAAGACATTGGCATCCAAAGATTTATAAAAACCCTCCCAGGTTCTGCGCACAAAGTCCGCTCCCCTGGAAAAGATACCTGCCAGCCGCTCCCCCACCCCCGGCTTGGCATGGGCCCCTTCATCGCCCGAAAGTGACTCCCCAGAGCCTTCCCCCGGCAGGCTTTCCCCTGCGCCGCCCGTCCCCTGTCCCGGGCTCCCCTGGGAGCTTCCCTCCTGGGAAACTCCCCCCTGGGCACTGCTCTCCTGTCCCGGGCCTCCCTGGGGGTTCTGTCCCTGGGAGGTATTTCCCTGAGCCTTATTATCCTGTGCTTTAGATCCCGTCCCCATAATGATGTTCATGCCCCAACCCAGGGACCCCTGGAGAGGAGTTCCTCCCATAAAGGCCAGCAGCATGGGCAAAATCGCCACCGCCACGCTCAGAAACACCGTAGCCACTACATTCTTAAAATACTGCTTCCTAAAAAACAGGCTTCCATACCCCACCGCCATTCCCATACAAAAAATGCCCGCTACCATTGTGCCGTAAAAGTGTACCGTCAGCGTCAGGGCAAAGCTCATGAGAAATCCCGCCAGGTACAGCCAGGATTTTGGATATTTCCTAACCTTTCGCTTTCCTCTGGGAAGCTCCTTTTCAACCCGTCCCTTACGTGAGACGAAAATCCCCTTCCTGCTTCCTGCCCGGGAAGACTTCCCCCCATCTGCCGATGTCCCTTTCGATAACGCCACAGCTTCACCCCCCCGTGTTTCCACAGGAACGGCCGCCGGAATTTCCTCCCCCTTACCCGAAGCTGTCGCCTCTATAGCATTCTCCCAGCCCTCCAGGGGATAATCGTAATCGTCGTCGTAATCATAGCCGGAATCCCAACCCTTCATGACCTTTGCCGACCCCAGTCCCTGCGGACCGGGCGTCCCCGGATCAAGTGCTTCCAGGTCAAGCTCCTCCAGAGAAATTTCCTCCAAATTTATTTCCTCCGAAGGGGATACCGCCTTTCGATTCAGATGCATCTTCCCGGCATCCCCCTCGTCGGATATCTCCTCCCAGCAAATACCGTAGGGATCCTCCGCCTGCTCCTCCCGGGGAGCCTGCAGCCTTTTCCCGAAACGACGTCTTTTTTTCCCGGTCTCTTTGGATACCTCCCCGGCCTCCAGCTCTCTCTTTCTCTCCGCAAAATATCCAAAGCCAAAATAGACGGCGGGCAGAATAAAGATCATTCCAAATTCCTGGGGCAGTGTGGCATAATACCTGGAGTAGGTATGGGCTTTGAGATACTGCCCCACCACAAAAAGAATCGTGCCGCCGTAAGCCAGATACCTGGTTTGGCAGCATAGCCGCAGAAAGCACAAAAGCATCAGGTGCAGCATCACATTCTCCACAAAGGCAAACACCCTGAGCATGACAAAGGTTTCAATCCCAAATACCGTGTGCAGATAATATATCACACAGTGAAATCCGTGAGGATATACCCCCGCCACAAAAATATGATTGTCGCTCATGGCGTTGATCCAGTAATTGTGCACCAGGAGATCGGATGCCTTATAGCCGAACTGAGTCAGCAGATTTCTCCCATACATCCACCACATAGATGCCAGAAACAGCGCCGTCAGCGCACAATCCGGAAATCTGCCAAACAGAAAATGTCCGGCCCAGCGGGCAAAACGAATCAACTGCTTTCGCAGGGCCCTCCCCGCTTTGTAGGCTGCCGTCTTGGAGCCCATATGCCCCTCGGCCAGCCTGCGGAAATTCTTAGCCAGGTCGGCGGCAATCCTTAGAACCGGTATCCGGTTCACAGCTATCCTCACCGCCACCGCCGGAACCACCGTCCCCAGAATCAGGGTAAATTTATTGGAAATCTTCAGCAGCTGCAGGGCATAGACCAGATTGATCACATAGAAATTTCCGGTCATAAAGTAAAACATCAGTCTCTCGGGAGCCCTGTGCCCCCGCATTTTTCGGCCCAGAACATAGGCCGGCAGTCCGATAGTCACAGAGAGATATGCGCAGAATATGCCCGCTAATTGCAAAACAGTCAGCGTCACCATGGACATATCCCGCACCACCTTTCTCCGTCATTTGCCAAATGCGCTGAAAATCCCAGATATATGCATAGGCGCAGCCCTGCCGCACCCACTCATATGTTTAGCGGAATACCCTGATAAGCTCCAGCGTCTCGCTGTCCACAACCACCGCCGAGTGCTTTAGCTCCTCTATCACCTCAAAAAATCTGGTCTTTTGTCCGCTGTTAAAGTAAAGCTTTAGCTGGCAGGTGTAGGTGGCCAGCGAGTTGGGGTAATGGTACTCCGCCCTCTCACACCACTTTCTGCATTTTTCATACTGCTCCACCTCCAGAAGCCGCAGGCTCACCGATTCATACTGGCTGCTGGTCATATGCTCCCGGTTTTTCTCATAGAGGATTTCGCACACCTTATCCATGGTGTCCACATAGGTCCTCTGTTCCATATCCGTGAATACCCGCTGCTCCAGCACCTGGTTCATATAATCGATCAGGGCGTCCGCATAGCTGATCTGGTTCTTGTCCTCCTTGAGAATCAGCTTGTACTGCTTCTGCACGTTCATTCTGAAATCATTCAGGGCATCCTGGAGCACCGAGGCCGCATAATGTGCCGTCTCCGTGTCCTCACTGTTTAACGCCAGGGAGATGGACGCCAAAGATTTCTGAATATCCCCCCGCACCACATTCATCATCAGCGACCGCAGCTCATCCGTGTCCGTAATCTCGATGGCCTCCTCCAGGGGCACGATATTGCGCTCCCTGTCCTCCTCCGCATGTATAAAGGTGCGGACACGCTCCTTGCTGAACACCACATCCGCCAAATCCACCGGCTTGGAAAAAAAGACCCGATAGAGCAGGTAGGAGAACAGGAAAAAGCAGGGGCCCACCACCGGACACAAAAGCATCACCAGCGTTCGCAGCCCATAACTCCTGTTATCCTGCTCCCTTCCCAGGACATCCCACTCGATCAGGTATTGGATCGTACCGTCCTCCTGCCTTCTTTTCCGCTCATTCTTCCGCACTGTGCTCCACACCCAATAGGCAGCCGCGATGCAGGTATTGAGAAAAAGGATCAGGAAAAATACATAGATATCATCCCTGCTCATGCCGCGCTCTCCTCCACTATCTGACTTACGTACCCCGCCTCCTCAAAGCGCTTGATTACATACTGGGCATCGGCAGTGTTGGTGTTGGACAAAAGAGCATAGAGATTGCCGTCCCCCAGGGTTCCCATGTAGTCCGACTGGCGAAGCTTTGCCACCAGCACTTTTCCGGCCTCCTCCCTGACATTCTGCTCCGCCTTCACCAGCAAGAGGGTACACTCTGTCAGGCCCTTGCTCTGGGCCTTCATATAGGCGTTCACAAGAGAAGTGAAAGCCTCCGTCTCCAGGACATTGGTTCCCGCCACATAGCGCTGATTCTCCAGAACGGACAGATAGCGGTTGGCTCTCAGGGAGGCATTCTGTATCAGCGCGCTGATGACCACCAATTGGTTGGCCTGCCCCAGAGTCATGCTCTCCCAGGGGATACCCCATATCATAAGGATCATCTGCATCTCATCCTTGTCGTCAAAGATGGCGTTGGCCATCAGGGGATACCTCTCGTCCATCCTGCGGTTGATAAACACCTTGCGCTCCTTGAGAGTCTCATACAGCTCGCCCATCTCGGTATAGCGGATGGAGCTGCCCAACATCCTGGCTTTCTTGGAGGTAGAGGAAAAGAGCCTGGCGTAAGCCTGGTTGGACACCACATAGATAGCCACGTCCCGGCTCCGCACCAGTCTCCCCAGCATTTCGGCCGCATAGAACAATACCTCCTCCGGATTGTACTGATCCAAGGCGGAGGTGATACTGTATATCTTTCCCACACTGTCGTTCTGATTGACAATCTGCGTCTCCAGGGCGTCCTTCACACGCACGTTACTGCTGTTGATATCCTGGATATCGTCCAACTGCTGGACCATGAAATCCTTCTCCTCGTCCTTTTCCTCCTTAAGCTTCCTGATCTGGTCCCGCATATATCCCACCGCAAGCCCCAGGATAAACAACTGGGCAATCCACACATAGGTGTTGGAGTCCAGCATCACCTCAAAGCCGGACCTTGAGTACATCTGACGGAAACAGTAGCCCGCCACCGCCATCACCGCCGAGAAGGTAGCCTGCTGCTGCCCGTGCACAATGGCAAACAAAAGCACATACAAAAGATAGAAGTCCAGATTGGCAAAATATTCGCTGCCCACGGCGCGGTTATTTAACATAAAAAAGGGAATGAAAGCCACCAGATTCTCCGCGAAGGGAATCATGGCCCTGAGAAGCCACCCCGACTTCTGCAGAAGCCGCTTTCCCAAGGGCAGTTTGACATCCTCCCCCGTCAGGAAGGCATAGCTGTTTCGTTTCATCTGAGTGGCGATCTTTCCGACGATATCCCGCTCCTGGCAGAAAAAGGGAATGCCGAATTCACTGTCATACAGAACATGGGAAAGCACAATGCGTTTTTCCTCCATGGCATCGCCCTCCGCCACGATTTCGGCGGAATCTCCCATGAGCTCCTGCACCAGCTCCGCAAGCTGCCTCTGGGTGAGCTCCCGGGAGGATGAAATGTTGTAGAGAGCGCTCTTGTGTTCCTTGGCGGCGATTACCCGATAGACAAACTCGATGGCGTCCGCCTCAAAGAGCAGAGACAGACTGCTGCCCTCCTCCACGGTGATGGTCTTCTTCTCCATGGAAGACAGGCACATACGGGTGCAGATATCCGTCACATCCCTGCGGGTCTTGGGTATGCTGTAGAGATGATCCAGGCGCAGCGTGATAATATCAAGCCCCCTGGCTTTCCTGTAACTCTCGCACATCTCCTCTGCCTGGGCCAGCGCCATCCCTCTGTAGCCCACGGGGCAAACCGGCTCCTCCTCCCTGATATCCCGGGGATGATGCTTTCCGTACACCGCATCCGAGGACAGATAGATAAATCTGCCCCTCCCCCGCATGGCGTAGCCCATCAAAAGATTCATCAGGCAGGCGGAATACCGCACGGATTCCTTCTCCTCATCCTTCCATCGGAAATTCGTGTCATAGGCCCCCATAAAGAGGGTTAAATCCGGTCCCACGCTCTCGTATATCTCGTTCAGACAACTGCTGTCATAGGTAAAGTTGTACCGCTCGAACACCTTCTGATAGGGTTCCTTATTGTATTTGTCCCCGGTGAGCAGATATACCCTGTGCCCTTCCTTGTTCAGCTTGATGATCAGGTTGTTGATCATACTCCCCGCTCCGCCTATCAGCAATACATTCATATTCCGCTCCCTCTCCCCGCGCTGTACTCTATCCCCTGTCTTTCAAGCTGTCCCAAAAACTGTTCCACATCGGAAGCAATCTCCTCCCTTGCCCCCTGATATTCCCGGCACAGCTCCTCCACAATCCCCTCTCTGTCAAGCCCGCGGACAAGCAGCTCCCAAACGGCGGCTCCCATTTCATTCATACATAACGGCCTCCTGTAGGGGACGCCCTCCTGCTCCATGTCCAACAGCCAGTATCTTCCCGCTGCGCGGCGCAACTGATATCTCATCCCTGCCCTCTGTCCGCTCTCCACAGATATACCCTCAGTCCTTCCGAAACACTCTCAATATTTATGATTATATCACATTTAACTATGTAAAAAAAGCCCTATCACTCACATTGCCGTGAACAATAAAGCCTTTCGATGACGTTTCCCTTACAGATGACAGCCCCGGAACGGATACCGAAGTCTCAGTTCTGACGCCTGATTTGTTCCTCCAAAATCAGGGGATAACAAACCAGTTTTACCCCTTCCAAATCCTCTCTGTGCATATCCACGGCCGAAATCTGACGGTTGCCGTAGGTAGTGTAATAATAGACGCCGCTGTCCCCGTTGCAGCAGGAGGTATAGATGGTGATCTCCCACTTTCCCTCCCCCACCTGGCAGCAGCCTCTTTGCTGCTCCACGGAGCCCAGGATATGGAAAAACTGGCTGACGCTCTCCTCCTCCGACGGGCCGGAGACGGAATTCATTTTGACAAACGCCGCTCTCACAAAACGGGAGGACGAGGACAAATCCCCGGGAAGCCCCAGCGCACCCATACCCCTGGCATAGGTTTGCAGGGCCAGCTTATCCGAAAAATGATTTTCAGGATCCTTCGGGGACAGATGCATATAATTGTTCAACTGGAAGATCTGCTGCGGAAAAGGGGGATTGTTGGTCAAAACTCCCACGGGATTGTCATAGACCCGGATTCCCTCCTCCACCGCCTCCACCGTGACAGACTCCTCCCTGTCCGAGATCAGCCAATGAAGCTGGGCGGGAGGCAGCTTGTGGCTGAAAGAATCGTTGGTCAGATTGAGCCCGGAGAGCAAAGGCCTGGCCTCCTTCACCGTGGCGCACCGGGCAAGGATCCAGGGGATAAACTCAAACGTAGCTACATTGTTAACTCCCTCCGCCGCCTCCCTGTATCTCGCGTTTCCCACAAAATTGAGCCCGGCCATGCCCAGCCCCTTCTCGTTTACCGCCTCATAATACAGCGGAAAATCCCCCTCCACGTGAGCCATACCGATCATGGCGTAGTGCTTCTCCATCACACCCATGTGGCGGAAAGCAAGGGGCAATCGCCTGGGAGTCACCGCGACTTCCTCGCCGTAAGAAAAATCATAGTCCAATGTTCGCCCGAAATAAAAATCCTTTGTCCGATACGTCGCCGCTGTACACATAGCCCCTCCCCCGTTTAGCCTATATTGTCCTATTCTTCGTCCCCCGCCGTTTCCCCGGCCGCGCCGCCGGCCGTTTCCTTGGCTGCCGCCGCTTTCCTCATTCTCAGGCGCACCGCCGCGTCCGTCCCCAGGGCAAAGATCACCATGGCCAGAGAAAGGGCCTGGGATACCGGAAGCTGTGTCCCGGGGATAAACAGAGTGTCCGTACGGATGCCCTCGATAAAAAATCTTCCCAGCCCGTAGCCTCCCAGATACAACAGACACACCTCTCCGTGGAACTTCTTGTGTCTGCGGTACAAAAGCATCACCGCCAGCACCAGAAGATTCCACACGCTCTCGTAGAGAAAGGTGGGGTGCACCTGTATAAAGTTCTCCCCCGGCCCGATATGAGCCAGGATATTCTCCGAGATATCCCTGCTTCGGACCGCCTCAATGGGCAGCCGCATGGCAAACAGGCCGTCCGAGTATTCCCCGAACACCTCTCTGTTCATAAAATTTCCCCAACGCCCCACAGCCTGTCCCAAAATCAGACCCAGCACGGCGCTGTCCCCCATCTGAAAGGGATTGGTTTTCTTCAGACGGTTGTAGACAAACAAAGTGGCAAAGCCGCCGATCACGGCCCCGTAGATAGCCATGCCTCCGTTCCTGATCTGAAAGATGCCCAGGAGATTGTCCTTATAATATTCCCAGGCAAAGGCCACATAATACACTCTGGCCCCGATCACGGAAAAAATCACCGCGTAGATGGCAAAATCCCAATACCGGTCGGGATCCTGCCCTGTCCTTTTGGCGTCCCACACCGTCAGGAGAATGCCCGCAAACACCCCTATTCCGATAATCAGGCCGTAATAGGCCACCTGGAGCCCAAACAGCGAAAAGCCCCTGGGCACATCTTCCAGATAAATCCCCAAATTGGGGAATGCAATATCTGTCACATTCATTTACATACCCTCAAACATTGAAGCGGAAGAGAATCACATCCCCGTCCTTCACCACATATTCCTTGCCTTCCATTCCCACAAGTCCCTTCTCTCTGGCGGCCGCCAGGGATCCCTGCTCCAGCAGGTCCTTGTAGTGGACCACCTCCGCCTTGATAAATCCCCGCTCAAAATCGGAGTGGATTTTCCCCGCAGCCTGGGGAGCCTTGGTGCCCAGCTTGATGGTCCATGCCCTGGTCTCATCCTCTCCCGCCGTGAGAAAGCTGTGAAGTCCCAGAAGCCTGTAGCTGGCCCGGATCAACTTTTCCAGACCGGATTCCTCAAGTCCCAAATCCTCCAGAAACATGGCCTTCTCATCCTCGTCCAGCTCCGCGATCTCCTCCTCGATCTGGGCGCAGATGACAAACACCTCGCTGTCCTCCCCTTCCGCGAACTCCCTCACCTGTTTTACCCTGTCATTGCTGCCGCCGTCGTCGGCCAAATCCGACTCCGCCACATTGGCGGCGTAAATCACCGGCTTAAAGGTGAGCAAATTGTAAGAGCGCAGAAGGGCCTGCTCGTCCTCATCCTCCGTCTCCAGGCTCTTGGCCATTCTGCCGCTCTCCAGATGCTCCCTGATGCGGTTTAACAGGGCCTCCTCCTTTGCCAGCGTCTTGTCCATCCTGGCGCCTTTTACCACCTTGGACAATCTCCTCTCCAGTACCTCCAGATCGGAAAAGATCAGCTCCAGATTGATGGTCTCAATATCCCGCAAAGGATCGACACTGCCGTCCACATGCACCACGTTCTCATCCTCAAAGCATCTCACCACATGAACGATGGCATCCACCTCTCTGATATTGCTCAGAAACTGATTTCCCAACCCCTCGCCCTTGGAAGCTCCCTTCACCAGGCCCGCGATATCCACGAATTCGATCACAGCGGGAGTCACCTTCTTGGAATGGTACATATCTCCCAAAAGCTTTAACCGCTCGTCCGGCACCGCCACCACCCCCACATTGGGGTCGATGGTACAGAAGGGATAATTGGCGGATTCCGCCCCCGCCTTGGTCAGTGAATTGAACAGAGTGCTTTTTCCCACATTGGGGAGTCCTACGATGCCCAGTTTCATTTTTTAATATACCTCCTTGAAAATGCCTTAAAATAGGCACTTTTCGTAATTTATCTATTTCTTCGAGTACCAATCCGAGTACCAATTTTAAATGATTTTAGCATTTTTTCAATATTCTGTACTTCTTTTGCCTTTTCATCATTGGTCACATGGACGTACAGATTCATGGTAATGCCTTTATTCGAGTGCCCCAAAATCATTTGCAATGTCTTTGGCTTCATACCAACTTCTATACATCTAGTATAATAGTTTTTAAATAACTGGACTATATTTTTGTTCCATAGTACAATGTATATATCAATTGATGGAGGCATTGTACTTATGGGAAGAAAATCAAGTATTATCAATCTTACTGCAGAAGA
>CATLGW010000019.1 GCA_949948715.1 uncultured Lachnospiraceae bacterium | reverse complement strand
TCAACGCAGAGCCAGTGGTATTCCACTGGAAATATAACCTTGATGATATCAATGTATCAGAGGAAGTCATTGTAGATACACTACCAATTAAAAAGTCCAGTTAATTGGCGAACGTTATACTAGTATAACAAACAAACTATGACACCATTATGTCATAGTTTGTTTAAAGAAGCAATTATTTCAAATTTTTCCTAACAAATTTCCAGAGAATCTTCTGCATCCACCCACATCTGCATATTGCCATCAAGAAAAAGTCTTACATATTCAAGCGGCTCGTCTATTGCTATTGCCAAAGCATTTAAGGCACATTCCGATCCGGGAGTGGTTTTCAATCCTTCTTCTGCTTTATTGCAGTCTATCCGTAAAAAGTTTCCGGCATAGGTGTATACATCAATGCTGTTATGGTGGATATTGTAGGCTGCATAAATAATATTAATTTCTATTTGTCCTCTTTTCGTTGATTGAAATATTAAAATTTCATCATATTGCATTTTTTGTTGTCATCTTGGACATAATTATGCTATAATTGTGCCAAAGAAAGGAGTGAAGCATTATGCCACTTATTATGCCTATTAAGGATTTACGCAATACAACCGAGATTTCTAATATCGCACACAAGGAACAGGAGCCTATTTTTATTACCAAGAACGGATATAGCGATTTGGTTGTAATGAGTAGTGAATTATATGATAAATTTGCAAGAATGAACCGCATTGACCAAGCCATATTTGAGTCTGAGCAGGAAATTGCTAACGGAGCAGAAGCAGTTGACGCAGAGATAGTTTTTGCAGAATTGGAGAAAAAACATTTTGGATAAATACAAGGTAAAAGTCAACCCCAGAGCAATCCTTGAATTAGACCACATTTACGAATATATTGCAAATGAGAAATCGGCTCCTGAAAATGCCAAAGGACAGATTGACAGAATTAAGAAGTCTATTTTAAGCCTAGACACATTTCCACAATCCCATCAAGAGCGTAACGAGGGTAGATATGCCGGAAAAGGCTACCGTCAGTTACTGATTGATAATTATATCGCCATTTTCCGCATTGATGAACCATGCAAAACAGTCTATGTAGTAACAATACAGTATCAAGGACGAAATCTATAAAACAAGCACCAAATGACACTATAAATCATTTGGTGCTTGTTTTGACTTAAGAATTATCTACCATAGTTCCAACGAATCCTCTGCATCCACCCACATCTGCATATTTCCTTCAAGATATAATCGGGCATATTCAAGCGGTTCGTCTATCGCCAAAGGTGTATACATCAATACTGTTGTGGTACATATTGTATGTTGCATAGACAATATTCATCGTTTATCTGTCCTCTTTTCATTGATTTTTTGAAAGCATTTCAATCAGTTTACCAATTCCCATATATTTTGTGTTATAATGTTTTCTGTGATTTTGTTTCCCTCATTTTTTCCCTTATCAGAACTCGTAACGCCCTATGGGAAGATATAACACAAGGGAAACATTAAGGGAAAGTTCACCTGCGATAAACCTAGTGTTTTCAAGGGTTAGCAGAAAATTTATTAATAAAATGTAACAGCTAATGTTTCCCTTAAAAATCATCAAATCACAATCGGAATTTATATAGGGGAGGTAAGAATATGAATGAAGAAAAAAGTACGGAAATTAGTGAAGAAAAAGAAAATAACTATATGGCAATAGGAATGAGTTTAGGAATGTGTTTTGGAGTAGCAGGTGGAGGCGTAGTAGGAATTTTTATACAAGATATTGGTATTTGTATAGGTTTCGGAATATGTATAGGTATGATTTTGGGTATGGCAATAGGTTCAGCTATAAAAAAGGATAGCAGCAATAATTCAAAGTAACTATAAAGTTCCGGTTTATCGAATCATGTTATGCGTCAGTTGCGCCAATTCTTCCAGATTCACTGACTTCATCATAACCAAAATTCATGAGGGGCCCCACGGCTGCTTTTGGCCGGTCATTTCACGTTTCCTGCTCCGAAAACTTCCATGGGGCGGCCGGGAGCCCTGTGACAGGAGCAGGGCTGTATTCATCCTGAACGTCATAGAGGAAAAGCTGGTGTATGGCCGTTCCTTTCCTGCATATTGATACAGGGGGCTTTGATAAATTATAATAGTTTAAGACAAGCCTGGATTTCGGCACATACGGCGCGGTCGTTTTCAAATATCTTCGCAAACAGGCGTTTCAGCGTTTCCTGTGTTTCCTTTTGTAAAATTAAGGCTGCGGACTGCTGGGTGATATCATATCCGGTCTTGGGGCCCACACCAAGAGCGCCCCATATCTTCCAACCGATACCATGGGTTTCGTCATTTCCCTCCGTGGTATACCGTGCCGAAAAAATATCGCTCAGCCGACTATGTATTTCCCTGTTTGTGGAAATCTCGCAAAGCAGGTTTTCGGCTCCGCTGAATGCTTCTGCGGCATGCCATCTTGCTTCAATCGGCACACTGTTGATGCCGCACATCATGCCGGCAGTGTCCATGGCGTTTTCCTCCGTCACATGGTCGAGGGCATTCATAATAACGCTTTCAAGCGCAGTATGCTCATCATAGGACAGGGCAGATGCGATGCGTTCCAGGAGTTCCTTGTAGGACATATCGGGCGCGGTATTGCCGGTGATGACAATGGCTTCACGCAGCATGGAATGCCAGTTTTCGGACAAAGCATGAAACTTTGAATCCAACCCATATACAGTATCTGCGTCATAGCCCACTGAAAGAATCCATTCCGTTTCGTTTTCTAACCGCAGCAGGGTCGGAAAACCGGCATCCAAAGAGCCTTTCATAGTGGAAAGCAACTCTTTCTGTGGACTTGTACCGTCAAAGCGCAGATAGGAAAATCCTGCAAACCGTGCCAGGGCATCAACAAAACCGTCATCCCAGCGCCAGCCGCCTGGAAATCCCGGCAGGGAATGCGGATTCACGGTGTCATCCCACGGATAATCAAAACCAAATGCCAGTGTGGATGCTGTCAAAAGACAGTGGTAGATGGACACCTGGTGGCGTTCCAGCAGATTGTTGCCGCAGGGACTGCAATGGATGCAATAACGGCGGTTCGGCACACACCAGTATGGCGTTTCTTCCGTATATCCGCGCGCAATGACCAAAGCGGACGCAAGTGCAGCGGTGAAGTTGTCCGATTCTGCATCCACCGGATAGGGTACCTGATGTTCTAATATTTTTTTCATATCGCTATGACCTTTGCCTTTTCCTTTTTACAATTCTCCATTCTCGAAAGCCGCTTTTACCTGTTCCAAATCATCATATTTGGCAGCTATGATCTTCATTATTTCTTCGTCCGGCTGCCATAAATCCGGAATCATTATAGGTTTACATCCTGCTCTATATGCAGATAACAAACCATTCTTAGAATCCTCCAACGCATAGCATTTTTGGGGTTCTGCGCCCATTATCTCGCATGCTTTCAAATAAATATCCGGTGCGGGTTTTGAATTTTCGATCATATCTCCACATACAATATCGAGAAAATAGTCCTTTACTCCGGCATCTTTTAAATGTTTTTCCACTTCCCAGCGAGGAGAAGATGATGCAACTGCCATTTTGCACCGTTTACTTTTTAGAAAATCAAGCAAAATATACAGCCCATGCTTTACCGGAACCGTATTCTCTTCATAATATTTTTTCAGAAATTCCTTTGTATATTTTCTTAATTCCTCTTCGTTATACCTGTCGCCAAATTCTTCTTTCCAAACATTATAAGTAGCCGCTATATTCATACCCAATGTCTTGTATATCATAAATCCGGCTTTCCCTATGCCGATTTTGTCTCCGGCATAATCCCATGCCTTTATAAAAACCTTTTCCGTGTCAAACATGAGGCCATCCATATCAAAAATAATATTCATATATTATAATCTCCGTTTTCACCAAATTGATATCCCCAGTTCGCTTTCCCGCAGGGCGGTGCTCCAGGGAATTTTGAAGATCCAGGTCTTTTTCAGTTTCCTATAATATTTCAGGCGGTCCGTCTTTTTCTCACCCCGCCAGAACTGATAGCCCAGCGTATAGCTCCCTACCATGTCGTCCCAGGAGGAGAAGTTGTTCTGAAGGAGCCGGCAAGCCTCGAAGGCGATCTGAACGGCCTCCTCATATTCCATGATGCCGCCCATATAGGCCCCGCCCACAACGGAGAGGGCGCGCACCAGATCCCATGCCAGCATTCCCTGTTTCGGGTACTGACGTTTCATTTCCTCCAGAAGCGCTCTCTGAAAATCGGAATACCGGGAGAGAACCTCCGGCGACGATCTGTCCGCGCTGCAGTATTCCCTGTATTTTATGTTGTAGCCGGTGTTCAGGCAGTCCTGGGCCATAGCTCTGGCGTTTTCACGGGTAAACTCGCCCCAGCCCCATTCGAACAGCTTTTTTGCGTATTCCCTTCCGGCCTCAGATTGGCGGGTTTCCCAGATGTCTATCACGCATTTATAATTGTTGCCGATGGTGGGAGAGCTGGCGGCCAGAATAAATTTCTGCGTGGGAGTGAGGGTTCTTTTTGCTTCGGGAGCGTCCTTTCCCACCATGACCTCCGTGCGCTTCATCCAAATGCCCATACTGATTGCGAAGACCGCCACAAAGAGAACCAGAATCAGCAGAACCCCTGCCAGATACAGAACGTCGGTGGGAGACTGCAGGGCCCCGATCCCGCAGACGGCCGCGCCCTTTGGACAGAAAATACCGAGTAAACAGTTCATATCACATACCGTCCCTTCCATGATAAGATTTACAATATAAAAATTTTACCACATGATGTCTTAAAGGGCAACTTCTTATGGGGGCGGAAAGCGGATGTCCTGTGGTGGCAAGAGAACTTTGGTAAAACAAAAGGCCCTGGGGATACCTGTCGCGGTATACTCCCCGGGGCCTTTCATTTTAGCTGCCCGATTTACATTCGGGGCAGTCATAAAGCGCATACATTACAGCGGAAACTTGAAATATCTCTTGGCATTGTCGTAGGAAATGTCCCGGATAATTTCGCCCAGGATATCGAAGTCGGCGGGGAACTCGCCTCCCTCCACCCAGCCGCCGATCAGATTGCAGAGGATGCGGCGGAAATATTCATGCCTGGTGTAGGACAGGAAGCTTCTGGAGTCGGTGAGCATTCCCACGAATCCGGACAGATTGCCCAGGTTTGCCAGGGAGATCATCTGCTCCTGCATACCGATCTTGTGATCGTTGAACCACCATGCGCTGCCCTGCTGAATCTTAGCCACGGCGGTGGAATCCTGGAAGCAGCCCAGGATGGTGCCGATGGCCTGATTGTCGTGGGGATTCAAGCTGTAAATCACCGTTCTGGGAAGCTCGTCCGTGAGATTTAACGCGTTCAGGAAATCCGCCATCTGGGAGGAGGGCGCGTAGTTGTTGATGCAGTCGTAGCCGGTGTCGGGACCCAGCTTATCGTACATCAGGGTATTGTTGTCGCGCTTGCAGCCGTAGTGGAGCTGCATCGCCCAGTCAAGCTTATGGTACTCCCTGCCCACAAAGAGCATGAAGGCGGTCTTAAATTTCATCTCCTCCTCCTTGGAAAGTACCATTTTGTTTAATCTCTTTAAGAAGATTGCCTCCAGCTCGTCGTCGGAAGCGGGGCAGTACATCACATACTCCAGGGCGTGGTCGGACACATTGCAGCCCATGGAGGCGAAAAATGCCATGCGGTTTTTCAGGGCGTCCTTTAAGGCCTTGAAGGTTCTGATCTCGGCGACGCCGACGGCCTCTGCCAGCTTATCCAGATAATCCAGATACTCGGGCTTCTCGATATTCATGGCCTTGTCGGGTCTCCAGGCAGGCAGCACCTTTACATCGAAGCTGTCGTCCTCGTCCAGCTTCTTGTGCCATTCCAGGGAGTCGATGGGATCGTCGGTAGTGCAGATCAAGGTGACATTGCTCTGCTTGATCAGGTTGCGGACGCTCATGGAGGGCTGGCGCAGCTTTTCGTTGCACAGGTTCCATACCTCGTCGGCGGTGTTCTTGTTCAGGACGCCGTTGTAGCCAAAGAATCTCTGCAGCTCCAGGTGGCTCCAGTGGAACAGGGGGTTGCCGATGGCCTTCCCCAGACACTCCGCCCACTTTACGAACTTGTCGTAATCGGAAGCGTCTCCGGTGATATACTTTTCATCCACGCCGCAGGAGCGCATAAAACGCCATTTGTAGTGGTCGCCTCCCAGCCATACCTGAGTGATATTGTCAAACTGGCGGTCCTCGGCGATCTCCTTGGGATTGATGTGGCAGTGGTAGTCGAGTATAGGCATCTTTGCCGCATAATCGTGGAACAGCTTCTGCGCGGTTTCGGTTTCCAGCAGAAAATCTTTGTCCATAAATGCTTTCATTTTCTTTCCTCCCTGATATTTATGTTTATGTTAATATGTGATAAGCCGCTTTCGCGGGTATTGCCGTGACAGGTGGCGGGGACGGTATCTAACGGGTGGTTCCTCTGCGCACCAGCTCTCCCGAAAAAATGGTTTTCTTGGGCATCTCCCTGCCGTCCAGAACGCCCAGGAGAGTGGAGATCAGATGCTGGCAAAGAGTCTCCAGCTTGTTGTCGATGGAGGTGAGCTCCGGTACGCAACTGTTTACCAGCATGGAATTATTGTAGCCGATAATGGAGAGCTCCGAGGGGATGGCGATTCCCAGCTCGCCGGCATATTTTATGGCGCTTAAGGCCAGGGTATCGTCCGCGGCTATGAGGCCGTGAAAGGAGAGCCCGTCCCGGTGGAGCTGCTTTAAGTGCTCCGTCATGGCCGGTATATCCTCGTGGGAACCGCGGTAAAACTGCAGAAGCTCGGGGCTTTTTAACAGATCCCGTTCCTCCATGGCCAGACGATAGCCCGCCAGCTTGCGCTTGCCGCTGTAGGAAGCCGAATTGTAATAGTACAGGATGTCGTTCACTCCGGAATCGATCATCTGGCAGGTCGCCTCGTACATGGAAGTGAAATCGTCCGAGACGATGCTGTATACGTTGGGCGCGTCCAGGGCTCCGTTTAAGAGCATGATGGGCACCTGGGCGGCAGCGTTACAGATGTAGCGGTTGTTCTCCTCATTCTCATAGATAAAATTGGAGCCCACCAGAACGACGCTGTCCACCTTCTTGTTGATGAGCAGATTCAGCGAATTAATACGGTTCTCCAGCGTGTATCCCGTACAGCACAGGAGGCTGTCGTAGCCGTTGGACCGCAGCTTCTGTTCTATGTAATATATGCCCTTGGCCAGATACAGGTCGGAGCTGTCGGCACACAGGATGCCGATGGTCTTCATGGTGTTCAGTCCCAGGCCTCTGGCGAAAGCGTTGGGGGTGTACTCGTACCGGTTGATCACATCCAGCACCTTTTTCCTGGTCTTTTCGCTCACATTGCTGCTGCCGTTTAAGACCCGGGAAACGGTGGCGATGGAAACGCCGGCTTTCTCGGAAATATCATATATGGTCATAGGCTCGGATCCCCTGCGCTGAAATTCCTGCATGAAACCGCTGGCATCCCGGAGGGAAGCCGGCGATCTGAAACAATTTACAAATAAAATTATATCGAAAGCGGGTGGTTTTTTCAAGAGATATTTTTAACTATTGACTTAGCCGTCGTTTGGCGGTAAAATTAGGGATGTAAACGCTTACATGTAAAGTTATGGAAAAAAACGGGTTTGCGGCAGGTTTCGGAGTGAATGAGGTGCGTCTTCGGGCGCGGAATGGAGGTCAAAATGGAAATCTTAAACAAGGCAAAAACTGGCAGGAAGGAGCGTCCCGTCAAGGTGGTGCAGTTCGGCGAGGGAAATTTCCTGCGCGGCTTTGTGGACTATATGATCGATATCGCCAACGAGCAGGGTAAATTTGACGGGGACATTGTCCTGATCAAGCCCATCGAGTTCGGCAATCTGGACATGTTTCACAAGCAGGACTGCCAGTACACAGTGTCCCTTCGGGGCAATGTAAACGGAGAGGGCAAGATCATCAACCGCATTGTCACCAGTGTGGCGGACGCGGTAGACACCAGCAAAGAGTATGAGAAGTACATGAGTCTGGCCGAGATCGACACCCTTCGGTTCGTGGTGTCCAACACCACCGAGGCCGGCATTGTCTTTGACGACACCGACAAATTTGAGGCGGAGCCTCCCAAGACCTTCCCCGGCAAGCTTACCAAATTCCTCTATCATAGATTCGAGACCTTTGGGGGAGACTCTTCCAAGGGCCTTGTGATGCTCCCTGTGGAGCTGATCGACGACAACGGCATTATGTTAAAGAAATGCGTGATGCAGTTGATCGATCTGTGGAAGCTGAACGACGATTTCAAGAAATGGGTGGAGGAAGCCTGCATTTTCACTTCCACTCTGGTGGACCGCATTATCACCGGCTATCCCCGTGCCACAGAGGCGGAGGAGTGGGAGAAGCTGGGCTATGAGGACCACATTATGGTCACCGGCGAGCCCTTTGCCCTCTGGGTGATCGAGTCCTCCAAGGATATCAGCGGGGAGTTTCCCCTTCCCGACGCGGGCCTGCCCGTTATCTTCACGGAGGATCACCATCCCTACAAGCAGAGAAAGGTCCGCATCCTGAACGGCGCGCACACTTCCTTCGTGCTGGCTTCCTTCCTCTGCGGCAATGACATCGTGAGACAGTCCATGGAGGACGGCGATGTCAGAGACTTTATGAACAAGACCATTTTTGACGAGGTGATTCCCACTCTGACCCTTCCCGAGGACGAGCTGAAGGAGTTCGCGGGGGAGGTTGTGAACCGCTTCAACAATCCTTATGTGGATCATGCCCTGCTGGCCATCTCTTTGAATTCCGTGTCCAAGTGGAGGGCAAGATGTCTTCCCAGCCTTCTTGGCTATGTGGATAAGTTCGGGAAGCTTCCCGGGCATCTCACCTTCTCCATCGCGGCCCTGATGGCGTTCTACAGCGGGACCCAGATCCGGGACGGCGCGCTGATCGGCAGCAGAAACGGTGAGGAGTACTGCATTAAGGACGATCTGCAGGTGCTTGAGTTCTTCCGGGACAACTGCGGGAAGGACGCCGGGAGCTTTGTCACGGCTTATCTGGGCAGAGAGGATTTCCACGGACAGGATTTGAATCAGGTGCCCGGCCTCACGGATGCGGTTACCGCTTATCTTGAGGATATCAAAGAGAATGGAATGAGGGCTGCATTATGCAAGATTTCTTAAAAATAAATGACAACGACAATGTGGTGGTTGCGCTGAACGTCATTCCCGCCGGAACGGAGATTTCCCTGGAGGGCAGCGAGGGTACGCAGACCGTCACCGCCCTGGAGGAGATACCCGCGGGGCATAAGATGGCTCTCTGCGATATTCCCGCCGGAGGAGAGGTGGTCAAGTACGGCTACCGTATCGGCAACGCCAAGCAGCCGATCAAGGCGGGAGGCTGGATCCACACCCACAACGTGAAGACCGCGCTGGGCGACCTTCTGGAATACACCTATGAGCCCACCCCCGTGGAGGAGGTGCGGACGGAGGATGTGACCTTCATGGGCTTCAACCGTCCCGACGGCAAGGTGGGCGTGCGCAACGAGATCTGGGTGATTCCCACCGTGGGCTGCGTGAACAATGTGGCCTCCGCCATAGCCAGGCAGGCCAATACCCTTGTGAAGGGCAGCGTGGAGGAGGTTATCGCTTTTCCCCATCCTTACGGCTGCTCCCAGATGGGCGACGACCAGGAGCACACCAGGAAGATCCTGGCGGATCTGATCAATCATCCCAACGCCGGCGGCGTGCTGGTGCTGGGGCTGGGATGTGAGAACAGCAATATAGACGTGTTAAAGCCCTATATCGGCGATTATGACGAGAACAGGGTAAAGTTTCTGGTGAGTCAGGAGTCAGACGATGAGATCGCCGACGCCCTGGAGATCATCAAGGAACTGATCGATTATGCCTCCCAATGTAAGCGGGAGCCCGTCAGTGTGAGCAAGCTGGTGATCGGCATGAAGTGCGGAGGTTCCGACGGGCTCTCCGGCATCACGGCCAATCCTCTGGTGGGGCGCTTCTCGGATCTTTTGATCTCCAAGGGCGGCACCACGATACTCACGGAGGTGCCGGAAATGTTTGGCGCGGAGACCATATTGATGAACCGCTGCGCCAATGAGGAGCTGTTCCGTCAGACCGTGGATCTGATCAACGATTTTAAGAACTATTTCAAGAGCCACAATCAGACCATATACGAGAACCCTTCCCCCGGGAATAAAAAGGGCGGCATCTCCACTCTGGAGGATAAGTCCCTGGGATGTACTCAGAAATCCGGCAACGCGCTGGTGAAGGGAGTGCTGGCCTACGGCGAGACGGTGAAGACGCCGGGCTTAAATCTGCTCAGCGCCCCGGGGAACGATCTGGTGGCGGCCACGGCCCTGGCGGCGGCGGGAGCTCACATCGTTCTGTTTACCACGGGCAGGGGAACGCCTTTCGCCTCCCCGGTGCCCACCATGAAGATTGCCACCAATTCCCGGCTGGCGGGAAAGAAGTCCAATTGGATCGACTACAACGCCGGCGTGCTGGTGGAAGGCAGTTCCATGGCCGACGAGGCACAGAAGTTTTTTGACTATGTGGTGGAGGTGGCCTCCGGAAAGCAGGTTTGCAGCGAGGCGGCGGGTTTCCATGATATGGCGATCTTTAAGCAGGGCGTGACCCTGTAGGAGAAATATTCGGATAGAAAGAGGGAGTTTCCGGCAGCGACCTGTCGCCGGGACTCCTTTTTTATGTTTGCAGCAATTTTTTCCGCCGGAGGATTTGCCTGCCGAAAGTGTTTTCCGGACCCTTTGTCCTTGCGAAAGAGAGGTTCTTTTGGTATGATAGTTTCATAGGAATCAGTTGTGCGGGCGGCGCGTTTATCAGGTGCGGGCTGCCAAGCCTGCGGCATCAAAGCAGAGAGGAAACGGAGGTAATGTTATGAGTATGACGGCGGAGGAAATCAAGGCCCTGCCCCGCACAGGGGAGGGGATTTTTGACCTGACCGGGCTGGGGGAGGATGTGTATACCACGGCGGCTGTGGTGTATCCCATCTATGCGGCCTATGAGACGGAGGAGAATAAGAAGGAGGGCTATCCGGATATTATGGCCCAGATGAGGGTGTGGAACCGGAAGGTGGAAGAGGATTTTACCTTTGCCAATGCCTCCGCCTATGTGACCATGCTGATTTTTACCATAAAGAAGATGAGTCCGGAGATCTATGAGAACTACAGGGAGCTGGTGGATATGTTCAGGGCGGCCGTAAAGAGAGCGCTTGCGGAGCATTACAATGGAGAAACGGGAGCTTTCAGAGGGGACCAGGCGGATGCGGCGGGCTTTTGCAGCGCGGTCAGAGAGGCCTGCAGTCTGGATTTGCTTCTGGCGGAGAAGTACCAAATGTGTTTCTGACCAAAAAAGCATCGGTTGAATGGAGGAAGCTATGGAGATTATACATATTATGCACACGGCGCGCAGCGCCTCTATCGAAATTAAGGACGGGGGCAGGCATTTCACCAGGCGGCCCTACACCGTCAAATTAAACGGGGGCATATACGGAACCACGGAGCAGACTATCACTTCTCTCTTTGGGCTTAAGCCGGACACGGAGTATCTGGCGGAGGTGTTTGACGGGGAGGAGAAGCTGGGGGAGGTTTCCTTCCAGACGGACTATGAGTATGTCACCTTGGACGTGACGAAGTTCGGCGCAAAGGGAGACGGGGAGCAGGACGACACCCACTTCATTCAGGCCGCCGTACTGGCCTGCCCCAAAGACGGCAGGGTATACATTCCCGCAGGTACCTACCGCATCACCAGTCTGTTCCTGAAGAGCCACCTGAAGCTGGAGCTGGCCCAAGGGGCGGAGCTTAAGGCCTTCACGGACAGGGAGAAGTTTCCCGTGTTTCCCGGCTTGATACAGACCTATGACGAGCAGGACGAGTACAATCTGGGCACCTGGGAGGGCAATCCCCTTCCCATGTTTTCCGGCATTATCTGCGGCGTGGGCGTGGAGGACGTGGTTATTTACGGCGAGGGTGTGGTCAACGGCAACGCTTCCAAGGAGGACTGGTGGAAAGACCCCAAGGTGAAGAATATTGCGTTCAGGCCCAGACTGTTCTTTTTAAGCGGCTGTAAGGATGTGACGCTCCAGGGCGTAAAGTTCTGCAATTCTCCCTCCTGGACACTTCATCCCTACTTCAGCGACAATCTGAAGTTTGTGGGCGTGTCCGTGGAGAATCCGGCGGATTCTCCCAACACCGACGGGCTGGACCCGGAGTCCTGCAAAAATGTGGAGATTCTGGGAGTGCGTTTCTCTCTGGGAGACGACTGCATTGCCGTCAAGAGCGGGAAGATCTACATGGGCAGGAAGTTTAAGAGGCCCTCGGAGAATATTTACATCCGCCAGTGTCTGATGGAGAACGGCCACGGCGCGGTGACTCTGGGCAGCGAGATGGCCGGGGGCGTGGTGAATCTGACGGTGGAGGACTGCATTTTCCGCCATACCGACAGGGGACTTCGCATCAAGACCAGACGAGGCAGAGGCAAAGACGCCATCCTGAGCAATATCCGGTTCAGCAATCTCACCTTGGACCATGTGATGACGCCTCTGGTGGTGAACGCTTTCTATTTCTGCGACCCGGACGGGAAGACCCAGTATGTTCAGTCCAGGGAGGCTTACCCCGTGGATGAGCGGACGCCCTCCATCAAAAAGATGGTGTTTGAGAACATGGAATGCACCAACTGCCATGTGGCGGCGGGATACTTTGACGGCCTTCCGGAGCAGAAGATCGAGGAGATCGTGATGAAGAACATCAGCATCTCCTATGCGGAGAACCCCAAGTTTGACAAGCCCGCCATGTCCGACGGCGTGAGGATGAGCAGCAGGCGGGGACTCTTTGCCAGAAATGTGGCGAAGCTGACCTTGGAGAATGTGAAAATCGAGGGCCAGGACGGGGAGGCCTACGAGTTCATCGGAGTGGATGAGCTGAATCAATGAAAGGATTAGCAATACAGCATCAGCCCGGCCAGTGCCCGGAACAAAGACCGGCAGTGTCTTAGAGACGGACTTTGTTTCGCAGACAATGGCGCTGGAAGGGCAGATGCGGAACTAAGCATACAGCATCAGCCCGTCCAGCGCCCGGAACAAAGACCGGCAATGTCTTAGAGACGGACTTTGTTTCGCAGACAATGGCGCTGGAAGGGCAGATGGGGAACTCAATATAAGGAGAAAAACTATGCAGCTAGGAATTCGTTTACACGACACAAAGAAGCTCCCTCTGGAGGAGCGCATCGCGGACGTGCACAATCTGGGATTTCAATGCGGCCATCTGGCCCTGGGTAAGGTCATCGACGAGTATCCCACCACCGACGAGGCCATGACTCCCGGATTTGCCATGTACTTGAAGAATCTGTTTGCCAGGAACCAGGTGGATATCGCAGTCCTTGGCTGCTATCTGAATCTGGCCAATCCCAACAGGGAGCAGCTTGCGGCCGCGGTGCACCGCTATATGGCTCATATCCGTTTCGCCTCCTGGCTGGGCTGCGGCGTGGTGGGCACGGAGACGGGAGCGCCCAACGAGACCTACACCCATGTGCCGGAGTGCCACGGGGAGGAGGCCCTTCAGACCTTTATCACCAATCTGCGTCCTGTGGTGAAGTATGCGGAGCAGATGGGGGTGGTGGTGGCCATCGAGCCGGTTTGGCGGCATATTGTCTGCAATCCCGGGAGGGCCCGGAGGGTGCTGGATGAGATCGGCTCCCCCAACCTGCAGATTATTCTGGACCCTGTGAATCTGTTGGATATCTGCAATTATCAGGATCAGGTGGCTATCGTAGACGAGGCCATCGACGTCCTGGGCCCGGATGTTGCCATGGTGCACATCAAGGACTATGCGGTGGAGGACGGAAAGCTTGTGTCCATGGGAGCAGGTCTGGGGCAGATGGATTACACGTCGCTGATCAAGTTTATGAAGACCAGGAAGCCCTTTATCCATGCTACTTTGGAGGACACCACACCGGAGAACAACGTACAGTGCAGGGAGTTCATCCAGGGGCTGTATGACGGGCTGAAGCAGTAATTTATAATGACGGAGGCTCTGTATGACAGGGCCTCTCTTTTTTTGGAGGGTAAATGATGTACACAGACAATCAAATTTACATGGGCCTTGGGGAAGACGGGAGAGTGAATATGTCCCTTAATATGAGCAGCCGTCACGGCCTGATCGCCGGGGCCAGCGGCACCGGAAAGACTGTCACCATGAAAGTGATGGCGGAGTCCTTCTCGGACGCTGGAGTGCCCGTATTTCTGTGCGATGTGAAGGGGGATGTATCGGGAATTGCCTCCCCCGGCGTTTCCTCTGACGGTATGGAGAAGCGCATTGACAGGTTCGGTATCCGGGACGGCTTTTCCTACGGCGGGTATCCCGTGTGCTTCTGGGATATTTATCAGGTAAAGGGGCATCCTGTGCGAGCCACGGTATCGGATATGGGGCCGGAGCTAATGGCAAGGATTTTGGGGCTTACGCCCGCCCAGGAGGGCGTGCTGAACATTGTATTTCGAATTGCGGACGACAAGGGGCTGCTTTTGATTGATTTAAAGGATCTGCGGGCGGTTCTGGGCTATGTGAACGAACACAGAAAGGATTACGCCGCATCCTACGGAAATATATCGCCCCAGTCCGTGGGGGGAATCCTGCGGGCGCTGATTCCCCTGGAGAGCCAGGGAGGGGAGCTGTTTTTTGGGGAGCCTGATCTGGATATCCTGGACTGGATCCGTGTGGACGGACAAGGCAGGGGCATGGTGAATGTCTTAAGCTGCGAGAAGCTGGTGCAAAATCCCGCTCTCTATGCCTGCTTTCTGCTGTGGATGATGGCGGAGCTCTTTGAGCGGCTGCCGGAGGTGGGGGATCTGGAGAAGCCCCGGCTGGTGTTTTTCTTTGACGAGGCCCACACTCTGTTCTCCGGCGCTTCCGGAGCGCTGGTGCAGAGGATCGAGCAGGTGGTGAAGCTGATTCGCTCCAAGGGAGTGGGTATCTATTTTGTGACTCAGAATCCCAGAGATATCCCCGACGGTGTGCTGGCACAGCTCAGTAACCGGGTACAGCATGCCCTGCGGGCCTACACGCCCTCGGAGCAGAAGGCGGTTCGGGCGGCAGCCCGGTCTCTTCGACCCAATCCCGCTTTCCAGGCGGAGGAGGCGATTTTGGAGCTGGGCGTGGGGGAGGCTCTGACTTCCTTTCTGGACGAGGAGGGTGTGCCCGGCATGGTACAGCGCACCTCCATCGTCTGTCCCCGGAGCCTGATGGGACCTGTGGACGAGGAGACCAGGAGACGATCCATGGCGGAGGACGGCATGGGGCGTTATGACGAAACCGTGGATAATGAGTCTGCCTATGAGGTGCTGGGCGAGATGGCGATTCAGGAGGAAGAGGAGGAAAAGCTGGCGGCGGAGCGGGCACAGCTTGAGAAGGAAAAGGCGGAGTTTGAAAAGCAGAAGGCCAGGGCGGAAGCGGAGGAGCGCAGGCAGAAAGAGCGCCAGGAGGAGGCCGCAAGAAAGCGGCGGGAGAAACAGGAAGAAGCCGCTCGGGCAAAGCGGGAGAAAGCGGCCGAGCGGCGGAAAGCGCAGATTGAGCGCACCCTGATCAACACGGGTGCGCAGGTTCTGAAGCGGGGACTGTTTAAGACCCTTTTTAAGTGAGAGGGTTCCACCCCTGCAATACATTTTCAACGGTATATTCCGCGGCTTCCTCTTCCGTCAACTGATGGGAGAAGGAAGCCCTTGTCTCGGGGCTGGCCCCCGGGCCGTAGGAATTATATTCGGCGTAGAAGAAATGACCGTGCTCCTTGTCCCAGTCATGCCATCCCAGAGGATGAATGTGCTCCCCCAGCTCGCAGTTGAGGAACACGGTCCTGGCCCATTCGCGCCAGGGCCGGCCCAGATAAACGGTGCCGGGAGGGCAGTCGCTGACCAGATGGCAGTCCCGAAAGACATATCCGAAGGGCTGGCCCTGGTAGGTGGAGGCCGCCGTCACATAGCCGCAGACCGGTTTCTCCTCCCCGGGGCCGGCGGGGAGTTGTTCTCTGGGCTTCTGCGAGAAAATGACACAGTCGTCATAATAGGCGATGCCGCCGCCGAAGATAAAATCCACATCCCCCCGCAGCAGGCATTCCTTGAAATAGTGCCGTCCAAGCACCCGGGGGGCGGCTTCACCGGGGCCCTTAAAGCCGCCGGGCTTTGCCTCCCTCTGAGGAAGGGGGGCGGTAAAGAGGGTGTCCTGGCTTCCTAAGAGCACGCAGTCCTCAAAGGCGATGCGGTCGCCGTCCACATAGAGGGCCAGGGCCTGTCCCACGAGATAGCCGTAGCCCGCGTCATTCTGGAAGGTAAGGTGTTTCGCCGTAAAATCGTGGGTGTTGATGCGCACGGAGGCAGTGCGGAAGGTACCCCGCTTGCTGCCGTCGGGCAGCAGTTCGTTTGCCCCCTGGCCGTAGACCAGTTTGGTCTTGTCGCAGCCCGCGCCCAGAAAGGTCATGTTCGGGCGGGTGACCACCAGCTTCTCCCGGTAGACGCCCTCGCCGATGTGCAGGACCACAGGGGGGAGATCGGAAAATTCCGCGGGAAAGGTATGGGGCCCGGCGGTGCGGACCGCATCCAGGCCGCCCGGGGGGAAGGGGCTCTCCGGGGAAGCCGCCGGACTGCCCTCACTTTGGGAATCCGAAGCCGTCCCGGCGGGCACAGGCTCCGAGAGCCCACCCTCCACGGCAGCCAGGGCTTCTCCGATGGTGGAATAATTGGGGCTTTCTTCGGGCATATTAACGTACAAATGGATGGTGTTTTCAGTCATGGTGTACTCCTTTACAGTTACGGAGGTTTTGCAGCCCGGGTTGCCCTGACGGGGCGGCTTTGCCCTCAGAGGTGCGCCCTGTCCGGGGGAGAGCTACAAAAGCTCCGAGATGGTCAGATTTTCGTGGTCGCCGATGTTGACGTACTCGTCGCCGATTTTCACCGTGGGCCTGGAAAGCTTGCTTCTGTTGACATAAATGATGGTGCCCTCCCTGCTGTCGCTCAGACGGCAGCGGTTTTGAAGATAGGAGTTAACCACATTTTCGAGGAAGACCAGCAGGAACTCCACATTGTATTTCTGAAAGCCCTCGGCCTCAAAGATTTCAATGACCCGGAAGGGGCACATGGGTCCGCGGTATACCCGGGAGGCCGTCATGGCGTCGTACACGTCGGCGATGGCCACGATGCAGGCATATCGGTCGATCTGCTTTCCCACCAGGCGCATGGGATAGCCGGTGCCGTCGCAGCGCTCATGGTGCATCAGGGCGCTGTAGCGCACATGATCGTGCACATCCTGCTCTAGCAGGAGCTGGTAGCCGGAGATGGGATGCTTTTTGATCTGGGCGTATTCCTCCACCGAGAGCTTGCCGGGCTTGGAGATGATATTGTAGGGAACCAGAAGCTTGCCGATGTCATGCAGAAGCCCGCAGACGGTAGCCATCTCAATCTCGGCCTGACTCCATTTGAGCCAGGTGGCGAACAGATTGGAGATCAGGGCCACGTTCAGACAGTGGGTGAAGGTGGAATCGTCATAATCCCGCATATTCTGCAGCATATCCAGAATGCCGATCTGCCCTCTGCCGGAGGCAATGATGTCCAATGCGTTTCGAAGCAGAGCGTCCACATCCAGCTTCAGATTGCGCTCCACCATATTGTTGATCATACCCTTGAAGGACTCCACATTCAGCTCATATTCCTGTTTGAAGAGCTGGAAGGAACGGGAATTTTTGATGCGCTGGGAATAGGAGGGCTCTGCGGGAACGGTGAGCGCCTCGGGGGCGTCCGGAAAGACGGGCATGGCCGACCTTGCCTCTTCCACATTGATGGCAAGAACGCCGTACAGATGGAGTTTGGTTATCAACTTGTCAGTCAATATAGTTCCCTTGGAGAGAATGAGCTGATGATCGTAGCTTAAAACACTCTCCGCGACAGTCATGCCGGGAACTAATTGCAGTACGGATACTTTTTTCATATATTTAAAAAACCCACTATAATTGTTAAAGCTACAATCTCATCATATCATAAATTGTCAGAAAAAGAAAGCGGACAAAGGAACTGTTTTATAAAATCGTATGTTATTTAACATAACATTTACAATTTATTAATGACTTGTGGGGATGCAAGTGTTGAATAATCAGGCAAAATCTGTTACAATATGCTTTAAAGTGCCTGTGTTTTGCTTTGAAGCTTTTAAGTTTGCAGGCCGCAGAAAGGTATTTGTGTATGAAAGTAATTGATAAAATATTTGGTACGCACAGCTCGAGAGAGCTGAAGCGTATTATGCCGCTGGTGGACAAGATAGAGGAGTTGCGGCCTTCCATGCAGGCACTGTCGGACGAGGAGTTGAGGGCGAAGACGGGAGAGTACAAAAAGCGTCTGGAGGAGGGCGAGACTCTGGACGATCTGCTTCCGGAGGCCTATGCCACGGTTCGGGAGGCGGCAAAGCGGGCTCTGGGCATGGAGCACTATCGGGTGCAGCTTATCGGCGGCATCATCCTACATCAGGGGCGCATCGCGGAGATGCGTACCGGCGAGGGAAAGACCTTGGTGTCAACCCTTCCCGCGTATCTGAACGCCCTGGAGGGAAAGGGCGTTCAGGTGGTGACGGTCAATGACTATCTGGCCAAGCGTGACGCGGAGTGGATGGGACAGGTACACAGATTTCTGGGGCTTAGCGTAGGTGTGGTGTTGAACGGCATGACCTCCGAGGAGAGGCAGGAGGCTTACCGCTGCGACATTACATATGTGACCAACAATGAGCTCGGGTTCGACTATCTGCGGGACAACATGGTCATATATAAGGAGCAGCTCGTGCTGCGGGGACTTCATTACTGCATTATCGACGAGGTGGACTCGGTGCTGATCGACGAGGCCAGGACCCCCTTGATTATATCCGGCCAGAGCGGCAAGTCCACCGCCCTCTATGAGATGTGCGACCTGCTGGCCCGTCAGATGAAGCGCGGCGACGATATGCAGGAGCTGAGCAAGATGGATGCCATCATGGGCATCGTCCAGGAGGAGACGGGAGATTTCATCGTCAACGAGAAGGACAAGGTGGTAAATCTCACCGCTGCCGGCATGGAGAAGGTGGAGAAATTCTTCCACATAGAGAACTATGCGGATCCCGAGAATCTGGAGATTCAGCACAATATTATTCTGGCCCTGCGGGCGCATAATCTGATGTTTCGGGATCAGGATTATGTGGTGAAGGACGATCAGGTGCTGATCGTGGACGAGTTTACCGGGCGTATCATGCCGGGGCGGCGGTATTCCGACGGTCTGCATCAAGCCATCGAGGCCAAGGAGCATGTGAAGGTGAAGCGGGAGAGTAAGACTTTGGCTTCCATCACCTTCCAGAATTTTTTCAATCTGTTTGACAAGAAGTGCGGTATGACCGGTACGGCCCTCACGGAGGAGAATGAGTTCCGGGAGATCTACGGTATGGACGTGGTGGAGATTCCCACCAATATGCCTGTGGCGCGCCAGGATCTCCAGGATGCGGTGTATAAGACCCGAGGGGAGAAGCTTAAGGCCATCGTGGACGCGGTGGAGGAGGCCCACGCCAAGGGACAGCCGGTGTTGGTGGGCACCATCACCATCGAGGCCAGCGAGGAGCTGAGCAAGATGCTGACCAGGAGAGGCATCCAGCACAAGGTCTTAAACGCCAAATTCCACGAGATGGAGGCGGAGATTGTTGCCGACGCAGGTGTCCACGGGGCGGTGACCATCGCCACCAACATGGCGGGCCGAGGCACGGATATCAAGCTGGACGAGGAGGCCAGAGCCGCGGGGGGACTGAAGATTATCGGCACGGAGCGGCATGAGTCCCGGCGTATCGACAATCAGCTCAGAGGGCGTTCCGGACGTCAGGGAGACCCCGGAGAGTCCAAGTTCTACATTTCCCTGCAGGATGATCTGATGAGGCTCTTCGGCTCCGAGCGTCTGATCGGGATATTCAATGCCCTGGGGATTCCGGAGGGACAGGAGATCGAGCACAAGGCGCTGACCAATTCCATCGAGTCCGCCCAGAAGAAGATAGAGAACAACAACTTCGGTATCCGCAAAAATCTCTTGGAGTACGACAGAGTGATGAGCGAGCAGCGCGAAATCATCTATGAGGAGCGCCGGAAGGTGTTAAACGGCGAGAGTATGCGGGATTATATCTATAAGATGATCACCGACATCACTGAGAACTGCGTGGATATCAGCATCAACGAGGACTCCGATGTGGCGGACTGGGATTTCGGTGAGCTCAACTCCCTTTTGCTCCCCACCATACCGCTGCAGCCTTTGAGCGCGGACCGGGTGGAGAAGCCGAAGAAGAACAGCTTAAAGCAGCAGCTCAAGGAGGAGGCCGTAAAGCTCTACGAGAGCAAGGAGGCGGAATTCCCCGATCCGGAGCAGATCAGAGAGCTGGAGCGGGTGGTGCTCTTAAAGGTGATCGACCGCAAGTGGATGGACCATATCGACGATATGGATCAGCTTCGCCAGGGCATCGGGCTGCAGGCCTACGGCCAGCGGGATCCCGTGGTGGAGTACAAGATGAGCGGTTATGAAATGTTTGACGATATGACTCAGAATATCAAGGAGGAGACGGTGCGGCTTCTGTTCCATGTGAAGGTGGAGCAGAAGGCGGAGAGAGAGCAGGTGGCCAAGGTCACCGGCACCAACAAGGACGACTCCGTTCCCAAGGGCCCGATGAAGCGGGAGAATGCCAAGGTTTATCCCAACGATCCCTGCCCCTGCGGAAGCGGCAAGAAATACAAGCAGTGCTGCGGCAGGAAAGCATAGAGAGACGCATAGATTATAGAAAACAGGACTCCTGTCATAGTAATCATTAGAATATAGAAAGAGGGTGACGTTATTGGTTGCATTAGATCAAATGAAGACAGAGCTTTTGTCTTATGAAACTCCATTAGCGGAAGTGAGGGATTCACTTTAACCTGGCTGACAAGGAGAAGCGGGTGGAGGAATTGGAGCGGGAGATGGAAGCCCCGGGATTTTGGGACGATCCGGACAGCTCCAACCAGAAGATGAAGGAGCTGAAGAACCTGAAGGACACCGTGGAGCGCATCGACAGGCTCTCCGGTCAGTATGAGGACATTCTGACTCTCATTGAGATGGGAAATGAGGAGGAGGACGAGTCCATGGCGGCGGAAATTCGCGGCGAGCTGGACAGCTTTACCGCGGATTTGGAGGAATTGCGGATCGGCACTCTCCTTTCCGGAGAGTACGACAGGAACAACGCCATTCTGCGCCTGAACGCGGGAGCGGGAGGCACGGAGAGCTGTGACTGGTGCAATATGCTCTACCGTATGTACACCCGCTGGGCGGAGCGGAAGGGATTTTCCGTTGAGGTGCTGGACTATCTGGACGGGGACGAGGCGGGTATCAAGTCCGTGACCTTTCAGATAGACGGTATGAATGCCTACGGCTATCTGAAATCCGAGCGGGGGGTGCACCGGTTGGTGCGGATTTCTCCCTTTAATGCCCAGGGAAAGCGGCAGACCTCCTTCGTCTCCCTGGACGTGATGCCGGATATCAAGGAGGATCTGGATGTGGAGATCGACGAAAAGGATCTGCGCATCGACACCTACCGAAGCAGCGGCGCGGGCGGACAGCATATCAACAAGACCTCCTCGGCGGTTCGCATCACCCATATTCCCACGGGTACGGTGGTGCAGTGCCAGAACGAGCGGAGCCAGTTCCAGAATAAGGATAAGGCCATGCAGATGCTGAAAGCAAAGCTGTTTCTCCTGAAGCAGGAGGCCAATGTGGAGAAGCTCTCGGACATCCGGGGGGAGATCAAGGATATAGCCTGGGGGAATCAGATACGCTCCTATGTGCTGCAGCCCTACACCATGGTGAAGGACCACCGCACGGAGGTGGAGACGGGAAATGTGGACGCGGTGCTGGACGGGGGGCTGGACCCTCTGATCAACGGGTATCTGAAGTGGATCAGTGCGCCCGGAAAGGAATAACAGGGAAGCGCTATGCCTCTCTGGGGTTCATCAGATCCAGATAGAAAAGCGTGATGGTCATCTGCATATAGGGAATCAGCCAGAGGTAGGCGATACCCAAGGTGAAAGCGCATAACAGAAACAGGGGCAGGAAGCTGAGTTCTATATAGAACAGCCGGCCCCTGTTTCCTTTCATAATCCGGAAGCTGTGCCGAAGAATCTCTCCGACGCTGTACTGGGGAAAATCCAGCAGAACCAGCGGGGTGATCCGAAGGGTCAAAAGCAGGGGCACGCCGACCAGGAGTCCGCCGGCTAAGGCAAGGAGCATAAACACGATCCAGACATATTCTCCGGTTATGAGAAAGAAGTAATTGCATATATCGGCCGGCAGTGAACATAAGAGCTGCACCAGAGCCTGGACCGACGCCACGGCTGCGGCCTTGCCGAAATCCTGGCGGAAGGCTATGAACATATCGGATACCGCGTAACGCTGCCCGCAGATCATATTCAGATAGAGGTAATAAATGCCCGTCTGAAGCAAGATGGAGAGGGCGGCGAACAGAAATGTAAACAGCAGGGAAAAGATGCCGTACAGAAGGGCGTTTCCCACTGCATCCCCGGAGGACGGTGCCATGAACAGCCGGGAGGGCAGCAGAGCCGCGAAAAGCGTTTCTCCTCCAAACATGGACAAAAACAGCACAAAGGTGGCCAGAACGGGGATACCCCACCGGCCTTCCAGACATCCCTTGGCGTTATTCTTCAGATCGGAGCTTTTTTGGAACTGTCTCATATCGCATTTGCCTTTCTTGTCTATCCCAAACCAAAAGAATGCCCGTATTTTGGGCTTTCTTCGGCGTTAGAAATTCTTCTCACGCTATACCGCATAATCCAGGTTCATACCCACATATTTTGCCCGGTCGGAGGATTTCAGCTCCTTCTGATAGGGAGTGTCCTCATTGTAATACTTAATCTGGGTGTGGGTGGTGCCGCCGGACACATAGGAGCGGCCGCACTCCGGACACACGGCCATATGGATGGATACGGAGGCCCGAAGTACCTTGCCGTTGCCGCTTGCCGCCTTGGAATAGGCGTTGGACACATGCTCCTGCTCGTGGGAGCGCACTGCCGCAGCCGCGTTCTGAGGGGAGATGTGGGTGGGACTCTTGAAGGACACCATCTCGTCGGAGCCGTCCTTATATTTCCGGTTCTTACAGGTCTGGCATTCTTCGGCAGGGTCCTCTATACCGGCCTTCCTGCGGGCCTCTTTCTCAGGATCCTCACTGCCCGGCAGGGCGAAATCCTCCAGGGGAGCCTTGACGGCGTTGCCGTACATATCCCTCTGCATCCTCTGAACGGGGGCAATTCCCTCCACGGGACCATAGGGCCGATTATAATTGTTGTAATAAGGATAAGATGTGGCGCCGATGGGACTGAAAGCTGACATAATGAGCCCTCCTTTTATTGCATATTTTGTAAATAATATTCCCAAAACTCGTCAAAGTCCATGCCGAACTGCTGTTCATAGACGGCGTCCAGCTCTCTGCGGTACTGGGGATCCTGCAGCATGGCCGGAAGCTGAATGAAAGCCGCCGCCAGAAAGTAGAAGCCCACCAGCATCCCCACGATGGAGGTGGACAGGCCGGCGATGCTCATGCCCGGCATGGCCTTTCCCTTTCTGTTGGTGAGGATGGCGAACAAAATTCCCAGAGCCCCGAAGAACAGGGAGAAAAACCCCGTACAGCACATGGTAATGGAAAGAATGCCGCAGACCATAGAGGCGATGGCAAATCCTGCGGGAGTATTATTGCGGGTGTTATTGAATTGTACCCCATTGCCGTAGGGATCAGGACTGTTGCAGGATCTGTATTCCATGAGGCATGGCTCCTTTGCGCGTTCTTTTTATGTATTTTACCATCTTTTGGAGGATTAGGCAAATATATCTTTCCGCGGGCTTGAAAAATCGGTTTTATCCAGTATAATATGATAAGAGCTTCCAAAAGCGTCCCCCAAAGGCGGTATGGGGAGAAGCTCTTACACACTTATATTAGAAAGGCACGGTAGGATATGGACATTATACAGGCAATCAGGGATGAACTTCAGGTGGAAAAATGGCAGGTGGAGGCGGCCGTAAAGCTGATCGACGAGGGGAATACGATTCCCTTCATCTCCCGATACCGAAAGGAGGCCACCGGCTCCTTGAACGACGAGCAGCTCAGGAATCTGGACGAGCGGCTCACCTATCTGAGGAACCTTGAGGAGAAGAAGGAACAGGTGTTGAAAAGCATCGAGGAGCAGGGACAGCTTACGGAGGAGCTGAAGGAAAAGCTCCTGGCGGCCCAGACCATGGTGGTGGTGGAGGATCTGTACCGTCCCTATCGTCCCAAGAGAAAGACGAGAGCCAGCGTGGCCAGGGAAAAGGGACTCCTGGGGCTGGCGGAATATATCAGGGCGCAGGAAGCCGTCTCTCCCGTGGAGGAGGAAGCGGCCAAATATGTATCGGAGGAGAAGGGTGTGGCCGACGCCGCGGAGGCCGTCAGGGGGGCTCAGGATATTTTGGCGGAGAGTATTTCCGACGAGGCGGATTACAGGCTCTATATCCGCAATGCCACCCTGGAGGAGGGTACCGTCGTAAGCACCGCCAAGGACGAGAAGGTCCAGAGCGTGTACGAGATGTACTATCAGTTTGAGGAGCCCGTGCGGAAGATCGCCGGCCACCGGGTGCTGGCGCTGAACCGGGGGGAGGCGGAGAAGGTGCTGAACGTGAAGGTGAATGCGCCGGTGGAGCGCATTATCCGCTACCTTGAGAAAAAGAATCTGACCTCGGACAACCCTTACACCACGCCTCTGATGAAGGAAGTGATCGAGGACAGCTACGACCGTTTGATAGCACCTGCTATTGAAAGGGAAATCCGCAATGAGCTGACGGAGAAGGCGGAGGACGGCGCCATCGCCGTGTTCGGGAAGAACTTAGAGCAGCTCCTTCTGCAGCCCCCCATCGCCGGCAAGGTGGTGCTGGGGTGGGATCCCGCCTTCCGTACCGGCTGTAAGCTGGCGGTGGTGGACGCCACGGGGAAGGTGCTGGACACCAAAGTGATCTACCCCACCGCGCCCCAGAACAAGGTGACGGAGGCAAAGGCGGAGCTAAAGCGCCTGATCAAAAAATATCAGGTGGATTTAATTTCCGTGGGCAACGGCACCGCCTCCCGGGAGTCCGAGCAGGTCATTGTGGAGCTGTTAAAGGAGCTGGACCGGCCGGTGCAGTATGTGATTGTCAGCGAGGCGGGAGCCTCCGTGTACTCTGCCAGCAAGCTTGCCACGGAGGAGTTTCCCAATTTTGACGTGGGTCAGAGAAGCGCCGCCTCCATCGCCCGCAGACTGCAGGATCCTCTGGCGGAGCTTGTGAAGATCGATCCCAAATCCATCGGCGTGGGGCAGTATCAGCACGATATGAACCAGAAGAAGCTCAGCGAGGCGCTCCACGGCGTGGTGGAGGACAGCGTCAACAAGGTGGGAGTGGACTTAAACACCGCCTCCGCCTCCCTGCTCTCCTATATCTCAGGCATCAGCAAAGGGATTGCCAAGAATATTGTGGACTATCGGGAGGAGAACGGCCGGTTTACCGACAGGCGGCAGCTCTTGAAGGTGGCCAAGCTGGGACCCAAAGCCTTTGAGCAGTGCGCCGGTTTCCTCCGTATCCCGGACGGGGACAATCCTCTGGACGCCACCAGCGTGCATCCGGAGTCCTATGAGGCGGCGGGGATGCTCTTGGATAAGCTGGGGCTGACCATGGAGGACGTGAAGGAGGCCCAGAGGAAGGCGGCTGCCAAGAAGACTGCCGGAGGGAAGGCCGGGGGGCCGGCGGACCAAAAGGCACAGACCAAAGCGCCCAGGCGGGCCCAGGGGATACAGGTGAAAAATACGAACACCGCCATGGGAAGGGCCCTGGCGGCGGCCATGGGCGGAGGCGATTTTGCCGTTGAGTCCGGAAGCGGCCCGGCAAAACCTCTCTCCGGGAAGGAGAATAAAACAACACCTGCAATTGAATCAGGAGCCGTATCCGGACTGGAGCGGAAAGTCAGGGATAAGAAAAAGCTGGCGGAGGAGCTGGGCATCGGGGAAATCACTCTGACGGACATTCTGCGGGAGCTGGAGAAGCCCGCCAGAGATCCCAGGGACGATATGCCCAAGCCGATTTTGCGCAGCGACGTGCTGGACATGAAGGATTTGAAACCCGGTATGGTGCTGAAGGGCACGGTGCGCAATGTGATCGACTTTGGCGCATTTGTGGATATCGGCGTTCATCAGGACGGGCTGGTGCACATCTCTCAGATTACCGACAGATATATCAAGCACCCTCTGGAGGCGGTCAGCGTGGGAGATGTGGTGGACGTCCAGGTCATCAGCGTGGACGTTCCCAAGAAGCGGATCGCCCTGACCATGAAAATCAAAAAAACTCTTGATTTTTGACGGCCACAGTATTACAATGAGCAATGTCAACAATTTAAGAAAATTCTTCGGGGTTGGGTGAGATTCCCTACTGGCGGTACAGTCCGCGACCCATGGAGGCAGAGGTTTTCGGCGAAGGTCCGTAAGCTGCTGCGGCATGGCTGACTCGGTGAAAGTCCGGGACCAACAGTAAAGTCTGGATGAAAGAAGAAAATCAGGTGTTATCTTTATGGACGGCATCTGAGGACGGCTTGTGCGCAGGAGCCCCGAGTGATTTTGCTCGGGGCTTTTTTAGGTAAGTTTGCCGGGCAAGGTTTTAGGCTTTTCGTGCACGGAAGAATTTTCTTTCTGTCCACAGATTAAGGAGGAGAAAGAAATGAATGAGTTTTGGGAGAGCGTAATGTCAAATGTGTCTACGGTGTGTGGGTTTCTGGCGGTGATCGCGGGTCTGTTTTTGGCGGCCGGCCTGCTGGAGCGGGCGGCACAGAAAAAGCGGGGGGTAAAAGAGCCCTTCTTTGGTGTCAGAAAGGTGGCCATGATCGGTATGTTTTCGGCTATCGCGGTGGTTCTGATGTTCTTTGAGTTCCCCCTTCCCTTCGCGCCGTCCTTCTATGAGCTGGACTTCAGCGAGCTGCCTATTTTAATCGGCACCTTTGCCTTTGGCCCTGTGGCCGGGGTGACCATGGAATTCATAAAGATCCTGCTGAAGCTTTTTATCAAGGGGACGTCCACCGTCTTTGTTGGGGATCTGGCAAACTTTGTCATAGGCTGCAGCATGATACTGCCCGCGTCGGTGGTGTATGCCTTCCGGAAGAATAAAAAGAGCGCCGTTGTCGCCTGTGTCACGGGAACCTTCGTGATGACCGTCTTCGGCACCGCTTTCAATGCGGTCTATCTCCTTCCCGCCTTCTCCAAGCTCTACGAGATGCCCCTGGATGTGATACTGGAGATGGGGAGCAAGGTGAACCCTCTGGTGAGAGAGGGCAGCATCGTGAGTTTTGTGGCGGCCTGCGTGGCGCCTTTGAACCTGATCAAGGGGACCAGCGTTTCCGTTGTCACCCTGTTGATTTATAAGCCCTTAAGCCCGATTATCAAGGGCGGCCGCAGTTAAGCGGCCTTTTTTTATACCCACAAAAACCTATTCTACAGAAAATCTTTAGATTTTTCTCCACATTTTTTTAAGCTTTCGCCTGTAGTATAAAATTGGTATTGACAGAACGGCTATATGATTGTATTATTTAAACGACACAACAAAGAGAGCGCACAGGAGGTCTTACATATGAGCGCATTGGTGGAAATCAGGGATATATGCAAGGTTTATAATCCCGGTGAGAATGAGGTGCGGGCGCTGGATCATGTCAGTGTGAGCATTGACGAGGGGGAATTCGTGGCTATCATCGGCCAGTCCGGCAGCGGAAAGTCCACCCTGATGAATATGCTGGGGTGTCTGGATGTGCCTACCAGCGGTCTTTACAGGCTCCACGGGCAGGATGTGTCCCATCTGACGGACGACGAGTTGTCCGATATCCGCAACAGGGAGATTGGCTTTATTTTTCAGGGCTTCAATCTGATTCCCAATCTGACGGCGCTGGAAAATGTGGAGCTGCCTCTGATCTACCGGGGGGTGGGAAAGAGGGAGCGCACATCCCTCTCGGAGAAAGCGCTGGGGAAGGTGGGACTGTCCCACCGCATACACCACAAGCCCTCGGAGATGTCCGGCGGACAGCAGCAGAGAGTTGCCATCGCCAGGGCCATAGCCCAGGCGCCCCCGGTGATTCTGGCCGACGAGCCCACGGGTAATCTGGATTCCCACTCCACAAAGGAGATTATGGGAATACTGAGGGAGCTCCACGGAGAGGGAAGAACGGTGATTCTGATCACCCATGACAATGAGATTGCCTCCCAGGCCAAACGTGTGATACAGATAAGGGACGGGAAGATAGAGTCGGACACCGGAGAGGAGAGAAACGGTGTGTCGGCAGGGGCAGGAAACGAAGAGAAGGCCTCCGGCAGGCCCACAGAGGAGGGCGCCGGAGATCAGGATATGGCGGCAGCCGCGTGGGCTGACACCGCGGACATCAGAGAAAGGGAGCGGGAGCAATGAAAAAGAAAAAGGGACAGACAGAGGCAGCAGGCGGGGAAACGGTGGCTTTTCCCAAGAAAAAGAGAAAGAAGGCGCCCATTATCATTTCGGCCGTAGTTCTCGTTTTATTGGTTCTGCGGGTGGTAAGCTGTGCGTTTGCGCCGGATCCCGGAATTGTGGTCACCACCACCGCCGCCGTGCTGGGGGATCTCCAGGAGAGCGTCTCCACCAGCGGGCTTGTGGAGAGCGGGGAGACGAAAGTGGTGTTTTCCGAGATAAGCGGCAAGGTGGAGGAGGTGTTTGTTGCGGCGGGAGATGTGGTGAAGTCGGGAGACCTGCTGGTAAGCTTTGACATGGAGGAGATGGAGCAGCGTCTTAAGCAGGCGCAGCTTCAGCAGGCCATGAGCGACGCGGGGTATCAGGGAGCGCTGTCGGAGAATTCCAAGAATCAGGGCAAGCTGACGGAGGCCAACACCAACATTCCCGTTCTGGAGCAGCAGATTGCGGACAACAAGGCTTATCTGAAGGATCTGCAGGAGGAGCTGAGCCGCAGCCAGAGGGAGACCAGCAATGCGCTGGCAGCCGAAAGCCTGGACCTGAGTCAGCGTCAGGCCGAGCTGCAAAAGGAGCTGGAGAACTTAAAGCCCGCAGGAGGGGACAGCCAGGACAGTCTTGGGCAGCCGCCGGAGACGGATCAAAACAGAATTCAGGAGATTGAGAAGGAGCTTTCGGACATCAGCTCGGCCCTGGCTCACAACAGTTATCTGCAGAGCGTGGCTTCCTCCTCCGACTATGTGGCGGAGATGCAGCAAAAGATCACGGAAACCCAGGAGCGCATCGCGGAGTATGAGGAGTACAAGGCCCGCATGGAGAGCCAGAAGAGCTCCAGCGAGGCTGTGGTGATGGATTCCTATGACAGGGAGAGGCAGGAGGCGGATCACGAGCTGTCAAAGCTTACCTACGAGGAGGCAAAGAGGGATTATGATGCGGCAAAGCAGGGCATTACGGCGGCTTTCGACGGCGTGGTGACGGAGCTTGGAGTGGTTCCCGGGGCTGCGGTGGCGGAGAGCGCCCAGATCCTTACGCTGGTGAGCAGCGAGGACGTGAAGGTAAGCTTCCAGGCCTCCAAGCACGACGTGGAGAAGCTGGCGGTGGGACAGCAGGCGGATGTGGTCATCTCGGGGAATACCTATCAGGGAGAGATCAAAAAGATCGACCATATGGCGGTGACAAACGCCTCCAACACTCCGATGGTGGGCGTGGAGGTACAGCTTATCAATCCTGACGAGCACATTATTCTGGGGCTGGATGCCAGACTGACGATCTACACCAAAAAGTCGGAGAACACCCTCCTCATACCGGTGGAGGCAGTCAACGCCGACAAGGAGGGAGATTTCCTCTATGTGGTGGAGAACGGAATTGTGGTGAGGAAGTCAATTGTATGCGGTATTTCCTCCGATACTTATACGGAGGTTCTGGAGGGGATCACCCAGGAGGATCAGGTCATACTGGTTTCCTACGGCACATTGGAGGAAGGCGTAGCTGTGACCGTCATAGCGCAGTGAGCTTGCGGATGCAGCGGAATGTGAGGAATTATGGCACAGATATGGGAATACATTAAAATTGCCCTGATGAATATCAAGAGCAATAAAGGTCGTTCGATCTTGACAATGCTGGGCATCATCATCGGCATTTCCTCCGTCATTATGATCATTTCCATTGGAAACGGCGTAAAGAGCGGTATCAACAGCGAGTTGAACAGTATGGCGGGAGGACAGATCTACATTTACTCCTATGGCTCCAACGACGAGGGGATCTCGGTGGAGTTCACGGAGGAGGACATTGAGGCCATCCTGGAAAAGGTGCCCAACGTGAAGGCTGTGACGCCAAACTGGGGGTTCCAGGGGACGGTGTCCGGCCGCAAGGGGATCTTTTCCGCCTCCGCCACCTTTGGAATGCCGGGGTTAGAATATTCCAGCAACGATCCTTTGGTGAAGGGCAGATATTTTACGGACAGCGATTATTATTCGGCAAACAAGGTGTGCATTATCACCGAGGCCAGCGCCAGACTTCTCTTTGGAAACACCAATGTCATTGGCATGACTCTGGATTTTACCATGTATGGGGAGACTCAGGAGTTTACCATCATAGGCATCCGGAAGGACAACGCTTCCATGCTGATGGGCATGATGGGCTCCGACACGGTGACGCTGGAGGCTCCCATGAGTATCGTGACGGATACCTACGGCTTCTATGTGTCGATGAACAATCTGCTGATTATCAGCGAAAGCGCGGAAAATTCCACCCAGGTGGCCACGGACGTGGTGCGTCTGATGGAGAATCGCCATGATGTGAGAGGTAAAAACGCCATTCAGGTGGAAAATTTTAACGACTATATGAGCCAGATGGATCAGATACTCAGCTATATCACGGTGTTTGTGGTCTTTGTGGCTGCGATATCCCTGCTGGTGGGCGGTATCGGCGTCATGAATATCATGCTGGTGTCCGTCACCGAGCGCACCCGGGAGATCGGAATCCGCAAGTCTCTGGGGGCCCGCACCGGCTCCGTGCTTCTGCAGTTTCTGTCGGAGTCGGCCATCATCACGCTGCTGGGTGGGCTCATCGGCATCCTGCTGGGAGTAGTGGGAGCCTACGGAGTCTGCAGCCTCATCGGCTTCACTGCCAGGGTCAGCGCCGGCACGGTGCTGGGAGCCAGCGTGTTCTCCTCGGCGGTGGGTATTTTCTTCGGGATTTATCCCGCCAGGAAGGCGGCGAAGCTCAGTCCCATCGAGGCGCTGCGGCATGAGTGAGGATACGGGGAGTTTTGACTGGCCGTGTGGGCGGAAGGGACAGGGGCTGTTTGGCGGCGGCCCCTGTCCCTTTCCTCCGTTCAAAGAAACGCTTGCATTTTTCGGGGAAGTATATTATACTAACGAACGCTAAGATTTTCCGATTTCCGCCCGGCACATATGGCGTAACCTTGCAGTATGCGCCGGGCGGCAGGGAAAACGTAACTGTTCGCAAGTACAAATTTTGTAAGAAATGGTCAGAATCGTGTTTTTATGAAAGGAAACGGGTGTTATGGTAGAGCTGGACATAAAGATCGGGGCGGGAGATCTGTATGACTACAATCTGCGGCATGCGTACAACAGCCCGTCGGGCATTATGGGAAGCGTGCTGGGGGCGCTGATGATCCTTGTGGGAGCGGGGCGCGGCCAGTGGATCTTTGTGATCGGCGGCGCAGTGCTTTTGGCATATCTTCCCTGGACGCTCTTTTTGAGGAGCAGGCAGCAGGCCATGAACAACCCGGCGTTTCAGAATACCCTGCACTATATTTTGGATGATCGGGGCATCACCATCTCCCAGGGGGAGGAGACGGCCACCCAGAGCTGGGAGGACATGGTGAAGGCGGTGTCCACGGGCAGAAGCGTCATTGTCTACACCTCCCGGGTGAACGCTACGATTTTTCCCCGCAGACAGATGGGGGACAAGGCTGTCAGTGTGATCGAATGCATCTCCACTCATATGCCGCCGGGCAGGGTGAAGATCCGGACATAGCGAAACGGCGCAAGGGAAAGAGAGGACGGCGGATATGGAAGGACAAAAGGGCGGGCTGCAGACCCGGGCCGGAGGGCGGAACCGGGGGGGACAGGCGAAGGGCTCCCGGCGCGTAGTGGAGACCTTTGGTCCGGAGGAGACCTTTGCCCTGGGGGAGCGCATCGGCAGGGAGAGTCTTCCCGGACAGGTCTATACGCTGATCGGCGACCTGGGGGTGGGCAAGACGGTCTTCACCCAGGGGGTGGCCGCGGGACTGGGCATCACAGAGCCGGTGAGCAGCCCCACCTTCACCATTGTGCAGATCTATGAGGAGGGGCGTCTGCCCTTTTATCACTTTGACGTCTACCGCATCGGTGACGTGCAGGAGATGGAGGAGATCGGCTATGAGGATTGCTTCTACGGGGAGGGCGTGAGCCTGGTGGAGTGGGCCGACCTCATCGAGGAGCTTCTCCCGGAGCACTACTGCAGAATCGTCATTGAGAAGGATTGGGAGAAGGGATTTGATTACCGAAGGATTACCCTGGAGGAGATCTGATGAAAATAATCGCTTTGGACAGCTCGGGAATGGCGGCCAGCGCCGCCGTCTGGGAGGACGGCCTCCTTCGGGCGGAGTACACCGTAAATTATAAAAGAACCCATTCCCAAACCCTGCTTCCCATGCTGGCCCGGCTTACGGAGGATTTGGAGCTTAACCTGGACACGGTGGACGCCGTTGCCGTGGCTTCCGGTCCCGGCTCTTTCACCGGGCTTCGCATCGGCTCCGCCACGGCGAAGGGGCTGGGACTTGCGTTGGGGAAGCCTCTGGTGGAGGTGCCAACCCTGGAGGGACTTGCCTACAATCTGTGGGGCGTCAGGGATTTGATATGCCCCATGCTGGACGCCAGGAGAAATCAGGTTTACACGGGAATCTATGAGTTTGCCGCCGCCGGGACACAGGAGGGCTCCCTTTTTGAGGGGATGGAATTACCGCCCGGAGCCGGCTCTGACCGGGGATTTTCACCGGAGGAGCGAAAGCTGCGGACGGTATGGGAGCAGCGCGCGGCGGATGTGGAGGAGGTATTGGAGCGGCTAAACGCCTTGGGGCGGGCCGTAGTCTTCTTGGGAGACGGCGCCGCCGTATACCGGGATGCGATATCCCGTCTTGCCCGGGTGCCTTACAGCTTTGCCCCGGCCCACAGCGCCGTCCAGCGGGCGGCCTCCGTCGCGGCTCTGGGGGCGGTTTATTTTGCGGAAGGCATGACGGTGGCGGCGGACAGACATCAGCCGGAATATCTGCGAAAGAGCCAGGCCCAGGAGAATGCTCACAGGATTTAGGCGTACCGGTGATGAAAAGGCCGCTTGCGCGGCGGAATGTGAGGAGACATGGAGTTGTGTATTCGAAAGCTGTGCCCGGAGGATATCGGGCCCTTGAGCGTGATCGAGGCCCAGGCCTTCAGTATGCCCTGGCAGCCGGAGGATTTTGCGGCTCTGCTTGAGCATGACTATTGCCTGTACCTGGTGGCGGAGGCGGACGGCGAGGTGGCGGGCTGCGCTGGGATGACCGTTAGCTTCGGGGAGGGAACGATTGACAATGTGGTGGTGGCGGAGCGTTTCCGCGGCCGGGGCATTGCCCGGAAGCTTTTGCGGGAGCTGTTTGAGAGGGGAGCCCGGCGGGGGGTGAATGCCTACACTCTGGAGGTGCGGGTGAGCAACCATGCGGCTATTCATATCTACGAGGGGGAGGGCTTTGTGTCGGAGGGGGTGCGCCCCCGCTTTTATGAGAAGCCTGTGGAGGACGCTCTGATTATGTGGAAGCGGTAGCAAGAATTACCACGCGCAAGCCTTTCTTTTTCCGTTATAATTGATTTGTAAAATCAATGGCAAAGCTGTATGACGCAAAGGTGAAAGGTGAGGAAAATGCGCAAAGAGGAAAAGATTATTTGCAATCAGTGCAAAAAAGAATTAAAATCAGAAAAAGGAATTTTAAGGGAAGGCTGCTTTACCGTGGATTACGCTTTCGGGTATTTCAGCCGTAAGGACGGCCTCCGCCATCGTTTTGAGCTCTGTGAGGACTGCTATGACAGGCTGATACAGAGCTTTGCGCTGCCGGTGGAGGAGACGGCGGAGAATGAGCTGCTGTAGAAAGATGGAGAAATGATATGCTGGATGTATGTCTATTGGGAACAGGAGGGATGATGCCCCTGCCGTATCGGTGGCTCACCTCTCTCATTATGCGGTATAACGGGAAAAGTGTGCTGATCGACTGCGGCGAGGGGACCCAGATAGCGCTTCGGGAGAAGGGCTGGAGCCCCAATCCCATAGACATCATCTGTTTTACACATTTTCATGCGGACCATATAAGCGGACTGCCGGGGATGCTGCTCACCATGGGGAATGCGGAGCGGACGGCCCCCCTCCTGCTTATCGGCCCCAAGGGGCTTGGCAGGGTGGTGAGCGCCCTGCGGGTGATAGCGCCGGAGCTTCCCTTCGAGGTGCGGTGTGCGGAGATAGACGGACCCGAGCAGACATTTTCTTTTGACGGTTTTCGGATTGAGGCTTTCAAGGTAAACCATAATGTGGTATGCTATGGATATAGCCTGACGGTGGAACGGGCGGGAAGGTTTGACAGAGACCGGGCGGAAGCCCTGCAGATTCCCATCAGACTCTGGAGCAGACTGCAGAAGGGGGAGACCGTGGAGCAGGACGGCCGGGTCTATACGCCGCAGATGGTGCTGGGCGAAAAGCGCAAGGGGCTGAAGGTGACGTACTGCACGGACACGCGCCCCACGGACAGCATTGCGAAAAACGCGGCGGAAGCGGATCTGCTGATCCTGGAGGGAATGTACGGGGAGCCTGACAAGCTGGCCAAGGCCAGGGAATACAAGCATATGACCATGTACGAGGCGGCGAAGATCGCCAGGCAGGCCCAGGTCCCCAGACTGTGGCTGACACATTACAGCCCTTCCCTTCTTCATCCCGAGGAATATCTGGACGAGGTGAGGAAAATCTTTCCCGGAGCCGTGGCGGCCAGAGACGGAAGAAGCCTGGAGCTGAACTTTGAGGACCCGGCCCGGGCGGACGGCTGTGAGGCGGATTGAAGGGCTGTTGGATGAATGAGGCGAACAGGGGGATAAAGGTTGAAACACTCATTTCAACCGCCCTGGTTTGAGTGCGTGCCGAAGCACGCAGATGGGAGCAAGCATGAAAAAGTCGGCGGTGAGAGTATTCGTGGTAATCTGCATTTTGGTATTGGCGGTGGTGTCCTATTACGCCTATCTCTCAAACAAATCCAGGGAGCGCAGGACGGACGCAAATCTGTCGGCGGTGCAGAGCGCCCTCAGCCGTAATCTGGAGAATGATTATCCTCCCACGGTCAGAGAGGTTTTGAAGTATTATAATGAGTTGATGCGGTGTTATTATAATGAAGAATGCACGGACGAGGAGATCGAGGCCCTGGGCATGAAAGCGAGAGAGCTCTATGATGCGGAGCTTTTGGAGGCCAACGAGGTGACTGAGTACATGGAGCGTCTGCGCGCCGATATCAAGGCGTTTCGGGATAAAAAGCGCAAGATCACCAGCATTTCCCTGGCGGGAAGCACCAGCGTGTACGATTTTTACCAGGACGGCTTCCATTTTGCCCGTATCCAGTGTGTCTATAACATTTCCGAAGGGGGCGTGACCTCGGCTACCACGGAGGTCTATCTGCTCCGGCAGGATGAGAACAGGCGCTGGAAAATATACGGCTGGGACAAAGCGCCCGAAAACCAGTAGGACAAAAAATTTGTCTCTTCCGCACATGCGGCGAAGGAACTTCAGCTTTAGCGCCGCCGCGCAGCGACTTTGAAAAAGGAGGTTTTATGAAGTCCGATATATTGATTCTGGGGATTGAAACCTCCTGTGACGAGACGGCGGCCTCCGTGGTGCGGGACGGCAGAGAGGCACTGTCCAATGTCATTTCCTCACAGATCGAGTTACATACCGTCTACGGAGGCGTTGTTCCGGAGATCGCCTCCAGGAAGCACATCGAGAAAATCAATCAGGTCATCGAGCAGGCTCTTTTGGAGGCCGGGGTGGCCTTGGGAGATTTGGATGCCATCGCCGTGACTTACGGACCGGGGCTGGTGGGGGCGCTCCTGGTGGGGGTGTCGGAGGCCAAGGCCATCAGCTTTGCCTCCGGAATTCCCCTGGTGGGGGTACATCACATCAGCGGGCATATCAGCGCCAATTACCTGGAGCACAGGGAGCTTGCGCCTCCCTTTCTGTGTCTGGTGGCCTCCGGCGGCCATTCCCATCTGGTGGCGGTGAAGGATTACGGCGTGTACGATATTATCGGAAGGACCCGGGACGACGCCGCGGGGGAGGCCTTTGACAAGGTGGCCCGGGCCATCGGTTTAGGCTACCCCGGTGGACCGAAGATAGACAGACTGGCCGGGCAGGGGAATCCCGAGGCCATTCCCTTCCCCCGGGCCAAGGTAAACGAGAATGCCTATGATTTCAGTTTCAGCGGATTGAAGTCGGCGGTGCTGAACTATCTGAACGCCTGCCGCATGAAGGGAGAGGCGGTGAATGAGGCGGATGTGGCGGCATCCTTTCAGAGAGCCGTGGTGGATGTGCTGACGGAGCACTCTCTGCGGGCGGCGGAAGAATACGGCTATGACACCTTTGCCATAGCGGGGGGCGTGGCCTCCAATTCTGCCCTGCGGGCGGCATTAGCAGAGGAATGCGGCCGAAAGGGTATCCGGTTTTACTATCCTTCCCCTGTCTACTGTACGGACAACGCGGCCATGATCGCCGCGGCGGGGTACTATGAATTCAGGCGGGGAGCGGTGAGCGGCCTGGATTTGAACGCGGTTCCCAATCTGAAGCTGGGAGACACGTAAACGGACGGAGGAAGGGCATGGGGAACGACAGCAGAAAAAGATGCACGGCTGTTATACTGGCGGCGGGCAGAGGGAGCCGTATGCGAAGCGACGTGGCAAAGCAGTTTATGCCGTTGAAGGGTAAGCCCCTGGTCTGGTATTCCCTGCAGGCGGTGGAGCTCTCAAAGATCATAGACGACTGTATTTTGGTGACGGGAGCGGAGGACATAGAGTATATGTTCCGGGAGATCGTGGAGAGATACGGTTTTTCGAAGGTGGAACTCGTCTGCCCCGGAGGCCGGGAGCGGTGGGGCTCCGTGCATAACGCTCTGCGGGCCATGGCGGAGGGCGGTCTGTCCGTGCCCAACAGGGACGGCTATGTGTTTATCCATGACGGGGCCAGGCCCTTTCTGACGGAGAAGATTCTGGCCGACACTTACCGGGCGGCGGTCTGCTGCAGGGCCTGTGTGGCGGCAGTGCCCTCCAAGGACACGGTGAAGCTGGCGGACGGGGAGGGTTTCGTGGCGTCCACCCCCGACAGGCGGCTGGTTTGGAATGTACAGACTCCCCAGGTATTTGAGGTTTCTCTGATCACGGAGGCTTACGAGGCGCTGGCGGAGGCGGAGAGAGTGTCCCCGGGAGCGGGAGCCGCGGTGACGGATGACGCCGGCGTGGTGGAGCTTTTTACCCCTGTGAGAGTGAAACTGGTGCCTGCTTCCTATGAGAATATTAAGATCACCACCCCGGAGGATCTGGCGGCGGCCGAGGGTATGCTTTAGTCCCGAAGGGGAGATAAAATATTTCGGCCGAGGCTGTAAGTGGTTACATTTCTTGTGCATATCTGTCGGCATTTATGGCAGAAACAGAGGGTCTTGTTTGTCTATTTATCAATAAAATTTCACTTCCTAGGTCTTCCTGATGGTGAAAAGAGAGAAAAAGGTATGTGCAAAACGTCGGTTTTTGTAAGAAATGCACAAAAACGCAAATTGTAATCCTTTTCAAAAGCTAAAAATTGGTAAATTTTAGGGCATAATGCCCAAAATGACTGATGAAACTAAATAATGCTTGTATTTTCACGGTGGGGATGCTAAAATTAATAATACCGAGAGCATTCTCGGGACAATACTTTACACTATTATTCAAAGGGAGGAAAAAGAAAGAATGAAGAAGAAAGTATTAGCTCTACTTTTGGCTTCCGCTATGGTTGCTTCCATGGCTGCCTGCGGAAACAATGATGAGCCTGCTGGAACATCTGATGCCGGAAGCACCACACCGGCTACTTCTACCGGAAGCGATTCCGGTGCAGCTTCTACCAGTACCGGAAGCGATGCACCTGCAGAGCCCTATAACCTGACCAGCCTTAAGGTTTTGGTGGACGGCACTGTAAACTCCGTAAAGCAGGAGACGGAAGCGCAGAACACCGTGAGAGAGGTGTTCATCCCTCAGCTTGAGGAGGCTATCGGCGCAGCTATCGGCCACGAAATCGACATTGAGTTCGAGGTTGGAAACCACACCAAGTACAGCGAGGATGTAGGACGCCGCTTTGTGGCTGAGGATTATCCCGATGTCATGATCATGAGCGCTAACATGATGAAGCAGTACTCCACCACCGGGCTTCTCTGGGATATGGCTGACGCTTATGCGAACGCTGAGTTCCAGTCCCGTATCACTCTGCCTGCCATCAATGAGAATATGAAGGATTCTCAGGGCCATCTGTATGGATTTGCTCCTACCTATGGCAACGGCTGCATTACCTATGTGAAGCAGTCTTGGCTGGACGCTGTGGGCATCAAGGGCGATGATGTGAAGACCTATGAGGACTTCTACAATATGCTCCTTGCGTTCAAGAACGGCGATCCCGACGGCAACGGCGTTGAGGGCGACACCTACGGATTCATTTCCGCTGGTCTGATCGGCGGCGAGGCTCCTTACATCAACTACACCGCAGAGTTCTGGCAGGATTCCTATCCCGGAATTCTTCAGGGCGAGGACGGCAAGTGGTATGACGGCTTCCAGACCGACGCTACCAAGGCTGCACTTAAGAGACTGCAGGAGGCTTACGCCGCAGGCGTTATCGACCCTGACAGCTTCACCGCAGGTACCAAGCAGGCCCGCGAGAAGTGGTGGGGCGCTGAGCAGAGCGGTTCCGCAGGCGCGTTCTCTTACTGGGCAGGTAACTGGTACAAGAACCTGAACGAGAACCTGGAGAAGAACAATCTTCCCAGCGAGGTTTATCAGTTGGCTCCCATCAAGGAGATTACCGACAACGTAGGCGGCTATCTGAACAGAGAGTCTCCCGTGTGGGTTATCCTTGACGACGGCGACGGTGACGATTCCCGCGAGCAGGCAATCTTTGACGCGTTCATCGAGACCATGCTGGACGGCGATACCATCCAGAGCCTGTGGACCTACGGCGCAAGAGATCTGGAGTGGAGTACCAAGGCAGAGAGCTTCACGCTGAATGCCAACGATCCCGAGAAGAAGAAGGATTACAACTACGAGGAGGGTCAGTTCCACTACAGACCCAGCGTGGCAGAGCCTGAGACCAAGCTGTCTTCCAAGAACCATCTGGATCCCGCTCTGGTAATCGCTCCTTTGACCAACGGCTTTGTGGTGAGCAACGACCTGGAGACTGTCAGCAACCAGTTCTTCACCAGCCATTGTGTGGACGCTCCTTCCGCTCCTACCTCTGACACCTACAGCCAGAGCAGCGGCGATCTTCTTTCCGCAGTGCAGGAGTGTGTGGCGGCAGTTGTGGTAAGAGGCGAGGATGTTGACGCTTCTATGGAGACCTATGTGAACACTGTTGGAAGCTTGGTTGAGGAGATCCTTGCAGAGCTGAACGCAGAGTAAATCAGTATTAAAGCCGAAAGGCTGTGATGAAAAGCTGTCCTGCCTCCGGAGCAATCCGGGCAGGACAGTTGTTTCACAGGAGATATGTAAGAGCCTCCTGGAAAGCAAAGTTATGAGAGGAAAGGGAGAGGACGGTATGAGTAAGAAGAAAGTTATGACATCTACCGGCGTCGAAGTGCGGCATAAGCCTCTGGGGCTCCGCATATGGAACAATCGAGGTCATTACATAATGTTTTTGCCCGTGTTCATTTTTGTGCTAGTTTTGAGTTATTGGCCTATGCTCGGAATCCGCTATGCCTTTATGGAGTATAAGGCGGGAACCAGTCCTACCTGGGCCGGGCTGGTGCACTTTAACAGAATGTTCAGTACGGACGCATTTTGGAGAGCGTTCAAAAACACTTTGATTTTGAGTACTGTGAAGTTGTTTCTCACGACATTTGCTTCTGTCGTAGTATCAATCTTCTTGAATGAAATGGGTAATCTTTTTGCAAAGAAAACCCTTCAGACGATTATATATCTGCCTCACTTTATGTCCTGGGCAGTGGTGGCTTCCATTTTCACTCTGATTCTCTCTCCCTCCAACACCGGTATGTTAAACGGTATGCTGAGGGATATGGGGATTCTGGGGGCGCAGGACAGGAACATTTATTTCCTGGGCACCCCGTCCATGTGGCGGACCATCTTTTATATCATCAATATCTGGAAGGAGACAGGATGGGGAACCATCATCTTCCTGGCGACCCTGTCGGGTATCAGCCCCGAGCTCTATGAGGCTGCGGACATTGACGGGGCCACCCGTTTCCAGAAGATGCGCTATGTGACTCTTCCTGCGCTGGCTAACACCATCATCACCGTGCTGATTCTGAATCTGGCTAAGGTGATGAATCTGTTCGAGAACGTATTCGTGTTGTACAATGCTGCCGTATACGATGTATCGGATGTTATCAGTACCTATATCTATCGTATGACCTTCACGGTTGCCCGGCCTGACTACGGTTATTCCACGGCGGTGGGCCTGTTCAAGTCCGCAGTCGGCTGCGTTCTGGTGCTCATCTGTAACTGGGCCAGCAAGAAGACCCGTGGCCGCGGCATTGTATAGGAGGTGCGAATATGGCTGAGACGAAAGCGGTATACCACAAGAAAAAGAAAAAGGTTTCTCTGTTTTCTATAGTAAACTACATTATATTTATCATTATCGGGCTGATCATTTTGGTTCCCATGTGGAAGGTGGTGGTGGACTCCTTCAACGCAGTGGGCGTGTACCAGTTCAAGCTGTGGCCCTCGGAATTCACCCTGGACGGTTATAAGGTTATCCTGGGTGAGAAGGGATTGCTGAGGCCGTTGGTCAATTCCTTTGTCACCACGATTTTCGGTACCCTGCTGGGCCTGGTGCTCTGTACCCTGGGCGGCTATGTGTTGATTCAGTTTGATATGCCCGGACGAAATCTCCTGGCGTATTTCCTTCTCTTCACCATGATTTTCTCCGGCGGTATGATCCCCGAGTATTTGGTTATGAGAAGACTGGGTCTCTTAAACAGTATGTGGATTCTGGTAATCAAGCACGGCATCAATGTGTCCAACATCGTGCTGATGAGAAACTTCTTTGAGGGAATTCCGGCCAGCTTGTTTGAGGCCGCGAAGATCGACGGATGTTCTCCCATGGGAATCTTCACCAGGATTGTGCTTCCCCTGTCCAAGGCTGCGCTGGCTTCCATCGGTTTGATGTTTGCCGTATCTGTGTGGAATGATTACTCCACCGTACAGATTTATATCCAGTCTCCGGATCAGGTAAACTTCCAGTACAAACTGAGAGTTATGATTATGGACGGCGACACGCCGCCTACGGCTTACAATGTGGCCCAGACCACACTGTATAACGCGGGTATCATCGCGGCAATCCTGCCCTTTATGATACTGTATCCTTTCCTCCAGAAGTACTTTGTGAAGGGCGTTAATATCGGCGCCGTGAAGGAGTAACAGAGAGGTATATGATTAAGAGAGCAAAGCCTGTGACAGCGTGAGAGTTGTGGCAGGCTTTGTTTTTGAAAGGATATTCTACGCTGATTGTCGAAAACAGAAAGGAATGAGACATTAGATGAACAAAATATTTTGGGCGGGAGATTCCACCGTACAGACAAACGATTACAGGACATATCCGCAGACGGGCATCGGTCAGGTCTTTTCGCTGTTTATAAAGGAAGGCTATAGGGTGGAGAACCATGCCAAAAATGGCCGCAGCACCAAAAGCTTTCTGGATGAGGGAAGACTTGCGGAAATTGAGAAACAGATTGAGGAGGGAGATTTTCTATTTATCCAGTTTGGGCATAACGATGAGAAGACGGCGGACCCCACCAGGTTTACGGAGCCTTATTCTACCTATATAGAAAACCTGGGCATCTTTATTGAGACAGCCAGGAGCCACGGCGCGTTTCCGGTACTGATCACTCCCGTGGAGCGGCGCTGCTTTGGGGCGGACGGCAGTCTGGGAGCGGGAGAGCACGGAGACTATGTGGCGGGAATGAAGCAGGCGGCGGAGAAGTTTGACGTGCCCCTGGTGGATCTCTATACCATGAGCCGCCAGGCTCTGGAGAAGGCAGGAGAGCCCGGCAGCCGCATCTGGCATATGTACTTTTCTGCCGGGGAGTATGCCGCGCATCCGGAGGAGTCTTTGGACAATACGCATCTGCGGTATGAGGGAGCCGTGCAGTATGCCTCCTTTATAGCCAAAGGGCTTAAGGCGCTGGGGGGCAGATATGGAGAGATGCTTCTGGAGGAGATCATATTATAAAAACGGGCGGCGAGGCCTGTCTGCATATGTGTGTTTCCGGTATTAACATACATAAAAATATTATGGCGATAACACATAGGGGCAGGCTGAACCGCATTTAAATAAAAATTAAAAATTTGATGAAAAAAGTTGTTGACATAAGAGAATCTTTTTGGTAGAATAATTTTTGCCGTTGGAAAGCAGAATAGAAAAACACTTGGAGAGATATCGAAGTGGTCATAACGAGGCGGTCTTGAAAACCGTTTGTCCGCAAGGGCGCGTGGGTTCGAATCCCACTCTCTCCGTCAGGAGACTGATACATCTCTCCTTAGAATAGAATATTTATTTTGGATCAGTATATTTGGAGAAGTACCCAAGAGGCTGAAGGGACACCCCTGGAAAGGGTGCAGGTCGTTAATAGCGGCGCGAGGGTTCAAATCCCTCCTTCTCCGTTCGGGACCCACAGCGGTTCCGAGATAAAGCGCACCTTGACAAATGAACAGCAATGCGACCCTGAAAATTCCAAGAGAAGGAAAATTCAGAGTACAAGAAGTCTAAGAAGACGACGGTACAACCCAAAGAGAATCAAAAGAAAAGCAAGCGAAG
>CATLGW010000018.1 GCA_949948715.1 uncultured Lachnospiraceae bacterium | reverse complement strand
CTATGTACTCCCCTTCTTCGTCATACCCGTCCCCCTCAGACTCCATATAGTCCGGACCGACGACATATACCTCGGGCTCCGGCTCTCCGTACTCCGGCTCTTCCCCGTACACACAGGGCTCCTCTCCTCCATGCTCCCAACCCATGTATTCCCCTTCTTCGTCATACCCGTCCCCCTCAGACTCCATATAGTCCGGACCGACGGCATATACCTCGGGCTCCGGCTCTCCGTACTCCGGCTCTTCCCCGTACACACAGGGCTCCTCTCCCTCATGCTCCCAACCCATGTATTCCCCTTCTTCGTCATAAAGCGCATCATACTCTGGCGCTTCAAGCCGTTCCCTGTCATAGTCCTCCCTGTAATCCTGCTGTCTGCCGCGCTCAAACAACTTTCTCATGCAAGTTCCCTTTCTTCCGAGCAATATGTAAACTGTTTTATAATATCTATTTAACAAATCCGTAACATTATAGCATTGTTGTTCCCCTTCTTCAAGCCATTCCGGGATTCTTCATAATTTCTTAAATTTTTTTCATAATATAGTAAGTAGACTTTCAGAGCACAAAATAGTACAATGGATTTCGAAAGAAATTGTGACACAAGAGCTCTTGCAGCAGAAATGAGAGGATTCATGAGAAAAGACAACAGATATACGCCGGAAAGAGACGATAACGTCAGCACTATCCCCACCATAGAGATTTTGGACCTGGAGGCGGACGAGAACGAATACGAAGAATATGAGGGAGAGAACCAGGAGCAGGACAAGCCCGCCCGCGGAAAGCTCTCCCGGTTTCTGAACCTGCACACCTTTTTGCTGCTTGTGGTAGTGTGCACCGTGTCATTTGTCGCCTACAGACTTTGCACCTGGGGTGAATTCATCGACCCGGAGGAGATTGCCAAGATTGAGGGGAATGAACGCCGGGAAAATTTTGACCAGTTCCTGCCCCTTATGACCTCCACCGGAGAGGTGGTGGAAACCGGAGCGCCGGAAACCATTTTGGTCTTCGGGAACAGTCCCTTCTCAGACGACCGGGGCACAGAGGGCAATCTTGCCAATCTGATCGCAAAAAAAACCGGAGCCACCGTCTATAACTGCTCCGTCAGCGGCAGCTACCTGGCGGCTCAGAACCCCCACTTTGACGCCGAGGTCGCCCCCATGGATGCCTACACCTTCTACTGGCTGGTGACGCTGGCTGACAGCGGCGTGACAAACCAATATTACAAGAGCGCCGTCGAGGCGTTGGGGGAGGACGCGCCCCCCGAGGCCCAGGAGGTGTTTGACACCCTGATGAATCTGGATTTGAACACGGTGGACGTCATCGCTCTCATGTATGACGCCACGGACTATTTCCTGGGGCATCAGATGTACAGTGATGATAATGCCACCGACATAGAACAGTTCACCGGCAATATGGCCGCGGGAATCGAGCTGATACAGGAGAGATATCCCCATATCCGGATTATCGTCATGTCCCCCACCTATGCCTTCGCCATGACGGAGGAGGGGGAATACGTCAGCAGCGATATGTACACCTACGGGCAGGATGTACTCTCCACCTACGTCATCATGCAGTTTTCCGCCACAGCCTCCCACAGCGTTACCTTTGTGGACAATCTCTACAACTCCGTCACGGAGGACAATGCCTCCGAATACCTGACGGACAACATTCATCTGAACCAGGCAGGGCGCAATCTGCTGGCAGACCGGTTTATGGAAGCCCTGGAATACCCCTATCGATAAGACTCCGTTACCTCGGCCTTCCGGAGGATCACAGCTCCCCGCCCTGCCCTGCGGCGGGGAGGGACAGATCCGCCGTGCTGTCGCGGTAGATCGTATATCCGTCTATCTGCCCAAAGACCTCAAAGGAGCAGTCGGTGAGGCTGCCCGCCATCCTTTTTTCTCCGGAAAGAATGATATAGTGGCACACTCTCTCCCTGGCCAGCTCCGCCAGTCTGACGGCATCCACCTCCTCGGCCTCCATGAGAAAGTAAAGCTCATTCAGCACATTCCACCTCTCCACAATCACCTCCCGGCCATAGGGCATACACACCGTGCCGTCGTACTGTCTGACGTACTGCAGCATTTCCGCCGGAAAGACGGCTCTGACCTCCCGGCCCTCCACCCTTATGGCGTCACAGATATCCACCACGCTCTGAGGTATGTGGTACGGATTCTGGGCCCGCTGAAAGAAGGGATTTGCGTAAATAAAACTCCCGGACACCATGAGCATCACAGCGGCCGCCCCCGCAAAGACAAATCGTCCCCTTCCCCGCAGAGAGCCATAGATTTCCGTCGCCGCCCAGGCGATAACCGTAGTCATGGGCAGCAGCCAGAGAATACGGTAATAAATTTCCCCGTCCGCCATGCGAAACACCAGCCGGGCAAAGAGAGGATTGAAAAAGACCAGCAAAAGAATCACCGGCACCCATACAAAAAGAATCCGCAGATGCCTCCTCTTTTCCTTCAAAAACAGATACAAAAGGGCTAAGAGGAACCACAGGACAATCAGCCCCACACCCATATAGTCCCGAAACAGCGTCACCACATCTCCCATCCTGACACACCTCCACAAATCTCAGCCCATACGCAGATAGAGCAGGGCATACGCCGCACAGGGCAGACAACAAAACGCCGCAGGGAACAAAATCTTCCACCTCCGAAATCCCACGGCGGCACAAAACGTCCCGATCCCCACCAGCATACAGCACAGCATGGCCCCCATGGTGCTGCAAAGAGCCCCCGCCGTCATCGCCGCCGCCAGAAGCCCCCAGTAAGCCGGAGGAATTTTTTTCTTTTCCTTTAGATACTCCAAAAGCTGAAGGAGCAGGAAAAACAGCGCGGGTATTATAATGCTTCCCAGCGCCGCCTTGCCCTGGCGGCTCCTGGCCAGCATGAAATTTTCCACCGTATAATAGGAATAATCTCCGAAGAGAACCAGAATCTCCACGAAAACCAGAAAAAGGGGCAGCTTCTCCGAATGCCTCCCGTTTATCTTCCTCCCCGTCAGATAAAAAACGCCGTAGGCCATGGCGATGAGAACGGGAGAAACCACCAGATGAGCGATACTCACAGGCTTAAAGCCCGACATTTTGGACAAAAAGGTAATCCAGATGGGGAAAGGCGCAAGTCCGTGCCGCACATCCAGCCAGGTAGTCTCCCCTGTGTAGGGAAGCTTGCTGTACATGGTATCCGCATCCGCCGTGATGGTTGACACCGCCACATAAAAAGCGTCGTCGCCGTCGGCATAGGTCAGCCTTATGGCCTGCACGATCTGAAACAACAGAAGGGCCCAGAAAATTACCCAGAGAATAACGGACGCCCGGTCCCCCTTCCCAAAGCCTTCCACCAGCCGCAGCCGGGGCTTTTTTCTCCGGGCCAGAGCCGCCAGGCCTGCCGAACACAACAGTACCGCCACCGCCGCCAGATACAGCCGCTGTACCAGGCTGTAGTTTCCCTGCCTCAAAATCACAGGCACACACAAAAGCTGAAACACCGCCCACAGAAGGATCTGTCCCCCGACCCAGGCAAAAACCGCCCTCCCCGGTCCGGCAAATCCGTTCCCGGGGCTCTCCTTCCCCAGAAAAAACAGGCTTCCCGCGCCTGCCGGGATGACAAACAACCACAGAATTAACTGTAATACCCGCAACGCTATCATAGTCTCGTTCCCTCTCTCCCTCTACCCGGCCGTGAACAGTCCAATCCTGTCACCGTGAACTCCCTCCTCCAGCAGCCATTCCTCCAGCGTAAGTCCGTATTCCCGCCGAAGGACCTCCATGGTCTCCTCCACATCCACCCCGGGCTTAAAGAGAAACACCGTCTCCCCCGCCTCCCGGATGCCGGCCCGGTCCCTGCGCTCTGCAAGCTCCTCCGGCTTTAAGAGCAGGGTCCTCTCATATTCCGTAAATTCCGGCAGATTCTCATAATACCCCACCCCCTGGTACACGCAGACACAGGGCAGAGCGGCGTACTCTTCGGCCAGCTTTCTCTGGTCCTCATATCCGAGATAGAGATAATCCCCGCCGTATCCCAGAAGTCCCAAGAGCGGCCACAGCGCGGCAGCCCCGCAGACAAATAGATATCCCCCTTTCTTGTACCGGCCAAGGTACACAAACCCCACCGCCAGGAGCGCCAGACACAGCGCCGCCAGGGGAAACAGAGGCATCAGATACCGGTCCACCAGGTAGGGCGACATTCTGGCCGCCAGCAAAAAGTAAGCCGCGGCGGGCAAAAGCAGCATCCCCAAAATCTCAAAACGGCCCTGCCAGGGCGAGAAATCTATGGCTCTCCCGCGCCGGACGCGGCCCTGGGCCCACACCCCCAGAACACCCCCCAGCAGAATCAGGGCCAGCGCCGGGCCGCTTGCCCCCAGGACACGCTGCGAAAGAATCTCCCAGAAGGCAGCCAGCCTGACCCCGTATCCCGCAAAGCCCTGAGACAGATTCTCCAGCGCCTCCACCCCCCGGCCGCTGGAAAACACGTCCGACACGGCAAAGGGAAAAACCGCCACACCGATCAGGGCCGCCGACACCATGGAGCGCAGATAGACCAAAAGCTCCCTGCGCCTCCCCCGAAGAAAAAGCCCCGCCGCCGTGACGGCCGCCAGCGGCAGACAATAAAACAGAAAGAAATACTGCGTCAAAAATCCCAGAACCGTCACCAGAATCAACAGCCTGTTTCCCGTAAAAAAGGATCCTTCCGTCCACTTTTTCAGATGAATGTAAAAAGCAGCCAGGCAGAAAAAAGCCAAAAGCGCATACATTCGTATCAGCAGTGTGGCCGCCATGGCTCCTGCGGAAAGACCGTAAAGCAAAGCCGCCATCAGCCCCAATATTCGTCCCGTCTGCTCCGCAGACATGTTTCCCTTCGGAAAACATAACCGCCCCAGGCGTCTGCCCGCCGCCATCAGGAGGCACAGCGTCCCCAGCGTCGCCCCCAGATTGATCACGCATCCCACAAAGGGCTCCGCGGATCCCCGAAACAGGGAGGACATGGTGTGCAGCAGCATAAAGTGCAGGGGGGGATGATTGTCGTCCTTCACATTGAAGTACACGGACAGATAATGGAAAGCGTCCCCCGTCCCCACCGTGATATAGTCCCGAAAGGTCTCCCTGTCAATCCACACAGGCTCCTGGTAGACGTCCGCCCGGTAGGTCAATAGCCTGCTGCCGCCCCGATTCTTTAGCACATCCAAGGCCACATCCCATATATTCCCCAGGGTTTCCCACAGATTCTCCCCGTCGATCTCATTCTGTACAAACTTCGCCAGCCGGCCCTGGGGCTGGTTGGGCACGATCCAGGGATTAAACTCGGCGTTGGAGAGCTCGAAGCTCAAAAGCTCGTCCATGTGGAATCCTTCCTTGCGGCCGATCCCCGCGCACAGGATAAGAGCGCACAGAAAAAGAACCGCCTCCTCGGGCCACGCCGCAAGGAGCCGCCCTGCCGCCCAACCGACCCTCTCACCGATTTTGCCTCTCCTGCTCTCCCGCCTCAAACCGCCGCTTTTTTCGTCCATGCCGCCTCCTGTATTTTGCTTATTTACGTCCGGCCGTCCCCCGTTTCTCCCTGTCCGATTATGCTTTCGCCTTGCCTTTTCCTCTAATATTCATAGACATAGATCTGATAATAGCTCTCCGGCGTGGAAAAAGCCTCCTCCCGCAGAAGCGTAAGTCCCTGCCCTTCGCTGTCCTGAATATACGCCGCCGAGAACAGATACTTTCCCCCCAGGTTTTTTAACGCCTCCACATTCAACTCATAGTCCTGAAAGTAAAAGCCGCCCTTCTCTACGGTAAAATACCCCGGGCACTCCGAGCTGAACAGATAGCACCGGTTTCCCCAGCCGTCAAATTGTTCCGTCAGATACCCGTTTTTGGAAAGCTCCGGGGCAATGGCCTCCCGGAACGCGTGCTTGTAGGACAAAGGGTAATTGTTGGAATACCCGTCCAGGCAGTAGAAGCCGTGATAAAGGGCCGCCGCCGGGTCGATCCCCAGGCTGACCACCCGATACTCCTCCTTCTCTTCCCCCGTGCGCTCCCGCAGAAACTCCTCCACCTGGGAATAGACTCCCACCGCATAATAGTCGTTAAAGCTGAGGGCCTTGTAGTCCGGATTGCGCAGCCGCTGAATATTGGGCTTCAGATTGCTCTCCAGAAGCACCGTCACCCCGGTAAAGCACAGAGACGCCGCCAGCGCCGTCCCAAGCAGACAGGCCCCCAGTCGGATTTTTCCGGCCCATCCCTCCCAAAGCCGGACCGCCAGGGCAAGAGCGCAGGCCAGAATCAGATACCAGAGACAGGGGGAGAGCCACAAAAGCCTGTCGAGCTGAAAGGCCCCCAGAGCCTGCATACGTCTGCGCAGAAATACGCCCGGCCCCGCATCCCACAGCCCGGACAGAGCCGCAAAGAACACGATACAGCCAAAGGAAAGGGCCGCCGTCTTTAAGAGCTTGCCCAGGGCCGCGTCCCGCTCCCCCCGGGCATCCTTCGCCTTGAGCCAAAACAGGCCGCAGACCGCCCAGACTACAGCCGCCGCCCCGAAAAACAATCCGTGGTAGTCGCCGCTGTGCTGTCCTCCCCTTAGAAGCCCCTCCAGGAAGCCCGCCGAAAAGGTATTGGGAAACAGCACATATTCCGCCTTGTGGGAGACCGTATCCCCCGGGGACCCCAGGCCCAGAAGCTGGGCAAACAGCCGGAAATTTTCCACCCCGTAGATCCCCCCCATCCACAGAAGCATCCCCAAAAGAGTGCGCCGGGAGGAGGGGGAACTCCCCCGCCTTCTGCCCGCCGACAGTTCCCAAAGCGTCCACAGGAAAAGAACCCCCAACACGCCAAAGCCAACCAAAACCAGAGAGGAATTCAGGGCATATACCGCCCCGTACAAAAAGGCCGCTTTTTTGTGCCGCCCCTCTCTGGCCTCCAGGAGCAGATACAGAAGCAGCGGCAGACCGTACTGAGACAGTCCGTACGCCGGCAGAAAGGGAAGATAGGCGTACAGCACTGCCACCGCCCCCGAGACATAGACCCGCCCCGTCTCCCTGCGGGCCAGCAGATACATCCCCGCGTATCCGCACAGACTTCCCATGACCTGCATAAACGCCAGGGCTCCGAAGCCGTCCCCCGAAAGAAACAGGAGCACACAGGCCGGAGCCGGGGGAACCAGAGCCGTCTTGGACACATTGTTCATAAACTCAGGCAGCGTGCCGCCCTGAAAAAGATGCTTCGCCTGCAGCAGATAGGCGATCAGCTCCCCGTCCAACTGATCGTGATAGGTCACGATAGACTCCCGTCCCAGAATCAGATAGGGCAGCCCCATAAACAGCACGGCCAAAAGCCCCGCCCCGAAGCACAACCCGTCCTTTCTTCCCATTTTGCCTCCGTCCATAGCCGCCTTCCGCGTCCTTTCCGCAATCTAATCTACCGATCCGCTCCCGGCTCCGTTCTCCCCGCCAATACCCGCCATCCCCCGCAGACTGCCCCACACCGTCCAGGCGGTAAAGAGGCACCCGATCACAATGGTCTGCTTGTAGTCAAAGACGCCTCCTCCCCTCATGGCATACCAGCCTGCCAGAGCCCCGCAGGACAGAAAAATCCCGGCCAGACAAAACCCCCGGCCAAGAACAGCCCCTTTGTCCCAGGCTCCCCGTCTTGCCCTCAAAAATCCCGGGAGGCAGCTCCCCAGCCAAAGCAGACCGGCCAGGACCAGCCCAGGGCCAAACCACCAGCATCCATAGTGGTAATAATATTTGGTCAAAAGAGGGGTTCTCCCCCGCATAATCTCATAATTTCTCGTGCAATAGGAGTCATATCCCCGATTGTTCAGCATAAGCTCCGAGATCACCGGGGCAAATCCGTAGCCCAGCACGTCCCACAGGATCTCATGACGGATCCGCTCCCCATAGTAGGTCCGGGAAAATTCTGCGGCCACTCCGAACATCTCCTTTGCCCGCTCAGGCCCCAGCCCCTGTTCCAGAGCTTCCCCCGCGATACCCAGCATATTGTCCGGGTACAGGGACGACTCCCTGGCCATACCCTCGTCCACGCACTCCCGCATCTCCTCCGGCCACATACCGTAGGTGCCCTGAAAGGTGGACCAGGACATTCTGCTGAACATGGCGGCATTCAGACTAAGACGGACCCGCCCGTAGGCTCCCTCCACCTGGGTCAGATCGTTCATGGCCACAATGATGCCTCCTACGGCGGCCACGATCACCAGGTTTCGAAAAACCTGCCCGGACGCCCTCCCGTTTCTTCGCAGCATTCCGTACAGAAACATCAAGATAACGGGAACGGCGCCCAGATAGAGGTACTCGGGCTTCAAGAGGGCCATAACCAGCCAGCAGGCTGCCGTTTTCGCAAGTCCCGCGGCATCCGTCCTCCCTCCGTTCTCCGCAAGACGCCAAAGGCCAGCCAGTTCCAGCAAAAAGACAGAGCCCGCCAGGGAATCCGGCAGCACCGCCAGATGGCATTGCATGGCCATGGGATAGGTGAGGATCGCCAGACTCCCCCATTCCCTCCAGAAGCCCCGGACAGGGCAGACCGACGAAAGGAAAAACCGGGCGGCAAAAAAGGCCGCGCTCAATTGGAGCAGATACAGAATGCTCCTGCCGGGGAGTCGCAGAATTCCCTCTATCCCCCTTGCAAGCAGCATCAGGGCGGGATAGAGAATGCCCGTGTACTCGTCGCACAGAAAGGTCCCGCTGCTCTTCAAGTATAGATAGCTGTCTCCGAATTTTTGAAATCCGGCAAAGTTACAGACCATCCAGGTCAATCCCAGGAGAATCTGCACACTGAGCCCGATCACACAGATTCCGCCGGTGACGGCCCCAAGCGCTCTTGCCCCTCTCCTCATACCCTTCTCCTATCTCTGAAAAAACCGTTCCACCGTGTCACAGATAGCATCCACCTGCTCCAAAGACAGACCGTAATACATGGGCAGACGGGCCAGACGTTCGCTCTCCCTCGTGGTATGGCGGTCTTCCCCATGGAAGCGCCCGAATCTTAAGCCCGCGGGAGCGGTGTGGAGAGGAATGTAGTGGAAGACGGAATGAATCCCATTCTTGCTCAAAAACGCGATCAGAGCCGTTCTCTCCTCCAGGTCCCGTACCCTGATGTAGAACATATGGGCATTGTGCACACAGCCCTCCGGCACCACGGGCAGCTTCAGTCTCCCGGCCGCCTCCAGGGGCCTTAGTCTCTCATAGTACCTGTTCCAGCAGCTTAGACGGGCGTCGTTGATCTCCTCCGCCATCTCCAACTGAGCGTAGAGATACGCCGCGTTCATATCGCTGGGGAGGTAGGAGGAGCCCTGGTCCATCCAGGTATACTTGTCGATCTGTCCCCGGAAATACTTGCTGCGGTTGGTCCCCTTCTCCCGGATGATCTCCGCGTCCTCGATCCGCTCTTTATCCCGGATCAACAGGGCTCCGCCCTCCCCCATGCTGTAATTCTTCGTCTCATGGAAGCTGAAGCACCCGTAATCCCCGAAGGTACCCAGGGCCCTCCCCTTGTAGGTGGCCATGATCCCCTGAGCCGCATCCTCGATCACCATAAGCCCCCGTCTGGACGCGATCTCCATGATGGTGTCCATCTCGCAGGCCACCCCCGCATAATGCACCGGTGCGATGGCCTTCGTCCTGGGGGTGACGGCATCCTCTATCAGCCTCTCGTCCAGGTTCATGGTATCCGGACGGATATCCACGAACACCGGTACGGCCCCCCGCAGCACAAAGGCGTTGGCCGTGGAAACAAAGGTATAGGAGGGCATGATAACCTCGTCCCCCTCCCCGACTCCCGAAAGCAAAGCCGCCATCTCCGTGGCATGGGTGCAGGAGGTGGTCAGCAGACACTTGGCGGTCTTCGTGCGCTCCTCAATCCACTGGCTGCACAGCCTGGTGTACTTCCCGTCCCCGCATATTTTCTGGTCCCTCACACATTCCCTGATATATTCCACAGCCTTTTCCCCGCAGGGAGGCACATTAAAATTGATCATCTTTTTCCCATCTGCACGTTGCGGCGCGCTGTCAAACGTAAGTTGAACCCGCGTTTTTGTCCAACCCTTGTCCCGTATTGTCCCCGTAAGCCGTTCTCCCGCGGCTTACGGCTTCTTCCAGATTCCCTTCACCGACTCCGGCACATTCTCCGTGGTCCGGCTGATAATGTATTTGGGGCGTCCCTTCACCTCCTCATAGATTCTGGCGATATAATGCCCTATGACGCCCAGACTCAGCATCAGAAACCCGCCGATAATCAGAATCAGCAGGATCACCGTGGTAAATCCCTCCACCGCCGTCCCCGTCAGATACCGCACCAGGGTCTGAAACGCCAGAATGACGCTGAACAGAATGGAGATCACCCCCATCACCGTCACCGCCTGCAGCGGCAGTGTGCTGAAGGAGGTAGCGTTGGTTACGGCATACCGCATCAGGCTGAAAAAGGACCACTTGCTCTCCCCGAACCTCCTCTCCTGCACCTCGTAGGTCACGCTCTCCGTGCGGAAACCCGCCCAGAAGGTCAACGCCCTGAAAAAGGTGTTGCGCTCCGGAAGCGTGAGCAGCACCTTCACCACCTTGCGGTCCAGGAGCTTGAAATCCGAGGAGGATTTCATGTCCATGCGGATGAGCCGGCTCATAATCCGGTAAAACAGTCCTGCGGAGAGCTTGTACCCCAGGCTCTCTCTGCCTCTGTCGGATTTGATGCCCTCCACGATCTCCGCCCCCTCCTGCCAGAGCTTCCACATCTGGGGAATCACCTCGGGGGGATGCTGCAAATCGCAGTCCATAACGATGACGGCGTCCCCGCCGGCCAGCTCAAGCCCCGCGAAAATCCCGGCCTCCTTGCCGAAATTGCGGGAAAATTCCGCTCCCCGCACTCTCGGGTTTCCCGCCGCAGCCCGCTGAATCTCCCCGAAGGTGCCATCCACCGACCCGTCGCTGATAAACACCAGCTCATAGTCGATTCCGCAGCTCTCCAAAAGCTCCCCCAGGGTCCGGGCAGTGTTGCCGATATTCTGTTCTTCATTGTACGCCGGTAGGACCACCGATAAAAGCGCCATGCCGCACCCCCTAATCCCGCCCTGTGTTTTCCGTCTTCACACACAGGACCCCGTCTATGATGCCCACGGAGGTCTCCCCGGGGAAGCTCTCCATGGCGATGTATTCCTGGGAGTAGTAGATATTTCCCGACTCCTCCGGGGGCAGGAAATTCAGCGTGGCCCCCAGGTAATGCTTCATGAATTCCTGATAATTGGCCCCCGTATACAATAACTGATCTCCGGCGATACCCACCATGCCCGAGGTCACGTCCCCGGTGATGTCCGTCAGGGGAAACTGATCGTCCCCCACCACTCCCACCACGGCTATGGGAATCCCCTGATAATATCCCGGGGTCTGTTCGATCCGGTCTAAAAGCCGCAGACAGTAAGCATAGGTCTTCTCATACCGTTTCTGTAGATTGGAATAAGCGATATTATCCGTCACCACATAGCAGAATACCGTCACCAGGGCAGCCCCGCACAGGGCCCAGGAGACAGCGGCGCTTCCCCGTCCCTCCCCGCCATACCGGCTCGCAAAGGCAAAGAGCAGAATGGGAATCAAAATCCACTGATAGCGCATCAGCAGATGGTAGGTCACATCCGGCGATATCAGCAGGATAATGTTAAACGCCAGGGGACAGCCCGCGGCCAGTACCACTATTATAACGAAAAATGCCGGATTCTTCCACCATTTTCTGCGCCTCATAAGCCCAAGGGCCGTGTAAACCGCAAACAGCAGCAAAACGGACAGGGCCAGGACGGAAAAACCATTGTGAAACAGCACGTTTCCCTTCAGGGAAAAGGAGATGAAATCCCGGTACATATGCACAAGGGACGCGCCAAGGCCTGTCCCGCCTCCTCCCTCCATGCCGTTTATCCCCTGATACTGCGCCAGTTCCTTTCCCTGTATCCATAAAAGCAGCCGTAAAAGCGCGTAATAGAGGGCCCCTCCGCCCACCCCCATATAGAGATAGCGCAGGATTCCCCTTACCTTTTCCCGAAGGTCCCCTTCCCCCAGGGCCAGGACTGCCACACGGTACAGGCACAGCGCCATGGCAAAGGAGAGATACGCCTGATAAATCCCCAGGCTGAAGGCCAGGCACACCGCCCCGGCAAGAAAGCCTCGCCGGAATTTCCCCGCAAGAAGCACAGAGAACACCGCCAGAAACAGGGCCAGCATATATCCGTCCAGAGTAAAGACATAGGCGAAGGTGGAGGCCAGCGCCGGGAAGGTCGCCAGGAGCCCGCCCACGAGAGCCGCCGCCAGGTTGTTTTCCAGCTCCAAAAGTTCCGTCAGCGCTGCTGCGGTGCAGGCTAGCCAGAACAGTCCTATGAGTCCGATGAGCCAGGGCAGATTATAATAAGATGAAAGTCCACAGGCCACCGTCAGAAACCACCGGCCGGAGGTAATCATATTCTGGTCAAAATACATACTGCCCAGGCCGTCATGATTGGGAATATCCGACAGAAGAACGGGCATATGCGTCATCAATCCTACCACAAGCACGGACCAGAACGCGGCCCGCCACTGTGGTTTTATTTTTGTTCGAATCCAGAAAAGGGTCTCGGTGGGATTCTTCATATTTCCTCACATTCCGCCCCAAGGGGCATTTTCACTCACCATATTCGGAAAACGCCGCATCCCGCGTAGATGCGCCGCGCTTTGTCAGTCTACTCCAGACAGGCCGCCAGGGTCCCGGCCAAAAGCTCCCGCCCCGCCTCGTTGGGGTGCAGTCCGTCCCTGGTATAGATCTCCCAGTCCTCCCAGCTCTCATGGGGATAAAAGTCGTGGTACACATCTACAATCTCCACCCCCAGCTCCGCGGCCAGACTGATCTCCGCCTCCACGTAGCGCTCCAGAATGCCGCCCCCGGGATTGTACTCCTCACAGGTCAGCTCCCTGGGCAGATACCAGCTATAGGTAGGCGTCACCAGAATGATTCTCAGATGGGGATAAGCCGTCCGAAGATTCCTCACCGACCTTCGTATGGCGCCGGTGAAGGTGTATTCGTCGTAGGCATCCTCCTCGTTGACCAGGGGGGAGCCCCCGTGATAATCATTCATGCCGTACTGGATAAACACAGTCTCCACATATGCAAAGTCAATCTGGGAAAGCCCCTGAATGGTCTCCGGAAAATACTCCGTGTAGCTCTCCCGGATCCGGGCGGAGCGCTGCACACTGTAATCCCCGGCCCGCACCGAGGCCGACAGGGAAGCCATGCTCATGCAATCCTTCGTGTGCCCCAGCCGCATCCCCCGGTCCAGATACCCGAAGCTGGTGCCCCCCATCGCGCCGTTGTACACCTGCACCCCCGCAAGCTCCTGGAGCTTACATCCCACGGAGGTCTCGTCCCTGCATTCTCCCAGAATGCTGTCCCCAAAGAGCACCACGGAAACATCCTTTCTCTCCGGCTCCCGCAGAAGCTCTCTGCCCGTCAGGCCCAAGAGCAGACAAAAGCAGGCCAGGGAGAGGAGCCCATATATTATTTTTTCCCGTCCGCCGTTCCCTCTCATATCCATCCCTCTGCGTGTCACAGATAAAGCTTGCGTTAAACCCCAGGCGGCCCCGCCCCGGGCCAGCCCTTACGCCTTTTTTCCAAGGCCTTTCAGCACCCCGGCAATCCGTCCCGCCCCCTGGCCGTCTATAAGCTTACGCTCCTTTAAATAACACTCGTATCTCAATTTATAGTCCCCGCAGAACCGGGAAAAAAGCTTTCTCAGCCCGGCCGTGGTTCCCGCTTTGTCCCTGTGATAAGCCCCCGCAAATCCCGCGATTTTGCGGCTCTCCACATAGGCGGTGAGCCTTTCCTGATTTTCCGCCCAGGAGAAACAGATAAAGGGCACGCCCACAGCCGCCAGTTCATAGACTGTGGTTCCCCCGGCGGTGACGGCCAGATCGCACCGGGACATCAGTCCGGCCATATCCCGCACATCCCTGTGCAGCACCACCAAAGGATTCCCCGCCGCCGCGCCCTCCAGCCTGCGCAGATGGGGATTCAGCCCGCCCACCACCAGGTGATAGCAAATCTCCCGGCGCTCTCCCCGGGACTGCTCCTCCTCTCCCAGCGCCTGTAAAATATCGCCCGTAATGTTACCTGCATCCCCGCCTCCCACCGTGATCATCACATCCCGGACCTGCTCCCGCATCTCGTAGGCGCACCCCGTAAACTGGGGGCGCAGGGGCACATAGTCTCCTCCGACATAACACCTGGTATTTGTGCCTTCATACAGCTTTTGGTAGACGGCCTGCTCCGCATACACATTGTAATTGATTACCCCGTCCACCGGGTAGGAGCGATTCTGCAGATCATCCAGCAAAATCGTCACGCCCCTTTTTCCAAGCTCCCTCAGATAGCCCTCCGTCACAAAATAGCTGTCTATTAAAATAACATCCGGTATTATACCAATTTTATCCCACAGGGGAAGCTCCTGCTCCAAGTGCCGGTAATCCGTGTGAAAAACCCTGACCTCAAAGCCCCGGGCCCGAACCATGGCCGCCGAGAGTTCGTCGGCGCAGAAAAACAGGATTTCCTCCCTGCCCCCCGCTTCTTTCGCCAGCGCCTCCGCCACGGTGAGGCATCTCATCAGATGCCCGGCCCCCGTCCGCTCATTGCCGTCCGCCCGAATCACATACATACCTCTGCCTCCGTCACTCCGTCCAGTCCACCAGATCCCAGCTCATGGGTGTGCCAAGGGGCGCGTCCCTGGCAATCCGCTTTCCCAGAAGCTCCTCATAATACATGGTGTGCAGGCCGCAGGAGGGCCTCACGGAGCGCAGATTCCCGGGCGTAAACACATCCCCCGCCTTCATGTCCTCGGCCACGAACAGGGAGCGGGAGTGCTCTCTCTCCCTGACCTGCCCCGGAGTCAAATCATAGGTGACTCTCCCCAGAGCCTTCTCTATGATGCGTATATGCTCCACCATCTCCTGAAATTCCCGGGGTTCCATGGAGAAGGCCGCGTCCGCCCCTCCGTCGGCCCGCCGCAGAGTCAGATGCTTCTCCACCACCCGGGCCCCCAGCGCCACGGCGGCCCCTGCCACCGCAGGGCCCATGGAATGATCCGACAGTCCCGTGATACAGCCAAAGGTCTCCCCCAGGGAGGGAATCGTCCGCAGATTGATGTCCTCATAGGGAGTGGGATAAGCGGAACAGCACTTCAACAGAATCACATCCTCATTCCCCGCCTCCCTGCAGGTGCGCACCGCCAGCTCAATATCCCCCAGCCCTGCCACTCCGGTGGCAAGGATTATGGGCTTGCCCAGCCCCGCGATTTTTTTGATCAGGGGAATGTCGTTGATCTCAAAGGAGGCAATCTTGTAGGCGGGCACGTCCATCTCCTCCAGGAAATCCACACTGCTATGGTCAAAGGGAGATGAGAAGAACAAAAGTCCCAGCTCCTCCGCCTTTTTCTTCAGCGCAGGCTGCCACTCCCAGGGCGTGTAGGCCTGCTCGTAGAGCTGATGGAGGGTGATTCCGTCCCAGAGAGTCCCCTGGGTGATCTGGAAGCAGGGCGCGTCGCAGTTTAAGGTGATGGTGTCCGCGGTGTAGGTCTGTATTTTCACGGCATCCGCCCCGGCCTCCTTGGCCGCCTCCATAATTTTCACCGCCGTGTCGAAATCCATTCTGTGGTTGCCGGACATCTCCGCCACGATAAAGGTGGGGGAATCCTGACCGATCAGCCGGTATCCTATTTTAATCTCCCGATTCATGTCGTCACTCCTTCCTGCCGTCCTCCCACGGCGTCCCGGGATCACTCCTCTGGGAAAACTATTTTCTCATACCGCTTGTCCCGGCGAACCGCCTCCCAGCGCTCCGCCGTCATGCGCATAAAAGTCACATCATAATACACGCCGTTTTTGCAGATATGTTTCCTCTTCTCCTCCACGATTTCACAGCCGCAGAGCTTATGCAGGGCAATCACCCCCTGATTCAGGGTGAAAACGTCCCCGTATACCGCCCGCTTGTGCAGGCGGCAAAAAGCATAATCATACAGGCTCATCTCCAGAGACAGAGCCGTCTTCATGCCGCGAAGACGCTTCTCACCCACATAATAGGCCCAGCCCAGGTTTCCCTGGGGGTTTGTGAGGCCCGTGAGATTGATGACCCCGGCCTCCTCCCCCTCCACCAGGATCATCCAGTAGCTCACATCCGGGTTTTCCTCCACGGCCCGTAGCCACAACCGCTGCCCCTGTAAGGTAAGCTTTGGGTCCGTGTTCATATACCTGGTGACATCCTCCGACATCCGCCAGTTCATAATCTTCTCCAGATCCTCCTCAAGGATTCTGCGCAAAGTCACGCTCATGCCCTGTCCGCCCCTTCCTGCTCTCCACCGCTTTTTCCCTCCGCCCTGACGGGTCCTTACGCTCCCCCGGGCCTTCTCCGGAAGCGCCTTATACCGCCCCCGCCTTCTCCAGGAGCTCTCTCATGCCGGTCAATTCTATGGCCTCCTCCAGGGGGATGGATATGCCAAGCCTCTCCTCCAGTTCCCCGATAATCAGCACATGGGCCAGGGAATCCCACTGCTCCACATCCTCTATTCTGGTATCCTCCGAGACGGTTCCCCCAGGCACCTTCAAAAGCTCCTCCACCAGAGCGATTATCTTCTCTTTCATAGCTTCCTCATCCTCTCTCTACATAATACACCCTTTCGGGCGCTTTCGCTATCTCTAATTCATAGGCGATGCCTCCGTCAGGCAGCTCCTCTGCCACGGCGTAGCCCAGCTCCTTGTAAAGCCCTTCCACAGGCATATTCCTGCCCGTGGGGAGGTAAATCCCCCGAAGCCTCTCATATCCCGCGGCCTTCATATCCCTCTCCACCTCGTCCAAAACGGCGCGCTCTATCCACCGGCCCATCACCCGACAGCTCATAACGAACTCCTCCACCCGGGGCGTTCCCCGCTCCAGGGACAAAATGAGAGCCGCCACAATACCGTTGTCTCCGAATCGGTCCCCGGATCGGTACAGATAAAAGCGGTAGGTTTCCTCCTCCAGCATCCGTTTAAGCTCACTTCTGGTATACCGCAGGGCGGTGAGGTTAAACTGGTTGGTCTTATTCACAAGCTGCGTCAGGCGGTCCAGATGTTCCCCCGGCTCCACCCGCTCCAGGGTGATCTGAAGCCCTTGCAGATATTCCTCAAAGCTCCCCGCCTCCCTCTTAAACTCCCTGCGCTTTGCGATGGCGGCATACTGCGCGGTCTTCCCCAGGTCCTCCTCGGTGAGGACGGGCTTTGCGAAATACCGCCTGTAAATCTCGGCCATGGCGGGGGCCAAATCTTCCGGCTTGTCAGGGAATTCCGGCACCGCCACCTGGGGCAGTGTCTCCCGAACCAGACTTCGCTCCGCCGGATTGTCGTCGAAGAACACGAAGGAATCCAGGCCCAGGTTTAGCTCCCGGGCCAGCTCCCTTATATTCTCATGCTTGGGCTTCCAGTTGATCCTGCGGGCCGCAAAGCACTCCGGGCTAAGCGTCATATGGGGATGGGACGCGAGAATCCTTTCCGCGTCCGCCTCATTGTTCTTTGAAACGATGCCTAAGAGCACCCCCTGCCTCTGCATCTGCAGAATTACCCGCTGGAGATTCTTGTAGGCAAGCCCCGTATGCTCCTCCGAAAGCTTCACGGGCTCATGATCGTTTTCTCCCGCCAGGCCGCCCCACAGGGTGTTGTCCAGATCCAATAAAAGCACTTTCCTGGGCGTCTCCGACTCCCGCAGGACATACTCCATGATGCTCTCATGTAACAGCTTCTGGGCCTCCCTGCTCAGCAGGATCCGGCCCATATACCACATCTTTAAGGAAAAGGCCCTCTCCTCCCCCAGCCGCCCGATCAGTTCCGCGTAGGGGAAAACCCGCACATTGGCATGATTGCCCATGCAGTATCTCAACCGCTGCAGCCAGGCTCCCTCCAGTATCCTCCTTCTCATAGGGTCCTGCACCACAGAGAGCTCCGGTCCCCACAGCCAGGCGTCCGAGACATAATAAATGCAATCTGTCCCAAGTCCCCCCTCAAAGTCCGAAAACCAGGCCTCCACCCTCTTCCCGGCCTCACTGGCGTCCAATTCATGCCCCAAAAGCTCCATCAGGTCCATCACCAGAAAGGTGATCTCCGGATCAAAGGCATGGTAGGAGGAAGCGGGATTTAACAGCGCTCCCAGCTCGTTACCGTAGCCCTCCCCCTGGTACACCTCCGCCTCCTCCCCCAAAAGCCGGATCACCGGATTCATATTCACATTGGAAAGCAGCGCAATCTTCATACCATCCTCCATGCCGCAGCTTTGCTGCGACTCAAACTATCTCCTTGCCGCATCCTCACCGCGGCTCAAATCCGGATGAAGAATGCGGTACTTCATCTCGGCAATCTCCCAATCCGTCTGATTGTCGATATCCTGCACCTCCAGCTCGGAGATCACATAGGGAAGGATATTGCCCACCATCAGCCTGCGGTTTTGTACAAAGGCCTCCGTGCGAAACACATAAAATTGCCCCACATCGTGATAATGCGGCTCCAGATCCTGAGAACGGCTGTCCAGATACTCGGGGTTTTCAAACAAAAGTCTCCCCTCCCGGACCACCATGGCCCTCTGGGGAGGGTAGGAGAAGGCGGTGACGGGAATCAGCGTGTCCGCGTCGCTCTCCTCCAGCATTCCCACCGCCTCCTTCAGCTTCTCCCCCGTCACAAAAGGAGCCGTGGGATAGAGACAGCACCCCAGGTCAAAATGCTCCCCCCGCTTTTCGTATTCCCGCAGCACCTCCAGGAGCACGTCGTTGGTGGTGGCAAAATCCCCGGAATTTTCCGCACTCCTGAAAAAAGGCACCTCCGCCCCGTATTTTCCGGCAATCTCACCAATCCCGGGATCGTCCGTGGACACCATAACCCGGTCAAACAGGCCGGAGGAGACGGCCGCTTCTATGGAGTAGGCCAGTATGGGCTTTCCGCAGAACTCTTTGACGTTTTTCCCGGGGATCCGCTTACTTCCCCCTCTGGCTGTGATAATCGCTATTCTTCTCATTTTTATTCTTCCTTCCCGCAATCCGGGTCCAGACATACCATCCCAAAAGTCCCGCCGCCGAGACGGCGCTTACCGCCTCCGCAAGATGCCAATACCAGGCCCCTTTAAAGCTTACCCGGATTTCTCCGGAAAATCCTTTGGGAAACAGCACACGCACATCGCTGTTCTCCCCCTTCTCCACCGCAAGTCGCTCCCCCGTATCCTGCACCCTTGCCTCATATCCCTTGTAACAGAGCATGGGAAAGTCAATGCTCCCCCTCTGGGAGGCTTCCACATAAGCCCTCACGGAGAGCCCCTTTTTCTCATAGGAAACTAACTCCACCCCCTCGGAGGGCACAGGGGCGTGATAGGACATATGATTGATATCCACGCCCTCGGGGAGATATTCCGCCCCCAGCACCGCGGAATGCCCGATGTTCTGGGCGGAATACAGGCGAATGAATTCCTGCCTGGTCAAAAGGGTATCGTTTAGCTGAAAGGTTCCAAACAGGGCCGCCACCAGGGAAAGCCCCGTGAGCACGCCCACGCCGGGGACCGCCCCCCAGCTTTCCCGGAAGACCCATTTTCCCATGACGCAGGCCGTCACCACCATGCAGACGGTGGCAACTCCCGTAAGTCTGGTAGGAAACTGCAGGGAGCCGTTCAAGGTGGCAAACAGACGGTTGCAGGAGCTCAAGAAATCCCAGGGAAACAGATTCGTGCTCATAAACAGTACCACCCAGCCCAAAAGCAGAGCCACGTCCGCCGCCCGTCTCTCCGTGCGCTGCTCCTTCGTAAGAGTCTCCCTGCCGTGCTTCGCCCGAAGCCAGAGCCACAGGCCCATGCACAGAAGCAAGGCCGCCCCGATGCCGATGGGCTCCGTCTCGATCATGCCCGTATCGGCAAACCGGGAGGAGGCTCCCGCGGCCTGCAGCGTGTAGAACAGATGGGCGGGCAGGACCCCTCTGTCCTGTACCAGCACATCGGCATTGTGGCCGAAAAAGTACTGATCCGCCGCCATCAGATCCAAGAAAGGCGTCAGGAACCAGGCGTTTAATACCGACGTCATCACCACCGTCAGGGACAGCACCGTGAAAATCCTACGCCTGAAGGTCTTTCGCCACAGAAGCAGACACAACAGCAGAACGACTCCTCCCGCCATCTCACAGCTTAAGGTGTGGGACTGTATGATGCCGGAAAAGCCCACGGTGGGAATCACCCAGTTCCACAGGTATCCTTTGCGGTCCGGATCCTCGGTATAGATTTTATAAAAGCCCCAGGCCAGCAGGGGAAAGAAGATCATGGCCGTGTATTCCCCCACGGCGGCGCGATTGTAGATATTGTATATGCGGTAGGGCGACAGAGTGTACAGCGCGCTCCCCAGAAGCCCGATATCCCTGCTGCGGAAGCATTTCCGAAAACAGACATAGGAGATCCACGCGGTGGCCAGATTCACAAGAGCCACAAACATCCGGTAGGCGCTGTCGGGTGAAAATCCCATCAGCCGAAGAAGAGCCGGCACCGTTAAGAAAGTGTCCCCGTAAAATACGGAGTTGGCATACCCGTGTCCCGCCAGCCACACGGACTCAATTCTGGAGAAGATCTCCCCCCGGCGGATGTGCTCCGCCAGGGCCTCGATGCGCATCAGGTGGAACACCAGGTCCGCGCCGATGATGCTGTAGTCCACCATCACCGGCAGGGAGGACAGAAGGGCCAGGGCAGACACGCCGAAAACCGCCCTCTGCTTCGCCGCCGGCAGGGGGCTTTTTTTGTGGCAAAGAGAGAGAAGGCAGAAGCCGTCCAGAGGAATGCTTATGAGAAGCACCCAAAAGAGAAAAATCAGGCTCCCCTGGGTCCCCGCCACAATCTCCGCTCCCTTCACCTCCAGGGTGGAGGCGCCATTGGCCTCCACCTCCACCCGCAGGCCCTCCACCGAATCCAGCAGATAGAACTGACATTCCCGCATATTAATTCCCATGTAAAGAGGTGAATAATTGCACAAAAGCGTATGGTGGAACTGCTCCTCCACCGTCACGCCGAAATCGCTGACCTTGTCCTCTTGTGTCTCATAGTAAAGCCTGGCGGTATAGACCCCCGGCGGAAGAGAGATCCCCTCCGTCAGAAGCCCCCGGGCGTCCTCCGCCCCCGCCACAACGCCTCTTTTTCCGAAAAGTCCCGCCGCGCCCAAGAGGACCAGCAAAAGCTCCACGCACAGGAGAATCATTATCTTGCGGTTTTTCAAAATATCAGCCATTTTTAACATCTTTTCGCCTCCTTATGAGGAACAGCGCCAGACAGCCGCACAGAGCCGCCGCCGAGAGCCCTTCGCAGACTCTCCAGACCATGGATTCCCCCTCAATGACCTCCAAAGGAATGAGCTCCAGAGTCTCCTCCTGCCTGATATAAGGCCTGGTCTTCAAGAGATTTCCCAGCATAAACTGCGTCACGCCGAAGGAGACCGCAGCCACGGCGGGCATTATGATCTTATACTCCTTCCCGCCGTTCATCCCCTTCATCCAGGCCAGCACCAGACAGGCCGCCGTAATCATACAGGCGCAGGCCGGAATTCCCCATCTGGCCGGCGTGTACAGGAGGGAAAGCACAATGGAAAACAGCATATTTTTATCCTGTAGAACGTCCCAGGGAAAACTGTTTAAGCTCAGAATCACAAGCGCCAGGCTCAGCAAAAGCAATCCTCTCCCAAAGCGCCTTCCTTCCTTGGTCTCCCCTCCCTTTCCTGTAAACAGCGCCCACAGATAGACAAAAAGCAGCGCGGCCACGGCTGCGCCGGGCCCCATGGCCTGGGCTCCCGCCATACCCTCCTGTCCCAGGGTATCGTTTGCCCCGCCCCACAGGAAAATATTCAGATATTGGGCAAGGTACATCCCGTTTCCACGAAAATCGGGCGGAATCAGGACACCCACCGCCATTGGGTCTCTGAGACGCAGAGCCATGGGAATCAGAAACCAGGCGTTGATGAGAAACACGGCTCCCGCCGTCTTGCCCAGAACAAGCAGGGTACTCCGCTCCAGAGTCCGCTTTCCCATAAACAGAAGAAACAGCACGGTCATCCCGGCGCTCAGGAAAAACAGATTGACGGAGGAAACCGCCACCAGACTAAAGCCCCAGGTGAGAATCACCCACACTCCTCCACGGCGCTCCTCCTCCCCGTTGTACAGCTCCGTCAGCCCCCACAGAATTAAGGGCAGGAAGGTCCAGGCCGCCAGGTCTCCCAGATTGCCCCGAATGTACAGCTCCGTCAGGCGATAAGGACACCAGGTGTAAAGCAGGCTTCCCATCACCCCGATCTCCCGGCACTTAAAGCACCTGCCGAAGCACCAAAGGGACAGGGCCGCCGTGGCCACATTGATCAAAAACAGAGTCAGCTTATAAGCCGCGGCCAGGGACAGACCCGCCGCCCGCAGAAAGGCCGGTATCAGATAAAACACATCCCCCTGGAAGGAAGCGCCCCCAAACCCATAGTCCCTTGAGCCCCAGGGGCCTATGCGGATGGGAAACACCCGGCCAATCCCCAGCCTCACCGCCTCTATCCGGCTCAAGGAAGCCAGAAGCTCGCTGCCTGTCAGAAGATAATTCGTAAGAAGGGGCACCGACACCACCCCCGCTATCAAAAACACCGCCCAGAAGGTCCCCCGCCCGGCCGCCTTTTGTCTGCTCTTCACGCCTGCTCTCATCTTTCCTCTCATTCCGCCGCCCTAACGGCATCCGAATCTGCTTCGCCCCGGGAAGAAGTAGGCCCCCTCCCTATAAACGCTCTTGTCAGGAAAAAGCCCGCCATAGCCAAGATGGTGAGAAGCGTCACCGCCTCCCCCGCCCGCCAATACCAGGGACTTACGAACCGCACCTCCACGCTGCCCTCAAAGTGCGGCGGAATATCCACCGTCACCTCAAAATTCTCTCCCCCGTAACAGGCAAGCTCCTCCCCGGTGTCCCGGTTCCAAGCGTGGTATCCTTTATAATACAAGAGGGGAAAGGCTGCGGTGCCCCCGCCGCCTCCGGCGTCCTCCAGATAAACCTCCGCCCCCAGGGACTGCTTCTCATAATCCCGGGCTGCAAGGCCCCCGGTGCAGACAGGGTCGTGGTAGGTGAACAGCCCCGCGTCCGCCCCGTAGGGCAGGTATTCCGCTCCGGAGATATATCCCGTGCCCATGCCCTCGTGATTGTAGACCCGGACCGCCCCGGAGGTGTTCAGTGTGGAATCCGTCAGATACAGGCTGCCGACGGCCGTCAGAAACACCATACCGCCGAAGTACAGCACCGTGTACAGCTTATCCCTGTGCTCCGCCATATGCTTTGCCACCAGCCCTGCCACCGCCGTCAGACAGACATTGGCTATGGTCAGAAAACGGTTGGGAAACTGAATGCTGGACACCAGCGTGGCCGTCACGCCGCTGATGCTCTGAATCCTGTCCCAGGGAAAGAGGCTTAAGCTCATAATCATGGCAAGGACCGCAAACCACCCCGCAATCTTTCCCAGCGCCCTCTCCGCGTTGTCCCGCCCTTCCATCCTGCCGGCAAAGAACAGATAAGCCAGCACACAAAGGGGCGTCACAAGGGCGATGCCCACCCCCATAGCCGCGGAATCATACATTCCCTGCTGGTCAAAAAACACCGTGCCCCCGTTGACAAAGAAGGTGAAGAACAGGTGGGCCGGGTACAGGCCCCTCCCCTGTATCATCCTGCCGGACACATGGTGAATCACCAAATCCTGGGACAGCATATAGTCCCCGAAGGGCACCAGAAACCATGCGCTGAGCAAAATGCTGTAGATTACCGTCTTTGCCAGCACCACAAAGGTCCGCAGCCTCATAACCCTCCGCCACAGAACCAGGCAGAGCAGGATTGTGAAAGCGCCCACCATCTCGCAGGTCAACAGGTGGGACTGTATCAGCATGGAAAACCCCACCGTCAGAGGCAGCCAGCTTCTCTGATAGCTCTCCTCTCTGATATCCTGGGTAAATACCCGGTAAAACCCGTAGGCAATCAGAGGCAGAAACATCACGCCGAAGCATTCCCCCCAGGAGCCGCACAGCCAGGTCTTATAGATCCGGTAGACGGACAGGGAGTACAGCATACTGCAGAACACCCCCACATAGGCATCCCTAAACATCCGCTTAAAGCATTGGTAGGCGATCAGCACCGTGGACACCACCACCACAAAATGAAACAGCCGGTAGCTGGTAGTGACGGTGAAGCCGATCAGCCGAAACAGCGCCGCCAGGTACAGCACCGTCTCCCCGTAGAAGATGGGCGAGGCATAGCCGTAGCCCTGCTGCCACTCCGGGGAAATGCGGATGGGGAACTGTCCCGCCCTGATGCCGTCCACGATTCCCTCCACCCGCATCAGATGATAGCCCAGGTCCCCGCCCCCCAACATATAGTCCACCGTCAGGGGCAGGGAGGCAAACAGGACGGTGAGTCCCAAAAGAAAAGTTACATTCTTGTTCTTCACCGGAATCTGCCAGGCCTTGTCATAGCAAAAATAGACATACGCCCCGTCGATTGCCGCAAACAGGACCAGCATCAGAAACAATACGATGCGGTTTAAGGCATTGGTCCGGCGGATGGTAAGTCCCGACACCAAAAGCTCCCCCTCCCCCGAATAGACGGCGTGGACAACCGTCTCGGCGGAATCCCTCAGAAGCCACATATCAAAGTCCGTCCGGGACAGGCCTGCAAACAGCATGGTGCCGTTGGTGCGAAGGCTCTTTGGGTCAAGGGTATCGTCCGTCACCTCGCAGGAATGGCAGTTGTCCACATCCGTGTCATAGTCAAGCTCCACCCGGTACACGCCCTTTGGCAGCGAGATATGGGCAAAATCCACCATATTTCCCGCCATGCCCCTTTGTCCGTCCACATAAACCCCGCCGTACTCCTCCTCGTAGGAGCCGAAGTTCACCGTCATGTCCTCCGGCCCGAACTCGTACACATCGTTTTTTCCAAAGAGCCCTATGACGCCCAAAAGCAGCAAAAGAGCCTCCGCCAGAAGCAAAATGAGAAAGGATCTGCGCCTTACCATATGCAATTCTTTGATTTTCTTCCAATGTTCCATCTCGCCCTGCCTCTCAAAAATTTTCGGACATTCCTATACCCGCTTCTCACCGGGCCGCCAAACCATCGTCTCTCTTCCGTCTCCCTAACCGCCAGGAGCCTTTGCCGGGACCTTAGAACTTCTCTTCACGCTTTCAGTCTGCGTACGCCCCGCTTGGCCCAATACACCAGCCAGAACAGCAGATCCGACCGGTGTTGCAGCGCGGTCAGCTCCTGTTCCTCGGCCCCCGTAAGCTCCCTGTAGTAGGGATTGTCCAGAAATTCCGGAAAGCGCGCTTCCATGCCCCGGCGCAGCATACGCACAAAGGACAGCCGGGGCCTTGCCGCCCCCGACAGATAGGAAAACAGTGTGTTCACATAATAAATTTCCGTAAACCGATATTCGATCTCACGATGATATTTCTCAAGAAACCCCCTCCGGGCGCATTCCTCATAGAGAAGCTCCCCGGCCCTCATGCGGTCCCTGCATTTTTCCTCCGTGATCCGATGCACCGTGGACACCTGATGCTGGTAATAGTAGTACAGGGGCTCCTCCACCCGCTCAAAATGGGTAAAGTACAGCGACCACAGAGGCCCCGCGCAGTTGTCCTCATAAAATATCCCCTCCGGGAAATGAAGCCCGAATTTCCGGATGACATCATGCCTGTAAATTTTTAACACCATGCTGCCCGGCCGCATCAAAAGCCGCCTGTGTCTCTCCTCGTCAAGCACCCCCGTCTGATCGGCGGTGTTGTTTTGCACCACCCGGCCCACCCGGTAGGTATGCTCCTCCACCAGGCTGTAGTCGCAGCCCACCATATCGGCCCCGGTCTCCTCCGCCCGGGACAGGAGCTTCTCGTAATAATCCGGCGACACCCAGTCGTCACTGTCCACAAAGCCCACCCACTCTCCCCCGGCCTCCAAAAGTCCCCGGTTCTTAGCGCCTCCCTGCCTGCGGTTCTCGCTGCACAATATGGCTTTCACCCTGTCCGGATACCGCCTCTCATACTCTTTAAGTATCATAGGGGAATTGTCCGTGGAGGCGTCGTCCACCGCCAGAATCTCGTAATCCCCTATGGTCTGGTTCACCAGAGAGTCCAGGCAGAAATTCAGTTTTCCCCCAGCCGCCATGTTGTACACAGGCACGATCACACTGAGCTTCATAATAACCTCCCTACGGGCATCTGACAATCTTCCCCTCCTCCACCCGGTACACCAGGTCGCACTTCTCGATGGTCTGGAGTCTGTGGGCTATGATCACCAGCGTCTTTTTGCCGTGAAGCCGGTTGATGGACTCCATGATAGCCGCCTCGGTGTCATTGTCCAGGGCGGAGGTGGCCTCGTCCAGAATCAGGACCTCCGGGTCATTGTACAGGGCCCTGGCAATGCCGATGCGCTGTCTCTGGCCGCCGGAGAGGCGGATTCCCTGCTCCCCGATGCCGGTGTCCATCCCCTGGGGCAGAGATCTCACAAATTCGTCCATCTGCGCTTCCCGCAGCACCTCCCACACCCGCCCCTGGTCAATCTCCTCCTCCGGCACCCCGAAAGCTACATTCTTGCGGATGCTGTCGTCCAGCATAAAGATCATCTGGGGAATATAGCCCACGTTCCTTAGCCACGCCCGGTAATGCTCTGTCACGTCCTGGCCGTCGGCGCGGATATCTCCCTCCTTCATCTCCAAAAGCCCCAGGAGAACATTCACCACCGTGCTCTTGCCTGCGCCGGAGGTTCCCACAATTCCCACGGAGGCTCCCACGGGTATGGTCATTTCCGCATGGTCCAGAATCAGCTTTTCCGTGCCCGGGTAGGCGTAGGTGATATTCTTTAGCTCAATTTTCTCCCGTATGGGAAGCTTCTCCTCCCCATCGTCGGCGAAGGACATATCCACCTTCTCCTCGCCGATCTCATCCTGAAGGTTGTCGCTGACTCCCATGAAAAAGGGCTCGAAATAGGCAATGGAGTTGATCTGGTTGTTGATGCGGTTCACGCAGGGCAGCAGAATAAAAGCGGCCGCCGCCAGGGTGGTGAACACATTCAGCATTTCCTCCGCGTCCATGCCCGTGGTCACCAGAAAGATCATATAGCCCACCATGGCAGCCACACAGGCCGTCTCTATCAAAAGCTTGGGGATATTGTTGTACAGGCTGTAGCGCTGCACCGCCTCCACATAACCCCTGCCGCACTTTTTGTACTCCTCCACAAAATACCGCTCCTTGCCGGCCACCTTCACCTCCTTGATCCCCTGCACCGTCTGGGAGATCCACTTAAAGAGACCGCTGTAATAGTCCTGATTGTCCTTTCCCGCCTTGTACATTATGGGCTTCAGCACTTTCTTGACCATATACATCAGGACCGTCAGCACCGCCGCCAGGAGAATGGTCATGGCGCCGTTGGTAAACAGGCAGTAGCTGATGATAAACAGGGAAACCACCCCGTCGGACATCATCTGCAGAAGGGCCAGAATCAAAGCGTACATATTGTTCACATCGGAGGTGATGCTGCGCTGCACCACCGCCGTGTCCGCACTCAGGTAAAACTCGTACCCCCTGCGCAGATAATTGCGCATCATGCGCTCCGAGGTGCGGAACTGATTGGTGTAGATGAACGACAGGGTCAATTTCTGCTGAACGTACAAAAAGATATTCTTCACCACAAAGACCAAAATCAAAAGCGCCATCACCGCCACGGAAAAGTCCCCGTAGTCCTCAAATCCCATCCCCTCATAGAGCATCCCTGCAATCCGGCTGTCCCTCACGGCCCCGGGGTCGATGACCACCTGCACCACCTGCACCAGCATACCCACTCCGGCGGTCTGCAAAAAAGCCCCTATGACCATCAAAACCATCAGTCCCGCCATGGTGCGCTTTTGCTTTCTATCTAATAACACTTGTAATTTTTTAATAATCTGCCTCATAGAAATAGCTGTGCCTTTCTCTATATCTGCTCGTTCTGACGGTGAATCAGGGGATCCTCGTAGGCATCCATGAAGTCCTCCCCAAGTCGCACCACCTCGTCGGCAAACCCGATGGCCTTGACCTCCGTCAGCACCGCCACCACCTTCCGAAACCGGATGCCCGGAAAGAAATTCAGTATCTCCATGGGCACCGTGGCGTCAAACTGAGGATATTCGGAAAACAGCCTCCGATAATCCAGCACATCCCTGGGATGGGGTTTCAGAAAAATCGTGCCCTCCGGTTCATATCTCGCGATGATATCTCTGAAAATACGCTCCCGCACGGAGAGACTGCAGAGAGGATCCGTCAAAATCAAAATGGCGTCCCCCTTGCCGCAGCTCCCCGCAAGCTGTCTCTCCAGCCGCTCCTTGTCCCGCACAAAGGCCTGCAGAATCAGCTCCTTTTCCTCCGGTAAAAGCCTGTCCATCAGCGCCTGCCTGGGCTCGTCGATATAACGGGGGCAGGGATAGCGGATCAAGGAGCTGTCGTTCACCTCCATGTCCAGACAATATTTTCCGTATCCGTTCTGGACGAAGATAAGATTGAGCCTCCTGGAGAGAAAGGCCTTCAGGCCAAAATGCCCTCTGTTGTCGTAGCGGGCGGCGTCAAAGTTCTTCAGACAGTTCAGCCCGTCCTCCAGGGCGTGATAGGGGATTTTATATTGGTTCAGATAATATCCAATGGGGTCGGAATCGCAGTAGACATATATATCCTTATAATCCCTGAAATCCACCGGCACAAAGGGAGCCTCCAGTCTGGCGTACTCCCTGGTGAAGCGGATGCGGCACAGGAGGTTTCCGAGAAAATTTCCCGCGCCCCTCCTCCACTTGGCAAGCTCCGGGAAAAAATCCTCCCGCTTCTCGTCAAACTCCACCACCTCCTCAAAGAGGCCCGTGCTCTCCACCCTGGATTTGAGATTTTCGAAATCAATGGACATTCGGGACAGCACTAAGGAAGCTCCTCCGGGCTCCCTTCCGGCCTCCCGGCACTGCTCCCTGTGCTTGAATTCCTTTAAAAAGGTCACATACACATGGTAGTAGGTATGACACACATAAATTCTGTCCTTCATCCAAGCTTCTCCCGCGAAAAGGATTTAAAACATAAATACATATTATTTTACCACATTTTGGAAAGTTAGTAAAACAGTTCTTTGTCTGCCGGTTTTCTGTCCCGAAATCTCATACACCCAAATGGCATAGTAACTCTCCGGCGTCTCGAAGGGCTCCTCTCTGACGGGAATGAGCCCCAGCTCTCTCCAGTTGTCCACAGGCATGGCGGCAAAGAGGTATCTCGCCCCCATCTCGTACATTTTTCCGGTGTCCAGCTCCAGATTCTGATAGGAGCTTCCCGCGTTCTTTCCTACGGTCATATAATTGCCCGTCTCACTGTTTAACAGGTAACACCGATTCCCCCAGGCGTCAAAGTAGACCCGGGTCTCCTGGTTCTTTGCCAGCTCCCGGTGGATGATCTCCCGAAATTCGTGCTTGTAGTCCAGGGAATAAAAATTGGAGTATCCGTCCAGGGTGTAAAATCCGTTATACAGCGCGGCCGCCGGATTGACCCCCAGGCTGGCCACCCGGTAAGAGGCCTTGTCCCTCTGAAGGAAATCGTCTATTTGCCCGTACACGTCCTCCGCATAATAGTCCTCCCAGTTCATCAGATGGTAGGTTTCGGGGAAAATCATCAAACGCAGATTGTGGTATATCGTGCTGTTTTCATAGACCGTAAAGCACAGCGCCCCGACTGCCGCCACCGCCGCGCCCCAGCGAAGCAAAAGCCATCCCCTCCATCTGCGCAGCAGAATATACAGATCCAGCGCAAGAAGGGTATACCAGCACAGGGGAAGCAGCCAGCAGACCCGGTCCGCCTGAAAGGTCTTCGCCGGGCCCCCCAGTGACATACGCAGCTCCGTCATCCACTGGGTCCGCCAGATGACGGCCAGAGCGGAGAGCACAAAAACCAGGGCAGACGCCGCCGCCACCGCCCGGTAGGCTCCCCGGCCCGAAAGCCCCCGGGTTCCCCCGCTCTCCTTTGCCTCTGCCTCCCTTTGCTCTCTCGCCCCCACGGCATCCTCTCTTCCCTGCCCGAAGCCCCCGGCTTTCCCCCAAAACATCAGGGGATCCAGGACCAGCACCGCCGCCGTGAGCAGGACGATCACGCCGTTGTAGGATTTCACATAGGCCCCGCCCTCTAAAAAAATCTCTCGGAAATATCCCTGCCAGTCCGGCATGGCCGCCAGCACCATCTCCTCCCTGTGGGGCGCGCAGCTCTCCCCCAGGCCAAGAAATCCCGCCAAAAGTCCCACGTTACAGACAAGGAAGCCCCCCGATAACAGCAAAATAACGATTCCCAGCTCCCGGCAAATCCGCCTTCGCCGGGTCAGGAGACACCACAGCCAGGCAAAGGCCAACACCCCCAGACAGGCAAAGCCGGCCAACGCCAGGGAGGAAGTCACCGCGTACAGCAGAATGCACAGATAGTATTTCCACTTTTTTCCCGCAGATCCCCCGGCCTCACAGCAGCGGATCACCGCCCACAGAAGAAGCGGCTGCCCCGAGACGGACAGGCCGTACACGGGATAGAGGGGAAGACAGACAAAGATCCCCGCCGCCAGGCAGGCGATCAGGGAAGAGCCCGTCAGACGCCTGGCAAGCAGATACATCCCCCCATACCCCGCCGCTGCCATAAAAATGTGCATGGCAGCAAAGGCTGCAAAGGGAGGAAGCAGCCTGTAAAACAGAACCCCCCCAGGAGCCGGCAGCGTCATGGCGTTTTTCCCCATGCCGCCCATAAATTCCGGTATCACATCCTCCCCGGAAAACAGATACTTCGCCCGGTAAATATAATTGAGCACCTCGCCGTCCAACTGGTCGGTAATCTGCACATAACAGCGGCTGCCCAACACGAAATAGGGCAGGGCCAGCACCAGCACCGCCGTAAATCCCAGCCAAAACCAGGGAATTTTCTCTATCAAAGACCAAAGCTTTCTCTCAGCCTTCTCCATCCTTTTGCTCATTTGACCTCACTCGTCCTCTCTTCCCTCATTCCGCCGAGAAGGGAAAGGCCCCCTCAAAATAGTACACCGCATAGTCCCCGCCGTGGGAGGCCCTCCACCGGTCCGCCAGCTCAGGCTCCCCGCCCATCTCCCGTACCAGGTAGGCAAACTGCGGGGTATCCTCCTGTCCGCCGTCGGCGTATATCAGAAAGTAAAATCCCTGCCCGGTTCCCAGATACTCCTCCAGCCGCCTCTGCACGGCAGGTCCGGTGGAAAACCACCCTCCCCCGAGCACCGCGTTGAAGCTTTGATACACTGAGGTTTCAAAGGCGCTTCCCTTGTAGGAGCTCAAAGAGTTTGCGTCCAGGAGATAACGGTTTCCGGGATGCTCCCCGCAATAGGCTTGGATTTCCCGAAGCCCCTCCATAAAAATTTGCTGCCCCTGGTTCATCTCCTTCACATAACGGCACTGCAATCTGCCGGAGGAAATGCCCGCCCCACAGAAGCAGGCGCATCCAAACAGAAGAAGGACCTTTCTCCACAGTCCCGCTCCCCGCGCAGCGCACAGCGCCCGAAGCCCCGCCCTGAGGTCGAGGATCTGCGCCCCCTGCCCTTCCCCTGCGGCGGGAGGGGCGCTGTCATATTCCCGCCAGACCAACGCCAAGAGCAGGAGTACCTCGCAGGCGAGCAGCGGAAGCGTCACCCGCAGAGGGGTCCGCCCCTTCCAGACCAGGTACCCCCACACCGCCGTCCCGGCCAGGCTAAGCAGCGCCGTTCCTCCCAACAGCATTCTGAGCTTTCCGCTGAAAAGCATCCACAGCAGAAAGATTCCCCAGGCCGCAAGGATCACATCTCTTACCTTCCAGGAAACGGACCTGCGGGCGTCACGAATCTGTCCCAGGAGTCTCCCCGCCTCCAGGGGCGTCTCTCCTCTCTCGGCCGCATACGCCCCCAGACGCTTCTCGCAGTCCTCGTCCGCCCTCCAGTCCAAAATCAGATAAGAACAGTAAGCCTCATACTGTTCCCTTGAAACATGCCCCTCCTCCAGAATATCGCTGACCTCCTCATACCCTGGCTTCCCGTAATAATCAAAAAGCAATGTCCTGGTATCGTTAAACCGTTCATATCTGTCCCAGCCTGCGCCCTGGTAGCCCAGGAAATTCCCTGCAGCCTCCAGACAAAGGATCGCTATCACTCCCGCCTCCACCGTCAAAATCCCTTTGATCTTTTCCCCCGAGTCGACTCTCCTGTCCTGCCAAACCGCCGCAAGCACCGCCGCAAGCCCCAGAGGCTGCAGCATCAGCATAGCCTGACTGCGCAGCAGACAGCCGAGCAGCTCAAAGACCATAAACCAGACAAATCCCGATTTTCGGTTCCTGCGTAACAGCAGACAGGCATAGCCCGCCATAGCCAAAAGGGCCGCAGTGGAGGTATACTGCAAAAGCCCCGTCAGGTAATAAAACGCGACAAAAAAGCCCGCCGCCACCGCCGTTACGGAAAGGAGAGAAAACCATCCCCGGCACCTTGTCCAGGCGCTGTCCAGCACCGCCCCGTAGGCCGTCCACTGAAGCAGCACCAGCATTCCCCCGTACCAGGGCACTGCCGCAGTCAGGCGGTACAGCCAGGACAGGGGAAGAGCCAGAAGGTAATTCACATAGATCACATGAGCGTCCGGGCTGCCCGTGATCACGCCGGAGAGAATCGAGGCGATATATCTGTCGTCGTTGGTCTCAAAATAAATCCCCGTGGTGCGCCGGACAAATGAAAGCAGCGCCCCGAAGACAAGCATGGCCAGAAAGCCTCTGGCAATTTCCCGTTTGTATCGAATTTTTTTAAAAATGTACAATGATATAGTCCCCCATATCCGCCAGGGAGCCCTCCCTGGGAAATTCGGGCCAATCCCGGGAGAGCCGCTCCGCCTCCTCATAGTCCACGCCCAAAAGAGGCGTCAGCTCAAACCCATGCATATGAAAAAACCGCGCCAGCTCCGTGTCGTCGCCAAAGGCATACCGGCCCCAGTCCAGCACAGACAGAGAGGGGGTCTGTGCCACCCACACACCATAGGGTCGATAAAACTTTTCCAGAAGATGCTCGTCCAAAAACGAGGTGAGAAAGTTGATCTTAAAAAAGGTCTCCGAACCGTAGGGAACATAGGCATCCGCAATCAGACTTTCCGGTATGTCGTAAGTGCCCGTGAACACCACCGGCTTGGAGACGTCAAAATCTTTCTCCAGTTCATGGGCGATTCTGCCGACTGTGTTCACGGCATCCTGATATTTCAGATCATCCACATAGAACCAACGGTTCAGGTCGACGCATTGATTCCACACCACCGCCGCCAGCACCAAGGCGGCGGCCGCCCTGACCGCGGTCCCAATCCGCCCTTTAAGCCTGTCCGCCAGATTCCCGGCGGCATAGAAAAACACGAGGGCTCCAAATCCGCAGACCACCGGAAGAAACTGGGCGGAACGGTACAGTGTCGCCTTTCCCTCCACCAGAACCAGCAAAAAAGCCGCCGGGAGGATGCAGGCCGTCAAAAACAGGATACCCCAATCCCTTTGCCGAAAGCCCCGCCACAAACCAAAGAGCCAGATCACCGCCACCGCCAGCACAAAGATCAAAATAGGATAATAAGCATAGGCAAAGGCCCCGTACATCACCGCCATCCGCTTCAGAGCCATGGCAAACTCCGCAAAGGCCCCCTCCTGAAACATCCATAAGGCCATCTCCGCCACGGAACGCTGCACCGCCTCCTCCCTCAAATATTCCAGTCCAAAGAGGCGGGTGAGTCCGGCCACCGTCAGACTGCGCAGCACAACGGCCGTCACCGCCACGCCACCCCCACACAAAAGGGAACCTGCCGCATTTCTCCGCTTCCCCCCATACCGCTCCGCCAGGAGGGTCAGCAAAATTCCCACCAGCCACACCACCATCAGGGACTCATAGCAGCCCACGGCAATCCACAGCCCCCCTGCCGCAGCCAAAAAGGGAAGCCCGCGCCTCCAGGGCCTCCCGCCCCCCGTCCCCCGGGCTTCCAAGCCCTCCAGGCCCGCTCTGAAAAAGCACAGGCTGATGCCGCAGCACAGATACCCCAGAGAAATTCCGTTGTGAAGATGATAGGTGTACACCTCGCTGATCAGAGGACAGGACAAAAACACCAGGGCAAAAAACAGATACCCTCGCCGGGGCGCCGCCTCCCCCAGAGCGCAGCGAAACAGCACACACCACACCGTGGCTGCCGCCATCAGAAGCAACACCCCGGCCAAATCCGCAAAAAACGGCGCAAAATCCGCAAAGTGCAGAAGCTTGTTCAACAAAAAGAGCACCCAGCGCCCCACGATGGCCGCCAGCCCCTCCTCAAAATAGTAGGCGTAGGGCGTGTCGTCGATCCCCACCGTTCCATGGGTGATGAGAAAGCCATAGCCGCACGCTGCCGTCAGGGCAAGGGACGCCACATACACTCTGTCATTCCAAAAAAATTTCAAATTCTCCAGCCATTTTTTCATGCCGCTTCCCTTTCCCGCGCCCCCTGCAACGCCTCATATCCCTTCCCGCCGCGTCAGCCTGAAGATCACAAAATCATAATACATATAGCGGAAGCTCACCGCCTCCTCATAATCGTAAAACTCTGCCATATTGTCCGGCTCGTCCCCCGCAAAGGTCACATACCAGATATTGCCCTCAACACCGGAGAGCTGAGCCGGGTCCGTGTAGGCCTCCGTGTTGGAAAAGGGCAGACTGTAGAGCTTGTAGCCGTACAGATAATACTGCAGATCGGGATGATACACATTGAGAAAAATTGTGTGGGTGTAGGGCCCGATCATTACATCCTGCTCCGTCACCTGCTCCTCCCAGAAGGCCTCATAGGTATCCAGTCCCCGGTCATACTCCAACGCCAGCTCGCTGCGGTACTGGAGCAGGAAGCAAATCCCCATCACGGCCAGGACCGCCGCCTTCCCTCTCCTCCTCCTTATTCTGCTCATGCCCACCGCATAAAACAGCAGGAAAAATCCCATCCCCGGAAAGGCATATCGCCCCATAAAGCAATTGTTGACCCAGGCGGAGATCAGTCCTCCCGCCAGAAAAGTAAGCCCCAGGGCCGCCATACCCACCGCCGGAGCAAAATTGCGGCTTTCCCTGGTCCAATCCACGGCCAGATAGCACAACACCAAACAAATTCCCAGGCCCAGCACCACCACACACCCGATGGGAGTCTCCATGGCGGAAAACCACTCCTTACAGTAATCCATCAGAGAGTAGAGATTTGCCATCTCACTGGAGGAACCGCTGTCATACCGCATCCGCAGTATCATCTGTCTGCAGGTGACCGCCAGCCAGGGGGAGAAGGCCGCTGCCACAATACCGCCGCAGAGAAAGAATCTCTTTACCTGCTTCCGCCGCCCGGCAAGAATCAGAGCCGCAAGAAACAAAAGGTACAGAAAGAAGGTCTGAATCATGGCGAAGGTATGACAGTAAACGGTGCATATGCCGGCCCCGCAGAACCCAATCCACTTTCGCCCCGTCTCCTCCAGCCAGATATCGTAAGCGCACAGTCCCGTCAGGGTCAGAAAAAACAGCGCCGCCGCATACATACGGACATTCCCCGCCTGCACGCTCATAATGGGCATCAGCAGGGAAAAAAGCATAAAGTACACCGATGTCTGCCTACCGAACAGTCTGTCCACATAATATTTGCCCAGGAGCAGATATCCCTCCATAAACAAAAGGGACATAAGCTTCAGACTCCAAAACCGGGTCCCGCCTCCAAACAGCATAAAAAACAGCTTCAGCAGCATATAATAAAAGGGCGAATGGTCGTCCACCGCCGTGATATAGAGAAGCCTGCGAAAGGACTGAGATACCATGGAGGCCGAATACGCCTCATCGTACCAAAGATTGTTGGTCACGCACAACGCTCCCCATATAATCAGCCCCGCTATCGGCAGACCATGCCACAAAAGAACAGACAGCCTGTCCCCCGTCCTTATCCCTTTATCCGTCTTTGTCATCATCCATTCCCAATCCCCGCATACCGCGGGCCCGCTAGTGTTGCCGCAGTGAATCCATAATCACATTGTTTCCATATATAGCCTATTATACTAACGAGAGGAAGAATGTGCAAGTTCGACCGTTTTCTTTTTGGGAAGGACATGGTATAATAATGATGTTTACGCAAAATTCAGGCCGGCTCATGCCGTCCCAAGCTCGCTTCGCGATGCAGTATACGCAAACCCCTTTCAGGAGGATCACATGGAAAAACTGGCAATCGAGGGCGGCGTTCCCGTGCGGGAGCATCCCCTGAACTATGGAAGACAATATATCGACGAGCATGACATTCAGGCGGTGGCCGAAACCCTGAAAAGCGATTATCTGACCTGCGGCCCCCGCATCACGGCGCTGGAACAGCGTCTGTGCCAAATCACCGGCGCAAAATACTGCGTGGCTGTCTCCAACGGCACCGCCGCTCTCCACCTGGCGGCCCTGGCCGCCGGTGTGGGACCGGGGGACGAGGTGATCACCACTCCCATCACCTTCGCCGCCTCCGCAAACTGTGCCCTCTATTGCGGAGCCAGGCCGGTCTTTGCGGATATTAATCCCGAGACCTACAATATCGACCCCGCCTCCATTAAGGCCCATATCACTCCCCGCACCAAAGCGGTGGTGGCGGTGGACTTCACCGGACAGGCGGCGGAGCTGGACGCCATCCGGGACATCTGTGAAAAGCATGGGCTGACTCTGATCGAGGACGCCGCCCACTCCATCGGCACCAAATACAAGGGCCGGCCCGTGGGCAGCCTGGCGGATATGACCACCTTCAGTTTCCATCCGGTGAAAACCGTCACAGCGGGGGAGGGCGGCGCCGTCACCACCGACAGCAGAAAGCTGTACGAGAAGCTGGTCCTGACCCATTCCCACGGCATCACGAGAGATCCCAGGCAGATGGCGCATCCCACGGACGACCCCTGGTACAACGAACAGACGGACCTTGGCTACAACTACCGCATGACGGAGATTCAGGCGGCCCTATTAGACAGCCAGCTTGACAAGCTGGAGCGCTTCTCCCGCCGCCGCAGGGAGATCGTGGCCCTGTACGACGAGGCCTTCTCCCATATTCCCCAGCTCCAGGTGCAGCGGGAGATCCCGGAGTCGGACACCACCAGGCACCTGTATATCCTGCGCTTCCACAGGGAGCAGATGAACTGCGACAGAAGGCAGTTCTTCGATGCCCTCCACGGGGAAGGAATCCACTCCCAGGTGCACTATCTCCCCGTTTACTGGCATTCCTACTACGAGAAGCTGGGATACCGAAAGGGCCTCTGCCCCAACGCGGAGAAATACTATACAGAATCCATGAGCCTTCCCCTGTACTATTCCTTAACCGACGAGGATGTGCGGGACGTCATTCGGGCGGTGACAAAAATTGTGGAGAGATACCGTAAAGGGGGCTGACCCGGACCGCCCCCTCCTTCCCTGTCATCCCGTTCTCTCCCTCCCTCAATTCTGTGTCCCCCCCTTTGCGTCGGCAGGCTCTTCGTTTCCCGTTCCCCACACCATGCGTGGGGAGATGGCCCGGGCAGGGCAGACCTCCCTGCACTTCCCGCAGCGGATGCATTCGGGGCTGTTTATGTTTTTGGTCACCTCCACCGCCATAGGACAGGCGCGCTCACAGCTTTTGCAGTCCACACATTTGGAAGAGTCCAGATGCATTTGAAAGAAGCTAAACCGGTTGAACAGCCCATAAAAGGCTCCCAGAGGACAGAGATAGCGGCAGAAGGGCCGATGTACCAAAAGACAGGCCCCCAGAACTGCCAGGAGTACAAAAAGCTTCCAGTCAAACAACAGTCCCGCCGCCTGCCGCAGTCCCTCATTGGCCCAAAGCAGGGGAATCCCTCCCTCAAAGGTACCCGCAGGGCACAGGTACTTACAAAAATAGGGCGGCGTAATTCCGGTGTCGGTGGTCACAAGAAGGGGCAGCGCCGTCACCGGAATAAGCAGCATACCATATTTCACCATTCGTCCCCATCTGTCCAGCCTCTTTGGCACCTTCAGCTTGGGAGCCGGAATTTTGTAGAGCAAATCCTGTAAAAACCCAAAGGGACACAGGAAACCGCAGGCCACCCGCCCAAGCACTACCCCAAAGAGCATCAGGGTCCCCAGAACATAAAAGGGAATATGCCCATTCCGACCTCCCAGCGCCGTCTGCAGGGCTCCCACGGGACAGGCTCCCAGAGCGCCGGGACAGGAATAGCAGTTTAACACGGGGACACAAAAGGCCTTACTCTTTCCCGCAAAAATCCGTCCCCTGACAAATCCTATGCCATAGCCGTTTATCAGCACGGCGGATACCGTCTGTACCGCGCGCCGAAGGGATATTATCCGATTCCGATGCATTCCAGACATATTTTCACCGCCTTCTGCCATACCTCAAGCTGCTCCCCCCGCAAAAGACCCGCTGCCAAAAAGAAAAGCGCGGCCCCCAGGAACCCGTACCGAAGAACCATCGCAACCCTGCCCTTACCTCTCATCGCTCCCTATCTTTTCCTTTCCCATATCTTCCAGCGCTGCGTTTACCGCTTCCGTGTAAACCTCCTCCAAACTCTTCTGCATACCGATGATGGCCTCCCCCAGAATGTTTCCCTCCGCATCCGCCAAAATGGTGGTGGGCGTAAACTGAACAGCGGCGCAGACCTTGGCCAGATCCCCGTTGCCGGAAATCAGAGTAACCCCTCCAAAGCCCGCTTCCTCAAGCACACGCTTCGTCTCCTCCGGGTCCAGACTGCCGTCCAGGCAGACTGTGATCATCTGTACATTATCCGGCAGATTTTGGGCAAATTCCGCTATGTCAGGCATCTCTGCCAGACAGGGACCGCAGGTCAGGGACCAGAAGTTGATAACCGTCACATCCTTTTCCCCCAAATCCTCCTGGGTGAATAGCTCCCCTTCCAAAGTTCCCGCCTCGAAAGATGCCAGGCTTCCCATCGGATTTTCGCTCTCCTGCCGAACTTCTCTGTCTTTGTCCTCAGAAACTTCACCCTTCTTTTGACCGCCGCATCCGGAGAGCAGGACGGCTGTAAACAACGCAGTAAGCAGAAATGTGATTTGTTTGATTGTAAACTTCATTTTCCTCTTTCCTTCCTTTTCGCCGCAGTGTGCCGGACCGACTCTGCCCGCCAGCCTTCCGGCAGCACATAACTCCTCTATGGTATTACCTTTTTCCTGCGGCAGGGGATAAGCCCCCACTGCCTGTGTTTTCAAGTCTTTTAATAAAGGATAATACTTTTGCCGGGAAAGGTCAACATTTATCATTGCGCCGGCAGCACGGCTCCTGGTATAATGACTGCAAAACCGCTCAAAATAGCTTTGACAGCAGGACGGAACAATCCTTACCGGCTGTAAGGAAAAAGGAGGGATAAGATGGACGGCAATCGTTTGGAAGCCTTCGAAAAAATGCTTACGGCAGTACAGAGAGAGTACACCGATATCTCAACAAAAATGGAGGCGATGAAGGCGGAGGGAAAGGTAAAGACGGTCACTTACCAGCAGATGATGTCCCGCAGGCTGATGTATCAAAATATGCTCTCCCTGTATCAGATATACGGCTTAACCGAAGGAGGGTATGAACATGAATCAAAAGGTTTACGAGTTTGAAGCAGAAATCCGCGCGGCAGACAAACCCGGCGGCGCATATGTGATCTTCCCCTACGATATCCGAAAGGAATTCGGCAAGGGGCGGGTCAGGGTGCACGCCACCTTTGACGGCGAGCCCTACGACGGCAGCATCGTCAATATGGGGGTACGGGACCAGGCGGGAAATATTTGCTATCTGATCGGCCTGCGCAAGGACATCCGGACAAAAATAGGAAAACAGCCCGGCGACCGGGTCCTTGTCACCGTAAGGGAGCTGTAGGCCGCTCATCCCAGCGTCTTTAAAAAGACCCGGTCCAGGGTATCCCATTCCCTCAGCCGGTCGTCCGCCATGGACCTGGCAAGCTGCCCAAATCTCTCGATTTCATCCGCAATATATTTCTGCAGAACAGGCAGCCTGGGGTTCTCCTCCTTTTCATCGCTCCCGGCCTTTACCGAAAGCATCTCCCCTATCTGATCGGACAGCTCTCCCGGAAGCGTCTGTTCCAGCAGCTTCACAAATTTCACCGGTGGGACGGCATGATTTTCCACAATATACCTGCAGGCCAGGAGGGGCCTGAGGGCATAGACGTATTTCTTATACCGCACCGTATCCCCCTGCAGATACTGCTGAAAAGTGCTGTTGGCAATGCCGTAATAATGGGAGAGAGCTGCCTTCTCAGAAAAATACCGCTTACAGTCCGCGTAAATCTCCTCCCACTCCCCCGTCCTGCGGTAGACCACAGGAGAGTTTGCCCACTCAAAGAGGGTGGCGTTTCCCCTGTGGAACTGAGCCAGCGTCTTTTTCAGATCCCAGCCGTTTATATCAAATACCTCGTCAAGCTGCCACTCGATGACATCCCTCGGTTCCCGAACCCTCAGATATTCTTCCTTTGGCCGCACATAAATAAACCGTACATCGTAATCGCTGTCCGGCGATTCCACCCCCCAGGCCCTGCTGCCGGATTCCACCGCATAGAGCACCCTGACTCCTTCCCTCTCTTCCATCTCCGCCAGCTTTTTTTGTATTTCACACTCAATCTCCCTCATCCAGTTCACCTCCGGACCATTCTGTTCACACGCTCCCAAATCTTCCTCCGGCTCCTCACCTGCGCAGAATCTTTTCCATGGCCTTTCCCCTTGCCAGCTCGTCGACCAGCTTATCCAAATATCTGATCTCCCGCATGGGGGATTCCGCAATTTCCTCCACCCGCACTCCGCAGATCACTCCCCTAATCAATTCCCGGTTGGGATTTAACTCCGGAGCGTTTTTGAAAAAATCTCCGTAGGGAACCTGCCTCTCCATGGCGCTTTGTATATCCTCCCTGCCATAGCCCGTGAGCCAGCAGATAATCTCATCCACTTCCTGACGCGTCCGCCCCTTCTTCTCCGCCTTGGACACAAGCAGCGGATATACCCTGGCAAAGCTCATGGCATAAACCTGTTCATACTTCATGTTCCCTTTTTCCTCCCATCCTTTAGACACTGTTCCCATTCCATACCTTTCACCATTTCGGCGTTTTCCTTTACCCATTGGACTTCGTTTATTATGGCTGCCGCTTTTTCTGTAAAAAGTTTGTATCTGTTGATTTTCCGATTAATATAATGCTATTTCATAATATGCGCCGTTATTATTGTATAGCTGCAGGAGTTAACGGTTATCTTTATATTATCAATTTCGCAGTACCAGTTTTTCCCCTTCCGATAAATTTCACAGTTTTTGTCCGTCATCTTATTTTTACAATATTGAACTGCATCATCCGTGGCGCTCAATTTTAAATTTCTCCTAATTCTGTCGATTCCCATGGCCGTAGTATGTACTTTATCCATGTTGTGAAGCAGCGCTTGCTTGTCCTCCATAATTCCGCATCCTCCCAGACTCCTTTTCCACCGCCTTTACTGTTTTAAAGCCGACTTCTTGCTTATCTCCGAAATCAAAACTTGATTTTACTCTTTTTAGAAACAATTTGCTTCTCTTCCCCCATAACAAGTATAGCCTCTGAATTGCTGAACGGAACAAGCGGTAATTTCGTACCATATTTTGAAATTACCAGCTCCACAGCTTCCTTCAGCGGGTCATTATTATAGTGAGGTACGGGATAAAAGTCTATGACGTTCAATGTTTTAAACGTTTTTAGTTGTGGCGCTGCAAGAGGATCGTCCGTATCTCTCGCATATTCAATATCCGGCGCCAGCAAAATTGCGCCGGCAGATTCGCCTATCAATAGTTTGCCTGCTTTGATTTGTTCTTTTATCAAATTCCCCGCACCTGATTTATTCATTTCCTGAAGCAAAAAGAAGGTGTTCCCTCCGGCAACATAAATATAATCATTATGCTCTAATTTGTCTGCTATATCTAAATAGGTTGCCTCTGAGATGTCCAATTCATCAACGATAAGCCCCATTTTAGACAATAATTCCTTGCTATACTTTATGTGAAAATCCAGCTTGTCCGGCAATGCGGCTGTGGGAATAAAGGTTACTGTCTTATCTGCGAGGTTCTCATTAGCAAAATCCGCAAATAATTGCGATACATCCTTAAATAAGGATGCTAAAAACAGTTTTTGCATCTGCTGCGCCTCCCTTTCTTGCAAACGCTTATTAGGCAAAAATGAGGGAAAAACCTGTAACAAATTATAACATAATAGAAACTGACTATAAAGAACTGATTGAAATGCTTTCATCATATTTTATTGGAACCGGGGCGCGCTATGACTTGTTAATTCCGTTTCGTCCACACATTTTCCCAAAGCTCTCCGGATATTATACTCCAACCACTCAACCCAGGTATATGCCACGCCTGCGACATCACTGTAACCCCGAAAGCAATTGTCATATGCTTCCAAATAACCGTCAAAGAAAGCAATCATCCACGGGATCCCATTGTCCCACATGATATTCTTAGGATCCATGTCTTAGCCCCGCCAATCTATATGGCTTGTTTCAGGCGCACGATATTCAATGTTTTTTGGTTCAATGGCATGGATTCTTCCAAGGATATTTCCGGCTTTAACGCACATCTCACTTGAAATATGATTCCAATCGGCAAGCACATCTCATGTTATCTCACTGGGAAATTCCGATTGCCGCTGCCAAAAAATCAGTTCTGTTTTCTACTTCAAATTTCATTGTATCCATATTTAGAATATGAACACTACAATTCGCTGCCTTAAAAGCGCGCCCCCTGTTGTCCCATTCGATTCCGTTTACCAAATGATAAATAACATTGATAACACCGCCGTGTGTTACAACCAAAACATTCCCGTTCGCATTGCGATACTCGGAGGCAAATTCAACAAACCACGTTTTAATTCGGACAAAAAAATCAATGGGACTTTCTCCGTTGGGATAGGCCTCATCCATTTTTAGAGAACTGAAAAACAGTCCTGGATATTGTACAAGCGCTGTGTCATTCAACATTCCGGCTAAATCCCCATTGTTTGTTTCCCTCAACCGAAATTCCTTTTGAACCGCAAATCCGAATTGGGCTGATATAAGGTTAGCAGTGGACATTGTTCTTGGCAAATCGCTTGATATAATTTCAGTAATGTTATAATCATCATTATTGTCCTTTAGAAATTTGGCAAGTCTTTTTGCTTGTTCTACTCCTTCGGGAATCAGGTCTAAATTGCTCCACCCACCTCGGTATCTATCGTCATCTTTTCCGTGTCTGACAAAAATTGCTTTCATAATGGCAACCTCCTCAAATCCCGATTGTGATTTGTGTGATAGGGGAACAACTGGATATTCAAGGGAAACTAAAACCCGTTGAACGGCGGCTTGCCACTCTGAAAAAGCACTTAGAGCAAGCCGACATTTATTTCAAGTGTAAGGGAAAGAAGCCGCTGACCGAAGCCGAGCAAATCTTATTCACAACAGCGAAAAGCGGTATCTTGCATTGAAAGAGGAAGTAAAAGAAGCGGAGAAAATCAGAAAGAGCGTTTACAGTATCTTGCGGCAGGAACAGCAACCCCACAGGGCGCAGGATATGGAGTATTAAAAACGAGAACAGACAGGGCGGCGAGATAGTCAATGCTTATCTCCTCCGCCCTGTTTTGGAGTTTTATTAGAACGATAAACAGGAAGTTTCTTCTCTATTAGCGGTTATATTTTACTCCTGCATAAATCAGCAATGCCAATCCCACAACAAATCCCAATGCAAAAGCGATAAAACTTAACGCTGAATTTGTTATACCGATTATTATAACAGTCACCAAAAGACCAATTCCAATAAAGATAACACCCCAACCTGATATTTTACAAAAAACCTTTTTATCACTTGGAGACACTTTGTCATAATGATAACTATGAAGCAAAGTGATTTTTTCCTTTTTCCACATCAAACAACCAAGATATATAAAAACAAGTGCCAATACACCTATTCCAATCGCAACACCCATCGTTTCCGTCATAACAATCACCTCCAAATCCCGATTTCTACAGTTCTAAAAACTGGAATTTATCGGTTTGTACTGGGGAAAATTATACCATACCTAATGACGAAAAACAATCCCCTTTCTACGTCCGTTCCGACTATCCAAACCGTCAAGGGACGAGTAGTATTTTTTCGCAAAGGGCGCGAAAAAATCTCCACTCTTAAACCCTTGACCGTCTGGATTTTTGCCGTTGCCATTTCGCCGCCGAAAACGGGGAACAGGATAAAAAAATCCTGCCCCCGTTTTCGTCTGCTTCATTCTAACGGCAAAACCGTCTGCACTACTGCGGCGGTAGTCGTTAGGTTTTGCGGTGGCTCTGCCCCCGCACCCCCGACCTCTCCCAAAGAACAGAATGGAGTGTTACGCAATAGGGCTTGAAAAGGCTTGATTTTTAAGGCATTGCAGACGCGGAAATCCACAGGGTAAGGGTTTTATACTACCTGCCCACGAAAACGGCTTCTAACCGTCCACAGGCGCGTTTTGCGCCCCTTTTTCTGCCCCTGTTTCCCACCATGCCGAAAAGTTTTCCGTCAATAACTCAAAAAAGCACTTGACAAAACGCTTCATGGGGAACGGAAAAAGACATCAAGCCGTTCACCGACCCCAGGTTTGAGAACAACATCATTCTGACCGGGACGGAGTTTCTCACCACCAACACCCGGCCCGCCGGCTCCGGCAAGACCCGGTTCTGGCTCACGCCCCAGCTTCTGCAGGCCCATTCCTCCTATGTGGTGGTAGACCCAAAAGGCGGGGTGCTGGAGCAGGCGTGCTTTTTCCTGCAAAAGAAAAAGGGATTTAAAATCAAGGTTTTTAACAGCATTGATTTTTCCCGCTCCATGCACTATAACCCGTTAGCGTATATCCGCAACGAGGCCGACATTCTGAAATTCGTCAATACCTTAATAGCCAACACCAAAGGCGAGGGCAAGGAGGGCGACCCGTTCTGGACAAAATCAGAAACGCTTTTATACTGTGCCCTTATCGCCTATATCATCTTCGAGGGCCCCGCCGAGGACAGGAACATGAACACCCTTGTTGACATGATTTCCGGCATGGAGGTCAAGGAGGACGATGACGATTTTATGAACGCGGTGGACTATATGTTCGCCGGGCTGGAAAAGAGAAAGCCGGACTGTTTCGCCGTGAAGCAGTACAAAAAGTACAAGCTGGCCAGCGGAGTTATAAACTATAAAAGACTTCTTAATCAAAATAAATACAAAAGAGCCACAGCATAGCATTTATGCGGTACTGGCGGAAAGGAGGAAATTGATTATGAGTCACGATTTAACAGCACTATATGAGAGATTGAGCCATGATGATGAGTTACAGGGTGAGAGCAACAGCATATCCAACCAAAAGGCAATGCTTGAGGATTATGCGGAAAAGAATGGTTTTACGGGCATACGCCACTTTACCGATGACGGAATCTCCGGCACGACCTTTGAGCGTGAGGGATTGCAAGCCATGCTTGCAGAGGTTGAGAAAGGCAATATCGGAACAATCATTGTGAAAGATATGAGCCGTCTGGGAAGAAATTATGTGCAGATGGGAATGTTGCGGGAGCCGTTGCGCAGGGCGAATGTGAGATTGATTGCGGTCAACGAGGGCGTTGACACGGGTTCGGGCTTTGATGATGATTTCCTTCCCTTCCGCGATGTAATCAATGAATACTATGCAAAGGACATCAGCAAGAAAATCAAGTCCACATTTAAGGCAAAGGGAGAAAGCGGAAAGCACGTTGCGAGCAGTCCGCCATATGGTTATCTGAAAGACAGTACAGACAAAAACCAATGGGTAATTGATGAAGAGGCAGCGCCCATTGTCAGACGGATATTCCGAATGACTTTGGAGGGCTACGGTCCGTATCAGATTGCAACGCTGTTCACAGCCGAGCATATCCCCATTCCTGCCTACCACCAAGCGCAGTTGGGCGTGGGATTGTGGCAGAACAGGGAGATTAAATATCCCTACAAGTGGACGAGTTCCACCATAGCGCATATTTTACAGAAACATGAATACTTAGGGCATACGGTAAACTTCAAGACACGCAAGCATTTTAAGGACAAAAAGAGCCATTATGTAGATAAGGACCAGTGGTTAATCTTTGAGGACACCCATGAGCCTATCATAGACCAGGAAACCTTCGACAATGTACAGCGTATCAGAGGCCAGGTAAGGCGTTATCCCGACGGCTGGGGCGAAGCGCACCCGCTTACAGGATTGATGTATTGTGCCGATTGCGGCGGCAAGATGTATGTCCACAGGGTAAACAACGGAAAGCGTGTTCCCATGTATGTATGCGGAAATTATGCAAAACAGCCAGTCGGGACATTGTGCCGGTCAGCGCATCGTATCAAAGCGGATCACGTCATGGAGATAGTGGCAAAGACCATAAAAGAGGTTATACAGTATGCCAGTCTTGATAAAGAGCGTTTTGCGGAAGAAATACAATCGCATATTGAGGACAGGCAGACCGTAGACTTTACCGGGCAGAGAAAACGCATGACAGTGTGTGAAAAGCGTATCGGGGAACTGGAAGTGCTGATTGCGAAGATTTACGAAGACAACGCATTGGGGAAGTTATCAGACAAGCGTTATACCATGCTCTATAATCAATATGAGGGCGAGCAGGAGCAGTTACAGGATGAGGTAAACAGTTATAAGGCAGAACAGACACAGTATGAAAATGACCGCAAATCTGCCGCACGTTTCCTAAAGTTAGTTGAGAGGTACAGCAACGCAGAGGAAATGACAACGCTTATGCTGAATGAGTTTGTGGAGAAAATAGTCGTATATGAACGTGACCGAAAAGGAAGTGCCGATACCACACAGAAGATAGAGATTTATTTTAACTTTATCGGGGAATACATACCGCCGACTATGGCGGAGAAAGAGCCGACACCCGAAGAACTGGAGGAAATACGGAAGAAAGAGGCGAGAAAAGACCGACTGCATCAGAATTATCTGAAACGGAAAGCCAACGGGAAACAGAAAGAATATGAGGAACGCACCAAGGCAAAGAAAAAGGCGCAGATTGAAAGCCAAAAGGAGCAGATAAGAGCCGAGGACAGGGAGAAAGGCATATACTTCCATGCAGGAGTGCCGAACATACCGAAGGCAGGCAGACAGGCGGTAATGTAAAAATGGGTTTTGTAGGAAAAGGCTATGACAATGGTTGTAGTCTTTTTTCATGCGTTAATTACCGTAGGGAATGAAACCATTTCCCCAAGCAGAGAAATACCCGTCAATGGTATTCCGCAATCCAATCTCCCGACAATTAACGGAAGAAAATCATTTACCAGCACTGAAACCAATCAAGCATATCAATCAATCCATACCACAGGAGGGCAAATACCATGAACAAAAAGCAGAAACAGCAGATTTTGGACTATTACAGCACCACCGACAAATATATCCGCAGCAAGACACATTCCAATGCGCATCAGACTGTATTCACCAAAGAAAACGACAAATTCCAGTGGCTTGTGTTGGAACAGAAAAGCCAGTTCAAAGTAGAGGTAAGGCAGACCGACAATCATGGAACAGTCACTGCGAGGGATAATTACGAACTGACAAGAAATATTCCTAAGTGCGTGGGCGTGGAGCGTTTATGTGAGGGCGCAAATTTTCAGATACCTTTCAACGTTGATGAAATCAATCTAATCTATCAATTTGGGGAACAGAGCAAAGCGGAAACGTGCGCCCATTTATCCGCAATCCTGCCACAGATAAAGGACAGCGACACCAAGCAGATAGTAAGCGACACCTTAAAGAAATTAAATGCCCTGTCAGAAGAAACTTGTGCGGAACTGACCACAACCACCAAAAGACGGAAACTGACCGAGCGTGACCATTCCATAGCGGTAAGGTTAGCCAGAGCAAAGGAACAGGCAAAACAGCCGGCAGTTGCCGAGGGAAAAAAGCACAGAATCTACAGCAAGGGAAAGGGGGATATGGAATTATGAAACTATCACGCTACGAGCAGGAAAGCATTCTCAATTATAACGCAGGAGAGCGAACCGCCATCCTCTATACAAGGGATAAGGTAGTTATGCGGAAACTTGACACGCTTGTTGTCGATTTTCCCGACACATACAAGCTGACAGGGCAGGACGAGGTATCTAAGACCTATTCCTTTCCGAAATCATACGTCAGCTACCGTAAGCCGAGGGCAGTCAGCACAGAGCAGAGGGAGCGCGCAAAGCAGATGATGATTGCAAAGAATAGAGCAAATGGAGGTTAAGCAAAATTTAATGGAATTGTGTATGCGTTTGTGGTAAGATAATGACATTGAACAATTTGACAAATCGAGAGTTGTATAAGAAAGGTTATATGGTATAAAAAATGAAGATAATTTCAATTGCTGCTGTAACAGCAGGTGGAAAAACAACTATTGTAAATGAATTGAAAAAACAAATTCCAAGTACAAAATCTCTCCATTTTGATGAATATTCTTTTGAAGGTGAAGTTGATGATTTCTATACTTGGACAAAGCAAGGAGCGGACTATAATGTATGGAATTTGCATCCGTTGATAAAAGATATTCTTGAAATAAAGAAAAACTCAGATTGTGAATACTTGCTGTTAGATTATCCTTTTGCATACTGCCATAAGGCATTAAGCCAATATATTGATTGTGCAATTTTTATAGATACTCCATTAGATATTGCAATGGCAAGAAGAATTTTGCGTGATATGGGTAATGCCACAGGTGATGAAATAAGACAAAATATGGAACTATATCTCAAGTATGCCAGAATTGCTTATATTCAAATGATAAAGGATGTTTTGCCATCATCGGATTACATAATAGATGGAACAAAAGAATTATCAGAAAAGACTGATGAAATAAAAAAGATAATGTTATCCCTTTAAATTCCCATTTGTCGGGGGAAATCAGAACAAAAATGATGTAAAAACTGAATATTTTTTACCTTTAGGTAGCGATTATCTTAACAGACAATCAGCTACTTTTTTTTTATTTCCAGTGGACTTATGTCAATACTTTAGACAACAAAAGTTGAAAGGTTACGCTGCTTTTCTAAGTTCCTCATCCTCCTTTTGCTGGGGCGTTTTATAACCGATGGCGCTATGGATCCGTTTGCGGTTATACCAGCCTTCTATGTATTCAAAGATCGCCCT
>CATLGW010000017.1 GCA_949948715.1 uncultured Lachnospiraceae bacterium | reverse complement strand
TCTTCTGCAGTAAGATTGATAATACTTGATTTTCTTCCCATAAGTACAATGCCTCCATCAATTGATATATACATTGTACTATGGAACAAAAATATAGTCCAGTTATTTAAAAACTATTATACTAGTGTGTCAGTACACCGGTGTATCGTTTAACATTTATGGGAATGGGAAGGGGCCTGCACAGTTTCGGTAATGTGCAGGCCCCTTAAAGTTTCTCAGGTTTTTCCGTGAAGCTGTCCGGTGAAATCCCGTCTTTATGGGCATATACGGTCTCAGGACTCAGCGGCGTACCCCTTGGACCGGATCAGGTCGATGACCTCATCCACATTGGACTGGCAGGCCTCCAGCGTGTCGGCCTCCACCATAACCCGAATCAAAGGCTCCGTGCCGCTTTCCCGCATCAAAATTCTGCCGTTGTCGCCCAGGCGGCAGGCAATATCATTTACCTTTTGCTGCACGTCAGGGTCACTGCGAACCGCAGCCTTGTCTGTCACAGCGATGTTCTTCAACACCTGGGGATAGATTTTCAGAGGGGAGGCCAGCTTGCTCAGTGGAGTCTTCTTCTCCAGCATCACCTCCATCATTTTGATGGCGGTGAGGATACCGTCCCCGGTGGTGGCGTACTTTTTGAAAATTATATGCCCCGACTGTTCTCCGCCCAGGCGGTAGCCGTTCTGCACCATGTTTTCGTAGACGTATTTGTCGCCCACTGCGGTCTTTTCGTATTCTATGCCCGCGGCGTCGAATGCCTTGTAGAGGCCGAAATTGGACATGACGGTGGTGACCACTTTGTTTCCGTAGAGCTTGCCCCGCTCCTTCATGTAGCAGCCGTAGATGTAGAGGATGGCGTCGCCGTCCACCAGATTTCCCTTCTCGTCCACGCACAGACAGCGGTCCGCGTCGCCGTCAAAGGCAAAGCCCACGTCCAGCCCGTTCTCCACCACATGGCTTTGCAGATTCTCTATATGGGTGGAGCCGCAGTCCGTATTGATATTCAGTCCGTTGGGGTCATTGTTGATGACATAGGTTTTGGCTCCCAGGGCGTCAAATACACTCTTGGCGATCATCCAGGCGCTGCCGTTGGCGCAGTCTAAGCCCACCCTTTTGTCCTGGTAGGAGCGGGTGGCCAGAGAGATCAGATAGCCGATATAGCGATTGCGCCCGGCGGCGTAGTCCACCGTGCGGCCGATCCGGGCTCTCTCGGCGTAGGGGATTTCCCCGGAGGGGTCATCCAGATATTTTTCGATCTCCAGGATGGTTTCTTCGTCCATCTTCTCCCCGTTTGCGTTGATCAGCTTGATTCCGTTGTCATAGTAGGGATTATGGCTGGCCGAGATCATGATTCCGCAGTCAAAGGAGTCCGTTCTGGTCACGTAGGAAACGCTGGGGGTGGTGGTTACATGGAGCAGGTAGGCATCCGCGCCGGACGCTGTGAGGCCTGCAACCAGCGCATACTCAAACATATAGGAGGAACGGCGGGTGTCCTTGCCGATGACCACGCGGCATTTGTCGGCAGGGTCGGAGGTCTCACCGTGTCTGTAGTACCAGCCCAGGAAGCGGCCGATGCGGTAAGCGTGGTCTGCGGTGAGGTTTTTGTTGGCTTCCCCACGGAAGCCGTCGGTTCCAAAATATTTACCCATGATTTAAATTCCTTTTCCGGTTTGTTTTGCTGTTCTTCTGTATCATATTTATGTCTGTGTATCATTATAATGTCTCGGGATAAAGTTGACAACCGTTTCCGGAACATTTTTCCGAAACCCTCTTGACATCTCCGGATGATATGGTAATATAAACATATGAACAATGATTCATATGTAACCAAAGGACAGATTTGTGAACCGTAGTAAGCGGGACCGTTTTTCGGCTCCTTCGGGGTTCACAGCGGGATTGTGCCGTTTATGCGGCGGAAGTGAGAGGGAAAGATGAAGAAAACTTACAAGATCGAGGTTGACTGCGCGGCCTGTGCCCTGAAGATGGAGGAGGCCGCAAAGAAGGTGGAGGGCGTCGAGGAGGCCGTAGTGAGCTTTATGACGCAGAAGATGAAGGTGGAGTTTGCCGAGGGCAGCGACGAGAGAGCCGTGATGGAGCGGGTGGCGAAGGCCTGCAAGAAGGTGGAGTCCGACTGCGAGATCTTTCTGTGAAGTCTGATTTGGCAGGCCTGTCCGTATAAATATAGATACGGCAGCGGCGGGGTTTTTCGGACAGTCGCTGTCTGGAGGTGAGGGAGATGACGAAGAAACAAAAAAGAGTGCTGTACCGCATTCTGATTGCTTTTTTTCTGCTGGCTGCACTGCACTTTGCGCCGGTGACGGGATGGGCCAGGCTTATACTATACCTGGTTCCCTATTTGGTCATAGGCTATGATATTCTGCGAAAGGCTGCTCTGGGCATCATCCACAGAGAGATCTTTGACGAGAATTTTCTCATGGCGGTGGCCACGGTGGGGGCCATCCTCCTGGGAGAGTATGTGGAGGGAGCGGCGGTAATGCTGTTTTATCAGGTGGGAGAGCTGTTCCAGAGCGTGGCGGTGGGCAGGAGCCGCCGCAATATCAGCGCTCTCATGGATATCCGTCCGGACAGTGCGAATGTGGAGGATGAGCAGGGTAATCTGATTCAGGTGGATCCCGACGATGTGGAGATCGGCACGGTGATTGTGGTGCAGCCCGGGGAGAAGGTTCCCATAGACGGCGTGGTGGTGGCGGGGCATTCCACCTTGAACACCAGCGCGCTGACCGGAGAGAGCGTACCCAGAAGCGTGGGGGAGGCGGACGACATTATCAGCGGCTGCGTGAACTTGACGGGGCTTTTGAAAATACGCACCACCAGGGAATTTGGAGAGTCCACGGTGTCCAAGATTTTGGATCTGGTGGAGAATTCCAGCATGAAGAAATCCCCCACGGAGAATTTCATCACCCGATTTGCGAAATACTATACTCCCGCGGTGTGTTTTGGCGCTCTGGCGGTGGCGGTTCTGCCCCCTGTTTTGAACCTGCTCCTGGGAAATCCGGCTGCCTGGGGGATCTGGGTGATCCGCGCCCTGACCTTCCTGGTGATAAGCTGCCCCTGTGCCCTGGTGGTTTCCATCCCCCTAAGCTTCTTCGGGGGAATCGGAGCGGCCAGCGCCAACGGGATTTTGGTGAAGGGCTCCAACTATCTGGAGGCCCTCTCCGAGACGAAATATATGGTGTTTGACAAGACGGGAACCCTGACCCGGGGAGTGTTTCAGGTGACGAAGGTGCAGCCCTCGGACAATTACCCGGCTCCGGAGGCGGGAGCCCAGGCGCAAAGGCTCCAAAGAGACGGGCTGTTGTATGACGCGGCCTGTGCGGAGAGCTATTCCTCCCACCCCATCAGCAAGAGCCTGCAGGAGGCCTGCGTTCGCACGGTGGACCGCAGTCTGGTCACCGATGTGGAGGAGATCGGCGGTCAGGGTGTGACGGCGCTGGTGGACGGCGTCAGAGTGGCGGCGGGCAACGGAAAGCTGATGAGGACCCTGGGAGTATCCTGCCGGGAACCGGAGGAGGCGGGCACCGTGGTGCATGTGGCCCGGGACAGTGTCTATTGCGGATACATTTTGATCTCCGATGTGGAGAAGGAGCAGTCGGCGGAGGCCATCGCAGCGCTGAAGGCCGCAGGTGTCAAAAGTACTGTGATGCTCACGGGGGACAGCAGGGCCGTGGCGGAGTATACGGCGGGCAGACTGGGCCTGGATCAAGTGTACGGAGAGCTTTTGCCCGCAGACAAGGTGGAGCGGGTGGAAGCGCTGCTTGCGCAGAAGAAGGGGAAGGAAAAGCTTGCCTTTGTGGGGGACGGTATCAATGACGCTCCGGTGCTCTCCCGGGCAGATATCGGAATTGCCATGGGGGCTCTGGGCTCCGACGCGGCCATCGAGGCGGCGGATATCGTTCTGATGGACGATAATCCCATGAAGATCGCGCTGGCCATGGGCATCTCCCGGAAATGCCTGCGGATCGTAAGGGAAAACATCGTGTTTGCCCTGGGCGTGAAGTTTGTCTGTCTGATACTGGGAGCCATGGGGGTTGCCAATATGTGGATGGCGATCTTCGCGGACGTGGGGGTCATGGTGCTGGCGGTGTTAAATGCGGTTAGATGTCTGAGCGTGAGAAAGGACGGGTGAGAGCATGGGAAAGGAAGCGCTTTTGTCCAATATGCAGGATCAGATCAAGGAGGCCCAGCTAAAGCTGGGATATGTCAGGGAGACCGTGCGGCTGTATTATCCGCTGACCTCGTTAAACGAACTGATGGGGACGCAGATTTCGGAGGGGGAGGAGATGGTCGGGCTGCTGCGGCGCAGCTTCGCGGGGGAATGCGTGCTGGGGCCTCTTACCTTTGCGCTGCACGGGGAGAATATAGAGGTGGGAGTGCCGCCCCGGGGGGTGGAATATGTCTGCCTCCATGTGGAGGCTCCGGCTTTTTTGTCGGCGCTCATAGCTCTGCTTGAGGCCGGACCTCACTGCAGCCCGCAGGATATCTGCGGGCTGTTTGCACGTTTTGACAGGGAGTATGTCTGTGAGCGCCTGTCTTTGGAGGCTGCCGGGAAATTGGGATTCGATATGGCGCTTCACTTTTCGGATCCGGGGATTGACGGCTATTACTATTGTCTGAAGGAGGAGATGGGGCACATTGTATACCATCGCTTCACACCGGGGGATTTCGAGCGGATTCGGAGCGAAGCCGGGGTGTAAGGGATTGCGTATTGTCGTATTTTGTGGTACGATAAAGGAAATCTTAAAAGTGTAGAGGGGAGCGTTCTTGATGACAAAGAGTAAATCGGTCCGGTTGTGGGTCGGCATCGGCGCGGTAGGCTATATGGTCTGTTTTGCCATCGGTATGCTTTGTTTCCTGAGCATGAGGGGTGAGATTTCCGGTGAAGCGGGAGCCGTGGCTCTGAGAGGATGTGTCCTGTTGACTTTGGGGGTGTCAACAGGTTTTGTTATATTGGTATTCTGTTTCAACAGAGCCGTCCGCGTCAGGTATTCTGACATGGATCTGGAGAATCAGTTAAACCGCTCGCTGATGGAGGCCAACGGCAATCTCGTATTTGAATATTCGCTGTCCGACAGGACACTTCGCTGGCTGGGCGACGCAAATCATACTTTCAATGCGGCGGAGAGAAATCTCGGTCTGGAGAGTCTGGTGCATTTGGAGGATTTTCCCGTAATCAATCAGCAGATAGAGGATGTGAAGCGGGGGAAGGTCTATGCTTCGGAGGTAAGGCTCAAGGATGCGGAGGGGAATTATCGTTTTTGCAGTTGCCGCATGACGCCGGTTAAATCGGTCACAGGCAGACTGACGTGGGTGCTGGGCATTGTGGAGGATGTGGATGCGGGACACAGGAGGGAGACGGAACTGGAGGTCCAGCGGGAGCTTTTGTCCGGCGTGGTGGAGCATCTGGCCCGATCCTATTACAAGATCGCCATGCTGGACCTGAACACGGAAAAGTGCTTCTTTATGAAGGGCTGTCCCTGGGATTGGAGGAGCGGGGAGCGCTTGTCCTGTCCCGGGAGCGGACCGGCTGATTACGGTATCTGGCAGGAGGAGGCGGAGCTGATACGGCCGGACTACCGGGAGGCGTTTCTGGAGATATTCCGCATAGACAACCTGAGGAAACAGGTGGCGGAGGGGCAGACCATGCAGTCCCTGGTTTATCTGCGGAGGGAGAAGCCGGAGGAGCCTTACCGCCGGGCGAGGGCGGAATACATATCCTACAGGAACGGCGAGGCGCAGAACCAGGTGATTATCTTCATCAAGGATTTGAGGGCAAATGAGCGGTAAGGACTATTTTAATCAGGCATTGTCGGATTTTATGTTTGAGGCGGCTAGCGGAGGGGCTATCCGCCATCTGTCGGATCTGGGGTACTCGGTGGATCAGATCATGGGGAAGCTGGCCTTTCCCACTCCCCGGGACAGGGTGGAGAAGGCTGTATACCGTCATCTGTCGGAGTCTGGAATTTTGCGGGAGAGTCTGCCGGCAGAACCGGAGCAGATGCGAAGCACCACGCTTTCGGCGGCCCACATAGACCGGATCAGCGCCCGGTTTTTAAGCCTGATCGATGAAAACGGGGAGGAAAACGCCTATTTGGAATGTCATTTCGGAGCGTTTGAAAGGCGGGAGCCCGCCAGGTGGGAGGAGCTTCTTGCCTGTCTGAATTCCAGGGAAAGGGAATATATCAGCGGTATCCGCTGGCAGAGGGATATTATGTACCACAGGCTGAATGGGCGTATGCGGGAAATCGCCGAAAAGCTTGTGATTTACGGCGGCTATGAGATAAGATGCTGGTTTTTGCAGAGCAGGGAAATATTGGTGGTGCACAAGCCCTGATATTGTTATTTTTTTGTCAAATTAAATATTGCAAAAGATTTGGCCCTATGATACAATATACGCGAGCAAATGGCAGGAGCTGCGCGGTATTGTCCCCATGATTTTGGCTGGCAGATACAGGCCGCAGGCTCTGCGTACGAAAAGAATGAATGGGAGGAAATTGGAATGGCGAAGAAAGTAGTATTGGCCGGCGCATGCCGCACCGCTATCGGCACTATGGGCGGAACCCTCAGCACCACTCCCGTGGTTGAGCTGGGCGCTATTGTAATTAAGGAAGCTTTAAAGAGGGCCGGCGTGGCTCCGGAAGCGGTGGATCAGGTTTATATGGGCTGTGTGATTCAGGCGGGGCAGGGACAGAACGTGGCCCGTCAGGCATCCATCAAGGCAGGGCTTCCCATCGAGGTGCCCGCAGTCACCATGAACGTGGTGTGCGGATCCGGCTTAAACTGCGTGAACCAGGCCGCACAGATGATTATGGCCGGGGACGCCGATATTGTGGTGGCCGGCGGCATGGAGAATATGTCCATGGCTCCCTATGCCATTCCCCAGGCCCGTTACGGATACAGGATGAACAACGGAACTCTGGTGGATACCATGATCAAGGACGCTCTGTGGGACGCTTTCAACGACTATCATATGATCAGAACCGCCGACAATATCTGTGAGGAGTGGGGATTGACCCGCGAGGAGCTGGACGCGTTCGCGTTAAAGAGCCAGCAGAAGGCCGAGGAGGCCCAGAAAAACGGCGCTTTCAAGGCGGAGATCGTTCCCGTAGAGGTTAAGAAGAAAAAGGAGACCATCGTATTTGACACGGATGAGGGTCCCAGGCACGGTTCCACCATCGAGGGTCTGGCGAAGCTGCGCCCCATCAATCAGGGCGGCTTCGTGACGGCAGGCAACGCTTCCGGCATCAACGACGGCGCGGCTGCCATCGTGGTGATGAGCGAGGAGAAGGCGAAGGAGCTGGGCGTGAAGCCCATGGCTACCTTTGTTGCCGGCGCGCTGGCAGGCGTTCGTCCCGAGGTGATGGGCATCGGTCCCGTGGCGTCCACCAGGAAGGTGATGGCAAAGACCGGAATGAAGATCGAGGACTTCGATATCATTGAGGCCAACGAGGCGTTTGCCGCACAGTCCGTTGCAGTGGGCAAGGATCTGGGCATCGACGTGGAGAAGCAGCTCAACCCCAACGGCGGCGCTATCGCTCTGGGGCATCCCGTGGGAGCTTCCGGCTGCCGTATTCTGGTGACTCTGCTTCACGAGATGCAGGCAAGGGGCGCGAAGACAGGACTTGCCACTCTGTGCATCGGCGGCGGCATGGGCTGTTCCACTATCGTTAAGATCGAGGATTAATCTTATAGTATATGGCAAAGAGAATACCAATACCATTGCGGCGGGGTATTCTCTTTGTTGTAAACCGGGCGTGTTTGACCCGGGAAAGGAGAAAAATGGATTATATATTATATGAACAGAAGGGCGCGTACGCCGTTCTCACCGTCAACCGTGAGAAGGCGCTGAACGCATTGAATTCTCAGGTGCTTGACGAGCTTGGCGCCGCTCTGGACGGAGTGAATCTGGATGAGGTGCGCTGCCTGATCATCACCGGAGCGGGGGAGAAATCTTTCGTGGCGGGGGCGGATATCGGGGAGATGAGCACCCTCACCAAGGCTGAGGGAGAGGCCTTCGGCAAGAAGGGCAACGATGTGTTCCGCAGAATCGAGACCTTTCCCATTCCCGTGATTGCGGCGGTGAACGGTTTTGCTCTGGGGGGCGGCTGCGAGCTTGCCATGAGCTGCGATATCAGAATCTGTTCCGACAACGCCGTGTTCGGCCAGCCCGAGGTAGGCCTGGGGATCACGCCCGGCTTCGGCGGCACTCAGAGGCTTGCCCGCCTGGTGGGCGCCGGAATGGCAAAGCAGATGATTTATACCGCACGCAACATCAAGGCGGATGAGGCCTGTAGGATCGGGCTGGTGAATGGGGTTTATCCTAAGGAGGAGCTGCTTCCCGCTGCGGAGAAGATGGCGGTTTCCATCGCCAAAAATGCGCCCATCGCTGTCCGCAACTGCAAGAAAGCCATAAATGACGGTCTGGACGCATCCATGGAGGAGGCTCTGGTGATCGAGGAGAAGCTGTTTGGCGGATGCTTCGAGACGGAGGATCAGAGGTACGGCATGGCCTTTTTCCTTGACAAGAACAAGGAGAAGGTGAAGGAGCCCTTTAAGAATTGTTAGGAACGGAACATACAGGCAAATGGGGCGGTCCGGACCGCCCTGAAGAGATTATAAACATAAACAAGGAGGACTGATCATGAAAGTAGGTATTATCGGAGCAGGCACCATGGGCGCCGGGATTGCACAGGCTTTTGCCATGACGGACGGATATGAGGTTTATCTGTGCGATATCAAGCAGGAATTTGCGGACAACGGCAAGGCCAGAATCCTGAAAAATCTGAATTTCCTGGTGGGCAAGGAGAAGATCACCCAGGAGAAGGCGGATGAGATCGCCGGAAAGATTTCCACCGGATTAAAGGATATCTGTACCGAGGCAAATCTGGTGATCGAGGTGGCTCCCGAGAATATGGAGATCAAGAAGACCACCTTTAAGGAGCTGCAGGCCATCGTTCCCGCGGACTGCATTTTTGCCTCCAACACCTCCTCCCTGTCCATCACCGAGATGGGCGCAGGGCTGGACCGCCCCCTGATCGGGATGCATTTCTTCAATCCCGCGGACAGGATGAAGCTGGTTGAGGTGATTGCCGGGGCCAACACTCCCGCCGAGCTGGTGGAGAAGATCAAAACCATCGCCACAGAGATCGGAAAGACTCCCGTTGAGGTGAACGAGGCGGCAGGATTTGTGGTGAACAGGATCCTGATTCCCATGATCAACGAGGCGATCAATGTGTACGCCGCCGGCGTGGCAAATGTAAAGGACATCGACACCGCCATGCAGCTTGGGGCGAACCATCCCATGGGACCTCTGGCTCTGGGCGATTACATCGGCCTGGATATCGTGCTGGCTATCATGGAGGTTATCTACAGCGAGACCGGCGATTCCAAGTATGCTCCCTCCCCTCTTTTGAGGAAGATGGTCCGGGCGGGCAAGCTGGGCAAGAAGACCGGCGCCGGCTTCTACGACTATAGCAAATAATCGACTTATATAAAAATATGTGGAGGAATATGAGATCATGGATTTTACTTTGAGCAAAGAACATGAAATGGCGCGCGCTCTGTTCAGAGAGTTCGCCGAGAACGAAGCGAAGCCTCTGGCCATCGAGGTGGACGAGACGGAAAAATTCCCCAGGGAGACCGTGGATAAGATGGCAAAGTACGGTTTCCTCGGCATTCCCGTTCCCAAGGAGTACGGCGGACAGGGCTGCGATCCCCTGACCTATGTGATGTGCGTGGAGGAGCTGTCTAAGGTCTGCGGCACCACGGGCGTTATCGTGTCCGCTCATACCTCCCTGTGCTGTGATCCCATCCAGACCTACGGCACGGAGGAGCAGAAGCAGAAGTATCTGATTCCCCTGGCAAAGGGCGAGAAGCTGGGCGCTTTCGGCCTGACGGAGCCCGGCGCGGGAACCGACGCCCAGGGACAGCAGACCAAGGCTGTGCTGGACGGGGACGAGTGGGTGTTAAACGGCTCCAAATGCTTTATCACCAACGGCAAGGAGGCCGATGTGTACGTGATCTTCGCCGTGACGGGAAAGATTGAGAAGCGCGGAAGATTTTTGAAGGAGATTTCCGCCTTTATCGTGGAGAAGGGAACCCCCGGCTTTACCTTCGGAACCAAGGAGAATAAGATGGGTATCAGAGGCTCGTCCACCTATGAGCTGATCTTTACCGACTGCCGCATTCCCAAGGAGAATCTCCTGGGACAGCAGGGCAAGGGCTTCAACATAGCAATGCACACTCTGGACGGCGGCCGTATCGGCATCGCGGCACAGGCTCTCGGCATTGCGGAGGGCGCATTGGAAAGAACCGTGGCGTACACCAAGGAGAGAAAGCAGTTCGGCAAGTCCATATCCGGTTTCCAGAATACTCAGTTCCAGCTCGCCGATATGGCCACAAAGGTGGAGGCGGCAAAGCTTTTGGTATATCAGGCTGCCATGAAGAAAGCGGAGTATGTCAAGAATCCGAAGATATCCTACTCTGTGGAGGCAGCCCAGGCGAAGCTGTACGCGGCGGAGGTTGCCATGGAGGTTACTACCAAGGCGGTCCAGCTCCACGGCGGCTACGGCTACATCAGGGAGTATGAGGTGGAGCGCATGATGAGAGACGCAAAAATCACAGAGATTTACGAGGGAACCTCCGAGGTTCAGCGTATGGTCATCTCTTCTAATTTATTAAAGTAAACAGGGAGGTAAACTGACGTGAAAGTTATCGTTTGTGTGAAGCAGGTTCCGGATACCAAGGGCGGCGTGAAATTCAATCCCGACGGAACGCTGGACAGGGCAGCAATGCTGGCTATTATGAACCCGGATGACAAGGCGGGCTTAGAGGCCGCCCTTCGATTAAAGGATCAGTATGACGCCGAGGTGACTGTGCTCACCATGGGACTTCCCAAGGCGGCGGATGTGCTGCGGGAGGCTATCGCCATGGGCGCGGACAACGGGATTCTGGTGACCGACAGAGTGCTGGGCGGAGCGGACACCTGGGCTACCTCCACCACTATTGCGGGAGCTATTCGTAACCTGGATTACGATCTGATCATCACCGGCCGTCAGGCGATTGACGGAGACACGGCGCAGGTGGGGCCTCAGATCGCGGAGCACCTGGGCATTCCCGTTATTTCCTACGCCCAGGATATCAAGATTGACGGGGATAAGGTAGTGGTGCAGCGTCAGTATGACGACAGATATCATGTGCTGGAGGCGAAGATGCCCTGCCTGATCACTGCGCTGTCCGAGCTGAATGAGCCCCGCTACATGACTCCCGGCGGTATCTTTGAGGCCTGTGCCGCACAGATCACCACCTGGGGCAGAGCGGAGCTGAAGGACGTGGAGGATTCCAATTTGGGCCTGGCAGGATCACCCACCAAGATTGCGAAGGCTTCCGACAAGGTGCGCAAGGGAGCCGGCGAGAAGGTGGTTCCCGAATCTCCCGAGGATGCGGTGAGCTATATCGTTGACAAGTTAGCAGAAAAACACATTATCTAGGAGGTAAGTCATGAGTTTGGAAGAATACAAAGGCGTATATGTCTTCGCTCAGCAGGTAGATAACCAGATCAGCGGTATTTCCTTTGAACTGCTTGGAAAGGCAAAGGAGCTTGCTGGCGATTTGAATGAAACGGTGACGGCGGTGCTTTTGGGCTCCGGTGTCAAGGAGCTGGCGGATGAGCTGGCTGAGTACGGCGCGGACAAGGTAATCGTTGTGGACGATCCTGCGCTGGAGGTTTACAGGACGGAGCCTTACGCCCATGCCCTTTCCTCCGTGATCAACAAGTATAAGCCCGACATTATGCTGGTGGGCGCTACCGCCATCGGCCGTGATCTGGGCCCCACCGTATCCGCCAGGGTTGCCACCGGCCTGACCGCCGACTGCACCAAGCTGGATATCGGCGATTTCCCCTTAAATCCCATACCCGGGAAGGAGCAGAAGCACAATCAGCTCCTGATGACCCGCCCCGCCTTTGGAGGCAACACCATTGCCACTATCGCATGTCCGGATAACCGGCCTCAGATGGCCACCGTTCGTCCCGGCGTTATGCAGAAGATCGAGCCTATCAAGGGCGCCAAGGCTGTGGTGGAGGAGTTTAACCCCGGATTTGAGCCCAACGACAGATATGTCACCATCAGGGAAGTGGTGAAGGCAGTTGCCAATGTGGCGGATATTATGGATGCCAAGATTCTGGTGTCCGGCGGCCGCGGCCTGGGAAGCCCCGAGAACTTCAAGATGCTGGAGGATCTGGCGGAGGTTCTGGGAGGCCAGGTGAGCTGTTCCCGCGCCGTGGTGGATGCGGGCTGGAAGCCCAAGGATCTGCAGGTGGGCCAGACCGGAAAAACGGTGCGTCCCCAGGTGTATTTTGCCATCGGCATTTCCGGCGCTATTCAGCATGTGGCCGGCATGGAGGAGGCAGATCTGATCGTGGCCATCAACAAGGATGAGGACGCTCCCATCTTTGACGTGGCCGACTATGGCATTGTGGGAGATCTGAACAAGATCGTTCCTCAGCTCACGGAGAAGCTGAAGGCCGCCATTGCCGCGAAATAGCAGGACATAATTTTTCCATAGATATTCAATGTTGCTTACAAACGACCGCCCCGGCATTACGGGCGGTCGTTTGTCTGCCCGCTAAAAAGCCGGAGGATGGGGGAACTGCCAGACACGAAACGGCAGTAGCCGTTTGGAGAATGCCGTATTGCGTTTCCGCATTTTTGGATGGGCTCAGGCCCGGGGACAGAATGGGAAAATGTGATAGGCACAGGGCGGAGAACATGATATAATGAGACCATGTGCAAGCCAGAAGGGGCAATTGCCATTGAATAGTACGGAGTGGAACGGCAGGTATCATTGACAGCGCTGGAGGCGTCTGTCAGACAGGCCAAAATTCGGATGAAACGGAGCGGATATGGAATCGTCGGTAAATTTATTGAAAACGGATACGGTGGCTTTGGACGAGGCAAATGACGCCGTGGTCATTATAGACCAGACTTTGCTGCCCGGCAGAGTCGAACTGATATCTCTGCGGACGGCGCAGGAGATATGGGAGGCCATCTATCAGCTCAGGGTGAGAGGAGCGCCCGCCATCGGGGTGACGGCGGCCTTTGGGATATACCTTCTGGCGAACCGCCTGGAGACGGAGGATTTCGATGCGTTTATGGCGGAGTTTGCCGAACAGAAGCAATATCTGGATTCCGCAAGGCCCACGGCGGTGAACCTCTCCTGGGCCCTGCGCCGTATGGAGAGGGTTGCCCTGCAGGCGGGGCGGGAGGAAGGTCTGACGGTGGGGCAGGTAAAGGAGCGTCTTCGTCTGGAGGCCCATGCCATTCGGGACGAAGATATCAAAGTATGCCAAAAAATCGGGGAAAACGGGCTGACACTGTTAAGCCCCGGGGACGGCATTTTGACCCACTGCAATGCGGGCAGACTGGCTGCCGTGAGGTACGGTACGGCCACTGCGCCGATTTACTTGGGACAGGAGAGGGGATACGGCTTTCGCGTGTATGCGGACGAAACCAGGCCGCTTTTGCAAGGGGCCCGGCTGACGGCCTTTGAGCTGTACGCCTCCGGGGTGGATGTGACTTTAATCTGCGACAATATGTCCGGCTCCGTCATGGCCGGGGGGCTGGTCCAGGCGGTGTTTGTGGGCTGCGACAGGGTGGCGGCAAACGGAGATACGGCAAACAAGATCGGCACCTCCGTGGTGGCCGCGGTGGCTGGGTATTACGGGATTCCGGTGTATGTCTGCGCCCCCACCTCCACCATTGACATGGACACGCCCCGGGGGGAAGGGATTCACATAGAGCAGAGGCCCGGTGGGGAGATAACGGAAATGTGGTATCGGGAGCCCATGGCTCCCCCGGGGGTAAAGGTCTACAATCCGGCCTTTGATGTGACGGATCACGGGCTGATTGAGGGTATTGTCACGGAATACGGCATTGCCAGGGCGCCCTATGAGGAGAGTCTCAAGGAGATCATGGCCCGCAGGGGGATGCGGGTGGATTGAGGAGGAAGAGCCTGGATTGGGAACGGAAGGAAGGAAAGGTCCTGGGTCTGTGGGGACGAGAGGATAGGAAGAGTCCTGGGTCTGTGGGGACGAGAGGATAGGAAGAGTCCGGGGTTTGTGGGGACGAGAGGATAGGAAGAGTCCGGGGGCTATGGGGACGAGAGGATAGAAAGAGTCCTGGGTCTGTGGGGACGAAAAGGATAGGATGGGCCGACGGAGAGAGGCCGTCAGAAGGAGGATGGGTAAGATATGAACTATACAGGATATTTATTTGTGCATTTTACAAGCGATCAGGAAAACGGGGAGCAGATTTATTTTTCCCTCAGCCGCGACGGGCTCCATTGGCGTGATTTGAATGACGGCAGCCCTGTGCTGGAGAGCGGAATCGGGGAGAAGGGGGCCAGGGATCCCTTTCTGGTCCGTGTGCCCGCAAGGGCGGCGGAATCGGGGGTTACCCACGGACAGAGATATTATCTCATTGCGACGGACCTGCGGATTGCCGCGGGGAAGGGCTGGCATGCGGCGCAATATGAGGGAAGTCGTGATATTCTGGTATGGGAATCAAAGAATCTGACGGAGTGGAGCGGACCGGTGGCTCACAGGGTGGGCGTGGAGGGAGCGGGGTGCGTCTGGGCCCCGGAAGCTGTCTATGATGAGGAACGAAACGCTTTCTTGCTTTTCTGGGCCTCCATGGTAAAGCTGTCCGGAGACAGCGAGCCCAGACAGAGAATTTATGCCTCCTACACGGAGGATTTTCGGACGTTTTCGGAGCCCTTTTTGTTTCTGGAAAAGGAAAATCATGTGATTGACAGCACGATTCTGCGAAGCGGCCGAGGATATTACCGTTACACAAAGGATGAGACTACCAAGAATATCTACGTGGATTTCAGCGAGAATCTGCGGCCGGAGGGCTTCCGGGAGATAAAATCCCAGGTGCTGTCAGGCTTATTCGGCGTGGAGGGGCCGGAAATCTTTCCGTTTAACGACAGGGAGGGATGGTGCCTGATTGTAGACCGCTTTGCGGAGGGTAAGGGTTATCTGCCCCTGGTCACGGACTGTCTGGAGGACGGCAGCTTCCGCATATTGGAGGACGGGGAGTTTGACATGGGAAAGACCAAGAAGCGTCACGGCGGCGTCCTGAATATCACAGAGGAGGAGTATGCGGCGCTGGAGGAGAAGTTCGGAAGATAATATGTATTAATAATAGCGGACAAAATTTAGGAATCAGGTATGTGGGTAAGAGGTTAAGGAGATATGTGTCGGCACACGAGGTGCGTATGACCTGTGATTGTTTATTTGCGGGAAGGAGGAGGCGGGAGAAGTGAAGCGTTTTGTCAGCATGGAGGAAATATCCGACGGGAGGCTCTATGGAGTCAACGATATGGTGAAGGCGGACTGTCACGACTGTGTGGGCTGTTCCAAATGTTGTCATGATATGGTAAACACGATTATCCTGTTTCCTCTGGATATATACAGACTTACCCAGGCCACCGGCAAGAGCTTTCGGGAGCTTTTGGAGCGGGAGGCGCGGCTCAATGTGGTGGACGGGGTGGTGCTGCCCAATCTGCGGATGACGGAAGAGGGAAACTGTTGCCCCTTTTTAGACGCAAAGGGCCGTTGCAGCATACATAAGCACCGCCCGGATCTCTGCAGACTCTTTCCCCTGGGGAGATATTATGAGAAGGATGACTTCAGATATTTTCTGCAGGTGGGGCAGTGCAGCCATCCCCGCAGCAAGGTGAAGGTGAGCAGGTGGATCGACACGCCGGATTATGGGCGGAACAGGGAATATATATTGAGGTGGCATCGGCTTTTGATGCGGGCGGAGGAGATTCTGTACAACTGCAGTGATGAAGGACTGTGCAAAAATATGAATTTGGCTATATTGAACACCTTTTATATGGCTCCGTATGACACAGAGGCGGATTTTTACGGACAGTTTGCGGAGCGGGCGGACAGAATGGAGTCGGCGCTGACGTGAGCGGTGAGGGACGGTAAAAATTTCGGGAGAAAAGGAAAGGAAACAAAGAGTGAGGAAGCAGGGAAGGAAAAGAATCGGAGCGGCATTGTTTTTGATTCTGTGCATTTTGTGCGCCGGGTGCGGGCAGGGGAGTCCCCGGGAGGAGGATGCGCTGTCCGCTCTGGGCAGTCCCATAGAGCCGTCCGGAGAGGGAGTCGAGACGGCGGGAGCCTCCTTGGGACAGGAAGGCGAGAGTGTAAGGGATTCGGAAACAAATAGCGAGAGCGAAAAGGACCCGGGGCAGGAAAGCGGAGGCAGGAGCGCCGGGGTCCCGGGAGGCGCGTCCGAGACCTCAGAGGGCGGAAAAACCCAGGAAGGGACTCACCCCAAGTTTTCCCTTATCATGGTGGGGGATATCCTGCTGCACACTCCGGTGGAGGAGAGCGCCGTGGGGGAGGACGGAGCCCGGGATTTTTCACCCATTTTTTCAAATGTGGCAGCCGAGATCGCGGATGCAGACCTGGCTCTGGTAAACCAGGAGGTTATAATCGGCGGGGAGGAGCTGGGTATTTCCGGGTACCCGGCCTTCAATGCTCCCTATGAGGCCGGGGATGCGCTGGCGGAGGCGGGATTTGATGTGGTATGCCACGCCACGAACCACGCTCTGGATAAGGGCAGGAGAGGGCTGCTGAACTGTCTGGATTTCTGGAGGACCAGGCATCCCGATATAGCTGTTCTGGGTATTGCGGGGAGCAGTGAACAGCGGGATGAGATCTATGTCTGCGAGCAGGACGGAATGAGGGTAGCCATATTGAATTATACCTATGGCACAAACGGCATTGCGCTGCCGGAGGATATGCCCTTTGGGGTGAATCTTCTGCAGGAGGAGCAGGTGGTATCCGACCTGCAGAGGGCAGACAGGGAGGCTGATTTTGTCATTGTCTGCCCCCATTGGGGAACGGAGTACAGCTTGGAGGCTTCGGCGGAGCAGGAGAGGTGGGTGCAGATCTTTTTGGAGAACGGGGTGGATTTGGTGCTGGGAACTCACCCCCATGTGATTGAGCCGATAGAGTGGAAGACGGATGAGGACACAGGCAGGCAAATGCTGGTGTATTATTCTCTGGGGAATTTTGTCAACTGGACCTCGGGGGAGGGGGATGGTGTGGCAAACCGCATGGTGGGCGGTATGGCGAGAGTGACGTTGGAGCAGGACGGGGAGAGCGGGGTGTTTATCTCGGAGCACGATGTACTTCCCCTGGTGTGCCATGTGGAGGACGGCCCCGGGGGAGTGAGAGTCTATGCTCTGGAGGATTATGACCAGGAGCTGGCGGCACAAAACGAGATCGTGAAGCAGGACCCTCATTTTTCTCTGGAATACTGCGCCGAACTGTGCAGGAAGGTGTGGGGGCCCACATACGCAGCTACTTATTGAGGGGAAATGTGCCGGGCGCAGGTCTGGTTGAGGGAAAGGCAGCAGGGAAGGAAGCCTGTTCCTTAAAATGTAAAAAAACTATAAATCCTTCTCTTTGCTCTTGACGAAAAATTTTTATTAAGTTAAAATATGTTCACTGGCAAACAGTTCTCTTTCGAACAGTTTGTCAGTGAACATTTTATTTTGAGGAAAACAGGCGCCATATCTGGGGAGGCCGGATGTCCTCCGGGTATCCGGCCGACGCCGGGAGCTTGGATTTTCCAGGGGAGGAGTGACGAAAGTGGAAAACCGGGGGGGCGAGAACAGACTGGGTTTCTGTGTGCACAAACTGGATACCGCAGTCAAGCGGACTTTGGACGCCCGATTGAAAAAACTTGGGGTGGACGAGGGGACTATGATGCACGGCTGGATTATAAGATATCTCTATGAGAATCAGGACCGGGACGTGTATCAGAAGGACATTGAGAAGCACTGTTTTGTGGGGCGCTCCACAGTCACAGGCATCATTCAGCTCATGGAGAAAAAGGGGCTGATCTGCAGAGAGGCGGTGGAAAACGACGCAAGGCTTAAAAAGGTGGTGCTGACAAACCAGGGAAAGCGCAGCCATGAGGCCATTGAGACGGTGATAGAAGGTGTGAACCGTGAGCTGGCGGAAGGCGTGAGCGCGGAGGAGCTGGAGATTTTTATGCGGGTGGCGCAGAGAATGCAGGAAAATATGCAGCGCTGCCGGGAAGTGTGAGCGGAAGGAAGACAATAGACGAAAGGTTGTGGTTATGAGGATGTTTAAGCGTATTTTACAGGAAGTGAAGGAATACAAAAGAGCCTCCGTCGCCACACCCATCTGGATGATTCTGGAGGTGCTGATGGAGATGGTGATTCCCTATCTGATGGCCTCCATCATCGACGACGGGGTGAACGCGGGGGATATGGGACATATCTTCCGGGTGGGAGGAGTGATGATCGCCGCGGCCTTAGTGGGCCTGATGGGGGGCCTGATGGGCGGACGGTACGGGGCCAAGGCTTCCGCCGGGCTGGCCAAGAATCTGAGGGAGAGTATGTACAATCAGATTCAGACCTTTTCTTTTGCCAATATTGACAAATTCAGCACCGCGGGCCTGGTCACCAGGCTCACCACGGATGTGACCAACATCCAGAACGCCTATCAGATGATGCTGCGGATGATGATGAGGGCTCCGGCCAGCATGATCTGCGCTCTGGCCATGGCGTTTATCATCAACAGAAAGATTGCCACCATCTATCTGGTTGCCGTGCTGATATTGGCGGTGGTGTTGTACTTTATCATCAGCAACGCCACCGCGTACTTTAAGCAGGCCTTTCCCAAGTACGACGCCTTGAACGCCTCCGTGCAGGAGAACGTGTCGGCTATCCGGGTGGTGAAGGCCTATGTCCGGGAGGAGGAGGAGACGGGAAAGTTTAAGAAGGCCAGCCGGAATATCTACAATATTTTTGTGAAGGCCGAGAAAAACGTGATCATCAATATGCCCGTCATGCAGTTTACGGTATATTCCTGCATTATCCTGATCAGTTGGGTGGGGGCGAAGCTGATCGTAGGCAGCGAGCTGACTACCGGCGAGCTTATGAGCCTTTTGACCTACTGCATGAATATACTGATGAGTTTGATGATGCTGTCCATGGTGTTCGTCATGATCTCCATGAGCACCGCCAGCATGGAGCGCGTCTGCGGAGTGCTGAATGAGGAGAGTGACCTGCACAATCCAAAGCACCCCGTCACGGAGGTTTCGGACGGCAGCATCGTGTTTCGGGATGTGGCCTTCTCCTATCATAAGCAGGGAGGAGAGCCGGTGCTTAAGGATATCAATCTGAATATCGGATCCGGGGAGACCATCGGAATCCTGGGAGGCACCGGCAGCGCCAAGACCTCCCTGGTGAATCTGATCAGCCGTCTCTATGATGTGACGGAGGGGGAGATTCTGGTGGGCGGACACAATGTGAAGGAATACGATATGGAGGTCCTGCGCAATCAGGTGGCGGTGGTGCTCCAGAAGAATGTGCTCTTTTCCGGCAGTATATACGAGAATCTGCGCTGGGGAAATAAAAATGCCACCGAGGAGGAGTGCAGACGGGCCTGTAAGCTGGCCTGTGCGGACGAATTCATCAGCCGCTTTCCGGATGGTTATGAAACCCGCATCGAGCAGGGGGGGAGCAATGTCTCCGGGGGCCAGAAGCAGAGACTCTGCATTGCCCGCGCTCTCTTAAAGAACCCGAAAATACTGATTCTGGACGACAGCACCAGCGCGGTGGACACCGCCACGGACGCAAGGATCAGGAGGGCCTTCCGGGAGGAGATTCCCGGCACTACCAAGCTGATCATAGCCCAGCGAATCTCCAGCGTACAGGACGCGGACCGCATTCTGGTGCTGGACGACGGACGTATCAGCGGCTTCGGCACTCACGAGGAGCTGCTTGCAGACAATGAGATTTATCGCGAGGTATACGAGTCCCAGACCGGCGGCTCGGGAGATTTTGACGAAAAGGAGGCGGATTAATATGCCAGGACCAAGAGGAGCTTTGGGAAAGCCTAAGCCTAAGGTGGAAAACCCCGGAAAACTGTTTCAGCGCATTTTGGCCTATGTGTTCCGCTTTTATAAGGTGCAGTGCATCTTTGTGCTGCTGTTCATCATCCTGGGAGTGTTGGCCAATGTCCAGGGAATGCTGTTCACCAAAAATCTGATCGACGACTATATCACCCCGTTTCTTTTGACGGACACCCCGGACTTTGCGCCCCTGGCCCGGGCCATAGCCAGGGTGGCGGGTTTCTATCTCATCGGAGTGTTCTCCGGCTGGGCCTACAACCGCATTATGGTAAATGTGACCCAGGGCGTGTTGATGAATATCAGAGACGAGCTCTTTGAGCATATGGAGAAGCTGCCCATCCGGTATTTCGACACCCATGCCCACGGGGATATCATGTCTGTTTATACAAACGACATCGACACCCTGCGGCAGATGATCAGCCAGAGTATTCCCCAGTGTATCAACAGCGCGTTCACCATCGTCAGCGTGTTAGTCAGCATGGTGGTTCTGAGCGTGCCCATGACCCTGGTGACCTTAGTGATGGTGGGGCTGATGCTGTACTGCACCAAGTTCGCGGCGGGCAGGAGCAGCCGCTATTTTGTGGAGCAGCAGAAGAATCTGGGAGCCGTGAACGGCTATATCGAGGAGATGATGGACGGCCAGAAGGTGGTGAAGGTCTTCTGCCACGAGGAGGAGAGTAAGGCCAGGTTCAAGGAGTTGAACGACGCGCTTTTTTCCAGCGCCGACAGGGCCAACACCTTTGCCAATGTGCTGGGGCCCATCAACGCCCAGCTCGGAAATCTCAGCTATGTGGTCTGCGCTATCGCAGGCGGGGCGCTGGCCCTTTCCGGCTTCGGCAATTTCACTCTGGGCAGCCTGGCCAGTTTCCTGGCTCTGAACAGAAGCTTTAATATGCCTATCAACCAGGTGACCCAGCAGTTTAACGCCATTGTCATGGCGCTGGCGGGAGCCGACAGAATTTTTAAGATGATGGATGAGTCCACAGAGACGGACAACGGATATGTCACTTTAGTGTACGCCAAGGAGGAGGGCGGAAGGCTCACGGAGAGCGACGTGCGCACCGGAAAGTGGGCCTGGAAGCACACTCATCAGGCGGACGGCTCCGTGGATTACAAGGAGCTCAAGGGGGACGTGGTGTTCGACGGGGTGGATTTCGGCTACAATCCCGAAAAGATCGTGCTCCACGACGTGAAGCTGTACGCGGAGCCGGGGCAGAAGATCGCCTTCGTGGGGTCCACCGGGGCGGGCAAGACCACCATCACCAATCTGATCAACCGGTTTTATGATATACAGGATGGAAAAATACGGTACGACGGAATTAATATCAATAAGATTAAGAAGGATGATCTGAGAAGGTCTCTGGGCATCGTGCTGCAGGATACCCATCTGTTCACGGGGACCATCATGGAGAATATCCGCTTCGGGAAGCTGGACGCCACGGACAAGGAGGTGATCGCGGCGGCAAAGCTTGCCAACGCGGACGGATTTATCCGCAGACTGCCCGCCGGATATGACACCATGCTCACCGGGGACGGGGCGAATTTAAGCCAGGGACAGAGGCAGCTTCTGGCCATTGCCAGGGCCGCGGTGGCGGATCCCCCGGTGTTGATCTTAGACGAGGCCACCAGCTCCATCGACACTCGGACAGAGCGCATCGTCCAGGAGGGCATGGACCGCCTGATGAGCGGCAGAACCACCTTCGTCATAGCCCACAGGCTTTCCACCGTGAAAAACTCCGACTGCATCATGGTGCTGGAGCAGGGGCGCATCATCGAGAGAGGCACCCACGATCAGCTCATCGAGGAGAAGGGGAGGTATTATCAGCTTTACACAGGAAACGCCATAGGGACCTAACGCCTGCAGGACTGCTCGATGACGGCGCTTATTTTGCCCTTAACCATGGCTGCGATTTCCGTGGAATTCATCTCCTTGTAATCCTCATAGTAGATGGGTTCCAGGAAATGCACCTGGGTGGTCACGGGCTTTAAGGAATTAATTCCGAAGGGCTTGTAGGAGTCGATCAGCGCCACCGGCACGATGGGGCTCTTTGACTTGATGGAGCATTTGAAGGCCCCGGGGAGAAATTCCTGTACGGCGTTTCGGTTCCGGTAATAGCCGCCCTCGGGAAAGATAATATACTTGCGTCCGTCCTTCACCTGGGCGATGACCTCCAGGATGGTTTTTAGCTGGGTCTTCATGCTGGTCTTGTCCAGTCTGCTGCCCTTTAACAGCCGGATAAACTCGTTGGTGAGGGGAAGTTTGGAGCGGTGGGCGTCGATCATAATGGTACAGGGTTTGCTGTGGGCCCATATGATTCCCAGGGAGTCGTATTTTCCCTGATGGTTGGCGTACATCACATATCCCCCCTGTTTGGGCAGGTTCTCCGTCCCGTAGACCCGTGTCCTGATCAGCCCGCTTTGCTTCATGATTCTCACCATGCGGCGTGCTATCCTGTAGCGGTCCGCCTCGGAATATTTATAATCATGTCTTTCAATGTAGCCTGCCTTCCAGAGGTAATACAGGATGGCAGGCAGTGAAATAATGCATATAAATCCAATTCTTAACATATCTTCGGATCCTCACTTTTTCTAATACGGTTCGGCACATATAATACCCCATGGAGTCGTATTTTTGCGGAATTTTGTGTACCGGACAACATGGTATAAAATAATATAACATATTATGAGGCTTTTTTCAAATTTCTACTATCCGTTTTCTTTGAAAAAATGAGTAATTGCAAAAAATGGGCAAGTATTGTATGATAAAAGGCAGTATATGAATAAAGAGAGGTCTTTTGCCTATGAATAGAAATATTTTGCTGAATCCTGGCCCGGCCACCACCACGGACACCGTGAAGATGGCGCAGGTGGTGCCGGATATTTGTCCCCGGGAGAAGGAATTCGTAAAAATTATGCGGGAGCTGGAGGAGGGGCTGGTGCGCATTGTGCACGGAGACCCTAAGGTGTACACGGCGGTTTTGTTCTGCGGTTCCGGTACCATAAACATAGATATCTGCCTGAATTCCCTGCTGCCCGACGGGAAGAAGATCCTGATTGTCAACAACGGTGCATACAGCAGCAGAGCCGTGGAGGTCTGTGAGTATTACGGGCTGGATCATATTAATCTCCGGATGCCCCTGGACAGGCAGCCGGATTTGCGCGCGGTGGAGGAAACCCTGGAGAAGAACCCGGATGTGGCGCTGGTCTATACCACTCACCATGAGACGGGGACCGGGCTGCTCAATCCCATCCGGGAGATAGGAACCCTGGCCCACCGCTATGGGGCTTTGTTTGTCGTAGATACCACCTCCAGTTATGCCATGCGTCCTATCGATATCGAGGAGGAGCAGGTGGACTTCTGCATGGCGTCGGCGCAGAAGGGCATTATGGCAATGACCGGCCTGTCCTTTATCGTGGGCAGAAGGGATGCCATTGAGGCTAGCGCCCGATACCCCAGGCGGTCCTATTACTGCAATCTTTATCTGCAGTATGATTACTTTAAGCAGCACGGGGAGATGCATTTTACCCCGCCGGTGCAGGTGATTTATGCGGCAAGGCAGGCATTGCGTGAGTACTTTGAGGAAGGGGAGCAGGCCAAGTGGGAGCGGCATCAAAGGGTGTTCTCGGCCATCCGGGAAGGCCTGACGGAGCTGGGCTTTCAGATCTTTATTCCCGAGGAAATACAGTCCGGGCTGGTGGCGGCAGCCCTCTATCCCGAGGATGAAAACTGGAACTTTGAGAAAATACATGATTATTGTTACGAGAGGGGTTTTACCATTTATCCGGGCAAGGTGGAGAAAAAGGGAATGTTTCGTCTGTGTGCCCTGGGAGCCATAGACGGGGACGATATCGCGGCGTTTTTTAAAGTATTTAAAGAGGCTTTGCGGGAGTGCGGGGTGGCGGTTCCGGTGAAGTACTGAGGATGTCCATAGGAGAGAATAAAATGAAAAAGATATACACTTGTTTATGTACGGATGTGATACATGAGGGGCATTTGAACATCCTTCGCCATGCCAAGGAGTACGGCGAGGTCACCGTGGGTGTGATGGCGGATAAAGCAATGGTGAGATTTAACCGTTTTCCCACCCTGTCCCTGGAGGGAAGGATAGAGCTGGTGACAAATACCGGCCTGGCGGATCATGTGGTGGTGCAGGAGACCGTGATGTACGAGGACATACTCCGCAGTATGAAGCCGGATTATGTGATTCACGGGGACAACTGGCGGGAGGGACCGGAGCAGGCCATCAGGAACAATGTGCTGGAGGAACTGGCGAAATACGGCGGCCAGCTCATTGAGCTGCCCTACACGGACAATGACCGGGTGAAAAAGATAGACGACCGGATGAAGGAGAAGCTGGCCATGCCGGAGTTTCGCAGGAAACGTCTGCGCCAGCTTATCCAGATGCGGCCGGTGGTGAAGGCCCTGGAGGTGCATTCCGGCCTTACCGGGCTGATCGCCGAGAAGACCATTGTGGAACATGGCGGAGAGCTGGACCAGTTCGACGCCATGTGGGTTTCCAGCCTGTGCGACTCCACGGCCAAGGGAAAGCCGGACATAGAGCTGGTGGATATGTCTTCCCGCATCCGGACCATCGACGATGTGATGGATGTTACCACAAAGCCCATTATCCTGGACGGGGACACGGGCGGGCTGATCGAGCATTTTGAATATAATGTGAGAACCCTTGAGAGGATGGGAGTTTCCGCGATCATTATCGAGGACAAAACAGGACTTAAGAAGAATTCCCTCTTTGGCACGGAGGTGGAGCAGAGCCAGGACAGCATTGAGAATTTCTCGGCCAAGATCCGTGCGGGCAAGCAGGCTCTGCGCACGGATGAGTTTATGATCATCGCCCGGATAGAGAGCCTGATTCTGGAGAAGGGCATGGAGGATGCGCTGGAGCGGGCTTATGCTTATGTGGAGGCCGGAGCCGACGGCATTATGATCCATTCCCGAAAGAAATCCCCCGATGAGATTGTGGAGTTCTGCAGGAAATTCAGAAGCAAAAACGCCCACACGCCCATCGTGGTGGTGCCCACCTCCTTTAACAGCATCACGGAGGAGGAGCTGGCGGAGGTGGGAGTCAACATTGTGATCTATGCAAACCAACTGACCAGAAGCGCCTTTCCCGCCATGCAGAACACCGCCCGGGCTATCCTGGAGAATCACCGGGCCCTGGAGGTGGATGCCGGTCTGATGCCCTTTAAGGACATTATCCGGCTGATCGACGAGATTTAAGAGCGGGTTTGGAAGGACAGGGAGAAAAGTATGAGCGAGATTGCGGTATTGATGGCGGCGGGCTTGGGAACACGGATGCTTCCTCTGACGGAGCACATACCCAAGCCATTGGTAAAGGTTTTCGGAAAACCCATGATAGAGACGGTGATCGAGGGGCTGTTAAAGAGGCGGGTGCCAAAGATCTATGTGGTGACGGGATATCTGGCGGAGCAGTTTCAGTATCTGCCGGGCAAATATTCCCAGGTAGAGCTTTTGCATAATCCCGATTACCGAACAAAAAACAATATATCCTCCCTCTATGCGGCGAGAGAGGTTCTGGGGCGGGGAGATTGTTTTGTCTGCGAGTCAGATCTCTATGTGGCGGATGCATCTATTTTTCTGAAAGAATTGAAGGGTTCCTGCTACTATGGCCGTATGCAGAAGGGGTATTCTGATGACTGGACCTTTACCCAAAGAGACGGCAGGATTGTCCGGGTGGGAAAGGGAGGAACCGATGCTTACAATATGGTGGGCGTCGCGTACCTTAAGCAGGAGGACGCGCAGTTTATGGGGGAAAAGATTGCCGAGGCGTACCACAGGGAGGAGGACAGCCAGCTTTTTTGGGATGATGTGGTGAACAGAAATCTGGACAGGCTGCTTCTGACGGTGGAGCCTGTAAAGGACGGGCAGTTGATTGAAATAGACACGGCGGAGGAGCTAAGGCAAATCCATGAGAGCGCGGAGGCCTCAGTCGGCACAAGTGCGGCAGGCAGCGTTACAGAGAAGTAAAGGAGACAAGGATATGACTGAGGCGGGGAATAAAAAGAATGTTAAAAAGGGTATTTTAGGGGCGGCGGCGCTTTTGGCCGCGGCAGTGATTTTGGGGATCGTGTATTTTAGCTTTGCCCCCCGGACGGTGGAGGGCGCAAAGGAGATCTCCATCGAGGTGGTGGACGATCAGGCAGTTTCCAAAAGCTACACGGTACATACGGACGCCGAGTACCTGCGGCAGGCTCTTGAGGAGACCCAGGGGCTTACTGTGGAGGGGACGGAGTCTGCCTACGGGCTGATGGTGGAGACGGTGAACGGCCTGACGGCAGATTACAATGCAAACGGCGCTTACTGGGCATTCTATGTGGACGGAGAGTACTGCAGCTACGGCGTGGACGAGCAGCCCGTTGCGGACGGGCAGAGCTACCGGATTGTATACACCGTCGGGGAATGACAGGAAACGGTTTTTGTGCCCGAAGGGGGTAAGACAGGAGAGGGAATGACTACAGGGAAGGCAAAAATCACAGTGAGAGAGACGGCGCTTATGGGGGCTATGACGGCCCTGCTGGTGCTGTCGGTGCATATCATGGCTCCGCTGCCCAATGTGGAGCCCGTGACTCTGTTGATTATTCTGTACACGCTTTTTCTGGGGGGAAAGGTCGCCTACATTCTGGCGGCCTATCTCTTGATCGAGGGATGCTTTTATGGGTTTGGTATCTGGTGGATGATGTATGTCTACCTCTGGCCCCTGCTGTCGCTTCTCACCTTTCTGTTTCGGAGGAAGGAGGGGATTTTGTTTTGGAGCCTGTTCTCCGGGGCCTTCGGGTTGTTTTTCGGAGCGCTGTGTTCCCTGGCCTATCTGTTTGTGGGCGGGCCGGGGACGGCCTTTGCCTGGTGGGTGGCGGGAATCCCCTACGACCTCATTCATTGCGCCGCAAATTTTGTGTTGTGTATGGCTCTTTTTCGTCCGATGAACCGATTGCTGAAAAAATTCCGCCTCTGGCTTTCTTAATTCTGATAATTCTCTGTGTCGAACGGTTGCCAATTTCCTCATAAAATAGTATGATTATAGCAGGGTATATGAAACTTACAATGAAAGGGAAGTAGGATACCATGCAAAGGATATTGGTGGTTGATGATGCGGAGGTCAACCGCGAGATACTGCGTGAAATATTAAAGGATATCTATATCGTGGAGGCTGCCGCAGACGGGGAGCAGGCCCTGGAGCTTCTGAGGGAATACAACAGAGACACGGCGGCGCTTTTGCTGGACTTGAATATGCCGAAGAAAAACGGGTTTTCGGTGATAGAGGAGATGAGACGCAAGGGGTGGCTGAAGCGAATCCCCGTGCTGGTCATCAGCGGCGAGGGTACTGCCGAGATTGAGAATCAATGCTTTGAGCTGGGGGTTCTTGACTTTATTCACAAGCCCTTTGAGGCGTCTGTGGTCAAGAACCGGGTCAGGAATACGGTGGATTTGTTTGCCTACAAGAACCATCTGGAACAGCAGGTGGAACGGCAGACGGAGACCTTGAAGAAGCAGGACCGCATTATTCAGATGCAGGCCGAGAAGCTGAAGGAGGCGGAGCCTTTCCGGGAGCTGATGATGCAGTATCGCTGCGCCATCATGGAGGTGGAGACCAAGCTGAAGGTGCTCAACGAGGAGTTTTCCCGGGCGTACAACAGAAACCCGCTGGAGGCCATCAAGAGCAGACTCAAGACCCCGGAGAGCATCTATGAGAAGCTGGAGAGGAAGGGCTATCCCGTGACGGTGGCCAGCATTCGCGAGCATTTAAATGACGTGGCGGGGATTCGGGTGATCTGTTCCTTTCCGGATGATATCTACCGCCTGGCAGATCTTCTGGAGAGACAGGACGATATCGGTCTGCTTGGGAAGAAGGATTATATCCGGTTTCCCAAGGCCAACGGCTATCGGAGCCTCCATCTCATTATCAGCATTCCCATCTTCTTATCCAATGAGAAAATATATATGAGAGTGGAGGTGCAGCTTCGCACCATCGCCATGGATTTCTGGGCCAGCCTGGAGCACAAGCTGAAGTACAAGCGCAATGTGGAGGACGCGGAGGAGATTGTGGGACAGCTTAAGGCCTGTGCGGATTCCATAGAAATCCTGGACTATCAGATGCAGGAGCTTCGCAACAAAATCGACCGTTCCCTGGGGTGAGACGCCATGGAGCAGAAGAGCGGTTTTTGTCATATCATAAAATGGGATAAATTGAGATACCGAAACGTGAGGTTTTAGAGCGTGGAGAGGAAACATAAGGGCTTTTATTTTCTGTTGATTGTATCCGCACTGGGGATCGTCTGTCTGGTCACCTTCCTTTATGTCAGGCGGCTGAACAAGGCTATTTCGGACAATATTATCAGCTCCATCAGTGAGATTGCGGAGCACGACAAAGCTACCATTCAAACTTTTATAGAAATCTGCTGGCGGGATCTTTATGGGATTCAGGACAGGCTGGTCTCCTCTGACAGCAGGACAATCCGGGAGACCGTGGCAGAGTTAAATCAGGAGCGTGTCTCCGGCGGTTTTTCACGGCTTTGTCTGTTGGCGGAGGACGGAACGGTTTATTCGGACGACTATTCCATCTATATCCCGAGTGCTGACAAACCTGAGGTCAGGAAGTACCTTCTATCCTGTTTTGCGGAGGGGGAGGAGACCGTGGTGACACGGTTTGACAACAAGGCGGCGGGGAGACGGCAGACGGCGGAGAGTATTCTGTATGGCATCAGACTGGACCATCTGGAGATCGAGGGCAAAAAAATGCTGGCGCTGATCGGTATCAGCGATCTCTCCTCCATCCAGGATAATATGGTCATAGACAGCTTTATCAGGAATGGGGTGGCCCGCGGGCACAGCGCTCTCATGGATTTGAGCGGGGATTACATTGTAAATATCAACAAGGAGATTTTTCAGAACAGAAGAAACAATCTCTATGAGCATCTGGCGGAGTCTCCCGATTCAGAGCTGAGCAATGAGGAGCTGGCTGTTAAGATTGGGAACCGGGAGACCTTCGGCTTCTATCACGCTCATGAAGGGGAGCGGTACAGAGAATTATTCTACTTAATCCCCCTGGCGGAAAACTTTGACCTGTATTTTATCATGTCGGTCAACGAGGCTGTCTTTAAGGAGCAGACCAGCACTTTGGTCACCATGAGTATGGTCTCTTTGACCGTCAGTATGCTGACGGTGATTATTATGCTCCTGGTGGTGATGCGGTATCAGAGCAAGACCATCAGAGCATCGGAGAAAGCCCGGTCGCAGAAGGAATTTCTCTCCAATATGAGCCACGAGATACGCACCCCCTTAAACGGACTGATCGGTATGAATCACCTGATCATGGTAAATATCGACGACGAGGGACAGAGGGCACAGATTAAGGAATGGCTCCAGAAATCTCACAGCACGGCAAATTATCTGCTGTCTTTGGTAAATGATATCCTGGATATGTCGAAGCTTCAGGCGGGGAAGGTGGAGCTGGTAAAGGAGCCGCTTTTGGTGGAGGCTATGGTGGATGAAATAGCCGCCATGCAGGCCGACAATATCAGGTGCCGGGGAGTGGAGTTTATTGTGGAGAAGGAGATCTCAGAGCCCTGCGTCGAGGGGGACGAGATCCGCCTCAAGCAGATTTTGATGAATATTGTGGGCAACGCCGCAAAATTTACGCCCAAGGGCAAGTATATTAAATTCTCGGTGAGCCAGGAAAAGACCGACGACCTCCATGTGACTACCATATACCGATGTGAGGACACCGGTATCGGTATATCCAAGGAATATATCGGTAAGATTTTTGACTCCTTCAGCCAGGAGATAAACCGGAATACAAGCGGTATCAAGGGAACGGGCCTGGGTATGGCTATCAGCAAGCTTCTGGCCAACGCCATGGGCGGGGATATCACGGTGGAGAGCGAGCTGGATGTGGGCAGCGTCTTTACCGTGGCCATTCCCTCCGTCATTGTCAGGGAGATACCTGATTATTTGAGGGAAGGAGACAGGCCGGATATCCCCGGAGACCAGGGACGGTCCGACAGCGGGGAGGATGCCCGGCCGGTCCGGATTCTGGTGGCGGAGGATGTGGAGCTGAACGCGGAGATTCTGCTGGAGATTCTGGCCATGGAGGGATTTGAGACCGCCCACGCCTCCAACGGAAAAGAGGCGGTGGACATGTTTGAAAAATCAAAAGTCGGAGAGTTTGACATTATTCTGATGGATATGCAGATGCCCGTGATGGACGGCTGCGCGGCTGCGGAAAAGATCCGCGGTCTGGACAGGGAGGATGCGGGGAAGGTATTGATTTATGCCTGTACCGCCAACACCTTCCAGGAGGACAGAGATCTGGCTCTCAAGAGCGGCATGAACGATTTCCTCACCAAGCCCATCGATGTGAACGTGCTGTTAAAGAAGATCGGGAGGGGCAGGAGATTGTGACCTCGCAGTGAGCTTATCCCTCACAAAGGATATCAGACCAAACAGGCACAGGACGGCGGAGCAGACGCAGAGAACCAGGAGGGCAAAGGAGGTGAAGGCCCCCCGGTCTTTTCCGTAAGCTCCGTTTAGCAGGGGGAGACCCAGCACCATGAGAAGATACCAGAAAACGGGAGGGGCGCATCGGCGGAGAGTTCTCCTGAGGGAACCGTGGGCGGGAGCCGGGAATGACCGGGTGAAATATGCGGCCATCCGATAGATCGTAATCAGAGACACAAAATATACCAGGGTTCCGATGGCGGTGTGCAGCGTCCCCGGAGTGAGGACGCCGACGTAGAGCCTGCGGCGGAGAAATATCTCCGGAAGGTAGATGGACAGCAGGATCCGCAGGGCGTTCACAGGGAGGGTCAGCCCATAGGACAACGCCAAGCTTGCGGGGATCCACAGGAAGCGCCAGGCGCCTCCTCTTCCCTCCGGGCCCCGGGAGGCTTTCCCGGGGCGATCCATGCGGTGCAGGAAGGAGAAGATCAGAGTGGCGGCGGTGATCAGCATAAACTGCATCCCCGAGCAGGAGGGGGCGATGATAAAGAGCAGGGAGCGGTTCACATAGCCCACTCCCGACACGTACCGGAAGGGGATACCGCTCAGGGCGGATACCAGGCCTGTGGTGGGGGCTAAGATCCACTTGAGCTGGTCGCATTCGGCTCGGCTGTAGAAAAGCTTGAGGCCAATGATCAGCAGTCCGCCCAGGAGGTAGAGGGGAAGGTTCTTTATAAAATCTGCTTTTTTGTCTTTGCCGTTCATATGCTCGTCTCCTATGCTGTAAGGTAGGTTATCCCATTGGTCTTTGGGCCGTTTTTTTCTTTCCGGTCCGGGCGAGTGCGGCGAGAGACAGCGCACAGACCGCGGCCAGTATGAGCAGTACATCTCCCGGCTCCGAGTAGGCGAAGAACCCGCCGCCCACGGCCAGGTTGGATACTCCCAGGGGAAGGGGGGAGGGCTGATCCACGTCCGTGCTTTCGCCTTCCGGATTTCTCACGGTGTCGATGACGGCCACAAAGGAGGTGTAGGGGGTCATCATGCTGTATTGGAGTCCGATCTGGGTTACCTCCTCCTGCACCTTTTCGTCAAACTTGTTGCAGCCGTAGTCCGTCAGCCGCTCCAAGCGGGTGCGTGCCCAAAGGTAGCTGATGGCCGGGCTGTCCTGGACCACGGTGAGGTTTTCCACGGGGATTTCCTGCACATAGTCTTCCGTTCCGGAGGTTCCCGTGATCTTGATGGAGCCGTTGGCCTCGCCCCGCCATTTGCCGAACAGTACGATGGGCTTCTGGGCAAAGAGGGTGGAGGGCACGGCGGGCTCCACATCATAGACGTCGAAGCCGTCGTAGGTCACGGAAATGTCGGTTAACAGCGGCGACTGGATGTAGGTGCGGAACCGCTCGGCGGATTCTGTCGCATCCTCCACGTCTGTGACAATGAAGGATTCCCCCATGCCGGCCTTGGCAATTCCACCGATCAGGTAGTCGTTGACGGAGCTGCCGATACCGAAGGAGAAGAAGTTGGCATCCGCCATGTGATCATTGATGAGCCGGAAGATACTGTCCTCGTCAAAGATATAGCCGTCGGTGATGATCACCACGCTGCGGGCCGTATCCTCGGACCGGGGAATGGCCAGCCCCTGCTCCAGGGCAGGCGTAAGTTCGGTCCCGCCGCCGCCCTCCTCCCGGTCGATCAGGTCGATGGCGTAGTCGATGGTCTCCTTGGTGGCGGGAAGGGACTTTGGCGACATCTGAGTGGTGTCATTCTCAAACAGGATCAGGTTAAAGGTGTCGCTCTCCCTTAAGCTTCCCACCAGATCCTTGATCAGGGTCTTGGCGGTGTCCAGGGGATAACCGTACATGGAACCGGACACATCCAGGATGAAAATGTACTCTCTGGGGGGAATTTCATCCACGGTGTAATGCTCCGGGGGCTGGACAGTCAGCATAAAGAAATTCTCCTCCTCGCCGCTGGTGACCACCAGACCGCTCTGGATCTGTTCTCCGGTGAGCCTGTACTTCAGGATGAAGTCCCTGTTTCCGGCGTAATCCTCAGGGTTGGCCAGGGTGATCCGCGCTTTCTCGCCGCTTTCCTTCTCCACGTGAATTTCGTGGGACTTACAGCTTATGTCACTGATGGGCACTCCGGCGGAGAGATTTACCGTGACATTATATTCGCCGGGGGGCGTGTTACCGTCGGGAAGATAGGGGCTGATTACCCATTCCGGAACGGCGCCCACGCTGTCGCCGTCGGAGACGCCCGCCTGGGGCTCCTTCAGACTGGCGTAGCGGGGGCCCACCACCGTGGGAAAGCGGAATTGATAGATGCCCTCATTGGGGGTGATCATCTCCGTGTAGTGGAGTCGGATGCGCACCGTGTCTCCGGGCATAATATTCGCCACATCCATGGTGAATACATTGGGCCTTTGCTGCTCCATCATAGAGGCGCTCTTGCCCTCCTCCTTGGCGGTCTCGAAGATCTCCGCGGCTTCCTCCTTCTTCTGGATCTGAGCAGTGACGATATTGTTGCCGATCTCCATGGTCATTCCGTGGACGGTGACATTGGAGGAGACGGGAAACACGTAGTTGGCGTTGATGGGATGTTCCCCCTCGTTGGCATAGGTCTGAGTCACATAGGTCTCCGCGATGACGCCGCTGATGTCGGTTACCACCTCCGTGGCCTTTAAGGGGAAACAGTCCACGGTGGAGTTCTCATTGTAGACGATGAAATAGGGGGCTTCGGGCTCATTGGTCTCCCGTTCTTCCTCCTGGGCCCGGGCCGGAAGGGCGGGGGCCGTAAAGAGCAGCAGGGGCATTAACAGGCACAGCCATCTTTTGGTTTTCTTCATGTTTTTCATAGCTTTCTCCGTTTCTTTGGGTATTGACTGATGGGTGGAACATTCTCTATTTGTACCTTACGACACAAATGCATCAAAAGGTGCATCAAATTTCAATCATTTTTGCATCATTTCTGAGCCGGGAAAGGACTGGTATTTTTTGGGGGGTTTTGGTATACTGTAGGGCAGAGCGTGGACCGGCTTTTGGCGGCGGAATTTGCGGAGGGCAGGGTTAATGTCGCGGATTGCGGGAAAGGCAGGTTTATTATAATGAGAGAAAATATCACGAACAGACAGTTTGATGAGGAGAGAGCGCTTTATCATTTGCAGGAGACGGACGTGAGGGGCTGTGTCTTCGACGGTCCGGCGGACGGGGAATCCGTCCTGAAGGAGGCCCGCGGCATCGGGGTCTACGGATGCCGCTTTTCTCTGCGCTATCCTCTGTGGCATGTGAACGGCTTTGTGATGGAGGGGTCCGCAATGGATGAGAGGACCCGGGCGGCTATCTGGTACGCTCAGGAGGGCGTGATCAGAGACTGTGAGCTGAGGGGCATCAAGGCGGTGCGGGAGTGCGACGGAATCCGCATAGAGAGATGCCGCATCGATTCCCAGGAGTTCGGGTGGAAATCCTCGGATATTTCGCTCTCGGACACGGATATTACTTCGGAGTACCTTTTCTTTGACAGCCGGGACGTGACGCTTTCCCGGGTGAAGATGCGGGGAAAGTATTCCTTTCAATACATAGATAAACTGGACATAACCGACTGTGAGCTGGACACCAAGGACGCCTTCTGGCACAGCAAAAACGTGACGGTGAGAAACAGCGTCGTGCGGGGAGAGTACCTGGGCTGGTTCTCCGAGGGGCTGACCCTTGTGGACTGCAAAATCATCGGGACGCAGCCTCTGTGCTACTGTAAGGATTTGAAGCTGGTAAACTGTACCATGGAGGGCACGGATTTGGCCTTTGAGTATTCCGACGTGGAGGCGGACGTGAGGGGGCATATTCTCTCCGTGAAGAACCCCAGGTCCGGCGTGATCACCGCGGACAGCGTGGGAGAGATTATAAGGGAGGCTCCCGTGATGGAGTGCACCGGGGAGGTATTGATTCGTAAGGAGAGGGCCGGTGAGTCAAAAATTGGCGGCGAGTAAAAAATCGGCGGAGTTTTGAAAGCTCCGCCGATTCCCTTTTGTTTGTTTTCAGATGTGCTTTGTATCGCCGGTGTCTCTCCGGTTATATCTCCAGTGTGACAAAGGAGATTGTCACTACAAACAAATCCGCGTTGGTCTCCAGACCAAATTTTCCGCCGCAGGCCTCGGTAAAGCTCTGGGCGATGGACAGTCCCAGCCCGCTGCCGCCGTCCGTCCGGCTCTGGTCTCCCCTGGTGAAGCGCTCGGCGAAGTTCATATCCTCCGCCAGCTCGCTTTGGGAGGCGTTCTTCACACTGGCCACAGCCAGATTTCCGTCCCTGCGCAGGGTCACATATACCCGGGATCCCGCCAGGGAGTACTGCAGGGCGTTCTGGAACAGATTCTGGAACACGCGGTACATTCGCTGGCCGTCCGCCAGGATCATCACCGGGATGTCGGGTATCTCTGTGCGGAAGGTCACGGGGCTGTGCTCGATCTGTTCCCCCATGTCCGCCAGGGTCTGGCGCAGAAGCTTGCCAAAATCCAGCTCTTCCATGTGCATGGGCAGTTCCCCGGACGCCGCTTTGCTCACGGCGAACACATCCTGCACCATGTTTTTGAGCCGCTGGGATTTCTCGTCCAGTATCTTAACATAATCCCGCACGTGCTCCGGCAGTCCTTCCTCCTCCTTCAAAAACTGCACGTAGCTTATAATGGAGGTCAGGGGAGTTTTGATGTCGTGGGACACATTGGCGATGAGCTCCACCTTCATGCGCTCGCTTTTCATCTGATCGTCCACCGCCCTGGCCATGCCGCAGCGGATATCCTCAAGCTGCGCCATGATTTGTTCCAGGTCGTGACCCGCCAGGGAGGGCGTGCCGTCCTCCCTGTGGGGGACCGTGCAATCCTTGGTGTCAAAATTACCGTTTCTGATGTCCTCCACACGGCGGGAGAGGGCCTCCATATCTCTGGCGGTCTCCATGTTTTTCAGGCAGAGCAGATACTCTGCCAGGAAGAAGCCTCCCGTCTCCAGGAGAACCAGTACCGTGAAGCTCCATCTGGCCCCGAGGCCTCTCTGGTGGCCTAAGAGCAGCGCCTCCGAAAGCATAAGCAGCACATAGACGCCGGCCAGGGCGAAAGCGGCGGTGCTCCGGTGGGCCGCCTTCCGGGCCAGGGGAAGGCGCAGTTCTTTTGCCGTGAAGGCGGCGTACAGCTTCCGGGCCAGGCTGTTTTTCCAAGGTTTTTTATTGTACCTGAAGTCATTTACCGCCAGCCAGGCTCCCCAGAAGACGGTCAGCCATAAGCAGGCGGGGAGATCTGACAGGAGCTGTTCCGTGAGATAGCCGTACTCCGCGCCGCACTCGTACTGCCAGATCAGCTCCTGCCACAGGCCGTATCCGTAGTCCGACCGGACATAGCTCACAAGGAGGAAGAGGATCAGGGCGAAAAAGAACAGTACCCGAAGCTCCAGCCATATTTTCCCCTGCAGTCCGGCCAGAGAACGAATTGCTTCTCTGAGGGATTTTCTGTTCAGGAGGGAGAGGAACAGAAGGGCCATGCCTGCGGCCAGGCAGCACAAATCCCGGCGCAGGCCCATCTGCCGCTCCCTGCTGTTATTCCACATCCAATACAGGGCGTTGTCAAGCTGCCTGTAGCCGCTTTGTCCGTAGGAGATCTCGGAGTACAGGATAGGCTCCTCTGCCACGGCGATGCAGACCACGGATTTCATCATTTCCTCGTCTGCCTGGAAATTTCGGTAGCCCGGCACATACCACTGACTGTCCGCCCGATAGAAGCCGTCGCCGTATACATCCAGCTCTGCGCCGTCCTTTGAGATCCGCACCTGGCCGTTCTCATACCGCAGAAAGAAATTGTAGCCCTCCGGAGTCTCCATACTGCCGTCGGTCTTTAACAGATCGGAATTGGAATACAGAAGCTCGCCGTCGTGCAGGATGGCGTAGAGAAGATTCTGGTCGGCCTTGATGCTCTCATGGTATTTTTGGGCCACGTCCTTCTTCCATTCCTCATATTTTTGTATCAGTTCTTCTTTTTGCTCCTCCGTGAGAGGACGGTCCGGGGAGGAGTAATTCTCCCAGTCCTCCATGTCGTATTCCCAAGCCCGATTCAGGTAATTCTCCCACCCCGTGTCCCAGCCCTCTACCGCGGAGACGGCGCCTTCCTCCTGCACCGCCAGGAGGCGTTCCTCCCAAAGCTGTGGAGGAAGCGCTTCCTGGGAATCCATATAACCGTAGGAGTAATAGTTATCGTAATAATAGTCGCCGTAATATTCGTCCGCAAAAGAATTGGTGGACATGGCTAAGAAGGTCGCCAGGCGGTCGCCGATATAACTGCGAAACCGGCGGCTTAGCTGGTAATCATCCTGTTGAGCCTGTTTTAAGTAATCCACAGGGTTTCCCCCGGGCCATTTCTGAAGCAGCTCCACGACGCTTAGAAGCGTCAGGCTTGCCCCGACGAAGAAAGCCGTAAAACTAATGATTTTTTTCCTGTTTTTCCATTTTGTATCCAATGCCCCACACCACCTTTAAATATTCTGGCTCCTTCGGATTCAGCTCCAGCTTTTCGCGGATGCGCCGGATATGCACCATCACGGTGTTTTCCGAAGCGTAAGCGTCCTCTTCCCACACGCGGCGGTAGATCTCCTCCGCCGGGAAAACCCGGCCCAAGTTGTGCATCAGAAGATCCACGATCTTTGTCTCCGTGGCGGTGAGCTTGACGGGCTCGCCGTCCGCGTAGAGGGTCTTTTCCTCCGTGCGGTAGAGCAGACGTCCGTTCTTGATTTCATCGACATTGTTCCCTGCATGGATATCCCCCAAAAGGGTATATCTGCGGAGCTGGCTTTTCACCCGGGCCGCCAGCTCGTTTGGATTGTAGGGCTTGGCCACATAGTCGTCCGCCCCCATGGACAGGCCCAGCACCTTGTCGGTGTCCTCGCTCTTGGCGCTCAGGACGATGATGGGGATGTTCAGCTTCTCTCGGATGCGCATCACGGCGGAGAGTCCGTCCAGCCTGGGCATCATCACATCGATGAGCACCAGTCTCACCGGGCGGGAAGCCAGGATGTCCAGAGCCTGCAGTCCGTCGTAGGCTTTCAGCACCTGATAACCTTCCCCCTCCAGCAAAATTCCGATGGCCTTCACAATCTCTCTGTCGTCGTCCACGACCAGCACACAATCACACATATCGCCTTTCCTTTCCGCGGCCCGCGGGCGTCTCGCCCGAGAAAGCCGTACCGAACCTTTGAGCTGTAATCAGCATAAGGGTATTTTTTTACAGAAGACAGGGGGTGTTTCTTACAAGTTTCTTACATCTTGCCGCTTGCGGCAGCGGCGTACAACAGTATTTTACCCTTTTTGAGGGGAGATGGCAATGGGCGGGGAAGCCGGGAAGGCGTTTTGCGCCCGGAGGGAAAAAAGTACCAATTCCGTTCTTGATTCGGCGATGACAGTATGTTACTATATTATTAACTTACTCAGCGGGAGTGTGTATCGGGGACATATCGGATATAGTGGGGGATATCACCGTTAGAGCCCATTGTGGCTTTTATGGTGTTTATATATATTGCAACCAAAGAATTGTGTAAAAGGAGGGGAACAAATGAGAGTATGGAAGAAGCTTTTGGCATGGATTTTTGTTTTTACCCTGGGATTTGGCGCGGATATAATGCCTTGTTGTGCGGAGGGGCAGTTACAGGACGGGCTGGAGCTTTCCCTGACCACGGACCGGGAGAGCTACCGCGCGGAGGAACGGATTGAAGTTACCTTTGCGGTGACGAACAGGAATGACTTCGAAATCAGCAATGTATCCTTGGAATGTCTGGTTCCTGAGCCCTGCCAGTTAACGGAAGGGACGGAGGCGGAGAAAACGGTCGCGAAACTCTCCCCGGGAGAAACCGCAGCGCTGTCGGTTGTCTATACATATGCCTCGGGGAAGGACGACGGGGAAGAGACGGAGAGCACGTCGGGGACGGCGTACATAAGTCCCAAAACCGCCACGGCGGAGCCTTCGGAAAAATATGCCCTGGGGGCAGGGATTGTCTTCTGCGGGGCCCTGGCAGTGCTTCTTTTTACGGGCATTCGGAGCAAAAGGGGGCGCAGGCTTTTGTCACTGCTTCTGTGCACGGCGCTGTCGGGGGCTTTCCTGGCGGGAAACGGTCTGGAGGTCCGGGCGGCTTCCGTGGGAAGACAGGAAGCTTCCGTCTCTAAAAATATCGCCGTAGATTCCGAGAACATCGCCCTGTATGCCGTTGTCTCTTACGACGGGGCTACCGCGGTGGATTTTGCGCTGGATGTGTCCGGTATGGAATTCCATGAGAGCGAGGACGGAGATTTTTACATTCTCTCCCGGGAACTGCCCGGTATTTCCGGCACAGCCTCCGGCGTGGGCCTGATAGAGGAATTTACCTATGGGATCAGGAATTACCGGGGAGAAACGCTGCAGGAGGGAACCGTGGATGCGGCGGAGGTATGGAGCGCGCCGGACGCGGGATTCGGTTATGGCGGCAATGTCCTGACGGTCACGGCCGGACTGCGCGGCGGGGACAGACTGACAAAGGAATACATCATTGTAAATTTTGCGGAGGAGAATGTGAGAAGGCTTGGGGTCGACACCGGGGCGGACACCGACCGGGACGGCATTCCGGATTATCTGGAGGAGCTGCTGGGAACGGATCCCACAAAGAGCGATACGGACGGGGACGGGCTTCCTGACCGGGTGGAGCTTTTGGCCCAGGGCCTTTCGCCCCTCCTGGCAGATTCAAATGAAGACGGGGTCGCGGACGGGGACGAGGACAGCGACGGGGACGGTCTGATCAACAGAAGGGAGTATGAGCTGGGGACCTCTCTGTGGGACGCTGATACGGACGGAGACGGTTTATCGGACGGCGACGAGGTGTTGGTATATTTGACGGATCCTCTGGCTGCCGACACGGACAAAGACGGGATCCCTGACGCCAGGGAGATTGAGATCGGCAGTGATCCCCTTACACCCGAGGAGGTCTTTGACTACAGGGAGGTCTGGGAGGACGAGGGTCTGCTGGCGGTTCCGTCCATAGAACTGACGGGGGTGGCTGCGGATCAGGTCAACGGGTTTTACATGAATGAGGTCACCGACGGCCTGCTGGCGGACGAGAGCATTCCCGGATATATTGACAGCGCCTTCAGCTTCAATGAGATCGGTGAATTCGGCGAGGCTACACTGTCCTTTGAGTTGGCTCCGGAATTGTTTGAGGAGGAAAATTTTCAGCCCGCCATCTATTGGTTTAATGAGGAGACGCAGCTCTTGGAGAAGGTGGAGGGTCAGACTCTGGAGGGCAATGTGCTGAGTGCCGGGGTGACGCATTTTTCCAAATATATCGTGCTGAATTCTTACAAGTACGAAATGGTGTGGGAGTACGACCTTCTGTATGAGGAGGAGCCCGGGGAGACCTTCCAGGGGATCGATGTGGCGTTTGTGCTGGATTCCTCGGGCAGCATGACCTTCAATGATCCGTCGGACAACCGCAAGCAGGTGACGAGAGGCTTCATTGACCGTCTGACGGAGCAGGATTTGGCGGCGGTGGTAGATTTTGACGATGTGGCGGTGGTGTGTTCGGGCTTTACCAATCAGAAGGACATTCTGTACGGGGCGGTGGACTCAATTGACAGCGATGGCGGAACCGATCTGTCCTGCGGTATTCTGGCAGCCCTGGAGCTCTTTGGGGGGGAGGGATATGACGGCTCGGATAAGGTTAAGTATATCGTGATGCTGACGGACGGGGATGGCAGCTATGACCCGTTCTGTACCGAGGCGGCAAAGGAGCTGGGGATCGTGATCTATACGGTGGGACTGGGGGACAGCGTTTCCACGGGAGTATTAAGCGCCATGGCCGAGGGAACCGGCGGTGCGTACTACCATGCCTCCCGGGCGGAGGAACTGAACGGGATTTTCGAACTGATCGCAGACGAGTCCGATTTTGTGAAGGACAGTGACGGCGACGGAATTTGCGACTATTATGAGAAGGAAATGGCCAAGGGCAATCTGCGCCTTGGCACCGGGGTGAGTCTCACGGGCATAAACTATCTGGCGGCGGATTCCGACGGGGACGGGCTGACAGACGGAGAGGAGCTCACCGTCACAAAGACAGGCGACAGGGTCTATGTGCGGATGAAATCCAATCCCACCGTGGCGGACACGGACGGCGACGGCATGGACGACAAGAACGACCCCTATCCGCTGGTTCCGGATGTGATAGGCGATGTGCTGCTGTACAGATCGAACCATGAGGAGGGAAAGAATCCGGACGGAACCGTGGCGGAGGACATGGAGTACAATGACAAGGACTATGCCGGCCTGTTGGCTGTGGACGGATTCTGGATGCTGGATGCCCCGGTTACTCCCGAGTGGATGATGTGGGGGGAGATGGGGACTCTGTTCCAGGCTGCCACCCTGGCTGCGGATCAAGGGGTTAAAAATGCCGCCTTTGAGATGATGGCCCGCTTTAAGAGCGGAGCGGGGGGAAGCTATTCCAACGGGGATCTGACTGCGGCGGTGAGGGCCCACGACAGAGTGACCTATGCCTATATGTCCATTATGAAGTTTGTGACGGATCACCTGACCAATAATGGGGCCAATGTGAAGGCGCTGGAATATGATTTGAATTCAGACGTCACAAAGGAGTATTTACGGACCATTCCTAAGGCATATATGAACGAGTGGAGCGACCGGGTTAACGGCCTTGGAATCACCATCCATGATTTCAGCGGATATACCGTGACCATAACGGATTTCGAGAGGGACGGAAGCAGGTATTCGGGGACCCTGAGGTTTCATTATTATGACAATTTCGGCCTGGATTCCGATGACCTTTCGGTTGCTTATGGATTTATAGACTGGTATACTCTGCAGCATTACACCAGATTTAACGGGGCGTACAGGCCCTTTTTGACCTACGTTGACTTTGAGGTTGATTTTTCCGGCGTCTATTGAGCCGCGCGGGCATAAGTCGGGGGTTCCCCCGGCTTATGCCCGTGAGACGGGGGAGGGAACCCTGATTTTTGTGCGTGCCAAAGCCCGCGGATGGGAGCAAAAATGAGAAAAGCAGCCATACTGACACTGTGTCTGAGTATATTTTTGGCAGGGTGTTCGCCAGCCGGCGGACAGGTTGAGATGCGGGGAGAGGTCTGTGCGCTGGGCGGAAGGAGCTATATCGCCGTTGGGGGAAAGGCCGTCAAAGACAAGCTGTTTGGCAGTACCGCCGACGGGATAAAGGTATATGGTGTAAAAAATGACCCGGATCACGTATTTGTGCTGGATTCCTTCGGGGAACTGTACGTCGTCGAGGGATATGAGGCGGAGAATGGGGAATTGACGGGGGTATTTTTGGAGGGCGAGTTTTGCCGTGACGAAAAGCTTCTGTCGTTTCTCTCCGATCTGAGGGCGGAGGCCCGGGGAAGTCCCGCCGGGATGTTAGAGCCGGGGAATGTCCGCTCCTGCCAGGTGTACAATACTCCGGATTCCCGCAGTATTTATCTGTGCTATGACGGCATAGAGGCCTCCTGCGATTTCCTGGGGTATATTGAGCGGGGAGAGCAGGGCTATTGGTATATCGGCGGGGAAGAGGTGCGGGGAAAGTCCCTTTCCCCCGAGAGCGGCGGCTTCCTGGGGATCCGGCTGCACTCTTCCTATGACGACCTGCTGGATGAATATTTTTAGCAAAAAAGCTTGGAAATTAAATTCTGAGCTTTTTTATACTTTAGATTTTACAAGGGAGGAAAAGTATAGTATAATCTATTCGTAAAACCAGATTTTCGTATATCGAACGGTTAGGACAATGAGAAACAGACAGGAAAAGGAGATGCTATGAAGAATTGGATGCAGAGAGGTAAAAGGTATCTGGCATTTCTGCTGACGGCTCTGCTGGTGTACGGCGGCGTGAGGGATGTGGCGCTGACGGCAGCAGCGGGAAGCGGCAGCATGGAAGAACGGATGACCGTGTCGGACGGAGACCAGGGGTCTGGCGCAGGGGCGGCGGACACAGACAGAAAGGATGCTGCCGGCGCGGGCAATTCGGGCGTTCAGATCGGGGGGGCGGATGTGGAAGGTTATGTCTCCCAGGTGGAACTGCCGGGCAATGACGAGCTGTTCGCGGGATATGTGGAGCAGTTGCTTTACGGCGCTGACTCGGACATTTCCTTTTTTGGAAATGTGGGGGGCAATACCCTTACCGGGAACGGGAAAACCATGTATGTTGCCCTGAAGGCTGCCATCGAGAAGATCGCAAACGGGCAGGAGACCTCGGCGCAGAATATCAGGGTGTTGGGGCTGACCGGCGATTTGGGGGCGCTGCAGGCAACGGCAACAGAGGTGATAGATTATCTTCTCATGGACTGCCCCTATGACTTCTATTGGTTCGACAAAACGGCAGGATGGAGTGCGAGCATTTCCGGGAGCATGGGAATCTGGACCATGAACTTCAGTTTTAAGGTGGCCCAGGGTTATCAGGGCGGGGATGTCTACACGGTGAACAATGCCAAGGTTGTTGCCGCCAGGACTGCGGCTTCGAAGGCTCAGGAGATTGTAAACAAGCATCAGGGCAAGTCGGATTACGAGAAGCTGGCGGCCTACCGCCAGGAGATCTGCGCTCTGGTAGAGTATGATAACAGCGCGGCCAGCACTCCCACGCCCTACGGCGATCCCTGGCAGCTAATTTACGTGTTTGACGGCGATACCAGCACAAATGTGGTCTGTGAGGGCTACAGCAAGGCTTTCCAGTATTTGTGCGATCTGTCCACTTTTTCTGCCGGCACCGTGTGCTATACCGTGACCGGTACGATGAACGGCGGAACGGGAGAGGGCGGCCATATGTGGAATATTGTCACCCTGGAGGGCAAGAACTATCTGGTGGATGTGACCAACTGTGACGCCGGCACCATCGGCGCGCCCGACAAGCTCTTTTTGGCGGGAACGTCTGTGGGGAACGTGACCAACGGCTATACCTTCACCTGCAACGGCAGGAAAATCATTTTTAAATACGACACTGCGGCCACCGGCAGCGATCTGGCCGGCCTGCTGGGGGGAGACGTACTGGTTCTGGCGAGCAGCAGCTATCAGCCCAAGACGACGGTGACGGTAACCCCTCCGGTGGTGCCCCATGTGACCTTCGGCGACGGGATAACTGCCGAACTGCTCAATGGCGGGGCAGCCACCGCCGGCTCTGCCACGACGGTAATCAACGGCGTGACGACGGCCGTTCCCGGTTCCTTCAAATGGGCGGACAGCGTGAAGACCTACGGCGAGGCGGGAACCAAAGTGCTGGATGCGGTGTTTGTTCCCGTCGATACGGCCGCATACGGCTCCGCGCATAATACGAAGGTTTCCGTGACGGTGGACAAAAAGGCCGTGACCGTTACCCCGGGGAACCAGACCAAGGAGTATGGCCAGGCGGATCCCGAGCTGACCTACACCGCCTCCGGCGTTGTGGCAGGCTATCCCCTGTCCGGAACGCTGGCGAGAGAGGCGGGGGAGGACGTAGGCTCCTACAATATTACCCTGGGAACTCTGGCAGGGGAGAAGAATCCTAACTATGACGTCACCTTGGGCGGCGCTGCCAAGCTGACCATCACTCCCGCGGCGTGCGCGGTGGAGGTGACGGCGGTCCAGACGGTGCTGCAGGGCGTGGGACGGATCATTGAGCCCGTGTTTACGGGCGCAAAGAATGAAAAGGTAGCGGGAACCCTTACCTATAGCTACAGCGATCTGACAGGCGCAACCTACGCACAGCTCACGGATAAGCTGAAGGCGCTTCCTATGGATACGAAGGGAGAAATCGACTACTCCTTTACTCCTGCCGGCGGCAATTATCAGGGTCCTGTGACCGGAAAAATTTCTTTCACGGTGAAGGATATCGAGTTCGTGGCGGGCACTGCCCCGGCGGCTGTGGGGAACGGCGTGACGGTAAAGGCCAACCCGGTTTACGGCGATGCCTGGACGGACATTGTGACCGTTGCGGGTATTACGGCCCGGGCGGGAAACGGGGAGGACAGTGATCCCAGCAACTTTACCCTGGATGTGACCGGCAGTCCCGACGCCGGAAATAATATTCCCTTTTCCGTGCTGTATAACGGAACTGTGGGCGGAAAGAAATACGAGAATGTGACTGTCTGCGGCGGCACGGTGAATGTGGCGAAGAGAAGTGTCACCGTTACGGCGGGAACCTATCAGGTGACCAAGGAATATGACGGTACTACGTCGGCAGGGACAGCGTCCGGAGCCCTCGGCGTGAGCGGTATTCTGCCCGGGGACACCGGCGTCAGCGTGACGGCTGCACCTGTGGCATACACGGATCCCAATGTGGGAGGACAGACACAGATGAGCCTTCCCCTTACCTTAAGCGGGACGGGAGCGGAGAATTATACTCTGACTGCGACCAGTGTGGCGGTTCCCTGTGCCATCACACCCAAGACCATCACTCCCACGGCGGAGGTTGCGGGGGCTTACAGCTATACGGGCAGCCCCATTGTGCCCGATGTGACGGTGAAAAACGGCTCCGAGATTCTGGATGCGGCACTTTATGATGTGGTTGCAAGTAACAATGTCAATGCAGGTACGGCGAAGGTGACGGTGAGTCCCAAGGCCGGCGGCAATTATACCTGGACTCCGGTGGAAGTAAGCTTTGTCATCAGCAGAGTGAGCTATCCGGGCGCACGGACGGCTGCCACCGCCGCAAGATACGGAAATACGGGGACGTATGATCTGGCATCCCTGCTTCCGGAGGGGTACAGGCTGGGCGCTATGACTGTGACGGACAGCGACGGCATTCTGGACGGTACACCTTCCCTGAGCGGGACGGCGCTGTCCTATAAGCTGGTCAACGATAAGGCAAAGGTAGGGAAATCCGCAGTAATTACAGTGCCCGTGACGGAGACCTTAAATTACCACGGATTTGACCTGACCCTCACCGTCACCGTGTCCGACAAGCTGGAGCAGACCGGTTTCGGATTCCGGGAGGCGATTTCCCGGAAGGTGTACGGGGACGCGGATTTCACGGCGGCAGTGGTGAACGCCGCGCCCGGCAGCAGCCTTACCTTTACCAGCAGTAATCCCGCCGTGGCTACGGTGGATGCCAAAGGCAGGGTGCACATTCTGAAGGCGGGCAGCACGGTAATTGCAGTGAACGCTTCCGAGACGGCAGATTATATGGCGGCGTCGGCGGTATGTGAGCTGACGGTTTCACCCAAGGCCCTGACCTGGGATGTAAGCGGATTGTCCGCGGTGGACCGGGAGGGCACTGTGGCGAACGGGAGAGCAAGCCTGTACGGAGAGTTGAGGGTGGCCGGCATTTTGGATTCGGATAAGGCTGAAGCGGTATATAGCTGCCCGGCAGAGCTTTTGACGGGAACCTACGCGAATGTGACCGCGGGAGAGCAGAATGTGACTTTGGCCTGGAAGGACGGCGGAAAGACGGCGGAGCTTTTGGGAGCAAGGGCAGAGAATTACACCATGCCCTCCGCGCTGCCTTCCATCACCGGAAGAATCAATGCGGTGAAGGGGGATATGGCTTCCATTCCGGAGTCCACCACGGCCCTGAAGTACAGTGTGACAATGGAGTACGGCATCTCCCAGGTGCCTCAGGCGTTTAAGAACGTAGAGAGTCTGAACACCCCGGCGAAGATTGCGGAGCAGATGACGCTGAATGTGCAGACGGTACAGACCGTGCAGGGTCAGCTCATCAGCATTCCCAGGGAGAACACCGCAGTCTATGATGTGAGTTTGTTTGTGAGTGTAAACGGAGGAGGTTGGCAGCCGGCAGCCAAGCAGAATTTCCCGGCCAAGGGTCTGACGGTGACCCTGCCCTATCCCGCGGGAACCGGGCAGGACAGTCATGACTTTGTGGTGTGCCATCTCTTTACGGAGGATGTGAACGGCCACAGAGCAGGGGAGACGGAGTCTCCCGCGGTGACTAAGACGGCGGAGGGCATCAGCTTCAAGGTAAACGGCCTGTCGCCCGTCTCCGTGGCCTGGACCGCAGCCGGAACTCTGGGCAATGCCAGAGCCGAGGATGATGAGGACGAGGATGACGCTGCAGTGAGCGCGCCTCCCGCAGCTTCGGGGGTTAAGAGCCCTAAGACGGAGGACGGGAGTCTGACGGTTTGGCCCATTGCAGTTGTACTGCCCTTAGGCCTGGCGGCGTATGCGTGGCGGAAGCGGCGGGTGCGCTAATGAGATCTTTTTGCAGGTAACCGAATAGAGAAATGTGCAGGGCAGATAAGCGGTTTTGGGGCTTATCTGCCCTGTGTTGTGCCGGCGGGCCAAAGGTGTCGGACGATGTTACAAGGGGGATCAAAAATAGATGGAATATATTACGGCAATGTAGTATAATGAACCCATATCCGAAGCGGGCGCGGTGAAACAGACCGGCCCCAAAACAACACTGAATGGGGCGCGTTGCGACTCCACAGAATGGAGGAAAAATGGACAAGAAAGCGATGTTTAACCTTACCTACGGGCTTTTTATCCTGACGGCAAGGGAGGGGGAGAAGGACAACGGATGTATTGTGAACACTGTGACTCAGGTCACTACGGAGCCGAATCGGATCACGGTGGCTGTGAATAAGCAGAATTACACCCACGATATGATTCAGAGAACCGGGGAGTTTAATGTGTCCATACTTACCACGCAATCCAAATTTGACACCTATAAACATTGGGGATTTCAGAGCGGCAGGGAGACGGATAAGCTGGAGCGTATCTCCTTTAACCGGGCGGAGAACGGTATTGTTTATCTGCCGGAGGAGTGCAACGCCTATTTGTCGGCAAAGGTGGTTTCCGCCACGGATCTGGGAACCCACACTCTGTTTTTGGCCGATGTGACGGAGGCGGCGGTTTTGTCCGACACAGAATCCGTGACCTACGGCTATTATCAGAAAAACATTAAGACCGCGCCCAAGCCGGAGGGCACTAAGAAGGGCTTTGTCTGCACCGTGTGCGGATACATATATGAGGGGGACGCCCTGCCGGAGGACTTCGTCTGTCCCTGGTGCAAGCATCCGGCAAGCGATTTTAAGCCCCTGTAAATGAAGACGGGGAGGGCTATTGGGGTTTTATGGCAAAGCCCCCTGTATGGTCCTTTGCCGTGATGATAACCCGGGAGGTCCCCGTGAGGGTTACCGGGTAGGAGCCGGACTGCAGTTCCTCCCCGGAGAAGACGATACTGCCAGAGCTGTCCCTTAACTCTATGGTAAGGCTTCCCGCCTCCGTGTCCACCTCGATGACATAATCCGTGGCGTCGGATTCGGGATAAAGTCTTTTGGACATAACCCCGTCCAGTCTGCTGTAGCGGGCAGACCATGTCCGAAGGCCTGCGTTGCCGGTATAGTTTATCCTGGTAACGGAGCGGGAGGATACTCCGAGGAAGTTCAGGCCTATGGGAAATGCCAGCATCAGGAGGACAAGCGCCAGAGCCGGCAGCCAGCTTCTCTTTTGGGAGGACGACTTCCCTCCGTCTTCATATTTCTTCCCTATGAAGTATACCGGAGCAAACAGACTGAGGAGAAAGACCGGCAGCAGGACAAAGACCCACCAGGAGCCGAAAACCTTGGCGGAGAGGACAAAGCAGGGCAGGGGAAGCAGCAGCAGGGACACCGCAGACCATGCCCGCAGGTACTTTACAATGGGAAGCCAATTGCTGTTGTTAAAGTACAGTCCCGGGACGTTCATGCGGAAGAAGCCGTCGCTGAAGGCGTTGATTTTGTTCTCGTCATAGTAGGCGGGGAGTTTTTCTCTCATAAAAAACCAGAAGTAAATGCCGAATCCAAAGCTCAAGCATTCCAGCGTGAGCAGACTGGTATTGAGAAATGTGATTCCCAGCCTGTGCAGGCACCACAGTCCCACGACGAACTCCAGGAGGGTGAGCAGGACGCAGCCGCCGAAAATGGCGGCATGTTTTTTCAGTCTTGCCTTTTTCTTTTCCGGCGTGTCCTCGGAGAGGGACAGGGCCTTCTTTACAATCGCTTCCACCTGGGAGGCGTCCAGCCCGGAGGAGGCGTCCAGCTTTCGGCCCTCCAAAAGCTCCGTGACGGAGACATCCAACAGTTCGGCCAGCGGCATCAGCAGGGAGATGTCGGGCATACTCTGCGCGCGCTCCCATTTGCTTACAGCCTTATCCGAAACGTACAATTTGTCGGCCAGTTCCTTTTGCGTGTAACCTTTGGCTTTTCGCTGCTGTGTCAGGAATTCTCCGAAGGAATTTTTGTCAATTTCAAACATATTGCCACCTGCTTTCGTCTTTGATTAGCTTTATTCTAACGACTTTCCCTGAAAAAGGCAACCGACTGGCGGTAGAGTGGGAAAACACGTGGGATTTCAAACGTTTTGAGGGCAGGATGGCATTCTTCACCTTGATTCGAGTCACGGCAAAACTGTGAAATGGAGGTTGAAATGAACAAGTTAAAAATTGCGCTTTTACAGATCACGCCTACGGGGACCCTTGCGGGTAATCTGGAAAAGGGAATGGAATATTGCAGGGAGGCCAGGCGCAGGGGCGCCGATATCGCGCTGTTCCCGGAGATGTGGAGCAGCGGCTATCAGATTCCGGAAAATGAGGAGGAACTGAGGGCCATGGCGGTCTCAAGGGAAAGCCGGTTTGTGAAAGCCTTCGGGGAACTGGCAGGAGAGCTTGAGATGGCCGTGGGTATCACTTTTCTGGAGGCTTATGAGCCCCGTCCCAGAAACTCGGTCTGTCTGTTTGACAGATGGGGGCGGTCTCTGTACACTTACGCCAAGGTCCATACCTGTGACTTTGGGGATGAGAGCCGACTGGAGCCGGGGGAGGAGTTTTTTGTGGAGGAGCTGGACACGGCCGCAGGGAGTCTGAGGGTGGGATCCATGATCTGCTATGACAGGGAATTTCCGGAGAGCGCTCGGATTCTAATGCTTAAGGGGGCGGAGTTGATTCTGACGCCCAATGCCTGTCCCATGGAGATCAACCGCCTGTCGCAGCTTCGGGGCAGAGCCTATGAAAATATGCTGGCCGTCGCTACCTGCAATTATCCAGACAGTGTGCCTGACTGCAACGGACATTCCACCGTATTTGATGGGGTGGCCTATCTTCCGGAGCTTTCCCAATCCAGGGATACCTGTATTCTGGAAGCGGGGGAGGAGGAGGGGATTTATATGGCCGTGCTGGACAGGGAGACGCTGCGCAGATACCGGGAGGCGGAAGTACACGGCAATGCCTACCGGCATCCGGAAAAGTACGGTCTTCTTGTGAAGGAGGGCAGAGAGTACCCCTTTGTGCGCGGGGACTACAGGAAGGGGGCAGGGGTGGCTGATGACCGGCTGGGAGGATAAGGGGATATCGTGTGGTGATACCTTTCGCCTGATTGCCCTTCGAAGGGGGTAAGGGGTTGGCAGAATATTCTACGGGAGGGAGCAGGAATGGTCTGCAGAATATATGAGTTAAATGAATTGCGGCAGTACAAATTTGTGGTGGTGCTCTCCCTGTACCGTGGAAAGATCCTTTTAAGCAGGCACAGAGAGCGGAGCACCTGGGAAACCCAGGGGGGACATATCGAACAGGGGGAGACGCCCCTGGAGGCCGCAAAGAGAGAACTGTATGAGGAGTCCGGAGCGGTGGAGTTTACCATAGAGCCTCTGTGCGACTATTGGGCTGGGGATGAGGAAAAAGGGAACGGTTCGGGCGGCGTGGTTTTTGTGGCAGATATCGGGAGTCTTTCGGAGCTGCCGAACAGTGAGATGGCGGAGGTGCGGCTCTTTGACCGTCTGCCGGAAAATCTGACCTACCCGGCAATCACGCCGAAACTTTTTGCCCGGATGGGATGCGGAACAGAATAAAAAACAGCATCTGTCCGAACAGTGCCCAGGACAATATCCGGCAATGTCCGGCAGACGGAGATTGTCCTGCAGGAATCGGTACTGGGAGGACAGATGCGGAACAGAATAAAAAACAGCATCTGTCCGAACAGTGCCCAGGACAATGTCCGGCAATGCCCGACAGACGGAGATTGTCCTGCAGGAATCGGTACTGGGAG
>CATLGW010000016.1 GCA_949948715.1 uncultured Lachnospiraceae bacterium | reverse complement strand
GTATCTGCCCCTCCAGTACCTGGTCTGGCAGAGTTTTTACGGGTGCTTCGCTCCCATAAAACTCTGGGCACTGGACGGGCAGATACTGTTTGGATACTTTTAATAGTTCCGTATCTGCCCCTCCAGTGCCAATTCTGGCAGAGTTTTTACGGGTGCTTCGCTCCCATAAAACTCTGGGCACTGGACGGGCAGATACTGTTTGGATACTTTTAATAGTTCCGTATCTGCCCCTCCAGTACCAATTCTGGCAGAGTTTTTACGGGTGCTGAAAAGGCAGATACTGATCAAATAATAATCTACAGGCTGACGATGGCCTTTTTAGGACATTTCTCGGCGCAGGCTCCGCAGCCCGTGCACTTCTCCTGATCGATAATTGCATGGAATTCCTCCACCTTCACCGCCTGGCTGGGACAGTTTTTCACACAGATGCCGCAGCCGATGCAGGCCGTTTGACAGGCCTTCATGGCCACAGGTCCCTTGTCCCGGGAGCTGCAGGCCACCACAGTCCTGGCCTCATAGGGAATCAGGGAGATCAAATGCTTCGGACAGGCCTCCACACATTTACCGCAGGCCTTGCACTTCTCCCTATCCACCTTGGCCACCCCATTTACCACCGAGATTGCGTCAAAGGGACAGGCTTCCACACAGGTCCCGTACCCCAGACAACCACTGCCGCAGGCCTTGGGGCCGCCCCCGGGCACAAACTCCATCATACGGCAGTCCAAAACGCCGCAATAATCGTAGTCCGTCCTTGCCCTCTCACAGTCCCCCTGACAGTGAACATAGGCAACCTTCCGCCGGGAAGCCTCCGCGCTGACTCCCATAATTCGGGCCACCTCCTTAGCCACGGCCTCGCCTCCCACAGGGCAGGAGCCCGGCGCCGCCTCCCCCTTTGCAATGGCCGCCGCCAGCCCCGAACAGCCCGCATACCCGCAGCCGCCGCAGTTGTTTCCGGGCAGAGCCGCCAACACGGCCTCCTCCCTCTCATCTGTCTCCACCTTGAAGCGGATGCCCGCCACGCCGAGAAAAAGCCCGACAAAGATACCGACGATGCCGACCACGGCAGCCGCCGTAAGGATTCCTGTCACACTCATATATGCTCCCATCTGTCCGCTGAAACGGACGCTTATATCTAGGAAATCAAAAACCAACGCTATCAATATTACCGCTCCTACAGCAGACCCGAAAATCCGCAAAAAGCGATAGCCATCAGCCCTGCCGTCAAAAGCACCGTGGGCATCCCCCGGAAGGACTGAGGAATGTCATTGTACTCCATCTTCTCCCGCAGACCGGCTAATATCACGATGGCCACGGTAAACCCCAGAGCCGTGGCAAAACCGTTCACCACCCCCTGTAAGATTCCGTACTCCCGCTGCACATTGGTGAGGGCCACCCCCAGCACCGCACAGTTGGTGGTGATCAGAGGCAGATATACGCCTAGCGCCTCATAGAGGGAGGGCATGGCTTTTTTTAAAAACATCTCCACAAACTGTACCAAAGCCGCTATCACCAGAATAAAGACAATGGTATCCAGATATGCGATGTTCAGCCTAACTAAAATATATTGATGGATCACGCCCGCCACCGCGCTGGCCAGGGTAATGACAAAAATCACCGCCGTCCCCATGCCCGCCGCCGTCTTCACCTTCTTAGACACTCCCAGAAAGGGACACAGGCCCAAAAACTGGCTCAGCACCACATTGCTGACCAAGGAGGAGCCCACCAACAGTATCAACAATTCCTTCACACCGTCCATCTATCGATCCTCCTCGTCCAGATCCGTCACTGACAGCGCCGTGCCGTCGGACCCCGCAGTCTGCCCGGAGCCGTTGTCATAAAACCTCCGGGCACATCCCGTATCGGAGCAGTTCATACAGTCCTCGCTGCAGCCCGACTGCAGCTTTCTGTACTCTCTGCCCTTTCGCTTTCCCACAATCCGCACATAATTCTGAAGGGCGGTGAGAGCTGCCAGCACAAAGAATGCCCCGGGAGCCACACCGAAAATATTTATGGTTATGTACCCTTCCGGCATTATATCATATCCAAACAGGCTTCCCTGTGCCAAAATTTCCCGAACGGCGCCGATACAGGTCAGAGCCGCCGTGAAGCCAAGCCCCATACCCAGGCCGTCAAAGAGGGAGGGAACGGGCGGATTGCCGTAGGCATAGCTCTCTGCCCTGCCCAGGATAATGCAGTTCACCACAATCAGAGGGATATATACCCCCAACGCCTTATTCAGGGAAGGCAGGTATGCCTGCAAAAGGAGCTGTATCACCGTCACAAAGGAGGCGATGATCACAATAAAGGCCGGTATCCTGATGCGGTTGGGAATCACCCCCCGAAGCAGGGATATGATCAAATTGCTCAAAGCCAACACCACTGTGGTGGCAAGCCCCATACCCAGCCCGTTTACGGCATAGGCGGTGACTGCCAGAGTGGGACACATACCCAGCATCAGCACAAAGGTAGGATTTTCCTTCACAATTCCGTTGTAAAGCCTCTCTCCGGCTCTATTCATGGCTTCCACCTCCCTCTATCAGCTCCGCCGCCACCTTAAGCCCTCCGTTGACCGCTTCGGTCACCGCGCTTGTGGTGACGGTGGCCCCGCTGATGGCGTCGATCTCGCTGTCACCCCGGCTTCCCGACTTCGTGTATGTAAACGCCTCCGCCCGTCTGCCGTGGAACTGAGGAGCCAGAACCTCCTCCGCCTTCATTCCCAGGCCGGGAGTCTCGGAGATCTCCAGAATCGAGATATCGTTTAACGTTCCGTCCAGGGCCACACCCAAATACAGCACTATGTTGCCCCCGTACCCTTCCGTGGAGGCAGATTCTATCACATACCCCATCAGACTGCCCGCAGTGTCCCTGGCCTCGTACACGGAGCCTATCCTGACCCCCTGGGCCGAAAGCTGAACGCGCAAATCCTCATCCGGCTCGTAGGCGAGCTCCTCAAACGCTGCCGCATCCTGAAATACGGCGGCGCACGCCTCCTGAACCGCCCGCTCCTCCTGCAGTCTGATGGGCTCCTTGGTAAGCTCATACACAAACCCCAGCATCAAACCGGAGAACAGCGTAATGACGAACAGGATTCCCGCCTCCTTAAGCATCACCTTCAAATCTTCCGTCTTTTTCATGCCGCGCCTCCCTTCCTGTATCCGAAGGGCTTCGGCAGGGTCACCCTCTCAATCAAAGGAACCAGCAGATTGCCCAGGATGATGGCGTAGGATACGCCCTCGGCACCGGGACCGAAGATGCGGAAAATCCCTGTCATCAGTCCCAGAAAGATACCGTACAGATACTGGCCCTTCACCGTGATGGGCCTGGTCACATAGTCCGTGGCCATAAAGAAGGCTCCCAGCATCAGACCGCCCCCCGCAAGCTGAGCGGAGAGATAAGCGGGAGAAAAGCCATGTCCCCCGAAGATACCCGCAAACAGCAGAAAAGTCACCAGATAACTCCCCGGTATCCGCAGATCTATGACACCGAAGAGAAGCAATAAGCAGGCTCCCGCCAATAGGGCGATCATGGAAGTCTCCCCGATAGTCCCCATAGTCTGTCCCGTGATCATGTCAAGCACATTCACGTCCTCCCCGGCCTTAAGCGCCGCCAAAGGCGTGGCTCCCGTACAGGCATCGTAGGAAAAGTCCGTCATCTGCACCGGAAAGGAAATCAACAGGAAGCATCTTGCCGCCAACGCGGGATTCATAAAATTCTGTCCCAGACCGCCAAAGAGCATCTTCACCACCAATATGGAAAACACACCGCCCAGCGCCGCCATCCACAGGGGAATTCCCACCGGCAAATTAAGCGCCAGCAAAAGCCCGGTCACCACCGCGGACAGGTCCGTGACGGTGAGCTTTTTCTTATACAGTCCAAACAGAGCCTCCGTCAGCACTGTGCTGGCCACCGTCACAAGTATCACCGCCCCCGCCCTGATGCCGAAATGAAAGATTCCGAACCCGGCGGCAGGCAGCAGAGCAATGATCACCGTCAGCATAATCCCGCCGGTGGAAACCCTGGAGCGAATATGCGGATTTGACGACACCTTATACAATTCATCCATCCTTTCGTCCCCCTACTTCTTTTTCTTCTTGGCAAGCTGTATTTTTCGCATGGATTTGATCTGCTGGGTCAGCGGTCTCCCCGCCGGGCACACATAGCTGCAGCAGCCGCATTCGCAGCACTCCATGCCGTGATTTCTAAGAAATGCCTCCTCGTCAAAGTGAGCGGCATAATCCGCCAGCCTGCTGGGCATCACCCTGCCGGGGCACACCTCCAGGCAGCGTCCGCAGTTGATGCAGGGCCCCGTCTCCTTGGCCGATACCTCATCCCGGGAAAAGGCTAACAGCGCCGTGGAAGTCTTTGTAGTGGGCACATCCAGCCCAAACATGGCAAAGCCCATCATGGGCCCCCCGCAGATTATCTTCTGGGGCGGCTCCTTAAAGCCTCCCGCGGCCTCCGCCAGCTCCCCGTAGCTCATACCGATCCGCACACGGAAATTTTGGGGTTCTCTCACGGCGTCCCCCGTGACAGTGACGATGCGCTCCGTCAGCGGCCGTCCCGTGGTCACTGCCCTGCACACGGCGGCCACCGTGTCCACATTGTTCACCACACAGCCCGCATCCGCAGGAAGCATGGAGGAATTGATCCTTCTTCCGGTGACGGCATAGATCAACTGTCTCTCCGCACCCTGGGGATATTTTGTGACCAGAGGCCTCACACTGATACCGTCGTCATCCTTTGTGAGCTTCCTTAACAGGGCGATACAGTCCGGCTTATTGTCCTCCACCGCAAAGATTCCCCTGGCTCTGCCGAAAACACGCAGCATAATCCGCAGTCCGGTCACCAGCTTCTCCGGCTCCTCCAGCATCCTTCGGTAATCGGAGGTCAGATAGGGCTCGCACTCCGCACAGTTTACGATCACACAGTCGATTTTTTCCGGCTCCTTGGGCGAAAGCTTCACATGGGTGGGAAATCCGGCTCCTCCCATACCCACGATACCGGCCTCCCCCACGGCATTCACAATTTCCTTCCCGTCCATGGTATCCCAGGGCTTACAGGGAGCCGCCGCCGTCTCCTCATATTTCTCGTCGTTCTCCACCACCACGCTGGTCACCAGATCCCCCGTGACCACTCTCCTGGGCTCGATGGCCTTCACAATGCCGGACACGGACGCATGGACGGGAGCCGAAACAAAACCGCCGCTCTCCGCAATTTTCTGGCCCGCCAGCACCCTGTCTCCCTTGGCCACAATCGCCTTTGCCGGAGCCCCTATATGCTGGGACAAGGGATACACCAGCTCCTTTCCGGGCAGAATATCCCTAATCGGCTTGTCCTTTGAAAGCTCCTTGCCGTCATAGGGATGGATACCGCCCACAAACGTAAACTTTGCCATACACTTCCATTCCTTTCCAAGTCCTCTGTCACAATCCGCACATGGCTGCTCCAAGGTGTCCCCTGCGCATTCTGTGCGATTATCTTATGTTAAATATACTATTTTTTTTTGCAAAATACTACTGCATTTTTAATTTTTATGCTATGATATAGTCAGTTACTTTCTCCCCTTCGGGAGCGGACAGTAACCAGTTCATCACAGGGGGCGGACCGGCCGCCCGGAAATGAGGAAGCCTATGAGAATTTCAGAAGAAACCATAGAACCTTTTGCCATATCCTATCCTCTGGAGACACTGGCTCCCCCGGAGCAAATCCTGTTTCTGGATATAGAGACCACCGGTTTTACCGCCAAATCCTCCTATCTCTATCTGATCGGCTGCGCATATTATGAATTCGGGAAGTGGCGGACCATACAGTGGATGGCGGAAAATTACGGCGAGGAAGTTGTGCTGCTGGACGCCTTTTTTGATTTTGCCGTGTCCTTCCGCTTTTTGATCCATTTCAACGGCAACAATTTTGATCTGCCCTTCCTGGCCCAAAAGTGCAGACAGTACGACCTGCCCTACTCCTTTGACCATCTGGAGGGAATAGACCTGTACAAGAGGGTTTCCCCCTACAAATATTTTCTGAAGCTCCCCAACTGCAAGCAGAAAACTCTGGAGCAGTTTTTGGGAATCAACCGCACGGACGTCTTCTCCGGCGGGGAACTGATCGGTATTTACCACGATTACCTGAAGACCCCCTCCGAATTTGCGGAAAAATCTCTCTTTCTCCACAACGCGGACGATCTGAGGGGAATGCTGGAGGTTCTTCCCATGCTGGCCTACTACGATATGTTCAATGAGAGCGTCAAGGCCCGCAAGGTACAGGCCAACACCTACCGGGATTACAGCGGCAGCAGGCGAAAGGAACTGCTCATCACCCTCACCCTGCCCACGCCCCTTCCCCGTCCTGTGTCCGCCTTGGCAAACGGCTGCTACTTCCACGGCAACGGCACGGAAGCCACGCTGAAGATTCCCATCTACGAGGAGGAATTAAAGTATTTTTACTCCAATTACCAGGACTACTACTACCTCCCCACGGAGGATATTGCGCTGCACAAATCCGTGGCCACCTTTGTGGACAGAGAACACCGTCTCCAGGCCACCGCTTCCAACTGCTATACCAGGAAATTTTCCCAATACCTGCCCCAGTGGAATCTCCTCTTCGAGCCCTTTTTCAAGCGGGATTACAAGAGCAGGGAGCTGTTCTTTGAGCTGACAGACGAAATGAAACGCAATCGCCCGGGATTTACCGCATACGCCAACCATGTCCTCGCCATGATTGTCACAACATTCTGAGATTTATTCTCGATCAAAGATTACGCACTACAAAAACGGCATAGCCACAGGGCTGTGCCGTTTTTTACAGCGCGGACGAACCGTCAGGTCCGCCCGCACATATTTCAGGCTGTCACATTTTATGTAGTTTAGCTAGGGCTTCTCGTAATAGAAGGAGCTCTTTCTCTCAAATCCCACATCCTTGCAGTTGATAATCTGCTCGGTGCTGCCGATAAACATGATACCGCCTTTGGAAAGAGCCTTGCTGAATTTGCGGAATACCTCGTCCTTAGCCTCCTCCGTAAAGTAAATCAGCACATTGCGGCACACGATCATATGATAATCGGTGGGATAGGCATCCTTCAACAGATTGTGCTCCTTGAATTCCACCCGGGCCTTGATCTCGTCCGCGATCTTGTAGGAGGGTCCCACCTTGGTAAAGTACTTCTTCTTGAAGTCCTCCGGCACAGCGGCAATACTCTTTTCTCCGTACAGACCCAATTTGGCTTTGGCAATCACCTGTTTATCAAGATCCGTAGCCATAATCTTGATCTGGTTCAGCGGAATATGCCTGGAGAGAGCCATAACCAAAGAGTAAGGCTCGTCTCCCGTGGAACAGGCCGCACTCCAGATCTTGAGATTCTTGCCAAACTTCCCAATGAGCTCAGGGATAATCTTCTCATCCATAAGCTTCCACTGATCCGGATTGCGGTAAAATTCCGACACATTGATCGTGATATAGTTGATAAACTCCTCAAACTTGGCCCTGTCAGTCTTCAGAGCCTGCACATACTTGTCATATCCCACAATCTTGTGCTTGTTGATCAGGGTGTCGATACGGCGCTTCATCTGCTTTTCCTTGTATGCGTTCAGATCCACAGAGGTCAGCGCAAATACTTCCTTCTTGAGATACTCATAATCGTATGTCATGCTCATCATCCCATTCTGAATTCTAACAAATGAAAGCGGCCCGGCATATGCCGGAATTACTCCTCCGCACTCTCCCCTGCGATCACAGCGTCGATATCCACGGAGACAACGTCCGCATCCTCTCTTACCTCTCTGGGCTCGGGAGCCGTCAAGGCCTTAATGCTCAGTGAAATCTTTCTGTCCGTCTCGTTGAAATCCACGATCTTGGCAGTCACTTCCTCTCCCACGCTCAGCACATCGGAGGGCTTCTCAATATGCTCCTTAGCGATCTGAGAAACATGAAGCAGCGCGTCCACGCCGGGCTCCAGCTCCACGAAAGCTCCGAAGTCCGTCATCCTGGCAACCTTGCCCGTCACCACATTGCCTGCGGCATACTTGGAGGCAGCGTCCTTCCAGGGATTCTCATCGTCAAACTTCAAGGACAGCGCGATCTTGCTGCCGTTGATCTCCTTGATCTGAACATTCAGCTTATCGCCAACCTTGAACACCTTCTTGGGGTGCTCTACTCTGCCCCAGGACATCTCGGAAATGTGAAGCAGACCGTCCGCTCCGCCCAGATCCACGAAAGCTCCGAAATCGGTGACGTTCTTGACAACGCCCTCCACAATGTCGCCCTCCTGGATCCGCTCGAAAAGCTCCTTCTGAAGCTCCGCCTTCTTGGCCACCAGAAGCTGCTTGCGGTCGCCGATGTATCTGCGTCTCTTGGGATTGTACTCGCTGATCACAAATTCAATCTCCTGACCGGCATACTTATTCAGATCCTTCTCATAGGAATCGGATACCAGGCTGGCGGGAATAAAGATTCTGACCTCGTCCACAATCACGCTTAAACCGCCGTTGAGCACCTGGGTCACCACGGCTTTCAGCACCTCTCTATTATTGTATGCTTCCTCGATTCTCTTATTCCCTCTGTCCGCAGCCAGACGCTTGTAGGTGAGGAGAACCTGTCCCTCGCCGTCGTTCACCTTGAGAACCTTCACCTCCATGGTGTCTCCCACCTTGGCCACAGTGGTCAGGTCTACGCTGGAATCGTTGGTATACTCATTCTTGGTAAGAATGCCATCGGACTTGTATCCGATGTTAAGGATAATTTCTTCCGGCTTCACATCGATGACTGTACCCTCAACTACCTCTCCTGACCGTATTGTTTTCAATGATTCTTCCAACATCTGTTCAAAGTTTAATTCTGACATAATTTTGAACCTCCTCAATTAATTTGTTCGGGGTGGAAGCCCCCGCAGTAATACCCACCAGTCGGACAGCTTTAGGCAGTTCTAAACGCAAGTCATCCAGTGTCTGTATAAAATAGGTATTCGCACACTCCCTGCTGCAGATTTCATACAGCTTTCTTGTATTGGAACTGTGCTTCCCTCCTATCACGATCATTACGTCAGCTTCCGCTGCAATGGCCCTGGCAGATCGCTGCCTTTCCTCTGTGGCATTGCAGATAGTGTTTACAATATTATTATTGTAACCTTTTTTCTGGAAAATTTCAACTATATCTTGAAATTTATTGTAATTAAATGTCGTTTGAGAGACAATGCATAACTCACATCCCTCGGAAAGGGCGAAATTGCGGGCTTCCTCGGCGTTTTCCACCACCGTGGCGGGTCCGTCGCACCAGCCTCTGATCCCCTCCACCTCGGGGTGTCTGGGGTCTCCCACTATGACGATATGTCTGCCGGCCCTGCTCTCCCGCTCCACAATGCGGTGAATTTTCTTGACAAAGGGACAGGTGGCGTCCACACAGGCAAAGCCCTTGCTCTCAAGAATTTCACAGATTTCTCTGGGCACTCCGTGAGCCCGTATGATCACTGCCTCCTCCCGGGACGCTCCGGGAGACATCCCAAGGAGCTCCTCCCTGTTTTGTATCACGCGCACGCCGCGCTCCTCCAGCTCGCGCACAACCTCCCCGTTGTGGACAATAGGGCCATAGGTATAGATAGTTTTCCCGGTTCCCAGCTGTTCATACACCGTATCCACCGCGCGCCTGACTCCAAAACAAAACCCCGCGCACTCCGCCAGCCTCACCTCCGTCATAGGCCTGTCCCTTTCACCCCGGCGTCGGCACAAATTTCCAAAATGCGCTCTATGACCTGGGAGACCGTCATTTCGGAGCTGTCCAAGAGCACAGCGTCCTTTGCCTGCTTAAGGGGAGACACCGCCCTGTGCATATCCCGGTAATCTCTCTCCTCGATATCTGCCCTGATCTGCTCCAGATCACAGCTCTCACCCTTGTTCTTCAGCTCGTCAAAACGCCTCTTTGCCCGAACCTCGCTGCTGGCGGTGAGATAAATCTTCACCCGGGCATCGGGCAGAACGCAGGTGCCGATATCCCTTCCGTCCATGACGCAGCCGCTCTCTGCCAGCTTCTGCTGCAGAGCCACCATCTTCTCCCGCACCGCCGGCTGTACGCTGACCACGGAGGTAGCCCCGCTGACCTCCTCCGTGCGCAGGAAAGAGTTGACATTCTCCCCGTTCAAATACACCACTTGTTCGCCGTTTTCGTAGCGGATGGTGACGTCCGCCTCACGACACTTTGCGCTCACGGCCTCCTCGTCCTTCCCGTCCACCTTTTCCCGCAGCATAAAGAGAGCTATGGCCCGGTACATGGCTCCCGTATCCACATAGATCAGTCCCAGGCTTTTTGCCACCGCCCTGGCCACGGTGCTCTTGCCCGCCCCGGCGGGCCCGTCAATCGCAACATTAAAACTCATACTATACCATACCTTTCCCGCAACAAAATTTTCTATTCCTGCCATCCCGCCAGGTATCCCGTAGACCAGGCAATCTGCAGATTAAAGCCTCCCGTCATGGCATCCAGATCCATCACCTCGCCGGCAAAATACAGCCCCTTCACCAGCCTGGATTCCATGGTGGAGGGATTGATATCCTTCACCGAAACGCCTCCCCGGGTGATCACGGCCTCGTCAAAGGTCCTTGTGCCTGACACGGAAAGAGACAGCCCCTTTAACAGTTCCGCCAGTCTCCGCCTCTCCTCCCGGGTGATCTCGTTCACCTGCCTGTCCGGATGTATGCCCGACAGACGCACCGCCACCGGTATCAGTTTGCCCGGCAGCAGACCGCCCAGGGCGTTTTTGAACAATTTATTCTTCTGCCCCTCGAAATCCCTCAGAAGCCGCCTGTCAAGCTGTGCCTCGTCCAGAGCGGGTTTCAAGTCGATGTACAATTTCACATCGTCGCTTTTTCGTTTTCCATAAAAGCTGCTGGCGCTTAACACCAGTGGACCGCTGACCCCGAAGTGGGTGAAAAGCATTTCACCAAATCCTCTGTAGAGCTCTCTTTTGCCCTCCGTCATGCGCAGGGAGACATTCCTCAGAGAAAGTCCCATCAGCTCCGCGCACCAGCTCTCCCGCGTCTTTAGAGGCACCAGCGCAGGCGAAAGCTCCGTCATCCCATGCCCCGTCTCCCTGGCGAAACGATATCCGTCACCCGTGGAACCGGTGGAGGGATATGAGAGTCCCCCGGTGCAGACAATGCATTTATCCGCCGAAATCCTCTGTCCGTCCCGTAACCTTACGCCCAGAATGCGGGAATGAAAACGTTTCTTCTTCCCCTCCCTCTCCTCTTCGGGTAAAGGCTCCGTCTCCAGCGCCTCCACCTCCGCAAAAAGCCTCACCTCAACCCCCCGCCTTTTCAGCTCCCTCTGCAGGGCGGCAATCACGTCCGAGGAGTGGTCCGACACCGGAAACACCCGCTCCCCTCTTTCCGTCTTAAGGGGACATCCCGCCTCCTCCAGAAAGCGCATTAACGCCAGGTTGTCAAACCGGTCCAGGGCGCTGTACAGAAACTTTTTGTTGGTACACACATGGGAGAGCAGCGCCTCCCGTCCCGCCCCGTTGGTCACATTGCAGCGTCCCTTACCCGTGATGTACAGCTTTTTCCCCAGCTTCTCGTTTTTCTCCAGCAAGAGCACCCTGTCGCCGGCGCCGGCCCCGGCGACGGCGGCCATCATCCCTGCGGCTCCGCCGCCAATCACAATCACCTTCCGCATCTATCTTTCGTCGTCCTGTCTTCTCAAAGAATAGTTTAATATAGGTTCGTTATTGATAAAGTCTATTTCGTCGTTCAAATACACCTGGTAATTGTTCCATGCCCCCTCCAACATCTCCAGGTTCCGCTTCACATCCTGGGGGCATTTCAGACACAGCGCCACCACCAGGGCATTGATCACGCTTAGGGGCGCCACCAGGGAGTCCACAATGGACACCATGTCGCTTCTGGCAAAGAGATTGCAGGAGGAATACAGATTCATGGGGGAATGCACCGTGTCGGTGACGGCGATCACCTTCGCATTCCTGTCGTTGGCAAATTCCATGGCTTTTAGCGTGCGCATGGAATACCTGGGAAAGCTGATGCCCACAAAGCAGTCCTTCTCGCTGATGCGTATCATCTGCTCAAAGGTCTCCGTGACGCTGGTGGTATTGATTAACACCACGTTTCCTCTAACCATGTTCAGATAGAAGTGGAGAAAGGCGGCCAGGGGCTCATTGCTTCTCAGTCCCATGATATAGATGGACTCCGCCTCCAGAATAATGGAAACCGCGGTCTCAAAGGCGGCCGGATCCAGGTTCTGTATGGTGTGATGAAGTTTTTCTATATCCGCCGTGATCACGGAAGTCAGGATTTCCGACTGTGAGCTCCTGCCGTATTTGGCGTCCATCTTCTGTATGCTGCTGAGCTTGCCCCTAACACAGGCTTCCAGGGCCTTCTGAAACTCAGGATATCCCTCGTAGTCCAGACCCGAGGCAAACCTCACCACCGTGGACTCGCTGATTCTCAGCGTCTCCCCCAGCCTGGCGGCCGTCATAAACACAGCCTGGTCGTAATGCTCCAGAATATAGCCGGCAATCACCTTGTGGCTCTTGCTCATTCTGTCATACCGGTTCTGGATTCTGCTCAAAACATCATACTGCCTCTCCATGCCTCAAACGCTCCTCACCCTTTATGTATGCCCGAAAAATCTTCGTAGGAACGCTCCAGAAGCTCCCTGGTCTCTGCGTCGGTCAGATCATAGTCTCCCGTGAGAGTCATACAGGCCGCGCCGTGGATAAAAATCCACATCCTCATAAACAGGCCTCCCGGATCGGCGCAGCCGGCCACCCTGGCCAGATTCACCTCATATACCACATTGCCCCCGTCCCCGTTCAAGAGCTCGTACATACTCTTGCCCCGGCCGGCGCCGGAGGCAAAGAGCAGCTCGAATAGATGCCTCTCCCTCCTGGCGAAAGCTATATATGCCATTCCCAGATTGGTGAAGGGCGTCTTGCCCATCCTGGGATAGACATTGTAATAGTCCTGGAAAAAATCCGCCGCCTTCAGGAAAACCGCGTTCCACAACTCCTCCATGTTTTTATAGATTCTGAAAATCGGCTGGGTGGAGCAACCGGCTCTGGCCGCCACCTTTCTGGCTGTGACATTGGCAAAGCCCTCCTCTCTGGTCATGGCAAAGGCCGTATCCAATATTTTGTCAATGGTAATAATCTCCTTGCGGGCCATAACTTCACCTCCCCTGCTGCCGTTTTCCTGCGATAGCTTCTCCGTCCTTCTCTAATCCGGATGCAAAAATTATAACACTTGTTATTTTAGCTGGTAGACACCGGTGTTGTCAAGAGCCATTTTCTGTTCCCTGCAAAATCTCTCCGACAGAAGCTCGTAATTTTTGTCATTTTCCCCGAATCCTGCATTACGTCTCTCCCCCACATACGGCTTCCTCATGCTCTATCAGCTTCTCCCAGTCCGGGTTACCCTTCATATAGGAAAGCGTGTCCTCCCCGCAGAAGGACTTCAGCAGATTCTTTCTGAGCTTTCCCGCGAATTCCGGCTCCGGAGAGCCGAATTTCATGTGAGCGTACATCTCAGACCGGGAAAAGTCCGTCAGCCCGTCCAAAGAACCCAGCAGCGCTCCGACAATGGAGAGGGTCCGCTCTTCATCCCTCTCCCGCACTGCCAAGTCCAGCCGGCAGGCTTCCTGGTGATAGATCCCCATCTCAAAAAGCTTCGCCAGCCCGCTCTCCTTTTCCACCCACATCCGCGCCTTTTCCGTTTCCCCGTCCTCCAGGGCCATCAAATACAGGCTGCTTAACACGAAGTACAACATCTGATATTCCTGGAACAAAATTTCCTCGTACATCCGATAGCTTTCCTCCCTGTGTCCCGTCCGGCCGTACACTTCCGCCTGCTTCCTTTTGCACTCCGGACTCTCCCCTGAAAAATAATTGATATAAGGCTGGGCCTTCTCATATTCCTGTGTCCTCATATAGTGCTGAAACAGTGAGTCGGCCGCGTTCCTCACCAGTTGGGCGTCGCCGCTGTCCAAAACCCGGATATACCATCCCACGATGCGGTCCCGGTATTCTTCCCACACCTTCTCCCCCTCCAAGCTGCATCTGGCATACAGTATTACCGCAAGCTGCCATATCAGCCAATGGCTGTCGGGATATCTGTGTATCAAATCCTCTGCGGCGCAAAACACCTCTCCAAAGGTTTTCTCCTCAAACTGCCGGTCCAGGTCCTTTATAATCCCGTTTATCTCCTCCTGGGTCAGAGACTCTTGAAAGGACAGCAGGGTGTCCGGGTTGATTCCGAGGAGTCTGGCGATAGGAGAAAGCAGCCCGATATCCGGCTGGCTCACTCCTCTCTCCCATTTATTCACCGCAGGCGCGGTGACCCCCAGGCGGTTGGCCATCTCCTCCTGGGTCAGCTTTTTCTCCGTGCGGTATTTGCGAATCACTTCTCCAATCTGCATTTTGTTTCCTCCGTTTTTATGTTACATGGGTTGACAGTTGGACAAAGCGCTTTGTCATTTCTATCTTAACAAAGGTGCCACAGAATCACAATGGAACGGCTCTTAACTTTTATTCATTTTTATTAACCGTCAGTTACGGCGATTTCCGCGATTCAATCCCGAAACCGCGGCCTGCCAAAGCAAACCGGGAAAGCATACCTATCGACAAAAAAACAGGCGGCGAACTCTCAACGAATCCGCCGCCTGACGTCATCCCGGAAGAATCGCACCGGGCCATTCTTCCAGCTTGTATAGGTTCAGCAAAGCTGAGCCGTAAAATCTTATACGGGATAAGCCCCGGTCTTGGTGTCCGCCTGGGTCATATCCACCTTCTCCTGCTGCGCCTGACGATATTTAAAGAAGTCCGTGGCAACCTGAGGGAACAGCGCATAGCTCAGCACGTCCTCATCCTGCTGCTTCCACTCCTTCATCTCGTCCTCCAGCTTGGAGAGCTCGTTCTCGATGGTATCCGCATAGCGGCAGGTAATCCGCTTCTCTCCGGGAATAACCTTGTCGATGACCTCCTGGCTCATGGGCTTTACGGTCTGGCCATACTCGCCTCGCAGCATTCCCTTGGTCTCCTTGGTGGCAACCTTGTAGCGCTCGCCCATCAGTACATTGAACACCGCCTGGGTACCCACAATCTGGGAAGAAGGAGTAACCAAGGGGGGCTCGCCCAAATCCTTGCGGACACGGGGCACCTCCTCCAGCACCTGATAATACTTGTCCTCGGCATTCTGCTCCTTCAACTGGCTCACCAGATTGGAGAGCATACCGCCGGGCACCTGGTACAGCAGAGTCTTGATGTTCACGCCCATTACCTTGGGATTGAGCAGCCCGGTCTTCAGGCACTCCTCCTGATAGGGACGGAAGTAATCCGCGATATCTGCCAGGAGATTCTGATCAAACCCGGTGTCATAGGGAGTGCCCCTGAAGGTCTCCACCATCACCTCGGTAGCAGGCTGGGAGGTTCCCATGGAGAAGGGACTCATAGCCGTGTCAATCACGTCCACACCGGCCTCCACGGCCTTCAGATAAGTCATACCCGCCACACCGGAGGTATAGTGGGTGTGAAGCTGAATGGGCAGCTTGGTGGCAGCCTTCATGGCGGAGATCAGCTCCGTGGCCTTGTAGGGAACCAACAGACCGGCCATATCCTTGATACAGATGGAATCCGCGCCCATCTCCTCGATCTTCTTGGCCGTGTCCGTCCAGTACTCCAGGGTGTAAGCGTCGCCCAAAGTGTAAGACAGGGCTACCTGCGCATGGCCTCTGCCCTCCTGCTTCTTAAAACGGTTGGTGGCGTTTACTGCCTCCTGAAGATTGCGCAGGTCGTTGAGACAGTCAAAAATTCGGATGATATCGATGCCGTTGGAGATGGATTTCTGCACGAAATAATCCACCACATCGTCCGCATAGGGCCTGTAGCCCAGGATATTCTGTCCGCGGAACAGCATCTGCAGTTTGGTATTCTTAAATCCGTCCCGCAGCTTCCTCAGTCTGTCCCAGGGATCCTCCTTCAGGAAACGAAGGGAAGCATCGAAGGTTGCACCGCCCCAGCACTCCACCGAATGATAGCCGACCTTGTCCATCTTGTCGATAATGGGAAGCATGAACTCGGTGGGCATTCTGGTGGCAATCAGAGACTGATGCGCGTCACGCAAAACGGTTTCCGTAATCTTGATCGGTTTCTTTCCTTGTTCTGACATTTACGATTTTCCTCCATTTATTTTCATATGGCAGACCCCTTTGTCAACGCGGTCCGCCCGCACCTGTACAGCTTAATTTTGCTCTCCTCAAAATACTCCGAAGATAGCCATGAAGGTACCTGCGGCCACCGCCGTTCCGATCACGCCCGCCACATTGGGACCCATGGCATGCATGAGAAGGAAGTTGGTGGGATCCGCCTCCGCGCCCACCTTCTGGGACACTCTGGCCGCCATGGGCACTGCGGAAACGCCTGCGGAACCGATTAGCGGGTTCACCTTTCCTCTGGTGGCAATACACATCAGCTTACCGAACAGCACACCCGCCGCCGTGCCGAACATAAAGGCGATCAGGCCCAGGATAACGATCTTGATGGTATCCCAGTTTAAGAATGCCTCCGCGCTGGTGGTGGCTCCCACGGAAGTGCCCAGCAGGATTACCACGATATACATCAAAGCGTTGGAAGCGGTCTCTGTGAGCTGTCTCACCACGCCGGACTCCCGGAACAGATTGCCCAGCATCAGCATACCTACCAAAGGAGCGGTGGTGGGAAGGATCAGACATACCACGATGGTAACAACGATGGGGAACAGAATCTTCTCCAGCTTGGACACGGGGCGAAGCTGGCCCATCTTAATCTTTCTCTCCTTCTCGGAGGTAAACAGCTTCATGATAGGGGGCTGGATAATGGGCACCAGCGACATATAGGAGTACGCCGCCACCGCAATAGGCCCCAGGATTGCGGTCTGCGCAAGCTTTCCCGCCAAAAAGATGGAGGTGGGGCCGTCAGCGCCGCCGATAATGGAGATGGCCGCCGCCGCCTTGTCGTTAAAGCCCAACGCGATGGCTCCGAAATAAGCCGCAAAAATGCCGAACTGCGCCGCCGCACCCAAAAGAAAGCTCTTGGGATTGGCGATCAGGGGGCCGAAATCCGTCATGGCTCCCACGCCCATAAAGATCAGGGAGGGCAAAATCGCCAGCTCGTCCAACTCGTAAAAATAGTACAGCAATCCGCCCGCGCCGTTGGCCGAATCCTCCGGATGCAGCATGATGTCGGGATAAATATTTACCAACAGCATACCGAATGCGATGGGAACCAAAAGCAGCGGCTCAAACTCATGGCGGATAGCTAAATAAAGGAAAATGCAGGCAACGGCGATCATGATATAATTTCCCACAGTCAGATTGAAAAATGCTGTCTGATGCACCAGATTGCTCAGCGTAGAAAAGATATAATCCATTTTTTAACCTCCTTGCTCTGTTTTGCCTTAGTTTTAATCAATTTCTGATTAGTTTAAGGTCGCAAGCAGAGCGCCGGCCTCGATCGCGTCTCCCACTGCCACCTCGATACTTGCCACAGTACCATCCTGAGGCGCCACAACGGGGATCTCCATCTTCATGGCTTCAATGATAACCACAGCGTCTCCCTTTTTCACAGCCTGTCCCACATTGGCCTCAATCTTGAACACCTTTCCGGCTGCGCCGGCCTCGATCTTCACGCCGCCTGCCGCGCCGGATGCCTTGGGAGCTGCGGCAGGAGCGGCCTTGGGCGCTGCCTTGGGAGCCGCGGGAGCCTTTGCCGCCACAGGCGCGCCGGTGGAAGCTCCCTCCTCCACTGTTACGTCATATACGTTTCCGTTTACGGTGATGGTATAATTTTTCATTTTTCATTCCTCCAGAATATAATATTAGCGCCTTGCGCGATTCACTTTGCGAATAGAACGGACCACAAATCCGTCCGTGGATGCCGCGCCCTCGCTGGCCGCGATAGCCGCCGCGATGACTGCGATAAGCTCCTGATCGTCGGACTCATCCTCCTGTGCCTGTACGGCAGGTACTGCCGCCGGAGCGGGAAGGGAGGGCTTTGCCTCTTTCTTCTTGGAAAATTTCGCCTGAATATTGGGGATAAAGCCGAAGCAGGCGATAATCCAACTGATCAGAATGAGCACCACAAATACCGTTCCCATACCGATCACAGTATTCAGCGCCGCCTTCCCCATCAGCTCTCCCATGGAAGAAACAGGGTTCATGGCTGCAGACTCCAGATTTAAGAAGACATCGTTGGAGAAGATCACCTCCGCCTCCGCGTTCTTGTCCCTGCCCTGCACCTGTACGGTGACCACAATCTGCTTGTCATGAATGGCCGCCTCCGCCTGCCCGATATCCACAAACTCTCCCATACTTTCCAGAGCGGAGCTGTAGGATTCCAGGCCCGACCGGAACACATTACCGTCCACCTCGACATCGTACTTTTCCGATATCAGATGGGCTATTTCCTCGGGGGTGTACTCCTCCAGAGGCGTGGTGTCGTTCTCGGCGTACATCTCGAACAGGGGAACAATCACATCCGCCGCCTTCTTCTCCGCCCCGGCGACCTTGACGGCCTCATACTCGGTCAGAGCGGTCTCATCCCCACAAGCAGTCAATCCGAAGATGCAGGTAATCATACATACTAAAGCAAAAAATTTCTTCATCTTTACAATCACCCTTTCTAGACTGTTCCGTGTTTTTTGTCCGGACGGCCCTCGCTCTTTGTATACAGCATCTCAAAGGCGCCGATCACATACTTTCTGGTATCGGCGGGATCGATGATCTGATCCACATATCCTCTCCTGGCGGCGCTGTTCACATTCAAAGCAAGCGCCTCATACTCCGCCGCCTTCTCGCTGATCACATCCGCCCCCTGGCCGTCATACATGATCTTTGCCGCCAGCTTTCCGTCCATGGCGCCGATCTGAGCGTCCGGCCAGGCCAGGGTCATGTCGGCTCCCACCGCCTTGGAGTTCATCGCCACATAGGCGGTGCCGAAAGCCTGTCCCACCACCAGATTCACCTTGGGAACGGTAGCGTTTGCAAAAGCGTAGGTAAGTCTGGCCACAGCCTTTGCAATCCACTTCTCGGAGCTCACGGTGGCCTCATAGCCCTTCACATTGGTCAGAGACAGCACGGGAATGCCGAAAGCATCGCAGAAATTCACAAAATCTGCCGCCTTCTCGCTGCCCTTGGCGGTAAGTACGGCGTCGAACTTCTCCACAGTCTTGCCCGTCTCGTCACAGACTACGGAGCGGTTCGCAACCGCGCCCACCGTAGCGCCGTTTAAGCGCAGGAAGCCGGTCACCATCTCCTTTGCGTAGTCTGCCTTCACCTCAAAGAAATTGTTGTCGTCCGCCAGAATGGACAGCGCGATGGAGGTGTCTGACGCACAGTTGGCAATCTCCGGGTTTGCCCGGTTCAAATCGTCGGCGCAGTCAAACCCGTATACGGCCTCCTCCCCATTGTTGGCGGGCAGGAAACCGATCAGCTCCCTGATTTTGGCATAAATCGTCGCCTCGTCTCCCACCACATCCACAATGCCGCTCTCCTGGGACTGGAATCCTGCGGAAGACGTGTCGTTCTTCGTGATCACATTGCCGTCCAGCGCGTTAGGCGCATTGACGAACAGCTTTGCGCTTTTCTCCTCCATAAAGGTAAAATCCGTCAGGGTGGGGAACAGCGCAAGCCCGCCGCCGCAGGTCCCGAAAATTGCCGTGATCTGAGGGATCACGCCGGAAGCAAGGGTCTGCTTCTTATAAATCTCGCCAAATGCCGCCAGGGCATCCGTGGCCTCCTGGAGCCTGAGCCCCGCACAGTCCACCAGACCGATGACAGGCGCCCCTGTCTTCAAGGCCAGGTCATAGAGGTTCACAATCTTCTTGGCATGCATCTCGCCGATGGTACCGTTCAAAACGGACGCATCCTGGCTGTACACATACACAAGGTTCCCGTCGATCACTCCGTATCCGGTGACAACGCCATCCGATGGAGCCTCCGTTGGTTTCAGATTGAAATCAGTGGCTCTCGCCGTGACAAGTCCGCCGATTTCAACGAAACTGTTGTCATCGAGTAAAGCTGCTATTCTTTGACTCGCTTTTGAAGTACTACTCATGCTTTCAGCCCTCCATTTATAATAAATAAAGAAAAACATAATAATGCTTATAGCAGTATACCATAAAATGGGCTGATAGCAAAGAACGAATTGAAAAAATTTTATCTAAAACGGTACAATCCGTTTTCTACGGCAGACAAAAACGTCTTTTCACCTGCTCCACGCACCAGGGCAGACTGATCTTTTCCACGGTCCCCGCCGCCACGATCTCCTCCGTATAGTACACCTGATCGTCCACCAGATAATTCACGTCGCCCACCACCGTGCCCTGCCGCACCGGGGCCTCCAACTGCTCCTTCACATGGTAGATTACCTGCACCTGTTCATCCTGTCGCAGAAGCGTCCCGGGAATTCCGCCGCCCGCAGAAGGTCCGCCGGCTCCCGTCCCGGCATAGGTTTCCTCCCCGGCCTCACCGCCTGCCCCAACGCCGTCTCCGCCCCCGGCGCCCTCCGGCTCTCTCCCCTGTACCTCCACATCTATGTAGGCCGTATCTCCCAGAATATCAGTCCGGCCGCCCAGGACGGGGATGGGCTGCAGTACACTCTCGTCGAAGGCCACGCCCTCCTCCAGAAAGCCTCTGTAAAAATAGTTCTCGATGCCATACTGCATAAGCTCCCTGGTGTCGCTCCACTTGTAATTTTTGTTGTTGGGCCAGCCGCAGGCTAAAAGCGCCACCACAAAGGTCCTGCCGTCCCGCTCCAGGGAACCCACATAGCAGTACCCCGCCTTGTTGGTAAAACCCGTCTTGCCGCTTAGGGCTCCGTCCATCATGTTCAGAAAGGCGTTGTGGTTCACACAGGAAAAGCTTCTGCCGTTGGCCCCAAAGCTGTAATTTTCCGCTCTGGTAATCTCCAGGAAGGCTTCCTTCTGGGGCGATCTCAGAATGCAGTAGGACATGATAAGAGCCAGCTCCCTGGCTGTGGTGCAGTGTTCCAGGTTTAAGGTCTCACCGCTTTCCAAAGTCACCGTCTCCGTGGCGTCCAGGCCGTTGGGCGTGATAAAGTGAGTCTGACTGCACCCAAGTTTCGCCGCTTTCTCATTCATCAAGGCCGCGAAAGCCGCCACCGCCTGCCTGCTCTCCTCCACGGAAAACTCCGCCGTGTTCTTATCCCGAAGCTCCTGGGGAAGGAAACTCTTTCCTATGTGCTCTGCCAGAGCCACGGCGGAATCGTTGTGGGACTCCAACATCAAGGAGAACAAAAGATCCCGCACCCGGTACTGCTCCCCCTTCTGCAGATAGAGCTTCACCTTCGGCATGCTGGCGGCATAGGCGGACACGGTCAGCACCTCCTCCGGATCACAGTTTTCCAGGATAGTGATGCAGGTCATAATCTTGGTAGTGCTGGCCATGGCCATGGGGGTATCCTGATTCTTTCCGTAGAGCACTCTGCCGGATTCCGCATCCAAAAGAACCGCAGCCGTGGCATACAGGGAAAGGTTCTCTCCGCCGGGATAGCCCCCTTCCTCCTGGGCGTCCGCCCTTCCCATCAACTGTAAAAACAACAAAAGGGCACAAAGAAAGCCCCCTATGATTTTCTGATACCGCATAGACATTACTTCCGGTTTTTTATAATCATATGAGGCTTTTTTGCGCTCTATTCCATTCTCCTGCCGGCACGAAAAAACTACGTCTCCTCCTTCCTGGTCTCCTCCATCCGCTTCAGACACACATACTCCAGAACATTTCGCTCCACCTTTTTGACAGAACAGCCGATCAGATAAACATCGTTCTGCTTTACCTCTCTGACAAAGCTGCACTCCATCCTCAAATGAAAAACATGCTCGTTTATCTTGTCTTCAAATTCCACCAGTATGCTTCTTCCGTCGGACTCAAACCCGCCCGACACATAGAAGGAAATGCCGTTTGAGCTGATATCGTGAATCACAGCCTTATGCTTTACGCTCCTGTCCCCCATGGCCACCGAGCCCACCTTGTCCACCACCGTGCGGCTGTTGCTGCGCCGCTCATTGTGCTGCGCCTGCTTGGCGTACTTGGGAGATTCAATCTGGTACAGGGTTATATTTTTGTACTTCGTCTTGTGGATGAGGACGTTTTTCCAGGTGATGACATGGCCGTCCTTTTTGTCCTGGGAGATCAGATTGTAGTACATATCACGGAATTTATCCGAATCCAGATCAAGCACCGTCCCCTGGCTCACAAAGGGCTTTACCAATATGGCTTCCTTCAGCACCACCACCACCTTGGTGGGCACCTTGAACCTGTTGTTTCCCCAGTTGATCTCCAGGGCTATCTCATCGCTTTCCTGTAAATCTTCAAGTAACATATCGTCCTTTCCATGCAGTCCGCGGACATCTCGGCCAACCGCCCTACACGCCCAATTGCTGCTGCACTTCCTCCTCCGCCTGCTTTTTGAATTCTTCCATCTGCACAGGGTTTAATTCCGGCAAGTCCTCCAGGCTCTTAACCCCAAAGCATCGAAGAAACTGCTCCGTGGTTCCAAACAGTAAGGGCCGCCCCGGCGCGTCCAGCCTGCCCAGCTCCGTGATCAGATCGTACTCCAAAAGCTTGTTGATGGCATGATCACAGCTAACCCCACGCACCCTCTCAATCTCAATCCTGGTCACCGGCTGCTTGTACGCCACAATGGCCAGCGTCTCCAAAACGGTGTCAGTTAACACCATCTTCCGGGGTGTCTTCGCCACCTTAATCAGGTATTCGTACATTTCCGCCTTGGTGCAGAGCTGAACGGCATTGTCAAACTGTGTCAGGGAAATTCCCCTGTCCTCTTCTTCATAACGCCGGGCCATATCCTGGAGAATCTCTCTGGTAGTCTTCACGTCCTCCTCGATCACATCGGCCAGCTTTCCGATCTCCACGGAATCTCCCATGGTAAAGAGCACCGCCTCCAAGACGGCCTCCGCCTTGCTTCTGTCCATAATCCCTCTCTTTTCCCCGCCCCAGCCCGGTCCTTGCCGATTGGCTCTGACCCGTTAGCTGTCATGCCACATTCGAGGTAATCATTATATCGTCAAATATATGCTCCTGGCTTATGGTAATTTTGCCCGTCTTCATCAGCTCCAGAATAATCAGGAAGGTGACAATGATCTCCATACGGCTTGTCTGCTTCTCCAAAAGTCCCCGGAAGCTGAAGCTTCTGTGTTCTCTGGCATAGGCCTCCACATAGAGCGTTTTCACGTCCATATCCACCTCATCCTTCTCGATATTGCCGTACTGGCTTCTGATGGGGTCGATCTTGTCCTCCTGTCTTCTGACAATAGACTTGAAGATCTCCTGGAGCCTGCTGAGGCTCATATCGCCGATCAGCTCCTCATAGTCGATGGGCGGCCGGTATGCCTCCACCTCCCGGGGCAGGTTCTGCTCGCGGTATAGACTCCTCAAGGCGTCCATCTGCCTGTCTCTGAGCTCAAAGGACATAAAACGATACATCTTGTACTCCAAAAGCTTCTGCACCAGTTCGGCCCTGGGGTCTTCCTCCTCCCCCTCCTCGTTGACCTCCTTCGGCAAAAGCATCCGGCATTTGATATCCACCAAAGTGGCCGCCATGACCAGGAACTCGCTCACGATGTTCATATCGCGCTCCTGCATCTGTCTGATATAATCCAGATACTGGGCGGTGATCTCTACAATGGGAATGTCGTATATATCTATTTTGTTTTTCTCTATGAGATGGAGCAGGAGATCCAGGGGTCCCTCAAACACCTCCAGCTTTACGGGAATCGCCATTGTCTTACCTCTTTCGTTACCATTATATCAGCTACTCCCCTTCAAAGTCAATCACCGTCAGCTCTCCGGGGTTAAAAACACGGACAGGTATGGTATGCATCCCCAATCCCCTGCTGAGAAACATGGTCGTTTTGCCCTCTTTAAAGACTCCGCTGTCATACTTCGGAAACAACCTCACATTTGGCGACACCACGCCCTTCCCCAGGAGGGGAAGGCGCACCATCCCGCCGTGCACATGGCCCGCCAGCACCAGATCCGCCCCCCATGCGGCATACTGAGGGAAATAATCCGGGTTGTGAGCGATCAATACCGTATAACTGTTCTCATCCGGGGCACCCAAAATCCCCTCCAAATATCCGGGTTCCATGTGCTGCACCTTAAAACGCTTGTAATAAAAACGGTCGATCTCGGAACCGTACACACAAATCCCGAACTCCCCCAGCGATATATGGCTGTTCACCAGCCGCCGGATGCCCAGCCGCCCAAGCCCCTCCTCGTACCGCTCTGCCAGGTCGCCGTACTTTTCGCGGTAGAGCTTCAGCCTGTGCTCATGGTTGCCGTTTCCGTAATAGACGGGAAAGTCCCGGGCCAGCTCCCCCATCAGATGAAGGGCGACGTCCGGCTTCCTCCCCGGCTTTGCGGTGAGCATATCCCCGGCCACCAGCACAAAGTCCGGTCTGCATTCCCTGACGGCCCGGAGAAGTCTCTCGTTCTTTCTGCCGTAGCATTTATTGTGTAAATCCGCCAGCACAACGCCCCGGCAGGGCTTTTTGATGCGGGGATCCGTAATCCGCCGCCCGGTCACGGTAAAACGGTTGCCGTCGTACAGCGTGATCCACAAAAGCGCCACCAGGGCCACGCCTACGGCGGTAAACAGTATATTCACCATAAAACCACGCCTTTCCCGCAGCCCGGGGCAGCTCACCCCGGGCTGCAATTCTAAGTTTACCTCATCAGGCGGCACAAGCCCTCTGTCTCATAATATAGTAGCATACTTTTCTACAAAAGGAAATAGCCCCATATCTTCTGCAGGTAATCCCGGTATCCGGCCTTCTCCACATCCTGGGTATAGAGTATGGGCATGCTGCCTATCTCCGCGCCGTTTAAGAGATATCTGGCGTAGCCCGCCACGGCCCCTTCCTCCAGAGGCGCCTTGACGCTCTCCGGCAGATCGATCACCTTTTCCACCATATCCATCTGATTTCCCGCCGTGTCCAGATAACGAAACTGTCCCATATACTCTATGGGCACTCTCTCTTCCACGCCGCCCTCCACCAACAGCGGTCTGAGGGGCTCCGGATCCTCGTCTATGTACAGGCTGCTGACGCTGAAGCCATAGCTTAAAAGAGTCTGGGCGTCCCGGAAGCGATCCATTCCCGTGGGCGCTCCCATCACCACCGCGATCAAGTCGATGCCGTCCTTGCTGGCCGTGGCGGAGAAACAGAACATTGCCTTGGAGGTGGAGCCGGTCTTTAATCCTGTGGTCCACTGGTACTGTTTCAAAAGCTTATTGGTGCTGCTCAAGGTAAAGTTCGTGGTCCCCTGCCTGGTCTCGTGGGTGATGTCCTCCATCCAGATCTTGGTATAATTGAATACCGCGGGATATTTTGTGGTCAGCTCTCTGGACATAATGGCAACATCCCTGGCGCAGGAATAGTGTCCGTCGGAATCCGTGAGACCGCAGCAGTCCTCAAAATGAGTGTCCGTCATCCCCAGCTCCGCGGCCTTTTGATTCATCAGCTCCACGAAAGCCGCCTCGCTGCCCGCAATGTGCTCCGCCACCGCCACGCTGGCGTCGTTTCCGGAGGCTACCACAATGCACTTGATCATGGTCTCCAGGGTCTGCGTCTCCCCCTCTGCCAAAAAGACCTGGGAGCCTCCCATGGAGCTGGCGTAGGCGCTGACCGTCACCGAATCCTCCAGCTTTACCTTCCCCTGGGCCAGCCTCTCAAAGGTGAGAAGAAGGGTCATAATCTTCGTGATGCTGGCCGGACTCCTTCTCTCCGCCGCATTGAGCTCATAAATCACCTGGCCGGTGGAGGCCTCTATCAGAATGACCGACGGCGCGGTCACGGCGATCTCCACCGCCAAGGCCCGGCTCCCCGCCGCCAGCACATTGACGCTGAGCAGGACCAGAGCCAGCAAAAGCCCCCCTATTTTCCTTTTCCATCTCATATTAAAATGCCACACTCCCATACTCTGTCTCTGTTACAGAATATGGGAGCGCGGCATAGATTATGACTCCAAAAACCTCCCGAAGCCACACAAAATAAGCTTTTCCCGACTCCTACTGCCAACGGGCCATAAATGCAAGACACCTGTCCTTGATCCTGCCTCCCTGCTCCCGCAGATCGATGTGGAACACCTTGAGAAGCTGTATCACATAGTCCACCGCCACCAGGCACAAAATCACTGCCACCAGGCGGATGCCAACGTCTACGCTGACACAGTCGATCAGCCGATAGATGCCCTCATGAACGAAGCCCACCACGCCGATGGCGTAAAACCCCCATGCGATAGTGCTCTCCAGGCAGATAATCCCCTGGAAATTGAAGGGCTTCTCGTGGTAATCCCACCACAGCTCTCCCAGGAGCTTAATCATGCAGCGGCCCACAATATACTCAAAGATCGTGGCCAGCACCGCGCCCGCCAGGTAAATGATTATGTAATGCCCCTTCAGGGGACCCAGAATCAAATAGCAGGCCACAGCGCCAAACCCGTAGATCGGGCAAAAGGGCCCCTTGGCAAATCCTCTGTTGGTCAGCTTCCTGTTGCACCAGGACATATAGATGGACTCCAGCAGCCATCCCAGCATACTGTAGACCACAAAGGCCGCCACCAGATGATAGACATCCGTGCCCAATAATTCTTTTGTCCACATACCGCACTCTCCCGCATACCTCATCTGACAGCCAGGGAAAACCTGTGCCGAAATTCCGCCAAAAAAACTCCTGTCAGACAAAAGTCCTCGGGCGTTACCGTCCAAGGACTCAGCTATCAGTTATACTTACGCTTTCTTGCCGCTTCAGATTTTTTCTTGCGTTTTACGCTAGGCTTCTCGTAATGCTCTCTCTTACGAATCTCCTGCTGAATACCAGCCTTCGCGCAGCTTCTCTTGAAGCGGCGTAAAGCGCTATCCAAAGTCTCGTTTTCCTTCACAATAACGTTCGACACGACTACACCCGACCTCCCTTCAGTCCCTCTAGTAACATGACTGATTGGGTTATTTTTGTATGTACACATTCTGTACACACATTCATATTATATCACATATTTCTCCCACGTCAACCATATTTTTGAATTTTTTTACAATTCCCACCGCACAGCTCACTGAGCGGCGGGAATCACGGTATCACCTCAGTTGGCCTTCCAGCACCTTCGCCGCTTCCTCTATGGCTTCGGGAATGCCCCCAGGGTTCTTGCCACCGGCCTGGGCCATGCCCGGACGGCCGCCTCCGCCGCCGCCCACCAAGGACGCGATACCCTTGATCAGATTTCCGGCATGGGCTCCGCCTTTCACGGCCTCATCCGTGGCCATGGCGATCATGTTCACCTTTCCGTCCTTCTCGGACAGCAGCACCACAACGCCCTCTCCCAGTTGAGCCTTCAACTGATCTCCCAGGTCCCGCAGACCGTTCATGTCCACACCGTCCGCCCTGGCCGCCAGGAGCTTCACGCCCTTCACCTCACGAACCTGGTCCATCACATCCCCCAGAGCGCTCTTGGCAGCCTTGCTCTTTAACGACTCGTTCTCGGCGCTTAAGCTCTTTAACTCCGCCATCAGATGCTCCGCCCGCTCCGCAAGTCCCGCTGTGCCCGTCTTCAAAATTCTGCCCGTATCCTCCAGGATTCGCTCCAGATTCCGGTAGTAGGCAAACACCCCTCTGCCCGTCACTGCCTCAATGCGGCGCACATTGGCCGCCACACCGTACTCGGACAGAATCTTAAACGCCTGGATAGAGCCGGTATTCGCCACATGGGTTCCGCCGCAGAATTCCACGGAAAAATCTCCCATACGCACCACCCGCACCCTGTCGCCGTACTTCTCTCCAAACAGAGCCATGGCCCCAGTTTTCCTGGCCTCGTCGATATTCATGACCTGGGTGTCCACAGACAGATTCTCGGCAATCTTTTGATTCACCAGTTCCTCCGCCCTCAGAAGCTCCTCCTGTGTCATGGGCGCAAAATGGCTGAAATCGAACCGCAGCCTGTCTCCGTCCACATAGGAACCGTTCTGCTCCACATGGGAGCCCAGCACCTCCCGCAGAGCCTTCTGGAGCAGATGGGTTGCGGAGTGATTCCTGCAGGTGTCGGTTCTCCTGCCCTCATCCACGGTGAAGGTAGCCATATCTCCCAGCTTGATCATACCGCTCTTCACAATGCCGATATGTCCCACCTTGTCTCCTACCAGCTTCACCGTCTCCTTCACCTCGAAGCAGCCCTCCGAAACGGTGATCAGGCCGGTGTCTCCGCACTGGCCGCCCATGGTGGCGTAGAAGGGAGTCTTCTCTGCGATGACGGTTCCCACCTGTCCCTCGGTGAGGGCCCCCACAACCTCAGTCTCCGTGGTCAGGGCCGTCACTTTTGAGCTATGCTGTAATCTGTCATACCCCACGAAGCGGGTGGTGAGCTTCACATCCAGAGCTTCATAGATGGTGGCGTCTGCCCCCATGTAATTGGTCACGCCCCTGGCTTCCCTGGCAGTCTCTCTCTGAGTCTTCATGCAGGCGTCAAATCCTGCCCGGTCTATGGTAAAACCCTTCTCCTCCAGAATCTCCTCCGTCATATCCACGGGGAATCCATAGGTGTCATAGAGCTTGAAAGCATTCTCTCCGGAGAGCACCTTTTTGCCGCCGGCCCTCATCTCCTCCTCCATATCGCCCAAAATGCTAAGGCCCTTGTCGATGGTGGCGTCAAATTTGTCCTCCTCCTGGGTGAGAATGGTGAGGATAAACTCCTTCTTCTCCTCCAGCTCGGGATAGCCGTCCCTGCACTCGGCGATCACCGTTTTGCTCAGCTCGGCCAAAAATTTGCCCTGGATCCCCAAAAGTCTGCCGTGTCTGGCCGCCCGGCGGATCAGGCGACGCAGCACATAGCCTCTGCCCTCGTTGGAGGGCATGATACCGTCGCTGACCATAAAGGTGGCGGAACGGATGTGATCCGTAATCAGACGGATGGATACGTCCTTCCCCCCGTCCTCCTGATAGTTCACCCCGGCCAGCCCGCAGACGCGGTCCCTGATAGCCTTCATGGTATCGATGTCAAAGACGGAATCCACATCCTGCACCACAACGGCAAGCCGCTCCAGGCCCATGCCGGTGTCGATATTCTTCTGAGAAAGCTCCGTGTAATTACCGTGGCCGTCGTTTTCAAACTGTGTGAATACATTGTTCCACACCTCCATGTAGCGGTCACAGTCGCAGCCTACGCCGCAGTCCGGCTTCCCGCAGCCGTACTTCTCACCCCTGTCGTAATAGATCTCGGAGCAGGGACCGCAGGGACCCGCCCCGTGCTCCCAGAAATTGTCGCACTCCCCGTTCTCATCGCGGTAAAAACGCTTGATCTTTTCGGCAGGCACACCGATCTCATTCACCCATATCTCAAAGGCCTCGTCATCCTCACTGTAAATCGAGGGATACAGCCTCTGGGGATCCATCCCGATCACCTGGGTCAAAAACTCCCAGCTCCAGGCGATGGCCTCATGCTTAAAATAATCCCCGAAGGAAAAATTGCCCAGCATCTCAAAGAAAGTCAAATGCCTGGCCGTCTTCCCGGTATTCTCAATATCTCCCGTGCGCACGCATTTCTGGCAGGTGGTGACCCTCCTCCTGGGAGGAATCTCCTGCCCGGTGAAATAGGGCTTTAAGGGAGCCATGCCCGAATTGATAATGAGCAGACTGTTGTCATTGTGCGGCACCAGGGAAAAGCTTTTCATTTTAAGATGGCCCTTGCTCTCAAAAAAATCAAGGTACATTCTTCTCAATTCATTTACACCATAAGATTTCATGGTCTCATCCTCCCACAGCTATCGGTTTTGTTATAAAAACAAATAAAACATTATAATTATAGAAGCATTGGGAGGGCTTGTCAAATGTTTTTGAGCGGATTCCCACCGTGCCCGCCTGCCCTCGCCCCGCGCCCCAAAAAAAGAGAGCGCCGCATCTGCCGGCGCTCTCCTATACCTGACTGCCGTTGGCTTACCCAAGGAGGCTTCCGATAAAGCTTCCGCTCCGTCAAAGTAAGCGGATCAAAGAGATTCGCATTTGATTCCTTTTCAGTTGTAGGCAAATGTTCCGCCTCGTTTCACAAAAAAGACGCCCCTTAATTCTTCCTCAAAGCCCGGCTTCCCAAAAGGCATACCAGACCGGCCCCCAAAAGCCACACCACTGCCTTGCTCTCTCCGGTCTTCGGCACATCGTCATACTCGTCGGAGGAAGGCTTACTCTGGGTGCCGCTCTGGGTATTGTTCTGTGTGGAGCCCTGGGAACTGCCGGAGGAAGGAGGATTCTGAGAGGGAGCTCCCCCCGTCTGGTTCTTGCTGTAGTGAGCCTCCTCCGTCAGAAGCGCCCCGTCTTCCACATTGAACTTATCCGCCGCCACGGAATATACGTCATAGCGAACACTGCCGCTGCCGTACTGCTCCACGCCCACGGCATGTCCCACAGTGCCCCTCACGGAGACATTGGCATGGAGATCGTCTCCGCCGAGAATCTGAAGATAGGACACATTATCGTTGAAGGTTACGGAGGCGTCGTCATACACATAGGCATTGCCCACTCCGCCGCTTACCGCGGCAATGCTGCCCGCCAGGATATAGCAGTGATCGATCCCTTTAAAGCTGGCCACAACGGTGGATGCTCCGTTTACCGTCAGATTGCTCAGATGCACGTTCAGAGCAATGGACGCGTCGGTTTGGCCCTCGATCACTACCTGGTCGCCGTCCTTGATCCTGCTGTGAATCTCGGAGATCGCCTTGGACTCCTCGGCGTCATCCCAGTGGGAGCCCGTCTGATACCGCCAGTCTCCGTCCCCTGCGTCATAGCGCAGCACATAGGTGTTACTCTCTGCGGAAACCGTCATAGGCCTCTGAAAGCCCAGCGCCAAAACAGCCATCATGGCAAACAGCAGTGTAAAAGTTTTTCTTTTCTTCATAAAATCAACCTCCTTTTTAAGTTCCGCAACTGCCCTCCCGGTACCGTGACCCCAAAAGCGTCCGTCCGAAAGAGATAGCCGGACATTTTTCTGCACACCGTCCGGGCAGATGCCGTTAAAAACTTGACATTTCTCAGCCGAAACCCTTATTGAGCCCGGGGCTCCTCTGCGACCGGCAGATAGGCTTCTCCTGGCTCCGTCTCCTTGGCAACCACCACAAACCTGCCCTGCTCCACGTGATAGACGCAGGTGGAAAGGGTGAGGAAACGATCCCCAAACTGGGCCGTAACGCCGGTGTCATAGAGGGACAGTTCCTTTATATTTTGATAAAAGTCATCAAACTCCTCCTGAGTATCCGCCTGGAAGAATTTGTAAAACTTAAATACCTCGTCCGTCTTGCGGTATACCTGGGAACGAAACACCGCGATCACTTCATAATTGCGCCTGCACTCCTCCGTGTACAGGCTGATCTGCCTGTGCTCCTCATAGAAATCCCTGCTCTCATAGTCGGTGAGATTTCCGAACATGGCTCCGGAGCGCATATTGTGCCCGTGGATAATCAAATTGGTGGTGATGGGATCCAAACTGCTGTCCGTGTCTAAGATCAGGGAGCCGTTTTGATTTTCCTTCCCCTCAAAATCACGGTAGAGATAATATTTCTCGTCCCTGGGGGTCCACATCACCGGATAGTCGATTACCGTATCCGGAATCACCAGCCATCCCGCCATATCCTCGTTGGCCAAAAAGCTTTCCCTGTATGGATTGGGCTGCAGGGACGGCTTAGGCTCACTGACAGGCAGCTCCGATTCCGTGGGCTTTTCCTCCGTCAAAGACGTTCCCTCCCCCGGTTCGGCTTCGGACGGCTCCGGTTTCTCCCCGGACGATTCGCTTCCGGAGGGTTCCCCGACAGCGCTCTCCTGGGAGTCCTCCACAGCCAGGGCTGATGCCCGCAAAGCCTCCAGAACCCGCTCCGTCTCCCTGGCCTCCCGGTAATTCTTCACCGCCAGGAATCCTCCTGCGGCCAGACAGCCCGCGGCTGCCACAGCCAAAATTACTGAAATTTTCTTTTTTATCTTGTCCATGGCTTCATTATACGCTATTTTGACTGTACTATGCAACAGTTTTCGGTATAATTGTCAGAATTTTCATGAATTCGGACAAGTCTCAGCGGCTTCAGCGTCTGCGCCGCTCTGCGGACTGTTGGGGCTGCCCGGCGGCGGAACCGGAGCCCATAAGATACCTCGTCCGCACTGCATATCCCAAAAGCATTTGCATATTTTCTCCGGTTATGGTAGAATCACTTTAACACTTTAAACTTTCAATGCGTTAAACCATTCTACACAGGAGGCTACGAAAAATACCATGAAACTATTTTTGCTGATTCTCTATTTTGCAGTGCTCATCGGCATAGGGCTCTACTGCCGCAAACACGCCACAAACGTCAACGGCTTTGTGCTGGGGGGCCGCTCCGTGGGACCGTGGCTCACCGCCTTCGCCTACGGCACCTCCTATTTCTCGGCGGTGGTCTTCGTGGGATACGCCGGGCAATTCGGCTGGAAATACGGCATCGCCGCCACCTGGGCGGGCATCGGAAACGCCGTCATCGGCTCTCTCTTAGCCTGGGTGGTCCTGGGGCGCAGAACCCGCATTATGACCCAGCACCTGGATTCCGCCACCATGCCCCAGTTTTTCGGGGAGCGGTTCGGCAGCCGTTCCCTGAAGGTGGGGGCATCCGCCATTATCTTTGTCTTCCTGATTCCCTATACGGCCTCGCTGTACAACGGTCTTTCCCGTCTGTTCGGCATGGCCTTTGACATCGACTACTCCGTATGCATTCTCCTGATGGCCGTGCTGACGGCAGTCTATGTGATTGCCGGCGGCTATATGGCCACCGCCATCAACGATTTCATCCAGGGCATCATTATGCTGGTGGGAATCGCGGCGGTCATCGCCGCAGTACTTAAAAATAAGGGCGGGTTTATGGCGGCCCTGGACGGCCTGGCGAGAGTCACGGACGAATCCGTGGCCTCCACTCCCGGGATCTTCGCCTCCTTCTTCGGTCCGGATCCTTTGAACCTTCTCTTTGTGGTTCTCCTGACCTCCCTGGGCACCTGGGGGCTCCCTCAGATGGTGCAGAAATTCTATGCCATCAAAAACGAGGGTTCCATCAAAAAGGGCACCATTATCTCCACCCTTTTTGCCCTGGTGGTGGCCGGCGGAAGTTATTTTTTGGGGGGCTTCGGCAGGCTGTTCTCCGACCGGGTGGATGTGAACGCCGAAGGCTACGATTCCATCATCCCCACCATGCTGTCGGACCTGTCCCCCCTGTTGATCTCCCTGGTGGTGATCCTGGTGCTGTCCGCCTCCATGTCCACTCTCTCCTCTCTGGTCATAGCCTCCAGCTCCACCCTGACCATCGACTTTTTAAAGGAGCTGATCTTCCCAAAAATGGAGGAGAAAAAACAGGTGCTCACCATGCGTATTCTGATTGTGGTTTTCATCGCCATCTCCTCCGTCCTGGCCCTGATCCAGTACAGGAGTTCCGTGACCTTTATCGCCCAGCTTATGGGTGTGTCCTGGGGGGCGCTGGCCGGGTCCTTTCTGGCCCCCTTCCTGTACTCCCTCTATTCCAGGAGAGTGACGAAGGCGTCCTGCTTTGCCTGCTTCCTTTTCAGCTCCGTGCTGATGGTGGCCAATATCTTTTTCCGCCCTCAATTCCCGGCGATCATGCAGTCTCCCATCAACTGCGGGGCCATCGCCATGCTGGCCGGCCTGGCAATCGTTCCTGCGGTAAGTCTCTTTACCCCAAAGCCGGACAAAGAGCTGGTGGACAACGCCTTCGCCTGCTATGAGCGAACTTCGGAAGTGGCTCAAAAGACCGCCCTGGGAAAATAAACCGGACCTTAACTAAGACAGACAACAAGGCTTCTTCGGCGCCGCGTTCCCCGCAGCCCCAAAGAAGCCTCTTTTCATCCTCACATTTCCACCGTGCGGGTGGCGATTCTTTCCCTAAAGCGCACGTCATGGTCCACCAAGAGCATGGTGGGCCGGTAAGTCACAAGCAGCTCCTCCATCTGCATTCTTGAGAACACGTCGATATAATTTAAGGGTTCGTCCCAGATATAGAGATGGGCCGGGGTCATCAAACTGGCCGCCAGAAGCACCTTCTTCTTCTGCCCCTCCGAAAAGTCTTCCATACCCTTGGAAAACTGCGCCCGGTCCATGTCAAGCTGTCTGAGCAGGGCGCAGAAGGTGCTCTCCGATAGCCCCCGATCCCTGCAAAAGCTCCGGATATCCCCCTTCAAAAATCCCGTGTCCTGATGGACATAAGATATGATAAGCCCGGAGCCAACACAAAGTTCCCCCGATGAAATCCGGAGGCTGCTCTCCCCCGAAAGACGGGCCGCCTCCAGAACCGCCCGAATGAAGGTGGTTTTCCCACATCCGTTTCCCCCGTGGAGAAAGACTCTCTCCCCGCGCTTCAGCTCAAAGTCAAAATCTTTCAGAACATTCTCCGCGCCTTTTTCATATCCCAGACACAATTCCCTGCAATGGATCAGCCGCTCCTTGTGATACTCTTTGGGGTTCAGCTTTAAGGATACCGGTTCCTCCAAATCCTGGAGCAGCCCTTCCTTTTTTTCGATCTCCCGCTCTACGCGCTTCTCAAAGCTCTTTACCCGCTGCATCTGCTTCTTTGTTTTAGCTCCGATATAAGGTCTTGTGCCCATGCCCCTGTCATGATCCTTCACAGGGTCATAGCCGATTTTGCTGTTCTCATTCTTTACAGCCCAGCTACGGCTCTGCCTGACGGAAAGCTCCAGGGAGGCGATCTCCTTCAAATGCTTCTCATTTTCCTCCCTGGCAAATTGATCCCTGCGGTTCTTGTTCTCCCACCAGCAGGAAAAATTCCCCGCCTGAACCTCGATGGTCCTGCGGTTCAACACCAATACATGATCGGTGCAGGCGTCCAGCAGGTCTCTGTCGTGAGACACCAGAATAAATCCTTTCTTGTCCGCCAGATATGCCTTGACTGCCTCTCTGGCTTCCCTGTCCAGGTGATTGGTGGGCTCGTCTATCAGGAGAAAATCATTCTCCCCCGAGAACAGCACCGCCAACAGCGCCCTGGTCCTCTCCCCCGGACTCAGGGTCCCAAAGGGCCGGTACAAGAGCTCCCCGGAAACTCCCAGCTTCGTCAGCTCACAGATTACCCGCCACTCCTCGCTGCCTGGCTTCAGCTCCTCCAGCATCTCGGAGAGAGTCCGCCCCATATCCTCCTCCCCGAGCTGATAGGGAAAATAATCAAAGGCCACGGAGGCCTTGAGGGAGCCTCCAAAAGTATACCGTCCCATCAGCAGCCTTAAAAGGGTGGTCTTTCCCTTCCCGTTTCTGCCGACCAGGCCCAGCTTCCAATCCGTGTCTATGGAAAAAGAAGCATCCTCAAATACATTGTCAAAGCTCCCCTCATAACAAAAGGTGAGGTTCGCCGCCTGAATTCGTGACATACACATTCCTCCCATTCTAAAGAGTCTATGCTGCCAAACGGTTCAGCCCTGTAGCACCCCACCTGCGCACGTCCTGTTTTAAGACACCAAAAAAGAGGGGATAAGGGAGATCCTCCGCCTTTGGCAACATGAACAACAGGCGCGCCATACGCCCCTGTAAAGAAACTTCATGCTCTCAAAAGCAGGTTATCTCCGCATCTTATCACCTCTCTCCTTTTTCTGAGTATCAGGATACCACACCAGAAAGAAAAATGCAACTGTTTTTAAAATCGCCGGCCTGGCTTCAATAAAGCTCCGACACCTTGACGACTATAATACCGTCAATCACGCAGATTGACCCCTCGGCCGGAAATTCCGGCATTTGGGCCACTTGCTCCAATGCCGTCAGCTCTTTGTAGTCCTCCTCGGAACACTGGTTGATATTGACTCCCAAAATATTGGACGTTATCCCCGCCCAAGACGCCCTATTATTTCTGGCGTCCGTGCTCCAGCAACCGAATTTGGCATATTCATTCGCTGCCTGGTAGGCCGCGTTCTTTGCAAAACTATCATTGTTTCCAGGCCGCCCCACAAAAGCCACCTGATCCCATTGGCCAGGATATCCGCTGTCGTAGATCCTGGAAATGATGTTTTCCGCCAAGGCCACCGTCGCGTTTTTTCCCTCTTTTAATGCCGCCTGGTCAAGATTCACCGCCGAAATCTGAAACCAGGCAAAGCACAGCAGGAACAACAGATACGCTCTCTTTACGAAAAAACCCGCTTTCCCGTCCCGCGGCACAATCACCCCCAAAAGCACAGGGCACATAATCATCCCCAGGGCCGTCAAATCCGTCATGGAATTTCCCACGGCTATCAGCAGGACAAAACAGCCCGCGGCAGGCAGCAAAAGAATCGCTGCAAGAAACAAAGCCGCAGCAGCCCTCCTTCGCCGAAACAGTCTTGCGAACTGCAAAGCGGCCGCCGCCAGGCAGGACAAAAACAGCCCCGCCAGCACCAGATCTATAAACTCCAAATTTGAAAGCGCCTTTTTCTCTGCAAAAAAAGCGGAAAATTCCTGATAGCACCGGGACAAAGAAAAGGGAAGCCGACTCACTATCCGCCACAGTCCGATATTGTCCGCGCCCTTGTACGACGACAGCCCTATGCCCGCCCTGTACAACAGGGCTTTTGTGATGCACAAATACGCCAGACCCCCGGAAGCCAAGGCGCATACACAGGATGTGGCATAACGCAGCATTGCCCTTCCCCAAGTGCCCTCCACCAGGCATTTCAACGCAAAAATAACAAGCAAAACGCTTGTCACACAGGTATACGCCTGATAAAACGCCATTGAAATTCCTAAAAGCGCCCCGCCAAGACAGCCCCTCACCAGAGCCGCCTTATAATTATCCGTTATCGTTATAACTTGAAAGGAAAGGACGCTGAAAAAATAAGCCAATCCAAAATTGACAGACATATAGCTGTAGGACAAAGAATTGCATATCACGGGATTCACCGTCAGCAAAATGACGATCAGCCAGGCATACAAACTCTTGTCCAGACTGAATTTTTTTACGATTGCCGCGTTGGCCGTCCCTATGAGAAGCAATGTCAGAATCGTATTCCAGGGGCTTGACACAATACCAAACCTCGCCCTGTCCGCGTAGCGCTGCAGCCCTCTTCCCAAGGATATCTCCCAGTCGCCCGCCACAAAATTTGAGAGATGCCATATTCCGTCGAGATCATTGACCAGTTCCGAGGCCATCAGCATAAAATATCCCAAAATGCCGCCGAGCAGCCCACCCATTATATATTTTCCATATTCCCTGAAAAAACATACGAACTTTTTCTCCAGGCTTTCCAGTTTGTCCACCGCTAAATACGCCCTCCTGCCTTGTCAATCCATCTCCGGGTGCCGCATAACACATATTTTAACCAAAACCCGGGGAAAAGTAAAGCCTGAAACCATGGAATCATCCCCTGCCCCGCCATCAAACTTTTCCATGGGCCTCCAGCCATTTTGCAACCCCGTCTTTGTCGCTGGTCTCCCTCACCTGCACTTTAGTCCCCTATATCCTCTGTCCTGGTCTATACCGCCTTAGTCTCCTTCTGATATTCCTCCAGCCTTTGATTTAACCACCTGGCCTCCCTGTCGGACTTCGTCCAAAAGGCCAGGGACACCAGCCCGAAAATAAGAGTGATGGTGAGCACCATGGCGGCCACGCTCTTAAAACGGGAAAATTGAAACCACCGAAACAGATAACCGGCACCCAGCACCACGACATTGATATAGAGATAATGAACCGCTATCCGGACCCATCTCTCCCTCCTTTTCATGGTCCTGTTCCCGGGATAAAACAGATTTCCCAAGGTGCACAAAAGAGACACCAGCGGAATCTGCCAGAGAACCGCCGTCTCCACAGTCTCTGCGGGATTCACCGCCGTGGTAAAAAACGCCACGGCAATCTCCACACAGGCATTTACCATCAAAAATATAGCTGCCAGATCTCTGAATTTCCTCATTCCTGCTCCCATCTGCCCGCTCCGGCAGGCGCTCACATCCCCTATTTCCCTGCCTACCATTTGAGCTTCTCCTTCAGCTTCGGCACATACTGTCTGGAAATGATTAACCTCTCCCCGTTTTTCATCTGGGCTTCAAAGCGTCCGCTGAACACCGGACTCAAACACTTTATTTTGGCCAGGTTGATGATAACCGATTTGGATGCCCGAAAAAAATCCGTGTTCCTGTACCGCTCCTCCAGCTCGTAGAGCTTAAGCCGGGTCTCATAGACCTCCTTCTCCAGATAGGCAAAGACTCTGCTGTCCACCGCCTCAAAATAATAAATGTTTGAAGGCAGCACCTGAAACAGCTTCTCTCCCTTGGACACCGTGAGCTTCTCCCGGTCTGCCCGAAGGTCATATACCAGCTTCAAAAGCTGCTCGTCCACGTTTTTGCAGCGGAGAATAATCTCGTCCTCCTCCCCCTCGGGACACTCCTGTATGGTAATCTTCATATCCACCTCTATCTCTATATCCTGCCCTTTTCCTGCCAGCCCCCGCCGCAGACCGGCCTCGCTATTCACACCGCCTTTTGCGGTTCAGCCAAAACGCGGCCGCCAAGGCTATTATAACATACGCCGTCAGAAAAAGCACCTGTTCCTCCACGGAAATCACATGCTCCCCCACCGTCAGGGCGATTCCCATCCTCTCCCGGAACACATCCCCGGCAGACTCCGGCAGCCCCGAAAAGGTCACGCGGATGGCTTCCTCTGTGCAGACGTCCCGCATCATGGCCGCCCCGTGAATCACCGGCAGACATTTCAGGGCCGTCTGCACTCCCTCGGACAAAAGCGACATGGGCAGATAAATGCCGCCCGCAAATCCCACCAGGGTTCCCGCAATGGAAAGTATCCCGCCCCAGGCGCTGCGGCTTTTGACAGAAAGGGCCAGCACATAGCCCAGCACGGAGAATACCAGAGCATTCAGGACGATCATGCCGCAGAGGACAAGGAGGCTTTTGGGCGCCAAGAGCTCATGGCCCTCAAGGAAAAAATATGCCTCTCCCGCCGCCAGAGTAAACAGGCACATGACAACCCCCGCAGACCACGCCGCCAGCACATAGCCGAGGGATAACTTCCACCGCTTTACCGGCGTCACATAAAAGGCCATGGCCTTTTTCTCTGCCTCGTCCTGCACCAGGCCGCCCATGACCGTGAGCGTCACGGTGACGGCATTCACCAGCAGGATTCCCGAAAGGGTCCAGAGCTGCACCAGATAGGCAGCGTTTTTCCCGTCCCGGACCGCGTCCCGCTCTCCCCCGTACCGGGCCAGGATATTTACCAGATCCTCACTGTTCATCTTTCCCAAAAATACTACCATCAGCACTAAAATGATCAGCATGGACAGCAGGGAGAAAAACACGGCCGACCTGTCCCTCCAATAGTTCAAACAGTTTCTCTTGGTCAAATAAAACAGCTCTCTCATTTACCTGCTCTCCTCCAGTCTTTTTCCCGTGATATTTAAAAACACATCGTCCAGGGAGCCCTGCACCAGCTCGAATCCCCGAAGGAGGTCTCCCGCCTCTTCCAGGACGGGCAGGGCGGCGAGGCTGTCTGACACCGACGCCAAACAAACGTCTCCCGTCCAAACGCACTTCCCCGGACAGTATTTTTCCGCGATCCTCCTAAGCTCCTCCCGGCAGCCCTCCTTGGGCGAAAGCTTCAGCCGGTCTGAAGCATATTTCTCCTTCAATTCAAAGGGAGTCCCGAATTCCCGTATCCTGCCGCCGTCCATCACGGCGATATGTCCCGCCCTGGCCGCCTCCTCCATATAGTGGGTGGTCAGAAAAACCGTCACCTTCTCCTCCCGCCGCAATAGCTCCAGACACTCCCACACGCTCTGCCTGGCGGCGGGGTCCAGGCCTGTGGTCGGTTCGTCCAAAAAGAGGATCTTAGGTGTGTTGACCAAAGCCGCCCCAATCTCGCCGCGCCTTTTCTGTCCTCCCGACAATTTCCCATAGGGTCTGTCCCAAAACCCGGAGAGGGAAAGCCTCTCCCCGGCCCGGTCAATGCTCTCCTTAAGCTTCCTCCCACCCTGTCCGTACAGGGAGCCTCTTATGTACAGATTCTCCCGCAGGGTAAGCCTCTCGTCCAGGCAGTTGTCCTGCCACACCACGCCGATTTTTCTGCGGATGTCCCTATCATCCCTGCCCGCCAGACAGCCGCAGATCTCGATCTCCCCCGCCGTAGGCTTACTTAGCGTGCAGAGCATCCGGATGGATGTGGATTTTCCCGCGCCGTTGACCCCCAGGAAGCCGAAAATCTCCCCTCTCTCCACCTGAAAGTCGATGCCGTCCACCGCCTTTGTCTCTCCATAGTGCTTTTTCAGCCCCTTCACTTGAATCACCGCTTCCATATTTCCTCTCCTTCCGCCGCCGGAGTTTCGGTCTGTCCCCGGCTGCTCCTTCCCATCATAGTAAAAAGGGACCGCCCGCCGCAAGTCTTTCGCGGTAAGCTGTCCCTATTCCCTGTCATGTTGCATTTTTCGAACTTAAAACGCACGCCTGTCGTCTGTCAGATCAGGGGCGACATCTCCCCCTGACAAAACAGGCTGAGCCTGTGCAGCGCCCGGGTGCACTCCACATATAAAATCCTCCTGTCCCATTCCCGGGAATAATTTGCAGAATCGGCATCGCAGACAATCACGGCGTCAAATTCCAGTCCCTTTGCCATATAGGAGGGAAGCATGAAAATTCCCCGCAGGGTCCCCTCCCCCGCTTCTCCCACCGGCCGAAGCTCCATCCGGAGGCAAAGCTCCCCGTGCAGCCGGCGGCAGTTTTCCTCCGTTTTACAGATCAGGCACACCGTCTCATATCCTCTCCGCAAACCTTCCTGGACCTCCCCCACAATCCGGTCCAGATAGGCCTCCCGGCTGTCAAACGCCTCCGCCGCAACCGGCTCCCCGCTGCGGTTAAAGGATTGCACCTCCCCATTGTTCCGGGAGAGAATCCCAAGGGAAAACCGGAGAATCTCCCGGGTGCAGCGAAAGCTCTTGTTTAATTTCACCAGGGAGGCGCTTTTCTTCCCCAAAAGCCTTTGCAGCCCTCCGTAAAAGGAGAGATCTTCCCTCTTGGTCAGGGCCTGATTGACGTCCCCCAGCACCGTAAACTTTGCACAGGGAAACAGGAGGCGCAGCACGGCGTACTGCAGCGGGTAATAATCCTGGGCCTCGTCCACCATGACCTGCCGCAATCCCCTGTTTATTCCGCTGCCCCAGGCCTTCACATACCCGTAAAGGAGCGCCAGGGCATCGTCAAAGCGCAATACCTCCGCCTCCAAATTTCCCAGGGTGTACTCCCGGATTTCCCGGATGTCCTCCCAGGAAATCCCCTCCGGCAGCCGAAACATCAGACCGCTCTCTTCCGTCCAGAGTGCCCTGTATCCCTCCCGCAGCCTGCGCAGCCTTTCACCGGCTGCGTCCTGAGCGCCGGTTTCCAGAGGCATTTGAGCCGCCAGGCCGTCCAAGGCCTCCATAAAGGCCTCCGAGGTCTTAAACCCGATGCTTTTCTTTCGTATTCCCCCAGAGCCTTCCCCCAGGGCCATCTCCAGAAACTCCCTCTGGGGCTGTATGCTCTGGCCCTCCAAAAGGGAGCCCATCAGCTCCTCGAACACCTCCGTGGCCACATTGTCCTCCCCAAGCTGCGGCAGGACGTCGGATATATATTCTTCAAAAGCCCCGTTGGGGGAAAGGATCAGAATGCTCCCGGCCGACAGGCTCCGCTCCAGACCCCGATACATGAGAAAAGCGGCCCGGTGCAGGGCCACGGAGGTCTTACCGCTCCCGGCCGCCCCCTGTATCATCAGCAGATCGCTGTCCCTGTTGCGGATCACCGCGTCCTGCTCCCTTTGAATCGTCTCCACAATGGCTTTCATCCTGGGGGAAGCATTCTCCGACAACTGGCGTCTGAGTATCTCATCGCCGATATTTATATCCGTTTCGAAATACGACAGCAGAATCCCGTTTTTAATTTCATACTGGCGCTTTCTCTGAAGACTCCCCGTAATCCTTCCCCCGGGGGCGTCATAAAAGGCCTCCCCGGGAAGAAACCGGTAAAAGACTCCCGCTATGGGTGAACGCCAGTCATAGACATATATTTTTGCCGCCCTTTTCTCCATCAGCGCCGTTCGCCCGATGTAAATCCTCTCCGCCTCCCCGCCCTCCTCAAAGCAAAAGTCCATTCCCGCAAAATACGGCGACTGCACAAGCAGCTCCAGCCGGCGTATTTTCCGCTCATTCTCCATACAGTCCGCCGCCAACTCCGCAATGGGTGCGAGACCCTGGTTTAATTCTGCAAGAGCCTCGAAATCATCCGCATTCCAGAGATTTGTAATTCCCCGATCCGCATTCTCCCAGAGTTCCCTTCGTGCCTGGGCGATTTCCTCCCGCCTTCTGTCCGTTGCCTCCCGGGCCCGGGCAAGCTGCTCCCCGGCCGCCTCCAGAGTTTCCCTCAAATAGGCTTCCTCCTGCGCTCTCTCCCACCTCTTGTTTTCCGTCATCTCCCTGCCTTTCCGCCGTCCCCTCCCCCTCTGACTTCCGGGGGAGGGGATTTGGCCCTGCGTTTTTGATGTGCCCTAACAGTTTACTACAGGGGACAGAGCAGGAACAGTCTTGTTATTGCCAATTTCTCATGCTATAATTAAGTCAGAGAGAGCTCTTTGACGGGCTTTTTTACAGACTGTCGATTCTAATATTGTCCACGGCCTCCCCGGGAATCACGAATTCCACGCATCCCATATACATGGGCGCCACGTCCCCCTCGTTGAAGCAGATCACAACCTCCCCCTCCTGGTTCAGATAGAAGCCCGTCTCGTCCGTAATCCTGTCAAAATTCCATTCCTCTATGTCGTATTCCAGCCAGTACATCACAGTTTCGTCGGCTTCCATCTGCGCCCGCATCTGCTCCTTAATATTCTCACTGATGGCTCCGATATAGTCGCTGCCCTCCGCAAAGAGATCCGACAGCGCAAGACGGTCTCCGCTCTCCAGATCGATGGTGTAGAAGTAGTCCCACTCGGCTCCGCTTCCCGCCCCTTGATAACAGATAAGCTTCAGGGCAAAGTATTTGTCCGTGGTGGTGAGCACTTCAGATTTGACGAGCAAATCCTGATATCCCTCCTCATATTTCAGATTTTCCTCAAATTCCCCTATCAGCTTCTCCGTGATCTCCTGTATTTCCGCGTTGATCTCCTCGGCAGTTTTCTGGATGTTTTCCCGCACTGTCCCGCTGTCATTTTCCGGGGAAACATCTGAAACGTCTGCCTGCGTCCCGCCGTCCGCCGCTCCCCCAACATCCTGGGGCACAATCTCCGGCACGTTGACATCCGCCATATGCCGGTCGCTCTCATACCGGTAATCCCTAAAGGTGACCACCTCCACCCACTTGGACAAAATGGGGATCCGGCTCATGGCATGCGCCACTCTGGGGGAAGTGTTGGGGAGCACCGTGACCATTAAAAACGCTGCCGCTGCCCCGGCCAGACTCCTCTTTAACACAATACCTCTGCGTTCCCTGCGCTTTTCCGCCTTTGCTCTCTCAATGCTGTCCTTCATTTTTCTCACCCCTTCTTCCGACATATGCCGCTCCTTATACTCCCTTTTCATTTTCTCCCACTGCATTTCACGATGATCCATACGCTCCCTTCCTTTCCCCGTACGCGCTCCAAACGCTACTCCGTCTCCAGCTTCAGCCTCAGCTTGCGGATACTGCGATACAGGCGGCTTTTGACGGAATTTACATTCTCCTCCAGCACGGCCGCGATCTCCTCCAGCTTCAAATCCTCAAAATATTTCAGTTCCACAACGGTCCGCTCCTCCTTTGAGAGCGCCGCAAGCGCCCGCCGCAGGTCAACGTCCTCATAGCGGTCCTCCGAGGAAGCTTCCGTGGGAGTATACTCCAGGGCATCCGTGGAGACGCAGTCAAATGCCTCAACCTTTCTCTTTCTGCAGAAGGTAAAGATTTCATTTAACATAATGCGGTACAGCCAGGTGGCCGCATATTCCTCCTGCTTGAGGCTCTTGCTGTTCCTGATGGCCCTGTACGCGCCGTTTTGAACGATATCGTCGGCGTCGGCGGCGTTTTTGACATAGCTGTAGGCCAGCCGGTAGTATTGGTCGTAATGGCCAAGCAGCGTTTCTTCCACGACGGCTTCCTTAGTCTTACGAAAGTGCAGTCCTCCCAATGTTCTCATCTCCTTTGTTTGATTTACTGATTAGACTGTGGACAGGGCCAAAAAGTTTCAAGGATTTATCAGTAAATATTTATTTGATCTACACTAAAAAACAGCCCCCGATTGTATCTTCATACTCTCGAGGGCTCATTTTTCCGTTTTATATCAGCATGAACCGCGCTTTCTCTCAGGCTTTTCTGCCTGAATTTTCATCTGCCCCATTGTCGCCGGCAGACGTATCCGCCCCATCGCCTTCTGACGGCAGCGACGCCACGGCAGCCTTCATCTCCCGCACATACTCATAAATGGAAGGCCCCGCCTCCCTGCCGTATTTGGCAATGATCTTCACGATGGCGCTGCCCACAATGGCCCCGTCGGAGATCTTTGCCATCTCCTTTGCCTGGGCGGGCGTGCTGATGCCGAAGCCTATGGCGCAGGGAACCTTTGTAATCTGACGAATATGTCCCACTATGGAGGACAGGTCCGTGCGGATCTCGTTTCGCACCCCGGTGACTCCCAGGGAACTCACCACATAGATGAATCCCCTGGCCCCCTCCGCGATGGCCCGAAGGCGGCTCTCAGAGGTGGGCGCTATCATGGAGATCACAGCCACTCCGTGGGCTGCGGCGATATCCTCCAGCTCCCCCCTCTCCTCAAACGGCACGTCGGGGATGATAATACCCGCCACCCCAAGCTCCCCGCATTTGGTGAAAAACCTCTCATAGCCGTAATGGAACACGGGATTGACATAGGTCATAAACGCCAGGGGAATCCGAGACTCCCTCCGCACTCTCCTCACAATATCAAAGACCCCGTCCGTGGTCATGCCTCCCGCCAGGGCCCGAAAGCTGGCCTCCTGAATCTCGGCCCCCTCCGCCACCGGATCGGAGAAGGGGATGCCGATCTCCACCAGATCGGCCCCGGCCCGCTCCATCTCCAATATGAATTTCACCGTGCTGTCCGCATCCGGATCTCCCGCGGTGAGAAATCCGATAAACGCCTTTTTATTGGGTGTGTCGAACACCTCTTTCAATCTGTCAGTCATGGATATCCACCCCCCTGTATCTTGCGATTGCCGCCACATCCTTGTCACCTCTTCCGGAGACGCATATGATAATGCTCCGGTCCGGAGAATAATTTTTCGCGATCTTTTTCACATACGCCACCGCATGAGCGCTCTCTATAGCCGGAATAATTCCCTCCGTCCGAGACAGGTACTCAAAAGCCTCCACCGCCTCCTCGTCCGTGACGGGCACATACCGGGCTCTGCCCGTGTCGTGGAGATAGGCGTGCTCCGGCCCGATACCGGGATAATCAAGCCCCGCGGAGATGGAGTACACCGGGGCAATCTGGCCGTACTCATCCTGGCAGAAGTAGGATTTCATTCCGTGGAAAATACCGATGGCGCCCCGGGCTATGGTGGCCGCGTGTCTGTCGGTGTCTATGCCCCGACCCGCCGCCTCGCAGCCGATAAGCTCCACCTCCCTGTCCTCGATAAAGTTATAAAACATCCCCATGGAATTGCTGCCGCCTCCCACGCAAGCCACCACCGCCGCAGGAAGCTTCCCCTCCGCCAAAAGGATCTGTTCCTTGGCCTCCCTGCTGATGACGCTCTGAAAATCCCGGACGATCATGGGAAAGGGATGGGGCCCCATGACGGAGCCCAGGCAGTAGTGAGTGTCCTCCACCCGCCTACTCCACTCCCGCATACAATCGTTCACCGCGTCCTTTAAGGTCATGGTTCCCGTGGTCACGGGATGTACCTTCGCCCCCAAAAGCTCCATGCGGTACACATTTAAGGCCTGCCGTACCGTGTCCTCCTTCCCCATGAACACCTCGCACTCCATGCCGAGGAGCGCCGCCGCCGTGGCGGTGGCCACCCCGTGCTGCCCCGCCCCGGTCTCCGCGATCAGACGGGTCTTTCCCATCTTTTTAGCCAAAAGGGCCTGCCCCAGCACATTGTTGATTTTGTGGGAGCCGGTGTGATTCAGGTCCTCTCTCTTCAGATAGATCCTGGCTCCTCCCAGGTCCCTTGTCATTTTTTCCGCAAAGTACAGCGCAGACGGTCTGCCCGCATATTCGTTGAAAAGCTTTTTCAGCTCCCCGGTAAACTGCGGGTCCCCCTTATAGTGTTCATAAGCCTCCTCCAACCGGATCAGTTCGCTCATCAGCGTCTCGGAGATATATTGCCCTCCGTGTATTCCGTAACGGCCCTTTTTCATCTTACCATCATCCTTTCCTTACTTTATGTTATATGATGCTTTTTCCTGTCCCACATTTTATGTGAAAGAAGCTCTGCCCGGATTTCTATTCCGCGCCGCGATCTGCCGCTTTCCCTTACGGACTCCTTTTCCCTTGCCTGCCCCTTGCCGCCTCCGCCGCCAGACGCATTTTTCGCGGGTCCTTCACGCCGCCGGTCTCCACCCCGGAGCTTATATCCACGGCGTAGGGATGCAGCCGCTCCACCGCCTCCGGAATGTTTTTTGGCGTAAGTCCCCCCGCCAGAAAATAATCCCTGTCCACGTCCCCCAAAAGCTTCCAGTCAAAGGCTTTCCCTGAGCCGGCCCCGCCGTCAAACAAAAGAAAATCCGCCCGGGAAGAGAGCCACGCCTCCACATCGGAGGGGCTTCGCACCCTCACCGCCTTTATGACAGGCCTGCCCGTCTCCTCCTTAAGCCTCCTGATGTATGCCTCGTCCTCTGTCCCGTGGAGCTGTGCCAGATCGATCACACCCTTGCCAAGAAGCTCTGCCGCCTGGCCCAGGGGCGCGTCCACAAAGACGCCCACCGCCCGAATCCCTGGGTTTAGCAGCCGACGGTACGCTGCCGCCTGCTTCCCAGTCACCTGCCTGGGACTCTCCGCAAACACAAAGCCCGCATAGTCCGGCATGATCTCGTTGGCACAGAGAATATCGGACTTTCTGAAAAGACCGCAGAGCTTGATCCTGACGTCTCCGCCTGTCTTCTCTTGGTTCCGGCTCTTAACGTCCCTACGGTATCCTCCTAGACTGTTTTTGCCCTGCTCTTTTCCCTCCCGCTCTTTTTCACACATGGCACACGCTCCTCCGTCATTTTTCCATCGCCCCGGAAAATAAACTCTCTCAGGCTCTCTCCCGACCCTTAAGCTCCCCCAGCAGACTCCCCTTGTCCCCGCTTTGCATCAGAGTCTCCCCGATCAGCACGGCGTTCACTCCCGCTTCCTCCAGCCTCTCAATATCCGCTCTGGTCCTCATGCCGCTCTCGGACACAAAGAGAATATTTGGCGGCACCAGCTCCCGCAGACGGAGAGAATTCTCAAGGTCCACGGTGAAATCCTTTAAATTTCTGTTGTTTACCCCGATCAGGCCCGCCCCCGCCCGAAGGGCCGCCTCAATCTCCCGCTCATCGTGGGCCTCCACCAGAGCGGACAGCCCAAGCTCCTCTGCAATCCCCAGATATTCCGAGAGCTGTCCCCGGGAGAGTAAGGCGCAGATCAAAAGGACGGCATCCGCCCCCAGCGTCTTAGCCTGGTATATCATATACTCATGCACCGTGAAATCCTTCCGCAGCAGCGGCAGCTTCACCTCACTGCGGATTTGCGTCAGATAATCGTCGCTGCCCTGAAAAAACACGGGCTCCGTCAAAACGGATATGGCATCCGCCCCCGCCTGCTCATACTCCCCGGCAATCTCCCGGTAAGGGAAATGCTCTGCGATCACTCCCTTTGAGGGCGACGCCTTCTTGACCTCGCAGATGAAACGGATGCCCTCCCCTGAAATCGCCCGCTCAAAGGGGTAAATCGTCTGCAGCTCCTTGTCCCTGGCCTCCGCCTTCATCTCTGCCAGGGACTTCCTCCTCATCTGCGCTTCCACACGTTCCCTGGCGGATTGGGCTATAGTCTCCAAAATCATATTTTCCTCCTGCTGCGGCCAAGGCTCATGCCATGGACAACGCCACAAATCTTTCAAGCTGCGCCAACGCCCTGCCGCTGTCCAGAAGCTCCTCCGCCAGCTTCACGCCCTCCTCAAGACCGGACGCCCTGCCGCCCACATACAGAGCTGCCGCCGCGTTTAAAACCGCCGCATCCCTCTTATGACCACGCTCTCCTCCAAGAATGGCCCGGGTGATTCCGGCGTTTTCCCGGGGCGTGCCGCCCACCAGGTCCTTTTTGCTGCCCCGCTCCATGCCAAACTGCTCCGGCGTCAGGGTGTATCGCACAAAGCCCCCGTGATCGATCTCGCACACGTCGGTGGGGGCGCTGACGGAAATTTCATCCAGGCCGTCCCGGCCGTGCACCACCATCCCCCGCTTTATCCCCAGGTTGGAGAGCACCCGGGCCATAGGCTCCAGCATACCCTCATCGTACACCCCCATCACCTGAAAGGCCGGATTTGCGGGATTGGTCAGAGGCCCCAGGAGATTGAAGATCGTGCGGATCCCCAGCTCCTTCCTGACAGCCCCCACATACTTCATAGCCGAATGGTATTTCTGGGCAAAAAGGAAACAGATGCCCCCCTGCTCCAAAACCTTTCTGTTCTGCTCCGGCTCCATGGAGATATTGACCCCCAGGGCCTCCAGGCAGTCCGCCGCCCCGGAGCGGGAACTGGCCGCCCGATTACCGTGCTTTGCCACGGGGATGCCCGACGCGGAGATAATCAGAGCCGCCGTGGTGGATATATTGAAGGAGTGGGAGCCGTCCCCTCCCGTCCCCACAATCTCCAGCACCTCCAAATCCGTGTCCAGCCTGAGACTGTGGCTTCTCATCTCCTCCGCAGAGCCCGTGATCTCCTCGATGGTCTCCCCCTTCATGGCAAGGGCCGTCAGATAGGCACTCTTCTGCACATCGTCCGCCTCCCCGGTCATAATCTCATTCATGACCCCTCGGGACATCTCATAGCCGATATCCTCTCTTCTCACCAATTTCACAATCGCCTCGCTGATTATCATAACAGCCTCCCTTCTCCGTCCCGTTTCGCATAAAACTTTGTTTTCCAGAAACGCTCCCTGTTCCGCGGTGTCCTCTGACGCGCTTCACTGTATTCCTGCCGCCGTTTCCCTCTGTGTGTCAAAGGTCCGCCGTAAGCCCTTAGACTTATGGACGGCAAAACAACAGAAAAAAACCGCCCCTGACAGAAAAACATCTGTCAAGGACGGGATGAAATCTACATCTCGCGGTGCCACCTTGCTTTGCGCACTTTATGCGCACTCTCTCAGGATACCAACATATCCCCGGCAACTGACGTATGCCCTACGTCGCAGAATACTCGATCACTCTTTCACTGCGCCCTCCGTGGTCCATTTGACAGCTTGCTTCTCCGACCTTTCTCAGCATCCGGTCTCTCTGTAGGCGCATATTCTGCCGTTATCTCCACATCTACGGTTTTCAGCAATATTTGATTTTTTACATAATAACTCAGGCGAAAAGTTCTGTCAAGTATTTTTTATGAAATATCCGTCCCTGTTCACCTTCCCGCAATCACCTTATCGATCAGCCCAAAGGCAAGGGCCTCCTCTGCCGATAAATAATGATCCCTCTCCGTGGCGGCCGCTATTTCCTCCACAGTTTTCCCCGTATTCTCCGCCAATATCCGGTTCAGCCGGCGCTTGCCCCGCTGGATATGGTCCGAGGCAATCTCAATATCCGTGGCCTGGCCCTGGATTCCGCCTCCTCTGACGGCAGGCTGATGAATCATAATCTCCGCATTGGGAAGGGCCATACGTTTTCCCTTTGTCCCGCCTGCTAACAGGAACGCGCCAAAGCTGGCGGCCAGCCCGATGCAGATGGTGGACACGTCACATTTGATATACCGCATCGTATCATAAATTGCAAAACCCGCCGAGACGGAGCCCCCAGGGCTGTTTATATAAAGCCTGATTTCCTTCTCCGGGTCCTGGGCTTCCAGGAAGAGCATCTGGGCAATGGCCAGATTGGCGGAATGGTCGCTGACCTCCTCCCCCAAAAAAATAATTCTGTCCGAGAGAAGCCTTGAAAAAATGTCATAGCTTCTCTCCTCTCCTTTTGTCTGTTCCACCACATAGGGAATAAAGCTCATGCCGCCATCTCACCTCCCGGCCTTGAAAATGCCCGCATCTGCGGTTTATGAAAGCCTCTTTGCTCCGTCCTTCTCTGCCCTGTCACATACGCGCCTTTCCTTCTGTACTCCAGGGGCGTACACCCAAACTCGCAGCCAAACGCCTTTGTAAATGCCTGTTGAGACTGGTATCCCGCCTCCAGGGCAATACGGGCGATGGGCTGCTTGGATTCTGCCAGCTTCCCGGCGGCCTCGGTAAGCCTCCTTCCCCGTATATATCTGCCGACGGAAACCCCCATGGTTTCCTTAAAGGTTCTGGCCACATAAAACCTGGAATAGCTCAACGCCTCCGCTATTTCCTGAAGAGTCAGCTCCCCGTCCAAATTTTCCTCAATATAAGAAATAACTCTGTCAGTGATGGACCTATCGCTCACGCCAAACCGCTCCTTTCCGTAAATGTTCTCTCTGCAGATTGTTTAATTCATTATAACAGACCTTCCGTACAACGTCTTAATAGAAATTGCCCTCTTTTCACTTTGTCAAATTTTTCTAAAAATTCATTGTTTTTCCAGCCGCAGAGCACTTGACATCCGCGAAAAGAAACAGTATACTATAGGGACAGTTTGAGGGGTAGTAAAGGTTTCGACAGGGGCCTTGCAGCTGGAGAAGCTATCCGTTGTGACACGTTAATCACACAATTAAACTAAACGCTGAAGACAATACTCAGTACGCACTTGCAGCCTAAGCTGTGAGTGACGCCGCCTTTGGCGGCTTGTCCGCTCCGGGGCACTCACACTTCGGAATCCGGGCATCAAAGATGTGAGAAACGACATACGTTAAGCTTTGCGCGTATGGGCGTATGATGAAGCTACCGAACGGGGAAGGGTGTTCGTTTCCTTCTCCGGGAGGGAACAGGCGGGCGGACCGCCAAAATAACGGACTATGATAGTAGAAGTACAGGGAATGGGCTTTTGGACACGGGTTCGACTCCCGTCTACTCCACTTTAGAGAATGCTTGAAAACGCCATGTTTTCGGCATTCTTTTTTTGAATCTTGGTCTAAAATGACATTTTAAACCGTTTCAAATCATACTCATTTGCTCATGTGAGATAAAGAAGTAAGAGAAGTGTAAAAAATTTTGCCGTTCCCTGTCCGGCTGACTGCCGGACGGGTCGGGCTTTAGTCGGGCAATTCTACCTTGCCGACAAAAGAATAATAGATTTCGATTTCCTGTCTGCGGAGCTTCCCCCGGCGTTTCCCGTGGCTTCCAGCGACCTTGAAAGCTCGCCCTGCAAAGCGGCGGCTTTCTCTTTCAGTTCCTTTTGCTCGGCTTCATAGTCTGCCGAAAGCTCCGTGAAACGCTCGTCCGATATGCGCCCCGCCACGCTGTCCTCATACAGCCGCTTGAAGATAGCGGAGAGTTCCGCAATCCGTTTTTCTGCCGCTTCCAGCTCTTTCTTCT
>CATLGW010000015.1 GCA_949948715.1 uncultured Lachnospiraceae bacterium | reverse complement strand
TCAACGCAGAGCCAGTGGTATTCCACTGGAAATATAACCTTGATGATATCAATGTATCAGAGGAAGTCATTGTAGATACACTACCAATTAAAAAGTCCAGTTAATTGGCGAACGTTATACTAGGATTGTCTGATTTGCACCATCTGCACTCATATCTTCTGTAGAAGGTTCTGCCGCTGGAGCCGATATTCCATTGTCAGCTGTTGGTACAGCACCAGTAGCTTGTGTATCGGAAGAAGGTTCAACTGTTGAATTACGATAAGGACTCTCGGCTATATTCACTGTTGAAGAACTTGTTTCACCAACAGGCTTTTCTGCTTCACCTTGATTTTGGGAATCTGTTGTAGTAGCTCCATCTTGTTCTGCTGTGCCACCCAAAATATCGAGTATGAGTTGTCCAGGCACATTGTTGTTTGGCCTTTTTCTGCCAGGTCTGACCGTCAAAGTGTCGTATCGCCTTTGATTGGGTGTTTCCCCATACACATCTGTTGGAATATCCCCGCCCTCTGCACTTTGCAAAGCATCTACGACATCTTTTACCGTTTCCTCATCAAAGTACGGCAAAAATAGATGAACATTATTCAATACTTCATCTACTGTGATGTGCATTTGCATCGGAGTTCTGACCATTCTGCCGAGCAACTGTGCAATGTAGGTGGCGTCGCTGGCGCGCTTGAAAGACATCATAGTTTCTGCCCTTGGGCAATCCCACCCAGTGGAAAGATTCTCTTTGAAAAAAACCACACGGATATTTCTGTCCTCGGAGATATCTGATGGTTCCACATAGCGCACATCCAGCCCACCTACCGTAATTGTACCCTTTTCACCGAACGTATGCACAACTTGTCCGACATCGAAACGAAAACCAGTACGCTCCTCGATTTTCTGCAAACAGTCCTGTAAATCTGTATCTGTAAGTTTGCCATTGCTACCGTTCAATACCTGTATAACAAAAACAGGGTTTACATAGGCATAGTGTTGTTCTTGGCAATACTGTGTCCAATGCTGCCATTTTTCTTGCCAATCATCAGTGGCAGCTTGCAGGATGGCCATATCCTTGTTTACGCTACTTTCTTCCGGGTAAGTAATCACAATGCGGTCTTTCAACAGACCAGACGCCCGCACCTCATCCGCCGTGACAATGGATTTGTGTATAGTTGAGGAGGTTCCTTCAACCAGAGCATTAAAACGCTGGGTGGTGGCAGACATTCCGATTACCACTGGCATCGGAGGTATATGATCTTCATCGCTCCCTTTCAAGAATTTTTGCATGATGGTCGTTGCCTTGCTGGCTTCTTTGCCCTGCATCCCACGATGTGCTTCATCAATAATAAAGTAAAGATGGTCGCTCTTTTTCCTTGCAGTATTAGCAATGGTTTGCCAAATCGTGTATGTGCGTCCATCTCCGTTTTTCGTGAGTTTAGATGTCCTTGACAACTTCTGCGTGTTCAAGAAGTAAATATGTCCGTCCTCGAAGAATTCCATATCGAAGGAATCCTCACTGACCGTCACACACTGTCCAAGACGGATTTTATCTGCTTTGGCATCGAATTTTTGCTTGGACTGCTCATTCAGCTGCGGCGAGTCCGACAGCCAAATTACAATGGCGTTCTGCTGTTCCATATAGGATTCATCCCCAAAGAAAATGCTTTCAATCAGGGATGCAATAATGATCGTTTTACCCGCACCCGTAGGAGCCGTAAAGGAAACCACTTGCGGAGCGTGTGTTCTATGGTAACTGCCGAGAGCTTCTGCTGTTTTCAAGCGGATGTCGGCAAGCGCCCGTTTTTGAAATGGAAATAATTCTACTTTCATGTTTATCTCCCCGTGTTAATGCGGAAATTGTCCAAATAATCTCTGTAAAGCTGATAGCAGTCTTTCCCGTCATAGTTGCGAATCATCTCACGGTAGGCCGTCTCCGAATCCGTCACAATAAATACCGTTTGAATTTCCAAGTGCTTGCGAATCTCATCATCAAACTCAGAATAGTAAGTTTCATCAATCAGAACCGCCATTTGGTTTTCTGGCATGAGCAACATGGGCGGCAGTTCCTCTGTATTCAAAGCCGGACATCTTCCGATTGCTCCGCCCTTCATCCAGAGAACAGGCAGTAACTCCGCAAACTGTTTTCCGAGCGCAACAGATGTCTTATCAAGAAAACTGAGCTTAAAAAAGACGGCGTTGGCCTTGAAGCCGTCTGACATAGGAATGTCACTACCAATGTAATTGCCCTTCAACGGATTACCATTTATATCATGTCCTTCAATGCTACACACTGTGCGCGGCCAGTTCACATATCGCGCAATGCCGAGTTTCTCCCACTCTTCATCCCCAGGCTGGTAGCCTTGTGCGGTTAGAGTCGTTGCTTCATCTGCTGAGACCTCATTATTTGTGACCATAATACAACGGCGATGTCCATCGTCTTCAGCATTGAGAAGATTGACCGCATGGAGCGTTGTACCAGAGCCAGAAAAGAAGTCAAGGATAAGAGCGTGAGGCTTGCTTTTCAATGAGAAATTTATACAATCATGTACGGCATAAAGCGACTTTGGAAAAGTGAATTTTTGACCACCAATAATATTCCGTAACATTGTAGAGCCATAAACACTTGCATCGTGTCTATCCCGTACCCATATTGTTCGAGGATTTTGAGCCGAGTCAAAATCTCCAGCTTTTTGCCTCACCACATAAGCTTCCGAGTCATCTATTCCGATAATTTCTAAAAGGCCATCTTTAATCTGCTCCATCTGTTTGTCTTTCAACATGACAATACTACATTGCTGAGTAGTCGCATTAAATTGGCCGGCCTTAACACGATGTTCCGCCATTCGCTTTCTTAATGTATCTTGTCCTACTTGCCACCGCCCCTCGACATTATTTTTTCTCAACGGCCAGCAGATAACGGCACTGTCAGGAAGTGTTGATGGCCAAGGAATATTGTTGCGATTTTCTTCCAAAGCAAGTGAATCTCCAACATACAAAATCCTATGAGTTTCCTTATCTACATAAATGGGATAAAACAAATTTGGTCTGTCAGAACGAAGAGCTGCCGTACCTCGACGGAGCAAGCTATTCCATATTGTTATAGTCTGCTCTGATTCGTCATCTTCATCTTTAGACAATAACATATTGTCATTAACTTGTTCAATTGAGTGATTTCCCATGAAAATGTAAAAGAAATATTCCCCCGCCCTGGAAAACTGCCCTGGCCTTGTAGACCCCTTTTTATTCGTCATTGCAGAAATCATCTGAATTCTGGCGTCCGAAAATATTTCCTCCAGCAGGCAGCCAAGATGCAGATATTCCTTTTCATCAATGGTAACAATTAAAACCGAGTCCTTTGGATTCAGCAGTTTTTTCGCCAAATAGAGGCGTTTCTTTATCATAGAAAGCCATTTGCTATGCTGATACTGATCTCCCGGATCAACATAGTCATTGTTATATTTCCAGTCTTTCTGACGACCATTATAGGGCGGATCAATATATATGCAATCCACTTTCCCAGCATAGAGATATTCCAGCAACTGAAGGGCGTGGTAATTATCTGCCTCAATCAGTGTGTGCCACAGGTCGCTGTCCGGCGCATTCTCAATCGTATCAATCGGTATAAGTGTTGGGTAAATTGGTTCACCAAATTCCGCAACAACTACAATCTCACCAAGCCTGAATGTCTTCTGCTCATGCGTTTCTCTGCGATCACAGATTGCATTGTCACCATCAATATGCAGAACCGTGTAGATGTCGCTGACATACCCGGTTTTCAGTGCAACCTTGGAACCAACTTGAATCGGCATATTATAAAGCGGAGTGCATTCCGGCAGATGTTCCTCAAACACAAGGCCGAACTTTTTCTGCTCAACTAATTTATCAGTTTCTTGCAGAATCCGCTCACGGAGTACCGGGTCATCTATCTGCCGGATTAAATCCTGTAAAAGTGCCATCGCTTGCACCTCATTCTTCTGTTATCGTCTTTTCCTTTATGTGATACTGAATGTCATGTTCCTCACAAAAGGAAATGACCTCTGATGCACATTTGTTATAAAAGGCTCTGTGTCCCTCATAGGAACTTGCGGTCTTATTGTAATTTGTTCTTCCAAAAATGATGCGGTCAACGAAACTCACTGCCTCCAGCAATTCATGCAAATCTTGCTCCGCCATATTTGGAGTTGGATATGGCTCCATACTTATCCACGTCTTACATCCAGCATCATGCAGTGCTTTCAATGTTTCCAATCGATCTTTATAGGGCGCTGCACCTGGTTCCATTTTCTTTCGATATTCTTCATCCAATGAGATAAGTGTTATGCCATACTCATTTTTACCTGAGAACTTGGCCAGCGATATGGGAAGGATTCCTTTTGTTAGGACTGTGCATTTAATTCCGGCAGCATTCAGCTTTTTGATTGATGCGATTGCCATGTCCGCAATCTCCTGGTACCCATACATGAAAGGGTCAGTTGTGAAACACAGTTGTACGGACACAATCTTTCCCTTTAATTTCGGAATTTCGTTATCAAGAAGTTCCAGCGTATTCGACACAAGCCTCGGACTGCACCAGTCTGCATAATCCTTTATTTGCCCAAAACGCTTTTTCTGTAAAAAGGCGTAGCAAGGAAACAGGCAACCATGAGAACAGCCCAGCACAAAATTCATTGTATAGTCTCCATACTCAACTCCAGTTTTATAGAGCATGGTCTTTCTTTCTATGTAACCAGCCACCTCACTCATAGACCATGTTTCCTTTCAAGAATGAAACGACGGTTTGCTTCTTTCCTGTTGTCGGATTCATGATTTTGCTAAATGTCGCTCCATATGTGTTTTTCAATTCGTCTCGAATTTCTTTCCTAAACCCTTCAGAGGGAAAAATAGGATGATAATCCAATAGACGCCATAATGAATCAAGCGGCACATTTGACTGTCCCACAAATGATTTTTGAAGATACTTGGCAATATCTGTCACAAAAAAGCACGACTCATCTGTTGCCGGAGCAAAGAAACCATCGTTATTAAAGTCAAAAGTTAATTGGAGTTGATCGCCATGCGTATCCTTCGTTGATGACTTCCCTCCAAATGTTTTCCATGCCACCTGTTTGTATAGCTTGAAACCTTCGATATTGCTGGTGCAATGAATTAAACTGTACAGTTGAGAATTTTGCGTATTGCAGAATGGAAATGCCCCCACAAAATACCTGCGTTGTCCTTTTAGCACTTGTATGATTTCTTCCACCCGTTCTTCGTAGGCCTTTTTCTCGCTGCCAAATGGAATTAATTTCTCAAAGTCAGTAAGATAGGTATTTGCGTATTTTTCCTTTGTAGCTTCCCGCCTTACCTGCGTGATTGCCCGTATTGTATCCGAAACCATGTGGTTAATCATGACCTCGCCCCAATTCCTCAAAAACGGGATAAGCACAGGCCAGTTGATAGACGCATCATACGGATCATAAAACAGAAAATAGTGCAGATGCTGACGGCCATACAGCTGAGGGCCTATCGTTTCTAAAAGTTCATCCCGGTCTTTAGCTGTTACAATGATTTTGAAATTTCCTTCGTCAACGGGAAGATGCTTTTTTAGTTCGTCCACTTTCTCTTGGGAATTATCGTTCAAATATATCTGAACTTGCTTCTGAGGATAGCTGCGGGCAACGTCAAGAAGGACCTTAGCGACCCGAACTGGCGTCCCTTCGACAGTTTCGCCGTTATATGTGTAAACACCACTATTACACATACAGTCGATAAACACCAATCCATAACAAGAGCTATTCAGCATCAGTTTTTGCGCCCATGCTTTTATGTACTCCTCTACCAGTTTGAATTTCATGATGGTGTGAGGACTTGCCTTGCTTATTATTTTACTATTGTTACTGCTTGCCATAAAATCCCTCACAATCTTTCTTTGATTTCATATTATCCAAATCAAATTTGCCATGTTGTTCAGCATCAATCGGGTAGAGGCACTTACCTGAGCTTGAGTAGTCAAACAATTCCACAATCTACTATACCACATAACACGACTAATTTCCAGAGTCCCCGGCAATTTTTCTCGTGTTTTCACATATCCTGCTCATTTGTGACGCATAAAGCACCATGAGGAGACTTGCCTTATAGCAAGTCTCCTCATGGTATTCACGGTCTCCTACTGGCGCATTTGCCAAGGCTTTGAACCAGTTAGGCGTTGATTATCTCACTCCTGATGATTTCCTCGGCTCGGCTTACAATACTGTTCATAGCTTTGATCCACTCCCACTGTGACCAGCGCTTTAAGTCCTAGGTCACGCCCTCGGTAGCGGCCATCTGCTTGATGATAAGCTTGCAACGATTCTGCGCTTGTTCATTGAGATTGGCAAGGTAGGAGTGCAGTTTGCCCGTCAAAATCAGGTGGTTAAGCAGAAGCGGATTTGTTTCTTCCAAGTAAGTCCGGTGCATCCGCCCCCACTTCCCGATGGGGCGGTCATCCTCCTCTGGCAGTTCAATAGCCGGGATGTAGTAGTCTCCAGCAAGGATGTAATCAAGACCGTTTGCCTCGTCATGGGTTCTCGCTTTCAATTCACTCATTGTGTTACCCTCCATGATTTTTGGTAGCCGCTACCGTAAATACGATATTTGGCATGAAGTTGTTCCTGTCTGCGATACAAATCAACTTTGTCGGGGGTAACAGGAATACTATGTCCTGCGTGTAGTGTCATTCTTTATGAGAGGGTGGCATTGAACCAGTTCTTAATTCCGGCAAAATCGTTGTTGACGCTGTTGGGGTCGGCAGTATCGAAGCTGTCATTGATGGCGATGAACCGGACGCCGTTCTGTGGGAAAGTGAAGTTCGTGTAAAGCCCGGTCAGAGTGGAGTTACGACCCAGACGGGGAGAGGTCTTTCGTGATGGCGATAGCCACCCGCCCGGCCTCAATCTCAGCCAGCATCGCCTGGAAGCCGGGACGGTCATAGGTTACGCCACTCACTCCATCGTCCACAAAGAAAACCGGATTGGGGAAATGATGCTCCTTAGCGTAGCTGAGCAAGATGGTTTTTTGATTCTCAATGGACAGGGACTCCCCGGCTCTCTCGTCCCCCTGCGACAAGCGGCAGTAGAGGGCTGTGATTTTATTTGTTGCTCCTGACATTTCTGTCTCCTCCTTTATCGGAGCAACTGTCAGTACAGGATTGGTTGACTCTATTTTAGCATGACTCGCTGTGTTTGTCACCGGCCCACCTCCATTGTTTCTAAAGAATTTTTGGCGGCAATGCGTTCCAGCCTGCGGACGAAGTTCTCCGTCCCCTCATAGCTGCCTGTGACGGTGTAGACAGTGCCTCCAATTTCTTCTGTGACCGTCAATTCCGGTATCCAGTAGGCGGACAGGTTCCGAACATGGATACTCCCCGCCTCATCAAACCGGAACCGATATTCGGCAGCTTCAATCGCCGTGTTTTTCTCACTCATAAAATTTTCACTCCTCTCCAAAAGTCAATGCTCGACTTCCTGATTTCTTTGGTGCTGTTGGCGCTGCTGGTCGTGGAGAGCAGAGTCCACTTTGTACTGAATATCCCGCAGCTTTTTCAAATCCGCATAAACAGGTTTCAATTCGGCAGTTTCGGCGGCGTATTGCTCCATGAGCATTTCCAATTCCGCCCGCCACTGTTTCGGAGTCAGCTTTTTGCCAGGAATGCTGGCGTTGTCCAGCTTGCGCTTCACCGCATAAAACTGTCTGATCTCACTGTCATGCTCGGCCTTGTATTTCTCCTGTTTCTTTCCAAATCCACCCTTGGCGGGGATGGCGTCAACAATGGGCTTCAATCGGGTGTAATCCTCCGCCAGACGGATCAGGTCTTTCAGCTTTTTCATCTACGCGGCCTTCGCCTTGGCGGTATCATTCAAATTAAATACCTTATTGCTCATAGCGGACACAAACTCATGCAGTTGATCGATAGTGAAAATGCCCTTGGATTCCAGAAACGCGAAATCCTCGGTGTATTGCTTCAAGTTGCCAACCTTCGCTTTCTGCGAGTAAGCCCCGGCGTTGCGGACGGAATAATAGGTCGCCAATGCCTGCGCCAAATCCGGCGATTGCATCGCACTCAATTTCTCCTTTGCTTTTGTCAACCACTCCATCAATCCAGTGATTTTTTACCTGATGTTACGGAGCATACTGTTGGTGGTCTTGATCCAGCGGTTCAGGTCGCCTTTGTCGGTGCGGATGCCTCTTGCCTCCATTTGCCGGACAGCGGGGCCCTCGTGAACGGTAGGTAATTGCTCGATCCCCTGACGCTCATAACTGCGGTGGTCGATACGGCAGGACAGACCTTTTTCTCCAAAACGGGCATTGCACAAATCCGCCCACGCCTTGCGCCATTCCTCCAGCGTTTCCGGGTTGCCCCAATCGGTGGTGGGAACGGCGTTGAACACATAGTTGCCAGCCTCATCCCGGATACGGTCGCCGTTCTCGTCCAGCACATAAACACGGTGCTGTTTGGCGTCCCATTTTCCGTTTTCTTTCAAAGGGCGGATGGGGCACATCACATGAAAATGCGGATTGGCGATGCCGCCATCTTCTTTGTCTGGCAGATGGACAGAGAAGTCGCAGATCATGCCCCGGCTGACAAACTGCTCCAATAAATATTGCCTTGCAAGGGCGATGTTCTCCTCCGGGGAAAACTCGTTCTGCAAAGCAATGTCAAAGCTGTACGCAAGCTGGGCCTGGGGATGCGGTTCCGCTCTCTCTACAGCATTCCAGAGTGTCTGACGGTCTGCGTATTCTGGTGGAGCTTGGGGCGGCAAGAGGATTTCGGAATGAGACACGCCGCCTTTGCGGGTGTAATCGCTGGTCTCGCCGTAATACTCGCTGAACAGCTTTTCCCCGGAACAGTAGGCGGCGGATGCAATGGCGGACTGTCCCATACTCCGCTTGATCTGTGTTGCGTGAAAATGATAAAGAGCGATAGTCAGTCACCTCCCATTTGTTCGTTGATGTTGTGCGCGTTGACCGCCTCCATCACCATGCCTTTGACCTCCGGCATGGAGAAGATGCGCTCCACCAAAGAGAAGAACTCGACCTCGCTCAGCACTTTTACCAGCGGAGACACGCTCTCGACAGCCGCGCCACGAGCGATCAGGCGATGCGCTCTCGCAGTGCGTTCCCTCTTTTTGTAATATTGCTCCCGGTTACAAAGACGCTAGTACTTGTGCTGTTCCCGCATGAGCTGCTGTTCAGCTTTTGCTTTCTCGGCTTCGAGTTTTTTGAGTTCCGGACTTGGTTCATACATTCAGACGACCTCCTTCATTTTTGATACAGATATGAAAAACCGCCTGTCAGATTTGACAAGCGGTTACGATATGTGTATGTAATTTCAAAAGGGATAGCCGCAACGCGGCGCAAGGGGCGGACAGCCCCTTGTTCGGAGCGGAGCGACGGGAAACGGCTCTGACTTTCAGAAGTCAGAGCCGTTCAGCCTCGCAGAGCGCACATACGGGGGACACCCCGTATGTGCGCCCTATCCGGGTTCCGAGATAATGTACACCTTGATTACAAAGGAAGTTAGGAATAAAAGGACTGTTCTATTTGTGATAATAAAGCTGTCTTTGTGAAACTGAAAATAGAGTATGATTTATTTTTCAAACACAACCTTTTCAATGAAATTAGAGAATGCGGAACTTTTACAATATAAACCATCGGGATAAGTGTATAGTGTCTGGACAAAGAGTTGATCACTTTCCATCTCCATTTCTCCTCCACCTGTCTTGTCACATCTGTAAATAGAACCACAGCCAATTAGAGAAATCTCATACATGAGAGCATCCAGCTCTGAATCAGCTATATAATTTGCGATGGTTTCCCTGTTACTATCACTCATTTCATGAACATAGTATATGCCGTCGTTTTGGAAAACAAATCGTCCGAGAGAATTATCCCCAATAATCCTTTCTGGCACTGTATTTCCACTCAGTGAAACGCAATAAAGACCGTCATCTGACACGGAATAATACAACGATTTTCCCTCGATAACCAGATTTGATGCCTTTTCAGCTTCGCACAGTTGCGCCTGCTTCTCGTTTTGTAAATTGAGAGAGTAAATCCCGTCCTCTGTTGCATAATACATCATCGTTCCATCTAAAACGAAGGTTTTTGCATCTTCCATCAAGACCCGACTGTTCTCGCCTGATAAATTGCAGGAATGGATTTTCGAATCTGTCAAATAATACAACTGTCCGTTGGCAATATCATACTTCTCTGCGATTTTCTCAAACTCAATAATCGTATGATTTTCTTCCCCTGCTGTGGTCATGGAACCGATAGAGTAACCATCATCTGATTCCTGATAATAGATTTTTCCATCAATTACTCGAATGCGGATTATATTCTCAGCATCGGCGATTAAAGTCTTATGACCGCCGTTGTAGTCTGTTGAATATAGTGATTCATCCTCGTCATCCGCATTATAATTCGCTATGAAATATAACCTTGTGTCATCGTAAGCGAAGTGCGCTCCGTTGTTAAAATTGATTTCCTGATATATGTTTTTGCTCCCGCCGAAACTGCCAGTAAACCGTGTGAGACAGAATGCCCCTATGGCAATGACAAATACACTGATACCGATAATAGCCAGAATCTTGTTTTTTTGCAACTTTTGCAGGGCAGGGGTTTCTTTCGATAACTCCACTTCTGAAATGGCTCTTTCTTGCAGAACTTCCGTTGTATTGATTGCCACCGCCTCTACGTTTTGGCGAGTAATGGTTGTGCCGCATTTCTCACAAAAGAGCGCATCATCGTCAAGTTTTGCACCACATTTTTTACAGAACAAAGTCAATCACCCCCTATCTCAATAGTCAAAATCAAGAATCGTTACGGAACAAGTGCTGATAGACCAGTCTTCAGAAACAGACATTCTCCATTTGCAAGATTCACCCGGTTCAAGTCCCACGCTTCCTACGGCATATGTCCAGTCTGTATCTACCACGGTGCCAGAACTCGTTTCAAATGAACCTTTGATTTTGACATAACTCACCGTCTCATCGCTGTTGTTCGTTATGGTTCCCTCTGCGATTGTATAGCTGCTGTTGGAACTAAGCTTCACATTGGAAATTTGAAGTTGATATGATGGGACATATGAGGTATTTTCTTCAGCATCATCGTCATAAATCAAGTAATGAGAATAGCAATAATTGCTATAACTAAAGCGTCCGCTGGTACAGGAAGATATTGCGCATTTATGTGAATAACAATAATTGCTGCCCGAAACTACTTTATTGCTGCAACCGCTTTCCTGACATTTACCTGAATTCAAGGCTATGTTACATATTGTTATAATTGCTACAACAGCGGCAACCGCAACAAATATTCTTTTCTTTCCCAATGTTTGTAATTTGTTTTTAACATCGGATGGAGTGTTAGCAACCCCACCTTTTGCGAGTTGAGCGGTGGATATGAGTTTTTTCCCACAGTAGGGACATACGCTATCTGTTTCAGAAATTTGTACCCCACAATATTTGCAAAACTTCATCTGAAATCACCCCAATGGCGGAGAGTGTTAACATCAATAGCTACACCGATAGCAACAATAATCCAGCCAAGAGATACTTCTATTGATGCCAAGATTTCAGAAACAGCTACAATTCCCTGATATGTGTAGGTATAAAAGTCACCACCAAAAGAAGTGGATGATATGCTTGTTCCGGCGGACATGATTCTAACAATACCAATTACAATAATGATCGTCCCAGCAATCAGGCTAATCATTTTGCCTTTATTGCTTACGGATTCTTTCTGCGGATGCTCTCCTTGCTTCTGCAGGGTCATGTCATTATCGTGTTCAATTGAACCTGGGGGAGATGATGCTGCTTCTCCAATTTCACTGAGGCTTGCTCCACAAGAAACACAAAATACAGAATCAGCTTCCACAATGGCACCACATTTAGGACACTTCATAATTTACCTCTCCTCACAATTTTCGATGTTGATGCAAAAGTGTACTTTTCCGCTAAAGGATACACATATTATAATAATTAAATTGTACCACTAATCAGACCGGATTACAACCCTATTTTCGACAAATTTTTCGCTATTCGGCGAACGGGTGCTTAAGCCAAAATTACCTACTTTTCGGCAGCGGCAGAGGCGGTCTGCCGAACCGTATCCCCTTGGCTTTTGCCGCAGCAATACCCTCCGCCTGACGCTGGCGGATATTGCTGCGCTCGTTCTCCGCCACGAAGGAAAGCACTTGCAGAACAATGTCGCTGAGGAATGTCCCCATCAGGTCCTTGCCCCGCCGGGTATCCAGCAACGGCATATCCAGCCCAACGATGTCGATGCCCTTGTCTTTTGTCAGGACCCGCCACTGATTTTGGATTTCTTCATAATTGCGCCCCAGCCGGTCGATGCTCTTGATATAGAGCAAATCGCCCGGCTTGAGTTTTTTCACCAGCTTCTTATACTGGGGCCGGTTGAAGTCCTTACCAGATTGCTTGTCCATAAAGATGTTCTTTTCGGGAACAGACATTTCACGCAATGCGATCAACTGGGGATTCTCGTTCTGTTCCCTGGTGCTGACATGGATATATCCATAGATGTTTGACAATCCCTCACCTCCGCTGATGCTCTCTCTGATGATATGGTGCGGTCATTTTTTGTCCGCACCACTATTGGCATCTGCCAAATCAGCTGCTCAAATTGAACAGTTGATGCACTCTCTAATGACATGGTGCGGGTCAAAATGCCCCGCACCACAATGCCGAAAGTCAACGGATAACTTTTGTCCATTGATTCCATGTTACGATAGCTGGTGATAACCAATATGGTCACCACCACAAATTTCGGTATCCGCTACTGAAAATCACTGATTATAGCTGCTTCTATCTCAGAAAAGTAGGGTGGACAGAATTTGTCTACCCCATGTTGACGGTATCAGTGGTTTGTTTTGAACCACTGATTTTTGGTAAGTGACCAAATTAATCACTTACCAAATCAACGGCTCAAAATGAACCGTTGATCCAGAAAGATGTGGTAATGGGTCATTTTGGAGCATTACCACAATCAGATGACCAGTTTGGTCGCCTGGTCTTATCGCTCACGATTCTTCCAGATGATGTCGTAACCCAGCGCATCAGCCAACTCTACAGTCTCGCCGTAGCGGAGGGAACCGCGCCGCAGTTTGCCGGATAGATTGGGAACGCTGGCACTCCAGCCGTACTCGTCCGACAGATAGTCCACCACTTCCGTCATGGTCATGCCCGCCCGGACAACTCTGCATAATCCAAAGGAGCATTGTAAACGAGCCAGTCCAGTTCGGAACGGGCGTTGATGCTCATAGCGACTTCGTTCTCGACCTCGGTGCAGTCAATGGAAATCATACTCCCGTCCGTATAACACAGTTCGACATTACCGGTGTCGATGTTAAACTCGCACGATAACATCTTATTCATAGTGGAACCTCCGTAAAACCTTGTATTTTATAACCAATCCTGACTGACAGTTGCCATTCATTTTTTGATTACTGTTTTACGGACACCTATCTAACGCAGCCCCCCGTCTGTTATACTCATAAGTGGTTAGATTTTTCCTCCTGTTTCTCCTGGTCCTGCCCCTTCTTCTTTCGGGAGCGCTTCGCCATTCTGCCTGCAAACCACGCCAAAAGGGCGATTACCGCCGCCCACACAAACAGGAAGGGAAGGCTTGACACAAACCAGACCCCCGCCTCCACGGCGCCGTTTCCGATGCGCTTCAGGCTGTCCGCAAAACCGTCTCCCATACGCTCAAAGACAGAGCGTTCCTCCACGGGAGTGAGCTCCCTCACCTCGTTCACGTTCAGATTCACCGTGCTGTAATCTACCTGATTGTCGAAGGTGCGAAGTCTTGATTCCATACTCTCAATCTGATAGCGCACCTCGGACAGTCTGCTCTCGATGGTGATAATGTCCTCGATGCTCTCCGCCCTCTCCAGAAGCGAAAGCAGCCTCTCCTGCTCCACCGAAAGCATTTCTTTCCTGCTCTCCATATCCACATAGGTGAGAGTCACATCCTCCACATTCTCGGAGCGTCGGACCACATTGCAGGCCTCCGACACCAGATTTAAAAAATCCCTCAGCTTTTCTTTGGGAATGCGGATGGTCAGGCTGGAATGCCTGTCTGCCAGCCCGGAGGAATAGCCGCTGCCATTGTAGGTCTCCATACTCTCTATGTAACCCGAAAGCTCCTCCACCTGTCGCTCCAGAGAGCCCATAAAGGCCTCAAACTCCCGGGTCTCCACCGTCATGTCAACCGTCCGTATCAGCTTTCGGGAGCTGTCCGCCGCACCGAGCCCGTCGGCGGGAGAATCCGCTGGCACATCAGCCTCCTCTGTTTTGACCGCCACACCTTCCTCCTGATAGCTCCCGGCATCCATACCGCCCCCGCCGGAACCGCTCCATGTGGATGCCGAGTCATAGGACACAGACTCGCTGACGGCCAGACTGGGGGCGGGCTGGGCGGCCTCATCGCCCGCTAATCCCTTGCTGCCACAGCCTGTCAGTACCAAAACTCCACACAAAACCGCTCCCCATAGTACTCCTCTGGACCGCCTCCCCATAGAGCGCTCTTTCATCTCCTTCCTCTCAAACCCTTTCATAACCCCTCCCTTCCGCCACAGCGGGCAAACTATCCTCTCACCGCTATAGACGCTTCTTTCTCAGAAAAGGTTCTCGATTCTCTGAAATATTTTTTCTTCTTTTTTGATGCCGCCTGCATTTCCCACCACGCAGAGCTGTTCATCCTCCATAAATGCCCGGATATATTCGGAAAGCCTTCTGATGTCCTCCGGCGTGGCGTTCAAAACCTCATCCCGCTCCTTCTGCTGCATCTCATCCGTAAGCCCCGCCATATAGGCTGCCAGGGAATTCATACCCTTAGCCGCGGGATTCATGGGCATATCCAGCTCGCTCACCGCCCCTATGATAAACTGGGTCATTCTCCGCTCGTCCGCGTCAAAGGACGACACGGCCTGGGCCGCCCCCTCATAGACATCCACTGTCCGGGCCAGATTGGGATCTCTGTAGGACACGAAATAGCAGTCCCCGGTCTTGCCGAAGCTGCACATACAGCCATAAGCGCCGCCCTTCACCCGCACATTCATCCACAGATATTCATAGCCCATCATCACCTTCAGCACCTTGAGCGTCCCCAGATAGGGCAGGCCCTTTTTCTTGAAATTGCCGGCACGGCATACATACTGCACCTGCCCGGCGGTCATAAAGCCCTCGTTCTTCTTTACAGGCTCAGGCACATAACGTTCCTTTTTGACGGGGCAGTCATAGAGCCCTGCCTTAAATCGCTCCACGGCCTGCTCCAGACCGGGAAGGGCCTGCTCCTCCCCCACAAAATCCACCATCAGGTTTTCCCTGCGAAAGATCATTTTGGCCAAAGTCCGGAGCTTTTCCGTAAGCTCTCCCTTCCGCTCCTCAAAGTGCTCCTCCAGATCCGCGATCAGGCGGTAAAAGGGAATCCCCGAGAGCTGTTCGCTGTACGCGCCTGCCACGCTCCCGTAGGACAGCGCCCTGCCCGCCGCCACATTGTGTCCGGCCGAAATCATCTGAGCCTGAAGTCTCGATTTTCCCTCCGCCAAAATTTCATACAGGCGCTTGGTATCCCCAAAATCGCTGGTCAGGGCGATCTCCCCCATAAGCTCCACCGCCCTGTCCAGCTTCGGATAGAGAACCTTGGTCTTAAGCTCCAGCGTCACCTTGCAGCTCTCCCTGTCCGCCAGGGAGGCGTAGGCATTGTTCACCGCCGCCATGCCTCCCGTGGCCAGATTCGTCTCATTGAACAGATCCCCATACCCATAATGCTCCGTATTCAACAGCCCCAGACAACCCTTCAGAATCCCAATATAGGGGAAATACTCCTCCGGAATATTGTCCAGGCTAAAGAGAAAGCGCAGATATCCGATGCCGTTGGTGAAAATATTGTGATACAAAAGAGGGGTGTCGCCGATCCTTCTCTCCTGATTGACATATCCCGCCGCCTCCCTTTTTAAATCCGCCCGGGTGAGCAGAGGAATCTTCTCCAAATCCTCCCTGGAATCCTTTCGCTCCTGGAAGCTCGTGAGGGCGCGGTATTTTTCCTGAACCTCCTCCAGCTCCTCCTTCGTCATGGCCGCCTTCCTGTCCGCCAGCTTTCTTTGAAGGGCCTCCTCCCGCTCCTCCATAAGCCCCAGGCGGGGCTTTAAGATCACTACGCTCCTGTGACTGTTCTGCAGAAGGTACTTTCGCACCAGCCCCTCGAAATAGCCGGTCTTTACCTTCTCCCTGAGGGATGCAAAGACGGCGTTTGCCTCGATGTGCAGGAAGGGCTTCTCATCGTCGTAAAGCCAACTGTCCAAAATCTGCTGCCCGTAAATCAATCCCTTGGGATAGGAGCCGAAATCCGCCTCCCTGTATTTGAACTCAAAATAGTTGATGCCCGCAAGCAGGGCCTTCTCGTCAAAGCCCTTCTCCGCGATCCCCGAGAGCACCTCCTCTATGGTGCTCAAAAAACCGCTTTCCTTCTCCAGGGAGGTATCCTTGGCCACCACGCTGAAAAAGGGCTGTCTGATGCCGTTCTCATAAATGCTGTAGACATCCTTTCCGATACCCCGCTCCACCAGAGTCTGCTTCAAAGGCGCGCCGGGCGCGGAGCAGAGCGCATAGTCCAGAATCTGAAAGGCCACATAAAGCTCCCGGTCCAGGCTGTCCCCCACAGACAAATTCAAGGACAAAAAAGTGTTCTCCCCCTCGTCCTCCCCCTCGTTCAAGGGATACTCCCGCACCACGCGGCTCTGACCGGAAAAGGCCTCCTCCGTTCCGATCTCGGAGTCCACCTGCCTGGCGTCAAAGGCTGACAGATAGTGCTCGTCGATAAAGGCAAGCTTCTCCGCCATATCCATATCCCCGTAGAGGTAGATATAACTGTTGGAGGGATGATAGTAGGCACGGTGGAAATCCAAAAACTGCTCATAGCTAAGGGTGGGAATCACCTCCGGGTCGCCCCCCGACTCGCAGCCGTAGGTGGTATGAGGATACAGAGAATTCATAATCTCCCGCTCCAGCACGTCGTCCGGCGAGGAGAAAGCCCCCTTCATCTCATTGTAGACCACCCCGTTTAAGGAAAGCTCCCCCGAATCTCCCAGCTCATAATGCCAGCCCTCCTGGCTAAAAATCGATTCATTTTCATATATATTGGGATAAAACACCGCATCCAGATACACATGCATCAGATTCTGGAAATCCTTGTCGTTACAGCTTGCCACCGGATAAATGGTCTTATCCGGATAGGTCATGGCGTTCAAAAAGGTGTTCAGGGAACCCTTCACCAGCTCCACAAAGGGATCCTTCACCGGGAACCTGCAGGAGCCGCACAGCACCGAATGCTCCAGAATATGGGCCACCCCCGTGGAATCTGCCGGAGGTGTGCGGAAGCCGATGTAAAATACCTTGTTCTCATCGTCGTTTTCGATCAGCGCCACCCTGGCCCCCGTCTTTTTGTGCCTGCAAAGCCAGGTCATACTGCGAATATCCTCTATCTGCCTTTTTTCCAATACCTCATATGCCGCCAAATCTTCGATTTTCATGGTTTTCTTTCCTCTCTCTCATTCCGCCGCCCACGCGGCATTTTCTCTCGGGAGAAACACCCGGACTTCACATACTCATCATGGCCAGCTTGCTCACCTTGAGCTCCTGCACCACCATTCCCATACTCTCCTTTTGATCCGGCGGGACGGCCGTCAACTCCTCCACAGTAAGGATTCGGGTAGTGTACTGCCTCTTTACCCTGCCGCCCGGGGCGCGCCTATCCTCCAGGACATTCACCTTTACTCTCGCCTTCATCTGTTTGTAAATCTGCACCAAAAAGCTTTCCGGCTCCAGATAGTACAGATGCGTCTCCAAAGTATCCTCCTGGTCCGCCTTCGGCAAAATATAGCGTTCCACAATCATCCGGAATTTAAACGCCACCGCCTCCTCCCGAAGCAGCTCACCCAGGGTATATTTCGCGCCGATATACAGGGAGCTGACGTCCTGCATACTGTATTTGTAGTCCTCATACACACTCTTTTTCAAATTTCCGTACCCTTTCCGTCTCCTGCGTGTCCAAACTAAAGCTCCAGATATTCGATCTGTGAGCCGCAAAACCGCACCGCATCCCGTATCTGCTTCTCGGACAGGCCGCTCTCCTGGGCCAGTTCCTCCACCGTCACCTTTCGGTGGAGCTCCTCGGAGAGCTCCCTGGCGCTTAAAAAGACCCGGTTCACCCGGTTCCTTACCCGCTTATGGATGTCCGCGCTGTCGCTGTTCTCCCGGATGTGTTCCTCCATGGCTTCCATGATAATCCTGCCCAAAAAGCCGTCCGCCTCCTCCTGGCTCTCCGCGCTGCCCAGCAGGGTAACCCCCAAAGTCAGCGCCATGTTTCCCTCTCCGATCAAATCCTCCAGATACACTCCCTGGCCGGTGTACAGTCTGGCGATATCCACCACATCCTTTAGATAGATCTCTATCAGCTTCCCCCTGGCATCCTTCTCCCCCGCCATGGCGGAAAGGGTGAAAGCCTCCTTCTCCCCGGGACTGTAGGAGGGAAGCTGGGCCAACTGTTCCAGATAGTTCTGGAGATAATTCTTCTCCTTATCGCTCAAATCATCTTCCGGATCCGCCGGGGTGCCGATCCCCACCTTGCGGGCCCTCAGATAATCATACACCATCTCAAGCTGCGCGTCCTCCAGCTTAAGAGCCGAAAACGCCTCCCTCACCTGCTCCTCGCTGATGAGATTTCCCTGGTCTCTGGCCGTCTTTCTCACCTGCTCCAGGGTCTTGGCAAACAAAGCTTCCTCGTTCATATCTCCTCTCATTCCGCCGCTCGAACGGCATCTGCTTGGACTTAAGGCCTGTTTTTGCGCCTGCTGCCGCCAAATCCGTCATTTCACATGGGTGTGGGTAAACAGATGATTCTGGCAGTATTCATAGTTGCCGTTGCATTTGGAGCAGAACCGAAATTCCAGGGAGGGATCATCCTCGTCCGTTCTGCCGCAGATAGCACATTTATGCTTTGTCACGGCATTGCTTTTCCTGACCTCCTGTTTAAACTGAACCTTCCTCCTGATATGCTTGGGCGACAGGTTCGCCCGCTTTATGTTCACCAGATAAAAGACTCCAAAATTCACCAGCGAGGCCGCCACCGCGAATTTCGTAAACACATCCCCGGAAATCAGCATCAGAATCATCAGCACGCCGTCCAGAATCCCCATCCACTTGACCTTCACGGGAATCATAAACATGAGAAGCACCCTGGCCTCGGGATAGGTAGCCGCAAAGGCCAGATAGATGGACAGATTGATATAATAGGTGCTGAACATCAAAGAGCCCGCCGCAAACAGATAATCCGGCATAAAGGCGGCCGCCTGATTTCCTGTCAGATAACAGTATCCCATGCACAGAAAGCTGCCGATTATGGTGTAGAGCATACCGGAGAACAGATACACATTGTAACGGTAGGTTCCCCAGGTGCGCTCCAGTGCGGTGCCGATGCTGTAATAGAAAAACAGCATGATGATGGTGAACAGATCCAGGGAGGAGGGCGGCACGATCACCCAGGTGAACAGCCTCCATACCTGGCCGTGGAGTATCCGGTAGGGATCCAGGGTCAAATACATCAGAAAATTGGCATTGACAAACTGTATGATATATCCAACCGCATAGCAAAGTATCAGAACCAGCGTGATATTAGGTATCGCGTATTTCCCGTACTTCTTCTCAAATTTGCTCATTTCTCTCCTCCAGTCATTTTAAAAACAAGAATTGAATACATTTTATCATTCCTCCCTCCATAAGTAAACCAAGCAATTCCTTTTATAGGAAAATTTTATATTTTTTCCTTAATTTAATAAATATTTCACAAAGCGTTTTCATTGCATTTTAGCGAGTTGTGTCGTATAATACCAGAGAATGTCATTATGTAAGAGAATTGCTATGGTATAAACAGGCCAACGGCCCTGCGCCCGGAACGCGGCAAAAAGCGGCGCCGGAACGCATATATCACGCAACATAGAAAGGTGTGTTTATCACTATGGATTTCAAGAAGAACAACGCGGCCCTGGGCATCGATATAGGCTCCACCACGGTCAAAATTGCCATCTTAAATGAGGAACATACTGTTATATTCTCAAACTATAAGCGTCATTATGCCAATATCCGGGAGACTTTATCCTCTTTGCTCTCAGAGGCCTACGAAAAGCTGGGAAACCTGACGCTCCATCCCATGATCACAGGCTCCGGCGGTTTAACGCTGGCCAATCACCTGGGCGTCCCCTTCACCCAGGAGGTCATCGCCGTTGCTTCCTCCCTGCAGGAGCTGGCTCCCAAAACCGATGTGGCCATCGAACTGGGAGGCGAGGACGCGAAGATCATTTACTTCGAGGGAGGCAATGTGGAACAGCGCATGAACGGCATCTGCGCCGGCGGCACCGGCTCCTTCATCGACCAGATGGCCTCTCTGCTCCAGACGGACGCCTCCGGATTGAACGAATATGCGAAAAATTACCAATCCCTGTACGCTATTGCCGCCCGCTGCGGCGTGTTCGCAAAGACCGACATTCAGCCCCTGATCAACGAGGGAGCCACCAAGGAGGACCTGGCCGCTTCCATCTTTCAGGCGGTGGTGAATCAGACCATCAGCGGCCTGGCCTGCGGCAAGCCCATCAGGGGCCATGTGGCTTTTCTGGGCGGCCCCCTTCACTTTCTGTCGGAGTTAAAGACCGCTTTCATCCGGACCTTAAATTTGGATGAGGAGCATATCATAGACACGGACAATTCCCACCTCTTTGCGGCCATAGGCTCCGCCCTGAACGCAAAGGAAGAGGTCTCCTACACCATGGAAGAGATGGTAAACAAGCTCTCCTCCGAAATCCATATGGAGTTCGAGGTGGAGCGCATGGAGCCCCTCTTCGCCGACGAGGCCGCTTACCGGGAGTTCTGTACCAGGCACAGCGCCCACCATGTGGGCACGGATGAACTGACCAATTATCACGGCAACGCATTCTTAGGCATCGACGCCGGCTCCACCACCACGAAGATCGCTCTGGTGGGGGAGGACGGCTCTTTGCTGTACTCCTTTTACAGCGGCAACGACGGCAGTCCCTTGAAGACCGCCATTCGCTCATTAAAGGAAATCTATTCTCTGCTGCCGGAGGATGTGCATATCCTGCGCTCCTGCTCCACCGGCTACGGCGAGGCTCTGCTGAAAGCGGCCTTTCTTCTGGACGACGGCGAGGTCGAGACCGTGGCCCACTACTATGCCGCCGCCTTTTTCGATCCCAACGTGGACTGTATCCTGGACATCGGCGGACAGGACATGAAATGCATCAAGATTAAAAATCAGACGGTGGACAGCGTGCAGCTCAACGAGGCCTGCTCCTCCGGCTGCGGCTCCTTCATCGAGACTTTCGCAAAATCCTTAAACTACTCCGTGCAGGATTTTGCAGGCGAGGCGCTCTTTGCAAAGCATCCCATTGACCTGGGCACCCGCTGTACCGTGTTTATGAACTCCAAGGTAAAGCAGGCCCAGAAAGAGGGGGCCTCCGTGGCGGATATTTCCGCGGGGCTGGCCTACTCCGTCATAAAGAATGCCCTGTTCAAGGTGATCAAGGTTTCCGACGCGTCGGAGTTGGGCAAAAATATAGTGGTGCAGGGCGGAACCTTCTACAACGACGCCGTGCTGCGCAGCTTCGAGAAGATTGCGGGATGCGAGGCCATTCGTCCCGATATTGCCGGCATAATGGGCGCTTTCGGCGCGGCCCTCATCGCCAGGGAGCGCTATGAGGAGGGCTATGAGTCCACCATGCTCTCCTTCGAACAGATCTGTGAGCTCAAATTCGAAACCAGCATGGCAAAGTGCAGGGGCTGTACCAATAGCTGCCGTCTCACCGTGAACAAATTTTCCGGCGGCCGTCAGTTTATCTCCGGGAACCGCTGTGAGCGCGGCATCGGCGGACAGAAAAATGCCCACAATGTGCCCAATCTCTTTGAGTACAAATTAAAAAGGCTCTTTTCCTACACTCCGCTGGAGATGAACGAGGCTCCCAGAGGCGTGGTGGGCATTCCCAGAGTCTTAAATATGTACGAGAACTATCCCTTCTGGTTTGCCTTCTTCACCCGCCTGGGCTACCGGGTGGTGCTCTCCCCCAGCTCAACCCGAAAAATCTACGAGCTGGGCATCGAGTCCATCCCCAGCGAGTCGGAATGCTATCCCGCCAAGCTGGCCCACGGCCATGTGACCTGGCTGATCAGGCAGGGCGTGAATTTTATCTTCTACCCCTCCCTGTTCTACGAACGGGATGAAGTGAAGGGCGCCAACAATCACTACAACTGCCCCATTGTCACCTCCTACTCCGAGAACATCAAGAACAATGTGGAGGAGCTGAGCGAGGGCGGTATCACCTTCCGCAATCCCTTTATGTCCTTCCGGGATCTGGACACCGTCACGGACGCCCTGAAAAGAGAATTCTCGGAGATCCCCTCCGCCCAGGTGGCGGCGGCCTGCAGGGAGGGCTGGGAGGAGCAGGCCCGGGCCCGGGCCGATATTCAAAAAAAGGGCGAGGAGGTGCTGGATTATCTGAAAGAAACCGGAAAGCGCGGCATCGTCCTGGCCGGCCGTCCCTACCATGTGGACCCGGAGATCAACCACGGCATTCCCGAGCTTATCACCTCCTACGATATCGCGGTGCTGACGGAGGATTCGGTCTCCCATCTTGGGAAGCCCGAGCGCCCTCTCATCGTGTCCGATCAGTGGATGTACCACTCCCGCCTTTACGCGGCCGCCAGCTATGTGAAGACCGTAGACAATCTGGACTTAATCCAGCTCAATTCCTTCGGCTGCGGTCTGGATGCCGTCACCACGGATCAGGTCAACGATATCCTCTCCGGCTCCGGCAAGATCTACACCTGCTTAAAAATCGACGAGGTGAACAATCTGGGGGCCGCCAGAATCCGTATCCGTTCCCTGCTCTCCGCCCTGAAGGTGCGGGAACGGCTGGGAAAGAGCAGAAGCGTAAGCTCCTCCGCCATCGCCAAGGTCCCCTTCACCGAGGATATGCGCGAACAGTACACCATACTTTGTCCTCAGATGTCTCCCATACACTTTGAAATTCTCCAGCCCGCCTTCAATGCCTGCGGCTACCATTTCGAGGTGCTGGGCAATGACAACCGGCATTCCGTGGACATGGGACTGAAATATGTGAACAACGATGCCTGCTACCCTTCTCTTTTGGTGGTAGGGCAGATCATGGAGGCTCTCCTGTCGGGAAAATACGATGTGAACAGGACCGCCATCATTATGACCCAGACCGGAGGAGGATGCCGCGCCACCAACTACGTGGGATTCATACGCAGGGCCCTGGAAAAGGCGGATATGGCCCAAATCCCCGTGATCTCCCTAAATTTAAACGGCATGGAGAAAAATCCCGGCTTCAAAATCAATGCCGGACTGCTGCTGCGCGCCGCCTGCGGCGCACAGTTCGGAGATATCTTCATGCGCTGCGTATACCGTATGCGCCCCTATGAGGCCGTCCCCGGCAGCGTGGATGCCATGCATGAAAAGTGGCGGGCGGAGGCCGTCCGCTTTGTCACCGCGAAGCATATAAGGCTGTCCAAATTTAATAAGCTGTGCCGGCAGATAATTCGTGATTTTGACGGCATTCCCTTAAAGGATATCAAAAAACCCCGGGTAGGCATTGTGGGAGAGATTCTGGTAAAGTTCTCCCCTGCGGGAAACAACCGTCTGGTGGAGCTTTTGGAGTCCGAGGGAGCGGAACCTGTGGTCCCTGATCTCATCGACTTTATCCTGTACTGCTTCTATAACCAGATCTACAAGGCCGAGCACCTGGGAACCAGCAAGCGCGCCGCCAGGCTTTCCCGCCTGGGGATCTGGGCCATCGAGAAGCTTTTGCGGGGGGCCGCCGCCAGGGAATTTGCGGCCAGCAGGCATTTCGATCCCCCCACCTCCATCTACAAGCTGGTTTCCTATGCGGAGCCCATCGTCTCCATCGGCAACCAGACCGGAGAGGGTTGGTTTCTGACGGGAGAGATGGTGGAGCTCATTCAGGAAGATGTGCCCAACATTGTATGTACCCAGCCCTTCGGATGTCTGCCCAACCATGTGGTAGGCAAGGGAGTCATCAAGGCTCTGCGGAAGGCTTATCCTGAGTCCAACATTGTGGCTATCGACTACGATCCCGGCGCCAGTGAGGTAAATCAGCTAAACCGCATCAAGCTGATGCTCTCCACCGCCCAAAAAAACCTGTTAAAAGATTAAGTATAAAAAAGGCCGCTGCAAACCGGAGGTTGTGCGCAAACCAAGGCGTCCAAAGGCTCGCCTCCCTGTATTTGCGCTTTCCTCAAGTTTGCAGCGGCCTTTCGGCACATCCGAAACCTTCTCCAAAGAATTTATACCGCCTGAAAATGCCGTCTATTCTACGACGCATTCTCCGCCCTGCTGTCAATGTACTGCTGCAGTACCTCTGCCACCTCGCTGGGTTCCAGCCCGGCATCTTCTATCAGGTCGCTGACCACCTCCAGCTCCTTTCGCCTCTTTTCCTCGTAGAGCTCCGCCAGCTCCCTTCTCTCCGATTCCACACGCGTCTCCAGGGCGGAAATCAAATCTTCCTTGGCAGCAATCTTCTCCTCTATGGTTTTGCGCTGTCCTCTTGCCATAACGTCTCGCCTCCTGTCCATTTTTCGACCGCGTCAAGGGCGTTTTGCCCCAGAACGCTATCGTTTATAACAGTATATGGACAAGAATGGTAAAATATACCTCTTTGATTCATTTTTCTTCCGCATCCCCCCCAAAGGCTGTTATGCAGATTCCGCTCTTTTCCGGTAGGCGTTGAAATCGTTTCGCATATGGATAAAGTTTTTTCTCTGGTCGGCGTAATAGACAGGGTTTTTCTCAGCATATTCCCCAAGCCAGCGGTCCAGATCAGCGTCCTCCTGATAGGAATAAGCCACCATGGCCAACAGGGACAGCCGGTTCTGCCGCTCCAAAAGCCTTGAGCCCACTCTGACGGCATTGTCGGTCAAACAATCCAGGGTGTCATTATATAGCTCCATATCCTCCCGCAGGACTGCCCTGTCTATCTGAAGATTCTCAGACAGAAAGGCTTCCGCGTCCGGCAGCCTGCACTCCTCCGGCGAGGGCGCTTGGAAATACTCCTTCATGAGAGCCTCCAGTATCCCCAGCTTCGCAAGGACCAAAGACCGGTCCTTCGTTCCCTGCTCCCTGTCCAGCATGGCGTACGTGACCCCCTCAGCCCCCCTGTAGCTCACCCCCTCAACCGCCCTGTCCCTCAGGCTGCGGTGGAAGGCGCCTACAAAATCCGCAAACCTTCTGTCCTCCAGCCCCAAACCGGTGAATATGTAAAAGATCCTAAACCAGATGAAGGAATTTTTTCCGGTAAAAGCGCGGTTAAAATCCGGCGTATATATGCGGCCAAGCCGGTCCGCCAGCTCCTCAAACGCCTGAAATTCGCTTTCATCGGCATTTTGATTGAGGTAGATACACACATCCTTTGCCGATTTCTTCCAATGGTCGGGATGAAAAGTACACATGACGGACTCTGCCACAATCCGCTCTATGGCGCCGTTGCTTTTCTCCCTCTCTGTGTAGCCTCCGCACTCCACAAAGAGCTTTCTATTGGAGATAGCTCTCACCCTCACCGCAAAATTGTCCATATAGGTGAAGGCTCTCTGGGCAGCCGTCATGGGCCGTTGATTGTTATACCTCTTAATCAGCTCGGAGATCCTTTTCATTGTACAGTCCTCGTGGATAACTACCCGAAGCTGGAACTCGTCAAACTCCTTTTTCAATTCCTCAGGAAGACTGTCGTAGGTTTTGTTCCTGATATCAAGCTCCGCCTCCTCAAACAGAGCCTGATCCCTCTCGTTTTTTATGACCCTTCCGCTGTCATCCCGCATCTTCCTCATATACCTCACCAGCGGATTATCAATGGCGGAGGAGATCTTATAATTTCCAAATCGGAACAGCTTCAGCATGGTTGTCCTCTGCAGTCCGTCCGCAATATATATGCGGTCGTCCTCACTGCACTCGGCCAATATCAGCTCGGGGATATGGTCTGATGTGAGAACCGTGTAGACCATCTCATTGATCTCTCTTTTGTCAAAACTCCCCGCCAATCTCTGGACATCCGCATTCTCGCAGATATCCCCGTCGCTCACGCTCTTTAAATAGGTCCCAAGATTATAGGTCTTGTCCCTTACCGTCTTCCTGATCATTTCCACACCCCATAAACTCCGTGCTCTCCCGCAAACCTGTTCCGGCAGCAGAACGCCCGCTTTCAAAGTACCCGCTCCGCATACGGCGGAGCCATCGCATTTGTACGCTTACCTCCATGTCACGGCCTTACCGTGACACATCATCCTAAAGACAACTAGCTGGCTTATGAAAAATGCCGGAAAACGGGCATTCTTCGTCGTGAAGCTATAGAAGTTCTCAAAGACTGCTATGCTGCCTTTACAAAGCAGCCTTTGCTGCGAGCCTCGAACTTCTCCTCACATTATAACAATACCGACAGATTTCTATAGGAATGAATCGCCCTGTTGCAGGCCGCAAATTGCTTTTCACTGATCTGCAGCTCCTCTCTGATTTCCTCCGGAGGATAGCCGTCCGCCGTAAGCCACAAGACTCGCCTCTGAAGCGCGGAGAGCTTTCCCAGATATAAAAGCATCCTCCCGCTGAAGCCCTCCCGGCGCATCATCTCTCTGTCTATGTCAAAATCACTGACCAGCACCTCACCCAAAGCCGCATCCCCGTCGCCGAAGGGAGCGTCCACCGAAACGCACATCCGCTCCAGCCTTCGCTTTTCCCTGTTTCGCCTGGTAAACTCGCTCTTTATCCTCTTAAACAGACAAGAATACAAAAACCCGTCGAAGGGTCGGGAGCCGTCATATCGCCCCAGGGCCTCCGCGAAAACCTCGTTCGCCAGGGAATAGAAATCGTCCAGGTCCTTATTGGACAGCCCTCCGAATTTCATCAGGATCTTATCGACGGTTTCACGAAGTTTCCTCGCATTATCCGCATAATATGCAAGCAATATCTGTTCCATACAACGCACCTTTCTGACTAATGTTTCATTTCACCCCCGTTCCCCTCTGACAATATCAGTATAGAACATTTGTTCTTATTTGTCAACCGAAATCAGAACAAATGTTTGTTTTTATAAAAAACGCCGCACGGATCATGTCCGGGCATGGCGGTTAATCCACTCTGTGGACGCATCCATGGCAGCCCGGCAGGCCTGGGTCTGATCCAACGCATTTAACATCACAAAATCATGTATGGTTCCCTGTACCCGCAAAGCGGTCACCTCCACGCCCGCACATCGAAGCTTTTCGCCAAAGGCTTCCCCTTCGCTGCGCAAAACATCCGCCTGACCGTTTATAATCATAGTCTGAGGAAGACATTTCAGACAATCCATGTCCGCCCGAAGAGGAGATGCGGTTATCTGATTCCGATCCTCTGTTTTAGACGTATATTGCCGCCAAAACCACTTCATTCCCTCCCGATACAGATAATAGTCCTCTGCAAATTGACAATAACTTGGCGTGTTAAAACAAGCGTTTGTCACCGGATAATACAACAGCATTTTGTGAATATTTGGACCATGCCGCATTGCCGACATCAAAGCCACAGCGATTGTCATATTCCCGCCGACACTGTCCCCCGCCACTGTGAGTGCGGTACCCCTTGCCACTGAAAAGCAATCCCCTATGATTTCCTCTATATGGGAAAGGATGAAATAGCACTGTTCAATGGCTGTGGGATATTTTGCCTCCGGCGACCGACTGTATTCAGGAAATACCACCAGTGAATTCGTCCTGGCCGAGAGCTCCCTGACTAATTTTTCATGGGTATGAAAACTGCCGAATACCCATCCTGCGCCGTGAATATAAAATATAATATTTCTGATTTTTTCACTTTTGGGCGCTATAAAATAAACCGGTATACTGCCCCACCTTCCGGTGTTGATACAATTCGAGGATATTTCGGCAGGATATTTATATACCGGTGAATCCTGAGTCTCCTCCAGCACCCTTCTGCCCTGCTCAGGCGGTAACTGAAAAATCAGCGGAGGTACAGAACTTTCATTGCAGACGGCTTCTGCAGCGGGTTCCAGCGGAACGCATCGTTTCATATAGTTTTCTCCCTTTATGCTGTAACTGTCTTTATTATAATACGCAGACTTCCGTTTTTGCTCACCGGATAAGAAATAAAAATCCAGCAGATTCTTTTAAAACAAGAAAATGCTGGACTTTTCCGGTAAAGATAGGACCTACGGGCATCCTCGCAAGCCGGTTGGCTAACCGCGTCTTCCTCAAGCACATAGAACAAGCCGTCCGGGTCGTGGGATATCTGCCTGATTGTATACTAATCCCTTCCTATCTGCGCATGTTCCAGAATACGCAGATAGTGATTCGCTTCGCGGAGTACATGATCCGCCAAAAGCGGAAGAATGATGGAGCGGATCTCACAGCCTGTAATACCTCTTGTTCCCGCTGTTTTAAACCGCTGATACTGCTTTGTTGTCTGTAAAGTCTTTGCGGTCAGGGCATTCATCACCTTTCTGTCCTGTTCTCTCGCTTCTTCCAAAAGGCGGCAATAGTCTTCGGCAAATCCACCGGCCGTTTCCATCAATTCGCATTCCGTCGGGTCTAACAGTCCCCGAATAAACTGGGCATGTTCCATCATGATCTGGTTCCAGAATATTTCGAGATTTCTTAAATCCGGTGCCGTGATTCTCCCTTGCTGCTCAATTTCCAATATTATCTGACGATACATTTTGGCTTCCCGCAGGATGTGTGCGATCAGCAGCGGATAGTTTGCTGTATAAAGTCTGCACCTTGTCACTTCTCTGAGGATCTCCTCCTTAAAGGAAATCAAACCGTCCAGGCTTTTTAGCATCTGCTGATTCAGCATCCTTACCTGACAAGCGGTTTCTCTATTCACCATACCACAGCTTCCGGCACGGAGCCGTTCTTCTGCCTCTGTAATCTTCGTATCAATGGGAATCCCTGTCAGATTTTTCGTCTGACACTCCGCTTTCCCCGTAAATTCCGTCACAACCTCACCGGAATTCAAAACCGATTTACTTACGATACCGTCCGCAAGTTTTACGGTCCTTGCGAGCCCTTCTTCAAATTCTTTCCGGAACCGATCCGCACGCCGTATAAACTCCGTTTCCTTGGCGGGGAAACCGGCGAGCAGAAACAGGGAATGTTCCTTCATGATCCTTCCAAAGAAAAGATGTGTTTCTAATGATAAAGTCGCATATTCCTTCATATTTCAGCATACCTCTATAATTTATATTTCTTTATAATATATGCAAAAAATGTCAGAATTTGCACTTTTTGATAAATGATTCAGTTTCCCTTCTTTCCCCTTCCCGTCCGCCTTGGCATAAACCGGGTCACTGAAACAATATAAAAAAGAGGAGCCCTGTCTCTCAAACAGGAATCCTCTCTTACTGTCCGCGTATTAAAAAAACTTTCGTGAGCATCCTCTCCTCAGAACTGTATGGGTTCCACCTGAGCCGTCAGAGCTTCCATACGGTATTCGGGCAGGGAGTTCAACAGCTCCTCCAGACACTGCGTGGTGGCATACACCACGTCGTGGGCAAGCATCACCACCCGCTCTCTGCCCAAGGTGCTGCTCACGCCGTTTTCCAGGAGGGTCTGGGGATCCGGTTTTTTCACCGCATCCTCCAGGCTGGCATTCCAATCGTAATAAATATATCCGTCCTCCGTCATCCGCTCAATGATCTCCTGACAGACATCCCCGTTGTAAGCGTTGACGCTGCCGCCCGGGAACCGGAACAGCTCGGCCTCCACTCCCGTGGCCTCGTACACCGCCTGATATGCTTTCTGAAAGTCTTCCAGGTAACTGTCCACACTGTCGTAGACGGTCTGATAATCGTGATTGTAGCAGTGAATCCCCAGGGTGTGCCCCTCCTCCACAATCCTTCTGGCCGTCTCCGGATGGCGCTCCACACTCTCCCCTACCACAAAAAAGGTAGCCTGTATTCCTCTCTCCTTCAAAATATCCAAAACCCTGGCGGTGTTTTCCTCCGAGGGACCGTCATCGAAGGTGAGATACATGGTCTTGGGATAAAAATAGAGATCAACGGCATCGGCGATACCCGCCGCAATTTTCTCCTGATAAGCTGCGTCCGCCAGATTGGTGCGCTCGGAGGCATTGGATAGAAATCCCGTCTCCACCAGACAGGCGGGCATATTGCTCTCCCGAAGCACACGCAGGGTGTCCGACTCGCAGATCTCCCGGCTCTCCATCCCCGCCCTCTGCACCACGAACTTGCTCAAAAGCCGGGCCAGCCTCTCGCTCTCCTGACCCCGGCCCTCCCCGCAGTACCAGACCTCCAACCCCTTGGGTCCTGCCTCCTCACTGGCATTCTGATGGATGCTGATATAGAGGTCGGCCCGGGCATCGTTGGCGGCCTGCACCCGCTCGTCCAGCGTCAGGGTCTCGTCGGACTCTCTGGTGAACAACACCTGGTATCCAAGCTCCTGCAGCTTCTCTCCGGCGGCTCGGGCAATCTGCAGATTGAGCTCCTTCTCCTGAACACCCTTTCTGGCGCAGCCCTCATCTTCCCCGCCGTGCCCCGGGTCCAGAAAAATCAATATATCCCCGGGCTCCTTCATGGAATAACCCGCCATCTCCTCCAGATACCCGGTTCGCCCCATATCTCCGGAGGACACGGTGTCCGGCCACATTCCGTCCATAACCGGGGGAACCGTCTGCAAATCCCCTGTATTCCCGCTTCCTTCCAGGTCTCCGGCGGAGACTCCCTCCAGAACCTGGGCCTGTACCTTGTCGATTCCCAGGGAGATATCCCCCGTCACAAAATACAGCAGGGTACATACCGACGCTGCCAGCGTCGCCAGAGCTAAAGCTCCCCCCGCCAGACGTCTTCCCGCCCGTCTCCTTCCTCTCCTTCTTCTTACTCTTTTGTTGCCCTCTAAAACCAGGTTTTTCTTCCGCATGATGCCACCGCTCCCTCTTTATTCTCTTACAGAATAATATACGCGGACGCAACATCAAAACTTCATATTATTTGCATAAAAAAAACAACATTTTTGCATACTAAATGCATCATTTTTTCCGACTCATTTTTCGATTTTCAAAAAGAATTCATTGATTCCCTCATAAAACCCAAGGGTCATCACTGTGTTTCCCTCCCCCGCCGCGGGAAAACGGTACTTTTCAAAATACTGGGTGGTCTCCGAGAGGGGATTGGCAGCCTCGCAGGCTTCCATCCCCGAAAGCCCCATATACTCGCTCCACGCCCTCGCCATATCGTCCGGATTCAGCTCGTCCCAGGTCCCCTCCGTGCGCACATAGAATTCATAGATTTTTCCCGTGTCCGCGTCAATATAGGCGTCGATCAGCCGGTTGGCCTTGTCCGCGTTCTGGATGTCCGTGGACAGACTGATCTTCCACACTGCCAGACTGTTGCGGGGCTCCAGCACATCGATGGCGGAATACAGCACCGCGCTGTAGGCGGAACCTGACACCTCCCTCACCCTTCCCGGCAGTATCCCACGGTCCTGCAGCGTCTTAATCTCTCTGTTGCAGACCTCAAAGATTTCCTCCTCTGTCAGCTCCTTTCCGGAGGGACCCTGTCTGTTGATCACAAAGGCGTACATTCCTGTGAGCTCCTCATAGTCAACCTTTTCCTTATCCACCCGGGTCAGAGAGCTCAGCTCGCTCTCCGGCAGAACCTGATTGTTCAGACACTTTGAGAGCAGATACAGCTTTTCGTTGCTGCTCATGGAATAGCGGTAGCCCTCGCTCTCCTCCTCCACCTCTTTTTCCGAAATCTGGTTCAGAACCCCTCTGTCCTGATACAGGGCGATCTTCTCCGGCCCCCATACGGCGAACAACAGCACTGCCACCGCTATGACAGGCATAATCAGATTAATGGCCTTCTTCCTCAAGGTTGTTTTCCTCCTCGTACGGCAACAGGAAGCTAAAGCTGCTCCCCTCTCCCAGTGTACTCTCTATCGACAGCTCGCTCCCGTGGAGCTTCAGAATCTCAGTGCACAGCGCAAGTCCCAGTCCCGCGCCGTTTTTACTGCGTGAACGTGACTTGTCCACCATATAAAAGGCCTCTGTGATTTTCCTTCTCTCCTCCTCCGGAATCCCTGTCCCATAATCCCTCACGGAAAAAAGGTAGCCCTGCTCTCTGCGCTCCCCGAAAATCTCCACAAGCTGTCCCGGCTCCGAGGCCTTACAAGCGTTGTCCACCAGATTGAGCAGCACTGTCTTGATCAGATCCACCTCCGCCCTGACAAAGCCCCCCTGGTACTCACAGGAAAATTTCATATCCTCCCTCTCCACATACATATCCCGAAGATAATCGAAAAACAGCCCCACCTCCGTCCTCTGAGCGTCTATCTCATAGCGCTTGGCCACTATGATATCCAAAAGCCGCAGGGACATGGCCTCCAGCCGCTTTCCCTCCGTATAGATATAGTTGGAGGACAGAAACTGCTTCTCCTCATCCAGCTTCCTGGAGCGCAGCAAGTCCGCATAGCCGATAATAGCCGTCAGCGGAGTCTTCAGCTCATGGGAGAACGCCGCGATAAAATCCTCTCTGGCCCGCACCTCGTTCTCCAGCTCGCGTATATTCGTCTCCAGCGCTCCCGACATGGTGTTGAAGTCACAGGTGAGCTGCCCCATCTCGTCCCTGCTCACCTGCTCCGCCCGGTAGCTGTAATCTCCCTCCGTCATTTTCCTGGCAGCCTTGGTCAAAATCCTGATGGGACGGGTGATCCAAAAGGAGATAAAAAGCATGGCCACGCTGCTGCACCCCAGCATAATCAGCGTCACTCTGCGGTACACGGAAAAACCCTGTCTCCTCTCCTCAAACACCCCCGTCACATCCTTCATCGTCTCCAGATACAGGAGGCGGTCCATAGCGTTCAGCACGGTCCCCGTCTGCACGTAATAGCGATCATCGGGATGAATCACCTGATAGAGCCTGGTCTGGGCCTCTATCCCCTGCAGCAGGTCCGTCCCCGCCGCAAAGCCCTCGCTGACATAGAGAACGCCTCTGCTCTCGTCGGAGATGCGAAGCATCCTGCCCTCGCCGCTGTTCTCCAGCTTGGAACCGATCTCGCCGATGGTATTGTCCTGCAGCACAACATACTTGGAGGGCACATTCAGCGCCGCCGTCTCAAAAGCAAACCGCAGAATGCTGCTCTCGTCCATGGCCTGGCCAATCTCCCGCTCCAGGGAGGTCTCAAACACAAAATTGACGAAAAAATAACCGCCAAATCCGAATGCCGCCGCCATAATCATAATGCTGCACAGCAATATCTTGTAAGAAATCTTCATCCGAAACTATATCCTTCCTCCGAAACGGTCCGGCCGTGCCGTTCTCATAACAGGCCCCGATCTCAGTCAATTTCCAGACGATATCCCACCTTGTACACCGCCACCAGATTGCTCTCCCAGCCCATCTTGCGCCGAAGCCTCTGCACATGCAGCTCAAGCGTGCGGCTGTCCGCAATGTACTCATCCTTCCAGACCTTCTCGTAGAGGGTCTCCTTGAACAGAGCCACATTCTTGTTCTGGATAAAGAGAACCAACAGCCCGTATTCCTTGTTGGTGAGCACAATGGGCCGCTCCCCCTTGGTCACCTTCCTGGCCTCCATATCCACCGTCACATCCCCGGCCCTCAGGATATTCTCCGATTTGTGGAACCTGCGCAGCACCACCTCCACCCGGGCCACCAGCTCCACCACGTCAAAGGGCTTCACCAGATAGTCCTCCGCCCCCAGCTTCAGTCCCTTGACCTTGTCCCGCACATCGTGCTTCGCCGTGATAAAGATCACCGGAACCTGAAGAGGCCTTATGTACTCCATAATGTCAAAGCCGTCCGCCCCGGGAAGCATAATATCCAGCAGGATCAGATCAAAAGGCTCCTTCTCTATCAGATCGATGGCCGCCAGGCCGTCCTGCACACTCTTGCACCGATAGCCCACCGCCGACAAATTGATGTCGATCAGATCGCAGATCGGCTTTTCATCATCCACTATCAGTATTTTAATCATTCCTGCGTCTCCTCAACCTGCCAGCCCCAGTACTCCCTGATCTTCTGTACCAGGACCTCCATGGTGTCCTCCTCCGTGCACTGATAATACTTGGAAAATTCCGTATCTATGTCAAATCCGCCGGTTCTCTGGTAATAAATGGCGCACTGACTGTCCACCTGTATGTGTCCGTCGGGTCCCTCATAGCTGTATCGGCCAAACACAATCAGATCCTTCATACCGTCCCCGTCCACATCCCTGCCGTTGATCCCCCGCAGGGAATAGAGATTGTCGTAATCCCCCATGGGCTGAAAACGCCAGACGATATTTCCCTGGGCATTCACCAGATAGACCATAAAAATATCATATTCGGATATGCGGAATACCCCCGGCACCACCTGCAGCCTTCCCAGCTTCTCAAAATTTCTGGTATAATGCTGCTCCTCAATAATGGAAAAACCGTTCTGCAAAAGCTCCTCCAGGGTCTCGGCCGTGTAGAGAAACTCCGCGGAGCAGCCGTCCCTCACATAGGAGATAATACAATTGGCGTTTTTGTTCATGTCAAAACGGTTGATCTTGTCCGAGATTCGCCAATCCCTGTAAAAATCGCCGTCCCCCTGAAACAGAACATCCCCCACCTTGTACGCCTTGCCAGCGTATCCTCCCGTGTCGTTGACGCATTTGGTGATCAGCACGATATCCGTGAGCCCGTCGCCGTTCACATCGGCAAAGGACACCGCGGCCATCTCTCTGGTAGGCTGCTCAAGCTGCCCCAGAATACGGTTGTTGGTCTCCAGCCTGTCCGTCTTATAGAGAATATTTCCCTCCCCGTCAGCCAAAAAAACCGCCAGCCTGCGGTAATTCACGTCAAAGGCAGCAAGAAAGCTGATTTCCTCCTCTCCGAAGGACTCCATCACCACGGGAAAGGTCTGCCCCTGGATAATCTCGTAGCCGTTTTGCCCGATGTCCTCCACCGTCTCTATGGCCTCAAACCTGGCCTGATATTCCTCGTAGCGGGCATTCAGTTCCTCCAGGAAAACCTCCCCCTCCCCCGTCTGTCCCGCGGCGTACGCGGTAATGGCGCAGGCCATAAACAGGCAGGCGAGACAGCATGCCAGAGCCGCCGTCCTCAATTTTTCCAAGGTATCACCTCCTCGTCCGCTTACAATCTGCTAAGAGTATAACATTTTCACATTTTCTTCTCAATACCTTTCCGAAAGATGATGCAAAAGTGATGCAGCAAAAACCCGCCCACACAAAAAGGCATGAGGCCCGCAGGCCCCACACCCTTTTTCTGATATGATATCCCTCTTTTAATCCTCCTTTACCGGGATGGGAGGACAGTTCTCCTACACCAGCCGCACCGTCTCTCTGGCGATAGCCAACTCCTCGTTGGTGGGAATCACCATGACGGTGGTCCTGCTGTCGGGAGTGGTGATCACGATGTCCTCACCCCTCTTTTGGTTGGCCTCCTGGTCCAAAGTAACACCCAGATATCCCAGATACTCGCACACCCAGGTTCTGACAAGGGCCGCATTCTCTCCCACGCCGGCGGTGAAGCAGATCACATCCACGCCGTTCATGGCCGCCACATAGGAACCGATGTACTTGGCCACCCTGTAGCAGTAGGTCTTCAGCGTGCGGGTGGCGTTTACGTTGCCCTTGTCATGCTCCGCCTCCAGATCGCGGAAATCGGAGGAGAGATTGTCGGACAGACCCTGGACGCCGGATTTCTTGTTCAGCACAGTCATGATCTCGTCGATGCTCTTGCCCTCCTTGTGGGCGATAAACTCAATGATGGCGGGATCGATGTCCCCGGAGCGGGTGCCCATGATCAGGCCTTCCAGAGGGGTAAGCCCCATGGAGGTGTCCACGCATTTACCGTTCTTTACCGCGGAAATGCTGGCCCCGTTCCCCAGATGGCAGACAATGATTTTCAGGTCCTCGTAATTCTTCCCCAGATCCTCCGCCGCCTTCCTGGACACGAAGGAATGGCTGGTTCCGTGGAAGCCGTATCTCCTGATCTTGTACTTCTGATAGTACTCGTAGGGAAGACCGTACATATACGCCTCCTCGGGCATGGTCTGATGGAACGCGGTGTCAAACACACCCACCATGGGAGTGTTGGGCATCAGAGCCTTGCAGGCGTTGATACCGATCAGATTCGCCGGATTGTGGAGGGGAGCCAGGTCATTGCACTCCTCCACGGTCTTCATCACCTCGTCCGTGATCAAAGTGGAGGCCGCAAACTTCTCGCCGCCGTGCACCACACGGTGTCCCACCGCGCCGATCTCATCCAGACTCTTTACCACGCCGGTTTTGGGATTGGTCAGAGCGTCCAGCACCAGGCGAATGGCCTCCTTGTGGTCCGGCATGGGAGTCACCGTAACTTCCTTCTCCCCGCCCTGGGGGGTGTAGGAAATCTGGCTCCCCTCGATGCCGATCCGCTCGCAGAGCCCCTTTGCGATGCACTGCTCGGAGTCGGAATTGATGAGCTGGAATTTCAGAGAAGAGCTTCCGCAGTTGATGATTAAAATGTTCATTGGCTTATCGTCCTTTCAAATTTATTTGCTTCTTCCCGCCGTCCCATCCCGAAGGGGGACAACCCTGGAAGTTCTCATCGCGCTATACGAGCTGTGCCTGCACCGCCGTGAGGGCCACCACGCCCACGATATCCTCCCAGGAGCAGCCTCTGGAAAGATCGTTCACAGGCTTTGCAATTCCCTGCAGCATGGGGCCGTAGGCCTCCGCTCCTCCCAGTCTCTGCACCAGCTTATAGCCGATGTTGCCGGCATCCAGATTGGGGAAAATCAAAATATTGGCTCTGCCGCCCACAGGACTTCCGGGAGCCTTGGATTTCATAACGCTGGGCACCAGCGCGGCGTCAAGCTGAAGCTCGCCGTCCAACACCAGATGCGGATACTGCTCCTTTGCGATCCGGGTGGCCTCCACCACCTTGTCCACCATTTCATGCTTTGCGCTGCCCTTGGTGGAATGGCTTAACATGGCGATAACGGGCTTGGGCCCCACCAGGGATTTAAAACTTCTGGAGGAGGAATCCGCAATGGCCGCCAGCTCCTCCGCCGTAGGATTCTGGTTCAGGCCGCAGTCAGCGAAGATGAACGCCCCGTTCTCCCCCATCTCCTTAAACTGCGTGTCCATAACAAAAAATGCGGAAACCAGCTTGACTCCGGGGGCGGTCTTCAAAATCTGCAGCGCGGGACGCAGTGTGTCCGCAGTGGAATGACACGCACCGGCAACCATGCCGTCCGCATCGTTTGCCTTGACCATCACAATGCCGAAGGTGAGGTTATCGCTCAGAAGAATCTCCCTGGCCTTCTCCTCCGTCATACCCTTGGCCTTTCTGGTCTCATATAATAAATTTACGTAATCGTCCAATTTGGGTGTCGTCTTGGGATTGATGACAGTCACACCGGTCAGATCCACCTCCAGCCAGCCGGCACCGTCCATGATCTTCTCCTCATCCCCCACCATGATGATGTCGGCGATGCCCTCCTCCATCAGCTTTGCCGCTGCCAGCAGCGTCCTCTTGTCATTTGATTCCGGCAGCACGATCGTTTTCCTGTCGAGCCTCGCTCTCTCCTTAATCAAATCAATATATGACATACTCCTTCTCCTTTCCGACGGTTTCACCGCTTCACATCTTATGTCGTTTGCTAAATTTTTACTTAACAAACGGAGATATTTATATTATACTAAATACAAAGGGAAGAAACAAGGCAAAATATTCTTTCACTGTATATTTTTTCCACAGCTTCTTCCACTGCGAAAGGCCGGATACCGCCTGTTTTCGGCATCCGAACGGACCAAAAGGAAGGAGGGCTGTCAATGAACGTCAACGGCATCATTGCAGAATACAATCCATTTCACAACGGACATCAATACCATATGGAATCCGCCCGGGCGCGGAACGGGGCGGACTATACGGTGATTGTAATGAGCGGCAATTTCGTGCAGCGGGGAGCGCCTGCCCTTCTGGACAAATTTGACCGCGCCAGAATGGCATTATCCTGCGGCGCGGATCTGGTGCTGGAACTGCCCACGTACTACTCCACCTCCAGCGCCGAATATTTTGCCACCGGGGCCGTGACGCTTCTGGACAAGCTGGGGGTAGTGACCCATCTGTGCTTTGGAAGCGAGTGCGGCGAGACGGAGGTTCTGGCTCAGATCGCTCGAATCCTGCTGGATGAACCGGAGGATTTCAAGCAGTCCCTGCAGAATTTCATGCGCCAGGGCTACACCTATCCCATAGCCAGGACCGAAGCCCTCCTGCGCTGCGCTCCTGCTTTAAGCGCCTACAAGGATATCCTCTCCAAGTCCAACAATATTCTGGGCATCGAGTACTTAAAATGTATGCTGCGCCGGGACAGCTCCATTATCCCGGACACCACGCCCCGGGTGGGCTCGGATTACCGTGACAAGCGCATGGGTATCAACCAGAGCTCCGCTCTGGCAATCCGACAGGCCATCTTCTCCAAGCAGGATGCGGATTTCCTCCGAAAGCAGATGCCCGAGAGCGCCTATCAGGTCATGAGCCAGGCCATCCGGGAAGACCGTTATCTGGACAATGACGATCTCTCCAACATCCTGCACCACAAGCTTTTGGCGGAGCGGGAGGACGGCTTCACACAGTATCTGGACGTCTCGGATGCCCTGTCCGACCGGATTTGCAATAATCTGTATCAATTTGAAAGCTACCGGGGATTTTGCGATCTGCTGAAGACCAAGGATATGACCTATGTGCGCATAAGCCGCTGTCTTTTACATATTTTATTGAATATCCGAAAGGACAGGCTGAAGCACTACAAGACCATGGACTATATCCCCTACGCGCGGGTTCTGGGCTTCCGAAAGAGCGCAACGCCCCTTATGAGCGCCATCAAGGAGAACTCCTCCATCCCTCTGGTCACCAAGCTGCCCGACGCGGAGAAGACCCTGTACGCCAACGCAAAATCCGTGCTGCAGGAGGAGCTGTGCATAAATGAGCTCTATTACAGCACCATGTCCATCAAGACCCGCTGCCCCATGAACAGTGAATGCAGTATGCCCCTTGTTATTTTGGAATAAAGGAATCCATCAAAGACGGCGCTGCTCCAGGGATGATTACACACCCGCGGAGCGGCGCCGCTTTTTTGCAGCCCTCTCTGCCCGTCAATTTTTGAAGCTGTGAATGGGAGCCGGTATCCTGCCGCCCCTGTTAATGAAAGCGTCACAGGAGAAGGGATTCACCTGCATGATGGGCGCGTGTCCCAGCAGGCCTCCGAATTCCACGCTCTCCCCCACTCCCTTTCCGATCACGGGAATCACCCGCACCGCCGTTGTTTTCTGATTCACCATGCCGATGGCCATCTCGTCCGCAATGATGCCCGAGATTGTCGTGGCCTTTGTGTCTCCGGGGATGGCGATCATATCCAAACCCACGGAACACACACAGGTCATAGCCTCCAGCTTCTCCAGGGAAAGGGCGCCTGCGGTCACCGCGTCGATCATTCCCTGATCCTCGCTGACCGGGATAAACGCCCCGCTCAGTCCTCCCACATAGGAGGAAGCCATCACGCCGCCCTTCTTCACCTGATCGTTTAAAAGCGCCAGAGCGGCCGTGGTTCCGGGAGCCCCCGCGTATTCCAGACCGATCTCGCAGAGAATGTCCGCCACGCTGTCACCGATGGCAGGCGTGGGGGCCAGGGACAAATCCACAATGCCGAAGGGCACTCCCAAAAGCTTGGAGGCTTCCTTCGCCACAAGCTGTCCCACCCTGGTGACCTTAAAGGCAGTCTTCTTGATGGTCTCGCACAGCACCTCAAAGCTCTCCCCCCGCACCTTCTCCAAGGCGGTCTTCACCACGCCGGGGCCACTGACCCCCACATTGATCACCCTGTCCGCCTCGGTGACGCCGTGGAAAGCCCCTGCCATAAAGGGATTGTCGTCCGGCGCGTTGCAGAAAACCACCAGCTTGGCGCAGCCCAGGGAATCCGCTTCCCTTGTGTGCTCCGCCGTCTGCAGAATTACCTCCCCCATGAGCTTCACCGCGTCCATGTTGATGCCCGTCCTGGTGGAGCCTACGTTTACGGAGCTGCAGACCCGTTCCGTGGCGGCCAACGCTTGGGGAATGGAACGGATCAAAAGCTCGTCCGCCGCGGTCATGCCCTTACTCACCAAAGCGGAGTACCCTCCCAGGAAATTGACCCCCACCTCGTGGGCCACCCGGTCTAAGGTCCGGGCAATACTGACAAAATCCTCCTCGCTCCTGCAGGCGGCTCCCCCCACCAGGGCGATGGGCGTCACGGAAATCCGCTTGTTCACAATGGGGATTCCGAACTCTCTGGCTATCTCCTCCCCGGTCTTCACCAGATCCTTCGCCGCCTCGTAAATCTTCTGATAGATCTTATCGTTAAGGCGGTTTAAATCGGAGTCCACGCAGTCCATCAGGCTGATTCCCAGGGTGATGGTGCGCACATCCAGATTTTCCTTTTCTATCATATTGTTAGTCTCAGTCACTTCATATAGATTAATCATCGGCATACCTCGTTATATTCTGTGCATCTGGTCGAAAATTTCTTCCTTCTGGCATTTGATCACCACGCCGATCTCCTCTCCCAGCCGGCCCAGCTCGTCCGCCATATCCCCAAAGTTCTTGTCCGTGGGGTTGGTGTCCACGATCATCATCATGTTAAAATAACCCTGTACGATGGTCTGGGAAATATCCAGAATATTGATTCCGTTCCCGGCCAGGTAGGTGCACACTCTTGCGATAATGCCCACGGTATCCTTCCCCACCACTGTAATAATTGTCTTTTTCATAATCTCCGCCTTTCCTGCTCTCTTTCCCTCGTTTTCTCTATATACTCACCACCGGCGACAGCTCGCTTCGTCTCGCTACCATCAGCCGGAAATCCTCCGCCCTGTAAGGGTTCTCTCCCATAGTGAGCTCCATCCGGATGGTCTCATAGGCCAGCTCCGGCAGATTGTTCTCCTTACTCAGATGCCCCAGTATGATAGTCTGCAGCTTATCGTGAAGCAGCCTGCTCAAAAGTCTTCCCGAGTTTTCATTGGACAGATGTCCCCTGTCCCCCAGGATGCGCTGCTTCAGATAGTAGGGATAGGGGCCCACCTGCAGCATATTCACATCATGATTCGCCTCCACAAAGAGCACATCCATCCCCCGCAGGCTTTCCACCGTGTAATCGTCATACACCCCCAGGTCCGTGCATACGCCCACTCGCTTGTCCCCGTAGGCGATCCGGTACGCCACCGGCTGGGCTGCGTCGTGGGAGATATGCATGGGATTCACCGTCAAATCCTTCAGTGTGAACTTCTCGTCCTCCCTTACCTCCTGAAACAGAGAGGCATCCAGCTTCCCCAGGCTTCCCGTCCTTAGCATGGCGTCTATGGTTCCCCGGGTGGCGAAGACGGGTACATGATATTTTCTGGCCAATACCCCCAGGCCGCTTATATGGTCCGCGTGCTCGTGGGTGATTAGCACGCCGTCCAAATCCCTGCCGGTAAGTCCCAGATCATTCAGGCCGCTCTCCACTCTCCTGCCGCTGATACCCGCGTCCACCAAAAGATGTGTGGCCTCCGATCCCACATAAATACAATTGCCGCTGCTGCCGCTGGCAATACTGCATAATCTCATAAGTAGTCCCAAACCTTTTTCGTTATATTTTTATTTCCAATAGATGTCTATCACATCCCCGGCGTGGAGCTCCTCCATGTATTCCGCCGGGCGGCCGTTTATATTCGTGACGATGCTCCTGCCCGCGGAGGCCGACAGATCAAAGGAAATATAGTCGAACACATCCACAAACACATAGTTCACCTTCCCCTTCATGGTGACAAAAGCATTGTTCACCGTCACCGTAAGGGGCGCGATGACCTTTGGCATGGCGGCGGCTTCGCCGGCGGATGCCTGTGGGCCTCCCCCGTCTTCTCCGGGCGCCTGGGCGGGGTGGCCCTGGGCTGTTCCCGGGACCGAGGCCGCCTCTAACCCCCGGGACATTCCCTGCGACACCCCTACGTCTGCGGGGGACTGGGCAGTCCCCGAAGCTGCTGCCTCCCTGCCCGGTTTTTGCGCCGGACTCCCCGCCGCTCCCTCGGAGGAGTGAATCTCCCCCAAAGCCGCCGAGCCCCCGACGGGCTCCCTGTCCTCGGTCCTGTGCCGGATCACATCCCCCTCCTCCGCCTCGGGCAGATCCGCGTAGCTGATTTCTCCGCCCTCCAGGCTGAAGCTCAGGGTAAAGTTCTCATAGACTCTGGTGTCCTCTCTGGCGGATATGTCGTTGACCAAAATCTCCCCCGCCAGGGGCACATCCAAAATGGCGGCCACCTCTCGGACGGTATAGAAATTGTGCACCATAATATTGTCGCCGTCGTTTATCCGATAATATTCGTTCTCTGTCCGCCCGTTCACCTCCGCCGTCTTGGGCAGATCGATTTTGTTGCCGTTGACAAAGATATGTAAACGCTCCGAGAGCTCCGGAAGCTTCCCCAGCTCCAGGACGGCAGGCTCCCCCGCCGTGGAGGGAATCACCTCGATCCGGTCTCCGCTGTGAATCTGGGCATACATATCCGCCACATCTCCGTTCAGCCGTATCACAGAGGCCTCCCCCTGGGTTCCCCGCACCATCCTGGCCCGGCCGTTGACCGTGAATGTCAAAGGCGTGCCCCGCTTGGGGAACAAATCCTCGTTGGGAAAAGCAAACTGCATGGCCGCATCCGCCACGGACAGTCTGCCGTTGTCATAAAGCTTCAGCCTGTCCCCGTTAAATTCCACAAAGATAAAGTTGTTGCTCTGCTCAAAATAACTCAGGCAGATGCCGATGGGCGTCACCATCATGGCATCCTTTCTGGCATTGTCCAGTTCAAAGACAATGCTCTGCATGACCTCCTGTCCTCTGATGGCCACACGCTCCTTCAAAATTCCAAGCTCCTCCGCCAGCTTCTCCGTGTAGGTGGGAATCATGCCTCCTCCCCCCACCACAAAGACCGCGCTGACCGCCTTGTCGCCGTTTAACTCACGGATACAGTCCGCCACCATCCGTGCCATGCCGTTCACCGCCTCGTCCAGGATTTCCATGACCTCCCTGCCGGTGATGGTCTGGGTCAGTCCCATGATATCCTGATACTCAATGACATCCATCCGTCCCACGTTTCTCTTGATGCGCTCCGCCGTCTCAAAGTCCACCAGACAATGCTGCACGATAATCTCCGTCAGGGAATCTCCCGCCACCGGAATCATTCCGTAGGCGGTGATGGCTCCCTCCTTGGTAATGGAAATATCGCTGGTGCCCGCACCCACATCCACCAAAGCCATATTCAGCATACGAAACTTCTCCGGTATGGCCACCTGGATAGCCGCTATGGGCTCCAGGGTCAGATTGGCCACGTGCAGCCCCGCCAGCTCCACGGATTTGTACAGCCCGTCCACCACGTCGTCCGGCAGAAAGGTAGCTATGAGGTCCGCGGCGACAGTCTTCGCCTTGTGTCCCGCCAGGTTCCCGATCTGATACCCGTTCATATAATAGCGCATGGGGGTGTATCCCACACAGTAAAATTTCATGTCCGTGTCGTTGCTCTTCTGGAATTCCTCGTAGGCTCTCTCCACGCCCAGGGTGGACAGGGAATAGATATCCTCGTCCGTAACCTCCCGCTCCGCCTCAAAGACCTCCTCCACATGGGTGGTCACCGTGCGCAGCACACGGCCCGCCGCCGCGATACACACCTCGGTGAGACTGCGGTTCACATCCTCCTCAAGCTGTCTTTTAACCTGGGCAATGTCCGTCCCCACCTTGCCGATATCATGGATCTGGCCGTCCATCATGGATCTGGTCTCATGCTCCTTGGAGCGCTGGGCCAGCACATGAAACTTGCCTCCGTTTAAATAACCCACGGTCCCCACAATGCTCCTCGTGCCGATATCCAGACCAAACACAAGCTGTCCCTGTCCCTCTCTCACTCCTGCCATGTAAAAGCCTCCAGTTTCTCGTCTATTTGCCGGCAGCTATCCTCCAGGGAGCCGCCGTTGTCTATCACAAAATTGCAGGCCGCCCGAAACTCGGCCTCGGTGAGCTGACTGTCCATAATCCTGCGAATCCTGTCCCCGCTGTAGCCTCTGGCCCGACGCAGCCTGTCCGCCCGAAGGCCGCTGTCCGCATGGATATACCACATCTCATCCACCATACCGCCGTAGCCCGCCTCCACCAGCAGCGCCGCCTCCACGAAAAACAGCTCTGTCTGCGGATTTTCTCTGGCCTTTAAGAGCTTTTCCGACAAATATTCCCTCACCGCCGGATGTATGATGGCATTGACCTTTTCCACCGTTTGGGGGTCCTCAAACATACGCTCCGCCATAATACGTCTGTCAATCTCGCCGTCCGCCCCCACTATCTTTTCTCCAAACAGCTCCCGCAGCGCTTCAAAGCAGGGCGTTCCCGCTCTTTTCACCTGATGAGCCACCTCATCCGCCAGATAAATCTCGCATTTGTAATGCCTGCCGATATATTTCAAAAGCTCGCTTTTTCCGGCGCCCACGCCTCCTGTGATTCCGATAAAGCGCAATTCTTCCACCTGCCCTCAATTCCTTTCCCGCCCCGGTCGGTCATTTCGCCTCGTACCAGTTCTCCCCTGTGTGCAGATCGATTTCCAACGTCACGGCCAGCCTGGCCGCCGCTTTCATATTCTCCTCCAGAATGAGGCGCACCTGCTCCTCCTCGTCCCGATACGTCTCGATGACCAGCTCGTCGTGTACCTGCAGTATCAGCCTGGAGCGAAGCTTTTGCTCTCTCAGGGCACGCCACACCCGCACCATGGCAATCTTGATGATATCCGCCGCCGTTCCCTGAATGGGAGAGTTCATGGCCACCCGCTCGCCGAAGGAGCGCTGCATGAAATTGGAGGATTTAAGCTCCGGTATGGGGCGCATCCTGCCGAACATGGTGGTCACATATCCCTTCTCCTTCGCCTGGGACACCAGGCCGTCCAAAAATTCCTTCACCTTGGGATAGGTGGCGAAATACTGCTCGATATACTCTGCCGCCTCCTTCCGGCTGATGCTCAAATCCTGACTCAGTCCAAAGGAGCTGATGCCATAGACTATGCCGAAGTTTACCGCCTTTGCGTTGCGTCTCTGCAGGGGCGTCACCTCCTCGAAGGGCGTGTGGAACACCTGGGAGGCCGTGATCCTGTGGATGTCCTGATTGGTTCGGTAGGCCTCTATCAGCATTTCGTCCCCCGACATATGGGCCAGCACCCGCAACTCGATCTGGGAATAATCCGCATCCATCAGCACACAGCCCTTTTTGGGCACGAACACCTTTCGTATCCTGCGCCCCAGCTCCATGCGCATGGGAATATTCTGCAGATTGGGCTCGGTGGAGCTGATGCGCCCGGTGGCCGTGATGGTCTGATGAAAATTAGTGTGAATCCGCCGATCCTCCCCGATAAACACCGCCAGACCGTCCGCATAGGTGGATTTCAGCTTTGCAAGCCCTCTGTACTCCAGAATATCCTTCACAATGGGATGCTCTTCCGCCAGCTTCTCCAGCACATCCGCCGCCGTGGAATATCCCGTCTTGGTCTTCTTCCCGCCGGGCATCTGCATCCGGTCGAACAAGACCTCTCCCAACTGCTTGGGGGAATTGATGTTGAACTCCACGCCCGCCTGCTCCTGAATGGAGCGCTCCAGCTCCCGGATTCGGGCCACCAGCGCGTCGCCGTAGGCCTTAAGCTCCTCCCGGCGCACCTCCACACCCTCTCTCTCCATATCATAGAGCACCAACGACAACGGCATCTCAATGTCCCGCATCAGGGAATCCATGCCCTCCCGGGCCAGCCTCTTCTCCAGGATATCGGCGGCCTGGAGAGCCACGCTGGCCCCGTTGCAATAATATTCCAGACACTTCCGGGGCTCTCTCTCCAGGGCCTCCGAAAGCCCCATCTTCCCGAAAGTCTCCCCCCGGCCCGGAATCAACACGCCCAGGGCCTCCGAGGCGATGGCCTCCAGATCATAGTCGTTCTTCAGCGGGTTCAACAGATACGCCGCGATGAGCACATCGAAATAGCGCTCCGTATCCTCCCCGGAAAGCCAGGCATACTGCGGCTTGATGTCGAAGGTGGCCACCTTGGTCCTCCCGGAGAGGCGTAAAACCGCCCGCGCCAAGGCCTCCCGCCAAACCGGCGTCTCCCCGGGGCGTTCCCCCTCGGAATCCGCCGTCTGCGCTCCGCCCGAAAAATGGCCCGGGGCGCAAAACAGAGCCCTCGGCCGGTCCTCTTCCAAAACACAGGCCGCCGCGCCGTAGAGCACGCCCTTCTCCTGGGCCAGCAAAAGCCCCACTTCGGGCTGCTCTCCCGCCCGCTCCAGAAATTCCAGAAATTCCTCCAGATCTGCCGGGACGGCGGGGGAAAGCCCGGGGCTTTTCTCCGCCTGATTGTCCTCCCCGGAAAAACGGCTCAAAAAATTTTTAAACTCCAGTCGCTTAAAGACCGCGTAGGCCTCCGGCGTAAAATACCCTTCCGCCCGCGCCGCCTCATAGTCCAGCTCCAGATCGCAGTCCGTCTTGATGGTAGCCAGCACCTTGCTCAAATCCGCCAGCTCCCTGTTGGCCGCCAGAGATTCCCGGATGCTCTTTTTGGATATCTCCTCCACATGGGCGTAAATATTCTCCAGAGAGCCGTACTCCTCCATCAGGGCCATGGCCGTCTTCTCTCCCACCTTGGGCACGCCGGGAATATTGTCCGAGGCGTCGCCCATCAGGGCCTTCAGATCAATAAACTGGGTGGGAGTCACCCGGTAGGCTCTCTCCACATCCTCCGCGTAATAATCCTCGATCTCAGTCCTGCCCCCCTTGGTCTTGGGAATGCGGATCTTGATGCGGGAGGTGGCGATCTGCAGAAGATCCCTGTCGCCGGACACCAGAGACACCGCAAGTCCCTCAGCCTCCGCCCTGCGGGCCAGGGTTCCCAGAATATCGTCGGCCTCCAGTCCCGCCTGCTCTATCATCACCACGCCCATGGCCTTAAGCGTCTCCTTCATCACAGGCACCTGCTCCCGCAGCTCCTGTGGCATGGGCTTCCTGGTGCCCTTGTAGGCGCCGTAAATCTCATGTCGGAAGGTGGGCGCGTGCACGTCAAAAGCCACCGCCAGATAATCCGGCTTTTCCTCCTCCAAAATCTTAAACAGAATATTTAAAAAGCCGTAGACCGCGTTGGTGTGCAGCCCCTTCGCATTGCTCAGATCCGGCACACCGTAGAAAGCCCTGTTTAAGATGCTGTGACCGTCTATCAAAACCAATTTTCCGTCCATGAGAAGACCATACCTTTCTTGACTTCTGTTTCTTTACTTATCGCCGGCCGAGCCGCCCCATACCCTCAGCCCGCCGCTTCACCGCTACCGCAATATCAGAACGATTACCCCGGCTATGGCCAGAGCGGACAGAATTTCCAGACCCAGCCCCACCCGTAAAAAGGCGTAATGAAACTTCACCTTCCGCCTCGTCTCGGAGAGCCTCTGGTCCAGCTCCTTCTGCAGGTCAAAGGCATCGCCCTCCTCCAGACGCTGCATACCCTCGGACACCAAAAACTGTATCACCAGTTCTTCCTTGCAGTTCGCGCACTCCTCCATATGTCCATGAAAACGCTCCAATGTGAGGAAATCCAGCTTCTGCTTCATAAAATCCGGAATCAGCCTCTCAAACTCCCTGCAATCCATATGCCCTCCCGTCCCAGCTTACCAACCACAAAACGGCTTCCTCCCATAATTGTACACATACTTATTTTTACTATACAACATATCGCCGGAAAATACCAGAGTTTCTTCTCACAGTGGGAGGTCTTCCCACAGCCCTCCACTTTTCTCAAGAAATGCTTGCCAACCCCACCCATCCGTTATAAACTTATGAAGAAAGCAGAACAAATATCCTGCGACACCAAAATCTGCCACAAAGGAGGTTCCCATGAACCCGCTGAAGAAATTATATTGCAGAACCTATCAGACCGCATTCCATATGGCGCTGCCCCTGCTGCCCTACCGGACGCCGAAGATCGTGCGTCGCCTGCAGTCGCTGCCGAGAGTACTGCAAAAGGAGGGATGCCGGTCCGTACTGATCGTCACGGACGAGACAGTGGGGCGGCTCGGCCTGATGAAGCCGCTGCTAAAGGCTCTTTACAAAAACCATATCAAATATGTGGTCTATGACAAAACCGTCCCCAATCCCACCACCGCCAACGTGGCGGAAGCGCTGGCCCTGTACTTAAACTGCGGCTGCAGCGCCATCGTGGGCTTCGGAGGCGGCTCCAGCATCGACTGCGCCAAGGCGGTGGGAGCCCGGGCGGCCAGGCCCGGGAAGAGCCTGGAACAGATGAAGGGAATTCTGAGGGTCAGAAGAAAACTGCCCTTACTTATCGCCGTTCCCACCACCGCCGGAACCGGCAGCGAGACCACTCTGGCGGCCGTCATCACCGACGACCGGACCAGACATAAATATCCCATCAACGATTTCCCCCTGATTCCCCGCTACGCGGTGCTGGATCCCCGGGTGACCGTAAGCCTCCCGCCCTCCGTCACCGCCGCTACGGGCATGGACGCTCTGACCCACGCGGTGGAGGCCTATATCGGCAATTCCACCACCTACGGCACCAGGCAGGACGCCCTGACAGCCGTGCGGCTGATCTTTGAAAATCTGGATGCCGTCTATCTGGACGGAAGCAATCTGAGAGCCCGGGAGAATATGCTCCACGCCGCCTACTACGCGGGCTGCGCTTTCACCAAGTCCTATGTGGGCTATGTCCACGCCGTGGCCCACTCCCTGGGCGGCGCTTACAACGTGCCCCACGGCCTGGCCAACGCCGTGCTGCTGCCCTTCGTGCTGGAGACCTACGGAAGCTGCATCCACCCCAAGCTCCACCGCCTGGCAATGGCCGCGGGCGTCGCCAGTGAATATGACTCCGACGAATACGCGGCCCGCGCCTTTATCCGGGCCGTCAAGGATATGAAAAAGCGCTTTGGCATCGGCGACGTCATTCCCCAGATCCGGGAGAAAGACATTCCCAGACTGGCCGGATACGCCGACAGAGAGGCCAATCCGCTCTATCCCGTCCCCGTGCTGATGGATGCCCGGGAGCTGGAGCGGTATTATTATCAGTTGATGCAGTAAATCATTTCTTGGAATGGAGGATCCTATGGACAACAGACATATGAGAGCACTGGTACAAAATCAGCGGATTTTCTTTCGCAGCGGAGCCACCCTGGACGTTCCCACCCGCATCCGGGCGCTGAAGAAGCTAAAGAGAGGGATCCTTAAATATGAGAAGGAAATCGGCGCGGCGCTCCGGAAAGACCTGGGAAAAAGCCCCACGGAGTCCTATATGTGCGAGATCGGCATGACGTTGAGCGAGATCAACTATATGCTGCGCCACATCGTCTCCTTTTCCCGCGGCGAGGCCGTGCCCACTCCCCTGGCCCAATTTCCCGCTAAAAGCTTCCGGCTGCCCTCCCCCCACGGCGTGGTGCTGATTATGGGGCCCTGGAACTATCCCTTTCTGCTCACCATGGAGCCTTTGGTGGACGCCCTGGCAGCAGGCAACACCGCCGTGGTCAAGCCCAGCGCCTACGCCCCTCACACCAGCGCCATGGTGGCGAAGCTCCTGGGAGAATGCTTTGGCGAGCATTATGTGGCCACGGTCACCGGCGGACGCCTGGAAAACGCTTTCCTGCTGGACCAGCGCTTCGATTATATCTTCTTCTCCGGAAGCCGGGCCGTGGGAAAGGACGTGATGAGACACGCCGCCCATCACCTGACCCCCGTCACCCTGGAGCTGGGAGGAAAGAGTCCCTGCCTGGTGGAAAAGACCGCCAACCTGAAGCTGGCGGCCAGACGCATCGTGTTCGGAAAGTTTTTAAACTGCGGCCAGACCTGCGTGGCACCCGACTATATCTACTGCGACGCCTCCATAAAGGACAGGCTGATCAAGGAAATCTGCCGGGAAATCCGCAGGCAGTTCGGAGACCGTCCCCTGCAGAATCCCGACTACGGCAAAATCGTCAACAAAAAGCACTACAGGAGACTGCGCCGGCTGATGGATCCCGAAAAGATCGTATTCGGCGGGGGCACCGATCCCGCCTCGCTCCGTATCGCCCCCACGGTGATGGACAATGTCACCTTCCGGGACGCCGTCATGAAGGAGGAAATCTTCGGACCTATCCTCCCCATACTGACCTACCCCTCCCTGGAGATGGCCGTTCAGCGGATTAACGCCATGCCCCACCCCCTGGCCCTCTATATTTTCACCGGGGACAAGTACCTGGCCGGACGCGTGATCTCCCGCTGCGGCTTCGGCGGCGGCTGCGTCAATGACACCATCATCCATCTGGCCACCTGTGAGATGGGTTTTGGCGGCTTCGGCGACAGCGGCATGGGGGCCTACCACGGCAAGGCGGGCTTTGACGCCTTCTCCCACTACAAGAGCATTGTGAACAAAAAGACCTGGCTGGATCTGCCCATGCGCTACCAGCCCTACCGCAAAATCAACGATCTGCTGATCCGTCGATTCCTTAAATAAATGGACGGCAGCAGGGCAGAACTGACGAGGCCCATCTGCCGGACCTATAGCCCAAGCCGAAAGGCATATGCGCTCCTTGCATATGCCTTTCGCTCTGCCTGTAGAATGGCCCCACGGGACTTTGCAGGCAAAATCGTGTGACAACAGGGATGCTGCTCGCCCCTATTGGAAACCCAGAGCGGTATTATCAAAACATTTTTCTTCAATTTTTACTTCATAACCAGACAATCTTTCACCACCTATTTCACTCATATTCTTTGAAAAATTCATTAAGAAAATATACTTTGTACCCTTGTCATGGCGTTCCTTTACCATTACATCCCGTATATACTCACTCTCAATGATTTTTTCCACACCGGCATCCTTGATAATTTTTGCATAAAAATCACGCAAAAATTCCACTTCCCCCCGGGCAGCCATGTAGTATGCCGTACCCAAACCGGTAGTATGCTTTGTCAAAACCGGCATACCGGCATAAAAATCCTGTTCATATGAAGCAAGAACTTCTGCACCGTGCAATTGTACTAAATCACAATATCGCCTAATCTGATACTCCTTTTTCTGCCAAATAAAACTATTGCAATCCGTATCCTCCAAGCTGTCGGTTTCTTCTGACTTAACTCCAAATACGTCATTTAAGGAAAAAGGCGGAAACCCTTCAAATGCCAAATCATTTTCATTCACCAATCCACTATAATAAGTCATCACAAAAATTCCGCCGCCTTTTACGAAGCTGCGTATTTTTTCGGCCGTATCAGGCAAAAACATATACAGCATAGGCGCTATAACTATTTCATAGCGGGAATAGTCCGCGGTTTGTGCAATTATATCCACAGAAACATAATTTTGCACCAGAGCTTCATAGTGTTCCATGATTACCTTCTCAAAGTCACGGTTTATGTTTCTTAGGGACTTTTGTTCTTCCAGTCCTCTGAGATTATCCCAGTCAAAAATTATTGCAATCTGCGCTTTGGTTTCTGTATTTTTGATATGACCAAGATTTGCCAAACGTTTACCAACCTGCTCCACATCCCGAAACACTCTGGTGTGTTCGCTTCCGTTGTGGCTAAGCACGGCGCCATGAAATTTCTCATATGCTCCCCGACTTTGCCGCCACTGGAAATACTGGACAGAATCTGCTCCGCAGGCAATTGCTTCCATGGAACCCAGCATATGAATTCCCGGTCTTTTTAACTTTGCCACCGGCATCCAATTCGTGCTGCTTGGAGAAGATTCCATTAGTAAAAACGGCTTATTTTGCATGGAACGGCAATAATCATATGCAAAGGCTGACTCCAGTCCTATCTCCCATTCTGTACTCTGATCCGCACCACTGTGCCAATGGGGATATCTGTCATAAGAAATCACATCCAGCTTTTCAGCGAGTTTCCAATAATTTATTCCGCAGTTAAAGTGAAAGAAATTCGTAGTCACCGGAATTTCCGGATTATATTTCTTCACCGCGTCTATCTCCATCTGTAAAAAATCAATGGACCGGTCAGAATAAAATCGTTTGTAATCCAGTGCAAGTCCATGTACAGCCGTTTCACCAATGGGGCTGGGTGATTCCAATTCTTCCCAATCTGTGTAACGATGGCTCCAAAAACGGCTCCAATATTGATAATTCAATGCCTCAATGGATTGATATTTTTCTTTCAGCCACTTTCGGAAATTGCCCTGACACTTTTCACAGTGGCAGATACCGTACATTTCATTTGATATATGCCACAGTATAAGCGCCGGATGATGCGCATAACGCTCTGCCAGTTTTTCATCTATCTGACGAACTTTTTCCCGAAAAATCTCATTACTGTTGCAATGATTCTCCCTTTCTCCATAAAGCAGACGCTGACGATGCTCATTCGTGCGCATAATATCCGGATATTTCTTGATTAACCAAGGTGGTTTGCCTGCACTTGGTGTAGCCAGTATTACATAAATGCCATTTTCATACATGGAATCCATAACTTTATCCAGCCATTCGAAGGTATATATTCCTTCCTCCGGTTCCAGACTGCTCCATGAAAAAATGCATAATGACACCACATTTACCCCGGCCTTTTTCATGAAACGAATATCTTCCTGCAAGATATCCGGTCTGTCCAACCATTGGTCCACATTATAATCGCCGCCATGCAATAACTGCCCGATTTCATTCAATTTCATAGCCCTTAACCTTCCTTTCCCACAGATGTCAGGTAGAAATACATTCCCCAATCCTGGTCATTTGCATAATCATCATACCGCTGTCCGGCTTCGCCATTTACCGTAACCGGAAATACATATGCACAACTGGCGCTGCCATCCGGGAAAAACAGACTAAGCACACCCCTTAAGGAACCCTCTGCCATCTTAAGATATTTTTCATCACCGCTGACGCGGTACCAGAGCTTATACGCCTTTCCCGTAAGCGCACTCCAATAATGGGGATAGGTATCGCCAAACTGACGCTTTTTTCCAAACCAATAACCATCCCAGTGACGAATAGCCACCTCGTACTGAAGATAATGTGGCTGCCTGGCATTAAACAACTCCAAAATATCCAATTGCCGTTTGCCTCCCTCCTTGTATTTCTCCTCTCCCGTCACCAGATACATCTCCAATAGCAGATTTGCCGCCGGGGCTACAATACTTTGCTCATAATTAACCTCATGGGCGGGATACATAATATCATTTTGAAGAAGTGTATCACAGTGCCTGCGGAAACACACCGACAGCTCCTCATGTTCCTTCAGCATTTTTTCTTTCTTTAAGCACCTCAATAATCGCTCAAGGGGAATTGCAATGGCATAAAAATGGTCACCACCCTGAGCATAAAAGGAAGCCATTACCTTGTATGCCTTGTATAAATAATTCAAATCCTTTTTCAGCGTATAAATTTCTAAGAAAAACAGGCTCACCCACGGATAATTGTACAATCTCTGATAATGATTATCATATCCGTAATCATTTGTTACCAACACCTTTTCGTCATCATACAATTCTCTTTCCACATATGACAGATACTGATTCAGGCTGTTCAGCAACATTTCATCGGGGAATCTTTGCAGATATGCGGCCATCAGTACTCCCATGCCTACACGCTCACGTCCTCCGTTGTAATCGTTCTCTCCACGATAATAGATATGTCCTTCTTTAGTGTCGTAAATCAAATAAGCTCCATCTAACGGACAATTTTCTTTGTGAAGCTGATGCTTTGCAGCAATGTACCTCACACGTCTTTCCAATAGCTTTTCAAATGCCGTGAGCACATTTATCACACATTTTGCAGCGATACCATTATGCTCAAATATATATTCATGCACTCCTAGTATAATAGTTTTTAAATAACTGGACTATATTTTTGTTCCATAGTACAATGTATATATCAATTGATGGAGGCATTGTACTTATGGGAAGAAAATCAAGTATTATCAATCTTACTGCAGAAG
>CATLGW010000014.1 GCA_949948715.1 uncultured Lachnospiraceae bacterium | reverse complement strand
GCCAGATTGCGGAACTGGTGTCTCTCTTTATTAGCAAACTGCCTGAAAACTGGAAAAATCGTTTCCAAATGCCCAAAGTGGCGTAATTTCTGGTAGTATGCCTAATTTTAGTATGCGAAGTATGAGGTATAAAAAAAGTTCGCCTTTTTAGCATGAAAGGCGAACTTTTTCATCTGACTGGTATCAGTTTACACCACTCCGGAATTTATTGCAAGTTATTTTTAAACCCATGGGGTTATTTTGTTATATTTATGACGGAAGACGGGTAATCGCGAAAAAGGGATGAAAGGGGCGGAAAAGGAATTGAAACATTTTGAAACCTTGTGTGACGAATGGCTGGAGAGACGGTATAAAAGGGTAAAAAGGAGCACCTACTCCAATTATGCTTATCATGTGGGGAAGCACATTGTTCCCGGTCTGGGAAACTGCGCGCTGTCCGCAATGGAGAGGAAGGACGTGGAAGGATTTATAAATGAAATGAAGGGAAAAAAACTGGCGGACAGTACGATCCGGGTGATTTTGATGACTTTCAAGTCCATTGTCCGCTATGGAGTGAAGCAGGGGCTTGTGAGGGAGGAACTGCTGGCAGGATGCCGCGTCGTCTGCCGCAGACGGGAATCCAGGGTTCTTTTAAACCAGGACAGCCTGCACATGAAAGAATATCTGTTGGAACAGCCCACGGCCTTTTCCCTGGGCATTCTCATATGTCGGGGAACAGGAATACGCATAGGGGAGCTGTGCGGGCTGAAATGGGAGGATATTGATTTTGCCGCCGGCACCTTTCAGGTCAGACGCACCGTGTCCCGCATTGTCAATCCCGATATATCCGAGGGTCAGCCCAAGACGATACTCTATATTCGCTCTCCCAAATCCTATACTTCTGTCAGGGAAATCCCCATTCCTCCCTATCTGATAAGCGCGCTGCAAACGATAAGGAAGGATGGCGACTGCTATCTGCTGACCGGGTGCAAGTCCTGCACGGAGCCCCGAAATGTTCAAAAGAAATTTAAGACCATTCTGCGTCATTGCAAAATGCAGGATTGTAATTTCCATGCTCTGCGCCATGGATTTGCAACCTCTTGTCTGGAAAACGGTGTGGACTGCAAGACGGTATCCTCTATTCTGGGCCATGCTTCCACGCGCACCACCCTGGATATCTATGGACACACCTCCCTGCGGCAGAAGCAGAACTGTATCAACGGTTTGGCGTGAAAGTTCGCCTTTCATGCTAATAAGACGAACCCTTTACATACTTAAAGTATTGTCATTTCTGACTTTATTATACGGTGAAGCATAACCGGACGCGGCTGTCCGTGACTGACATAAGGAAGAAAACCTTTGCCATGGAGGAAGATTTTATGGCTTATATAGATATACATTCCCATATTTTGCCAAATATGGACGACGGGTCCGGGAGTCTGGAACAATCCCTGAGGATGCTTGGGATAGCAAGGGCGGAGGGAGTCGAGGGGATATTTGCCACCCCCCATCATATGCCGGGCAAGGGCTGCCCGTCTTCGGAGAAGGTCTGGGAGGCGGTGGAGAGACTGCAGATCAGCGCAAGGAGGGCCGGGATCCGGATAGCGATTTATCCGGGGACGGAGTATTACTACCGGGAGGATGTACTGGACCTGATGGAGGCGAAGGAATGTGTGACGCTGGGAAATTCCTCCTGCGTGCTGACAGAGTTTGACCCTCTGGCGGAAAAAAATTATATCAAGAATGCCCTGCGCAGTATTTTAAATTTGAGTTACCGTCCGGTGTTAGCCCATGTGGAGAGGTATGTCCGGGTGGCGGGGGACTTGGATACGGTGGAAGAGCTACGAAGGATGGGGGTGCTCATACAGGTGAACGCCGCGTCCGTTGTGGGAGACAATGGAAGGACGGCCAGACGTGATACCAGAGCCCTGCTGAAATGGGGGCTGGCGGACTTTGTGGCCACAGATGCCCACAGCGACGGCAGGAGGGCGCCCTGGATGGAGAAATGCGCGGGAGTAATTTATAAGAAATGCGGGGTAGAATATGGGGACGAGCTCCTGTTTGGAAACGCGGAAAAGTTTCTTTTGGGAAACGGGGAGAGGTGACGCAGCGAAGCGGGGGAATAAAAAATAGCGCGGGATAGGAGCAGGGAAAATGCAGAAAGCAGATGATAACAATGCGATAGAAATTGATTTGGTGGAGGTGCTGACACTTTTATGGCACAGGGCATGGCTGATTATTCTGTGCGGATTGGCGGCCGGGGCGGTGGGATATGGCGTGAGCCGGTTCCTTCTGGCGGAGAAGTATCAGTCCACGACCCGCATTTATGTGCTGAACAGGCAGAATGACAATACGCTGACCTACAGCGATGTGCAGTTGGGAACTCAGTTGACAAAGGATTTTGTCCAGATCATCAAAAGCCGGTATGTGCTGGAGAAGGTGATCGCAAGCTGTGGTTTGGAGGAGAGCAGCGAGTCCCTGGGGTCGCGGGTGGGAGTGGAGACTCAGTCGGACACCCGTATTATAGCCATCACAGTGACGGATCGTGATCCGGCAATGGCGCAGTACCTGGCGGACGAGGTCCGAAAGGAGGCGGGGGACCGCTTAAAGAGCGTGATGGATATTCAGGCGGTTAACCTGGTGGACGAGGCGAATTATCCGCTGTCGCCCTCCTCGCCCCGGGTGGGAAGGTGGACGGTAGGCGGCGTACTGGCGGGGGTATTTCTGTCGGCGGCTATACTGGTGGCGCTGTTTCTTATGGATGATACCATCAAGACTTCGGAGGATGTGGAGCGGTATTTGGGGCTTAGCACTCTGGGGATGATCCCCTTACGGGAGGATGTGACAAGGGAGAGACGCAAAAGGAAGGGCTCCCGCAGACGAAAGAGCCGGGACGGCTCCTCTGTCGGGAGTCGGGGAAACGGTAACAGGTGCGGGGAGGAGGGTCGGGAAGAAGCGCTTTGGGGAGGGAGCGGTCTTCTGTCTTCCGACAGGTTTGCGGATATAGAAGTGGAAGATATGGAGGCGGAGGATACCTGGCCGGATGAAATCGTGGCGGGAGGAAGGTAGGAAGCGGCATTGTGGGGAACAAAAGGAGGCGCAGATAATGCAGGAGATAGAGCTTAGGCACGAGGAGCTGGACTTTCGCTCCAAGGAGGCGTTTAAGACCCTTCGGACAAATATAGAGTTTTCCAAGGATGGGGTACGGGTAGTCTGTCTGACCAGTTGTACCCCCAACGAGGGGAAATCGGACACCTCCTTTGAGCTGGCAAAGTCCTTTGCCCAGAACGGAAAGCGTGTGCTGCTGGTGGATGCGGATTTGAGAAAGTCGGTGATGAGGGAAAGGCATAAGAAGGGCCGTGTGCGGGTAGGGCTTGTTAACTATCTGGTGGGGAAGACTTCTCTGGAGGAGGCTGTGTGCAATACGGACATCAAGAATTTTCATATGATATTTTCAGGGCCGGTGCCGCCGAATCCCAGCGAGCTTTTGGGAAACGAGAGGTTTCAGGAATTAGTGCGCCGGTCCAGGGAACTGTATGATATGGTAGTGATCGATACGCCGCCCCTGGGAAGCGTGATCGACACGGCGGTGGTGTCAAAGGTGTGTGACGGAGCCATTCTGGTGGTGGAGAGCGGAGCCATCAGTTACCGTTTCGTAAAGCGGGTGAAGGAGCAGTTAGATGTGACGGGCTGCAGCATACTTGGATGCATATTGAACAAGGTGAACATGACAGGGAAGGGATACTATGGAAAGTACTACGGGAAATATTACGGGAAGTACTACGGGAAATATTACGGGAAGTACTACGGGAACTATGGAGAGGAGTAGGCGATAAATCCCAATTGGGGAAGTCAGCAGGCGATCATGGGGAAATGTTAAAGGCAAAGGTGTGCCTGACAGGGGGCTGGCGGAGGGAAGAGACGACTATGCAAAAGAACGCCGGAAGGTCTGCGGTAGGATGCGTATCTGCCGGGATGGAAATTGCACAGGCAGGGTACTGGAGATGTGCGGGATAAAACTGGGGGCGGAAGCGGTAAAATGAAAAAGATACTGATTGTTATTACGACATCTTTTGTCCCGTGGGGCGGATTGACGACGGTTATGATGAATTATTACCGTGCCATGGATAAGGATGACCTGCAGATAGATTTTGCGTCCACCAATGATGTAATTCCCCCTGGGCTGAAACAGGAACTGTATGCAGGCGGATCAGGCTATTACTGCCTGGGGAATCGCAAGAGGGAGAGTATATCGTACGTCAAAAGGCTCTACGGATTAATCAGAAGAAATAAATATGACGTGATACATATCAATGCAAACAGCGCCACGGCCCTGCTGGAGCTTATGACAGCCAGGATTTGCGGGATATCAAGCAGAATTGCCCATATTCACAGCAGCACGGGGGACTATGTGAAGCTGCATCTGTTTCTTCGCCCCTTGTTTTGTTTTCTTTCCACGAATCTGCTTGCCTGTTCTTTGAAATCAGGCAGATGGGCCTTTGGAAAGAGGGACTTTACTGTGCTCAACAATGCCATCAATGCCGCCGGGTTTTCATATGACGAAAAAGAGAGAAGAATGATGAGGGAGCGGTTTGGAATAGCGCAGCACTGTCTTGTGATCGGACATGTGGGCAAGTTTTATAAGCCTAAAAACCATGATTTTTTGCTGGATGTCTTTCATGCCGTGCATAAAAGAGACGCGGACACATTGCTGCTGTTAGCCGGAGACGGGGAGCTTCGGAGGATGATAGAGGAAAAGGCAAAACGCCTGGGGCTTTGGGATGCCGTCATTTTTCTGGGAATGGTGCAAAACGCCCGAGAATGTCTGTCTGCCATGGACTGCTTTGTTTTTCCATCCCTGTGGGAAGGGCTGCCGTTGGCCCTTGTGGAGGCGCAGGCAAGCGGGCTGAAGTGCGTCGCCTCTGCGGCGGTCACGGAGGAGGCAAATGTGACGGGCAGGGTCGTTTATATGCCAAAGGAGGCGGATGCCGAGAGCTGGGCGAGAGAAATATTAAAGCGCAGAGTTTATGACAGAGCGGGCGAGTGCAGGGAAAATCAGAAGCTTTTGTCTGAAAGGGGATACGATGTGTCCCGGAATGCGCGAAGGATACATGAAATTTATATGGGGTGAGAGGGTGGCTTTTATGATTCCCAGGGTGATACATTACTGCTGGTTCGGTAAAAAGAATATGCCGGCGCAACTAAAAAAATATAGGGATTCCTGGAGGCGGTACTGTCCGGATTATGAGATCAGAGAATGGAATGAAGACAATTTCGATGTAAACTGTCATCCCTTTGTCCTTGATGCGTACAGTGCGGGAAAGTGGGCGTTTGTCTCGGATTATGCGCGGTTAAAGATTATTTATGACTGCGGGGGAATTTATTTTGATACGGATGTGGAGCTGATAAGGAAAATAGACGAGCTGTTAGAGCTGGACTGTTTTTTGGGAGTAGGGCAGGGGAGCCTGATGATTGCAACCGGACTGGGATTTGGCGCGGTCGCCGGTCATCCCATGGTGAAGGCCATGCTGGAGGAATATGACGCAGTGAAATTTCAGACGTTTGATGTGTTAAGGATTTCCTGCCCCCGGATCAACAACAGGGCGCTGGAAAAGCTGGGATATCAGCGTAAGGACGGGATTCAATGCTTTGAGGGTGCAACGATTTTCCCGCCGTGTTATTTGGATCCGTATGCCAGCGGCAAAGGGGTGGAAAATCTCATGTGTGAAAAAACGTATTCCATTCATCATTACAGCGCCACGTGGACGGGAAGATCACAGCGTTTCAAACGAAAAATAGCCGCTGCAATAGGCGAGGACAAGATTATAGCGCTGAAAAGGGCTCTGGAACAGAGCGGAAGGAAGCGGGATATGTCAAAAGAGGAGAGATAGCGGATGGCGCACACAGGGTGGAATGTTCTTCTGATATTTCTGCTGTTTCAGGGAGCTTTGTCAGCGCATTTCAATTTGCCCCGGGTTTACGAATACTGGGATGAAGCTTTTTTTTTGACGGCCAGCGCACTTAGCCTTGTGAAGGGATTCGGAAGGAAAATCTATATTATAAAAAACAAAGCGAATCCGGTTATCCCCTGGATTCTTTTGGTGGGCATCGGACTGCTGGGAAACGTAAGATTTCATTATTCATCTTCCTACGGGGCAGTTGTCAGGGATATTGTGGGGTTTTTAAAGTTTCCGATTACATTTTACGCCGTCCGCAGGCTGGGGTGGGACGGTAAGGCGGCTGAGGCCCTGCAAAACAAAGGTTTTCTGGCATTAAAGTTTTTAACTGTCATAATATGCATTCTTGGTGTATTAAGTCAATTCTATGACTGGGGGATGACGCAGACAGTTATGCGCTATGGGATATTGCCATACCGCTTTTTATTTTCCCATCCCACAGATCTGGTGTATGCGGCGTCTGCGATGCTCTGTCTGTTTTGTGCCGACGAAAAACAGGGAGAGTACTGGGGATATCATTTGATGTTGATCGCAACGATTATCTTGACGATGAGAACCAAAGGGCTTGCCTTTGCTGCCGTGTACATATTTATGAAGTATGGCGGAGCATGGCTGAAGAAGTACAAAATATTGTATCTGACGGGCATATTTCTGATCGCCTTTGCCGCCGGTTATTCGAAGCTCCAGGTATATGCGTCATGGTCCTCCTCGGGACGTGAGGTGCTGTGGACGGGGGCGTTTACTCTGATGCGCATCTGTTTCCCCATCGGCAGCGGCTTTGCCACATATGCTTCTCATCTTTCGGGAAGATACCGTTCTCTGGTATACAACTTTATATACAGCTACGATTTTTGGACGTCTGAGGGCGGCGCCAGTTCTGTCCTGGGCGATACGGGTTTCCCCTATTACATGGGACAGTTTGGCATCATGGGTCTGTTAATTTTGGCTAAGGCAGTCCTGCAGATTTTCAGGACCTGGAATCCTGAAAACGGGGAAGGAAATTACCGGGGGCTGGCAGAGAATCTTCTGTCGGCATACATTGCCATTTCGCTGACGACAGAGGCTCTGCTGATAACCTACGGGGTTGAGCTGGCGGTGATTTTGGCCGTGATAATTAAAACGGATGAGATGGGAAGAACATGAAAGCAGACGATCTGAAAAACAAGTATGTAAAATTGTCGGCGCCGGTAAAGGCTTCCCTGTGGTACACCGGCTGCAATATATTGAACAAGGGAATTGCTCTTTTCGCAACGCCGATATTTACCAGGATAATGACGGAAGAACAATACGGCTCCTTTGCCGTCTACCAATCCTGGTACGGCATTCTCTCTATTTTTGCCACTTTAAACATTTTCCTGGGGAGCTATCAGAAAGGGCTGCTGCTGTTTAAGGATGACAGGGACTGTTACACGTCCTCGCAACTATCCCTGACATTGACGATCACGGCCCTGGCGTTTGCGGTTTATGGCGCAGGAATTGACTTTTGGACGGGGATACTTGAACTGTCTCCGGTCTTGATGGCGGCGATGTTTTTAAAACTGGCGGCGACGCCTGCCCTGGAGTTTTGGGCGGTGCGGGAACGGTTTGAATTTCAGTACAGGAAATATGTGACGGTTTCGCTGATAATGAATATTCTCTGCCTGGGCTTTGGTGTGGCGGCAGTGCTGAATACGGATTATAAAGTGGAGGCCAGGGTTTATTCCGATCTTTTAGCCAGAATCCTTATAGTCGGCCCGCTGTTTTTTCTTCTTATGGCAAGGGGCAGGGTCTTCTTTAAATGGACTTACTGGAAATATGCGCTGAAATTCAATTTACCTCTGCTGCCCCATTATCTGTCAAATTATGTGCTGAGCCAGTCGGATCGGCTGATGATCGGCAAAATGGCGGGGAATCGCCAGGCTGCGTTTTACAGCGTCGCCTACACTGTCTCTACCATGATGCTTTTGATAACGTCGGCAATCAATCATTCCCTTTCGCCATATATATACCGGACCCTTGATTCGGGGGAGGAGACAAAGCTAAAAAAGGTCACCGGGCCGTTAATGGGCCTGGTGGCAGCACTGTGTGTTGTGACGATGGCGTTTGCACCGGAGGTGATTTTGATGTTTGCCGGTGAAAACTATCTGGAGGCAATCTATGTCATACCTCCCGTAGCGGCCTCGGTCTTCTTTATTTTCCTGTACTGGCTGTTCAGCACGGTTGAATACTTTTACCAAAAGACTGGATGGATTGCTGCGGCAACCTGTGTCAGCGCTCTTTTGAATTTGGCCCTGAACTATGTCTTTATAGGAATATTCGGGTATTATGCCGCAGGTTATACCACACTGGCCTGCTATATTTGTTCTGCCGCCATGCATTATATATCTTATCGGAGGGTGCTGCGGCAAAAGAAAAAGGGCTCGGCGGAGCTTTATGACAGAAAGTTGATCCTTGCCTTATCTGTGCTTATGCTGCTTGTCATGGTGCCGATGGCGTTCACATACCCTTTTGCGGCAGTCAGATACTTTATGGTTGGAGCGGTCTGTGCGGCAGCGGTAGTATACAGACGAAAGCTGCAGGGGATTTTTAAAATGTTTCAATAGAGGAGCTTTTACACAATGAAACTGATCGAATATCTGAGGGAAAAGGGAATCAGGCGCGCCGTGGAAGTAGTTTATCAATATAAGCTTGGGGCGCTGCTTGGGAAAATTATGCTGGGGATCTTTAAAAGCAGGCCCCTTCAGAATATTATCATGATAGAGAGTCACAATGATTTTGATTGCAATGGCGGCGCTTTTTATGATTATTTGCTGGAAAAGGGATTGAATAATTCCTATAAGATCGTTTGGATGGTGCGCTATAAGGTGAAGAAGAAACTGCCGGACAATGTAATTTGTGTGCCGCTTTTTGGACCCAGCATAAGGAAAGCGTATTATGCCAGCGTGGCAAAGTATTTCCTGTACGATTGCGAGGGAGCGGCAAAGGTAAGGGACGATCAGATCATGGTGTATTGTTCCCATGGTTCCGGAGGGTTAAAAAGCGTTAAGGGGAAGCTGTCTGTCTCAGATAGGGTCAATTATGTTTTAGTTCCGTCCCAACAGTATGCTCCCGTCTTTGCGGAACAATGTTCGATAAAGTGGCCTGACGACAGGCTTGTCTCCATAGGGTATCCGGTACATGACATCTTTTTCAGGCCAGGGGCTCCGGAAACTGATAAAATCACAGACCGGAAATACAAAAAGATTATCTTGTGGATGCCAACCTTCCGAAGAGGCGGCGGCTTCCGCAGAAACGACAGCACAAAGGAACAAAAGCTGGGGATTCCCCTTATTGATACTATGGATGAGTACGGAAGGCTGAATGATTATTTACGCAGAGCCGACGTGTTTTTGGTGATCAAGATTCATCCCAAACAGGATCTGTCCAATCTGAGGGTTGGAGACTGCACAAATATTAAAGTTCTGACGGGAAAAACGGTGAAAGAGCTGGATATTGACAATTATCGGTTAATGAAGGCTTCGGATGCCCTGGTCAGTGATTATTCAAGTGCGGCCTCCGACTATTTGCTGTTAAACAGGCCTATTGGGTACACGCTGGACGATAGGGACGAATACCGGGCAGGATTTATCCACAGCGATCTTCGCGAGTATATGGCGGGACATGAAATATACACTTTCCGGGATATGCTGTCGTTTTTTGACGATGTGGTAAGGGGGGACGATCCTTACAGGGATAGCAGAAAAAAACTGAAAAACCGTATTTACCAGTATTATGACGGAGAGGCATCGAAGCGGCTGGCACATCTGCTTGGGCTCGAATGAAGGACAAAGCAAAGCGGCAAAGGCTTTCCTCAGGAATTGTTTTAACAGCTACCGTTTATTTTATTATTCATACCGCCTATTTTAAGCGGAACATCTGTATTCGTATTATCTAAGAGGTTGGGGATTTTTCCGGATCAATATGTTTTCTGGGAAAAGGCATTTCTGTACTGCAGCGGGCGCAGCCCGGTTCTCTTTTTGAAGTGATTGATAAAATTGCTGGTATCGGCAAAACCGCAGTCCTCTGCTATCTGGGAGACGGGGCGGCGGGTGGTTGCAAGCAGGGTTTTGGATACATTGATCCGGTAGGAAATGAGGTAGCTGTAAGGCGTGGTTCCCATGACACGGCCGAACAGGCGTATGAAGTGATACTTTGAGACGGGGAGATCCCTTATGATGTCATCCACAGTGATATCCTGGGCATAATGGGCTTCTATAAACTGAAGCGTCCGGGTGATCAGTCCAGGGAGGCTTTCTTCGCCCTGTACCCTTGCGGCGGAGCGTGCCAGACAACTCAATATTTCGTGAATTTTTGCGGAAGCTTTAATATTGCTCAGGATATCCCGGGATTCGGTCAGGGAGAGCAGGACGGAGAGTGCACTGTAAAACGGCTGGGAGTCGTCTATGTCCGCGGCAGTCTCCCCCTGGGGGTACATTATATCGAAAAGAGGCTGCATACCGATTCCGTTTAAATGAATCCAAAAAAATTCCCAAGGGTCCGAGAGGGAATGATATTTATGATATTTGCGGCAATCTATGACCAGGGCCTGATTGGCAGCAAGCAGGATTTCCCTGCCTCCGGTTATTACCCTGCCGCATCCCTTTACCGTATACAAAAGCAGGTGACTGTCATGTTCCCTGCGTTCCACCATATATTCCGTCTGTGCCAGGAAATGCCCCATTTCGACGATATAGAAGGGCAGCGTCATGGCGCAGGGGGAGGGCGTGGCGGTCAGCCACAGGGAGGATTCGCTTATTTCTTCTCTATATTTTCTCATATTTGACTCCTCTAATATAGTATAGCACAGTTTTTATCAAAAGCAATTATTTCATATTTTCGGACAATAATCTATAATGATTTTATTTATGGGTATGGTATAATGATGCCGTCGGTTATGAATTAAAAAATCGGGAGGGAAAATAAATGGGCACGGTAAAGGTAAGACAGGAGAATGTGATCATCCCCACCTACGAGATTGCAGAGTATGACAGGAATCCCATGTTCCTGGAGAAGCGCGTATATCAGGGCTCCAGCGGGAGGGTTTATCCCCATCCCGTGTGCGAAGGGGTGTCCGACGAGAAGACGGATAAGGAATATCATGCGGTTTTTCTGGAAAATGATTACATTCTGGTTATGCTGCTGCCACAGATCGGGGGCAGGGTGCAGCGGCTCTATGACAAGGTAAGCGGTTATGACGCGGTATATTATAATCATGTAATCAAGCCAGCCCTGGTAGGACTGGCGGGGCCTTGGATTTCCGGGGGAATTGAGTTTAACTGGCCTCAGCACCACAGGCCGTCCACCTTCGATCCGGTGGATTATTGTGTCAGGGAGGGGGAGGACGGCTCCGTCACGGTTTGGATGGGGGAGACGGAAAAAATGTTTCACACCAAGGGAATGGCGGGATTTACGGTTTATCCTGACAGAGCTTATCTGGAAATACGGGGACAACTGTACAATCCCACGGACAGACCCCAGACCTTTCTGTGGTGGGCGAACCCGGCGGTGGCGGTAAACGATCATACCCGCTCTGTTTTTCCGCCGGACGTCCATGCGGTGATGGATCACGGCAAGAGGGACGTCTCCAGGTTTCCCATGGCGGACGGGGTATATTACAAGGTGGACTATGGCCCCGGCACGGACATTTCCCGCTACAGGAATATTCCCGTGCCCACCTCCTATATGGCATACCGTTCGGACTATGATTTTATCGGAAATTATGATGACGAAAGGCAGGCTGGACTGCTGCATATTGCGGACCATCACGTCTCCCCGGGAAAAAAGCAGTGGACCTGGGGCTGCGGCGATTTCGGGAGAGCCTGGGACCGGAATCTGACGGATGAGGACGGCCCTTACATAGAGCTGATGACGGGAATGTTCACCGACAATCAGCCGGATTTTACCTTCTTAAAACCCTATGAGGAAAAGAATTTCGTGCAATATTTTATGCCCTACCGGGCTGTGGGAGCGGTGAAAAACGCCACCAGGGATATTGTCCTGGGACTGGAGTGCGGGGAGGGCCGGGCGGATATTACCCTCTATGCGCCCACAGAGCTAAAGGAAGCCCGGGTAGAGCTCCTATATGATGGGAATGCGGTCTTTGCGCAGGAGATATCCCTCCTTCCGGCCCAGGTGTTTCAGAAAAGCATTCCCATGCCGGATCTGGAGCGGACCGGCTTGACGCTGCGCGTCACAAAGAAGGGGAGGGAGTTGATCCGTTATGTGCCAGAGCCCGGGGAAACCGGGGAGATTCCTTCTCCCGCCGAGCCCCTTCCCGCGCCGGAGGAGCTGGAAACTGCGGAGAAACTGTTTCTTGCAGCCACCCATCTGGAGCAGTACCGCCATGCCACCCGCTCTCCGGAGGACTATTACAGGGAGGGGCTGCGGCGGGACCCCTCGGATATCCGCCTGAACAACGGTTACGGGAAGTATTTGTACCACAGGGGATGCTTTGCCGAAGGCGAGAGGTATTTTCGGGAGGCTGTGAGATCTTCCGTCTGGAAGAATCCCAATCCCTATGACTGTGAGCCCTACTACAATCTGGGGCTGACGTTAAAAAAGCAAAAGAGGCTTGGGGAAGCCTTCGACGCCTTCTACAAGGCGGTGTGGGACGGGAGTATGCAGGGGGCGGCGTTCTATCAGCTTGCCTGTCTGGCGGCAGGGCGAGACAGCTTCGAAGAGGCTCTGGGGTATCTGGAGCAGTCCCTTGCCCGGGGAACGCACAATCTGAGGGCAAGACTGCTTAAAACTGCGCTCTTAAGGCTTTCGGGCAAACTTGAGGAGGCCGTCTGTTTTGTCAAAGAGACAGAGAAGCTGGATCCCCTGGACCATGGGGCGTATTATGAAGGATACCGTCTCACCGGGGAGAGACTGGAGGAATTCAAAGGGCTCATGCGGGGAGACAATCACAATTACATCGAGCTGGCGCTGGGCTACGCCGAGGCCTTTCTGTATGACGAGGCGGCTGAGGTTCTGAGGCTGGCCCCCAATGAGAAGGACCCTATGGTCCACTATTACCTGTATCTGTACACCGGCGACGGGGAGGAGCTTATGCGGGGGGAGAGAGGGGACTGTTCTTATTGCTTCCCCAACCGTCTGGAGGATATGCAGGCGCTTTCCAAGGCGGCAGAGGACGGCGGGGCCTATGCCGGGTATTATCTGGGCTGTCTTTTGTACGACCGGGGGAGATGGCAGGAGGCAGGGAGGCTTTGGGAGGAGCGCAGGGACCGTCTTTCTCTGCCCACTCTGTGGAGAAATCTTTCGCTGGTATATTACAATAAGCTCCACGATGGCAGACGGGCCAGAGAGGCCATGGAGAAGGCCTTTGCCATGAACACGGGGGACGCCAGGGTGTTCTTTGAGCTGGACCAGCTCTATAGGACGTTAAATCTTTCCCGGGAGGAGCGCCTTTCAAACATGGAGGCTTACAGGGAGCTTTTGGAGCGGCGGGACGATCTGTACACGGAGTATATCACCCTCTTAAATCTGAGCGGAGCATACGAAAAAGCCTATGACTGCCTGATGGGACATCATTTCCATCCCTGGGAGGGAGGGGAGGGCAAAATCACCGCACAGTACAGAAGCGCGCTGATCCATCTGGCCCGGAAAGCGGAGCCCAAAAGGGCCGTGGAGCTTCTGGAGCGCGCCCTCACTTATCCCGCCCATCTGGGGGAGGGAAAGCTGATCGGCAGCAGGGATAATGATATCTGGTATCTGCTGGGAGAGCTTTATGAGGAGGAAGAACAGTCCGAAGAGGCTTACAGACGGGCCTCCCAGGGGGAGTTTACATTGTCCTGCGCCCTGTACTATAACGATCAGCCGCCAGAGATGATGTATTACGCAGCCAGGGCAACGGAGGCCCTGGGGGAACGGGAGGAGGCTTCTGGGAGATTCCGATCCTTCATAGAGTATGCCGAGGAGCATTTGGAGGATGAGGTGGGGATAGATTATTTTGCAGTGTCCCTGCCGGATTTTCTGGTTTTCGAGGGGGATTTGAAGCGGAACAACAGGGTGCACTGCTGTCTGATGGCGGCCCTGGGACATCTGGGACTGGGAAATCAGGCGGAAGCCATAAGATGGGCGAGGCAGGGGCTTTCCGAGAACTGCTGCCAGGCCGAGCTTCTGGATATCGTAAATGGGGTGGTGTGACTTTGACGGCAGGAAATGCGAATCCTGCCGAGGGAAGAAATCTCCGCCATTGACTTGATTGCCGATCTCGCCGCCCTGCTTTTGAAGTGCAGGGTGAACGGAAGCGTAAGCTTAGGGGAGCTGGCCGGGTTGGCCCGGGCGGGAATCCTACCGGATTCCCGCCACAATTTCGCCCGCCGTCTTGGGTCGGTTCATGGTGTAGAGGTGGATGTGCCCCACACCGTTTTGCTTAAGGTCATTGATCTGGCGGACGGCATAATCCACGCCGGCCTTTCTCAGCTCCTCGGGACAGTCGCCGTACTTGGCGATCAGATCCGAGAGCGCCTTGGGAATGGAGGAGCCGGAGAGGGTGACGGTGGTGCCCAATTGATTTGCCGTGGTGATGGGCATAATGCCCGCACAGATAGGCACCGTGATTCCCTTTTTCTCAGCTTTCTCCAGGAAACGGTAGTAATAATCGTTGTCAAAAAAGAGCTGGGAGACAAAATATTCCGCCCCGCAGTCCTGCTTGAGCCGCAGATTCTTCAGGTCGGTTTCCATGCTGAAGGCTTCATAGTGCTTCTCGGGATAGCAGGCTCCGCCGCAGTGCAGACCGGTCTGTGTCGTCAAAAAGGTGATGAGATCCGAAGCGTGGGCGAAATCTCTGGTCTCGTACTGCTCGTCCCCCATATCCTTGGGTCTGTCGCCCCGAAGGGCCAGCACCTGGTCTATATTATTTTCCTTTAAACGGTTTACCACCGAGAGGATATCCTCCCTTTTGTTGCCCACACAGGTGATATGCGCCAGGGTCTCTATACGCAGCGTATTTTTGATATAGGATGCGATTTCCGCGGTCTGTTTGGAACGGCTTCCCCCCGCCCCGTAGGTCACGCTGATGAAGTCCGGCTTTAGGGCCGCCAGCTTATCCAGTGTTTCATACGCCTTTTCGAATTCTCCGTCCTTCTTGGGAGGGAAGACTTCAAAGGAGAGGGTCTGTCTGCCGGAAAGTAAATCTTTGATCATTTGTCTGCCTTTCTGGATTGATTTTTCTTGATTTTAAAGCAAGAATATCGTAACATAAAGATGTATGTTTTTCAAGAAAAAGCTGCATATGCCGTCAATGGGCAGGGAATGATTGGGCCAGGTACGCTGCGGGCCGGGTACGCTTTGATACGAGGGAGTGCGATATTCGTACCTAAAAGGCGACAATCGTTTGCAGGGAAGGGCTGCGTGTCCGGCGGTTATACGCATGGAAATGAGGAGAATATGGAGTTACAGGGATTTCAGGGAACCAACGATTATGTGGCCAGCGAGGAACTGATGGCCAGCGTGAATATTGCCATCGCCTTGAAGAAGCCTCTTTTGATCAAGGGGGAGCCGGGCACCGGAAAAACCCGGCTGGCGGAGGCTGTGGCCAACGCCCTGGGAAAAAGGCTGATTATCTGGAATATCAAATCCACCACCAAGGCCCAGGAGGGACTGTATGTGTATGACACCATCCAGAGGCTTTACGACGGGCAGTTCGGCGAGGAGGGCGTGGACGATATCGCCCGCTACATCAAGCTGGGCAAGCTGGGGGAGGCCTTTGACAGCGAGGAGCAGGTGGTGCTTTTGATCGACGAGATTGACAAGGCGGATCTGGAATTCCCCAACGACCTGTTGTGGGAGTTAGACCAGATGGAGTTTTATATCAACGAGACGAAGCGCACGGTGAAGGCGAAGCACAGGCCCATCGTGATGATCACGTCCAACGCGGAGAAGGAGCTGCCCGACGCATTTCTTCGCCGCTGTATTTTCCACTATATTGATTTCCCCGGACGGGAGCTGATGGAGCAGATTGTCAGGGTGCATTTCCCCGACGTGGAGGAGCATCTTTTAAACAATGCCATGGATGTGTTCTACGCCATCCGTTCCCTGCGGGATGTGCGCAAGAAGCCCAGCACCTCAGAGCTCATCGACTGGGTGAACGCCCTGCAGATCGGAGGCATCCCTGCGGATAAAATCCGCTCTGCGCTGCCCTTTGTGGGAGTGGTGGTGAAAAAGGACGAGGATTTGGAGCTGGTGAGGCATTCGGATTTGTCCTGAGGGGAAGCCTTTTGCCGCGACAATAGGCGTAATTCAGTTACTGAATTGAGGGTAAAGTGAATGTTTATCAAATTTTTTGAGACTCTTCGGGCGAAGGGGCTTAGGGTGACCCTGGGGGAATGGCTGACTCTGCAGGAGGCGCTGGACAGGGGCTTCTGCGGCAGCTCTCTGACACAGTTTTACTATGTGGCCCGGATGATTTTGGTCAAGAGCGAGACCGATTTTGACAAATATGACATGGCCTTTGAGGAATGCTTCAAGGCGGTGCAGCGGGAGACCGAGGTGGGAGCCCAGATGCTCAGATGGCTGGATAAATCCGACATGATGGAGCTGGCCCACGAACAGGCCAGGGATCACCTCAATAAGACGGAGGACCTGCAGATCGACAAGGAGGATGTGGAGGAGAAATTCAGGGCCAGGCTGAAGGACCAGGACAGTGAGCACAACGGCGGAAGCTTCTGGATCGGCACCATGGGAAAGACCTCCTTCGGCAATATGGGGGGCAATGTGGGAGGCGTGAGAGTGGGAGGCCAGACAGGCTACCAGTCCGCCTTTGCCGTGGTGGGAGCCAGGAAATACCGGGATTTCAGGGATGACCGGGTGATTGACAACCGGCAGTTTCAGATGGCTTTTCGGAAGCTGAGACAGTTCTCCAGCAGACTGGACATACCGGAGACGGAGCTTGACATAGACGGAACCGTGGACAAGACCTGCAGCAACGGGGGATGCCTGCAGATCGTCATGCAAAAGCCCCGGAAAAATGCTGTGAAGCTCCTGCTTCTCATGGATTCCGGCGGCACGATGATCCCCTACAGCACCCTTTTGAACGATCTCTTCCAGGCGGTGCACAAGTCAAACCATTACAAGGATGTAAAGGCGTACTATTTCCACAACTGTATCTACAGCAAGCTGTACAAAACTCCGGAGTGCGAGAACGGGGACTGGATCGACACGGAATGGATGTTCCGCAATCTGGACAGCGACTATAAGGTGATCGTCGTGGGGGACGCGGCCATGGCGCCCGAGGAGCTGTATTCCGACACGGGCAATTACAGGGGGCCAAACGGCGGACTGTCCGGGTACGAGTGGCTGAAGCTGGTGAAGCGTCATTACAAAAGAGTGGTCTGGCTGAATCCAAAGATGGCTCCCGGCAAGGCTCCCTGGCGGGAGGCGGAGACGGCCATCAAGGAGATGTTTCCCATGTTTAAACTGACGGTGGACGGGCTGAACCGGGCTATGGTGAAGCTGATGGCGAACCGGTAATATAGAAGTATAAGGAGAAGAGGACAATGAAAATATTCGAGGAATTGAAGGCCAGAGGACTTCTGGCCCAGCTTACGGACGAGGAGGAGATCAGAGAGCTGATCAATAACGGGAAGGCAACCTTTTACATCGGCTTCGACCCCACGGCGGACAGCCTCCATGTGGGACATTTCATGGCTCTTTGCCTGATGAAGCGGCTTCAGGAGGCGGGCAACCGTCCCATCGCTCTTTTGGGCGGAGGCACAGGTATGGTGGGAGACCCCTCCGGCAGAAGCGATATGCGCACCATGATGACCACGGAGATCATCGACCAAAACTGCGAGTGCTTTAAGAGACAGATGAGCCGTTTCATAGACTTCTCCGAGGGGAAGGCTCTGATGGTGAACAATGCGGAGTGGCTGCGGGATTTGAATTATATTGAATTCCTGCGGGAGGTCGGTCCTCATTTCAGCGTAAACAGAATGCTTGCCGCCGAGTGCTATAAGCAGCGCATGGAGAAGGGCTTAAGCTTTCTTGAGTTCAACTATATGATTATGCAAAGCTATGATTTCCTGGCTCTGTATGAGAGATATGGTTGCAATATGCAGTTTGGAGGGGATGATCAGTGGAGCAATATGCTGGGCGGCACGGAGCTGATCCGCAGGAAGCTGGGCAAGGACGCTTACGCCATGACCATCACGCTGCTTCTCAATTCCGAGGGAAAGAAGATGGGGAAGACCCAGAAAGGAGCGGTATGGCTGGATCCCAACAAGACCTCTCCCTTTGAGTTCTATCAGTACTGGAGGAACGTGTCGGATGCGGATGTGCTGAAATGTCTGCGGATGCTGACCTTCCTGCCGGTGGAGCAGATCGACGAGATGAGCGACTGGGAGGGCAGTCGGTTAAACGAGGCAAAGGAGATCCTGGCCTACGAACTCACCAAGCTGGTGCACGGCGACGAGGAGGCGGGTAAGTCCCAGGAGAGCGCGCGAGCTTTGTTTGCCGGAGGAAACGCGGCGGATATGCCCGCCAGCAGGCTTACCGAGACCGATTTTTCCGAGGGAAGGATAGACATTTTGAGCGTGCTGGTGAAGTCAGGCCTCACGGCCTCCCGCTCCGAGGCGAGACGGGCGGTGGAGCAGGGCGGCGTAACCGTGGAGGGCGAGAAGGTGACGGATATCAGGGTCTCTTATGCGCCGGAGCAGTTCGAGGGCGACGGCCTGGTGGTGAGAAGGGGCAAGAAGAATTTCAAGAGAGTGACCCTGTGACAGGAGGGGCCCGGTGAGTTCTTTCCCCGTTTTCGGGCGATATTTTTCATGCATGGCAAAAGGGATGGCTGCATATACATATAACAGTAACGATGGGTAAAAGGATGGGATGTTATATGGAATATGCAGCCAATACATATGATCTCTATTACGACATACAGAAGCGCACCGGGGGCGAAATCTATATCGGTGTGCTGGGGCCTGTGCGCACCGGCAAATCCACCTTTATCAAGCGGTTTATGGAGGAGCTGGTGCTTCCCTATATGGAGGATGAGAACCAGCGCACCCGGGCCCAGGATGAGCTTCCCCAGAGCGCAGGAGGCCGCACGATCACCACAACGGAGCCCAAGTTCATCCCCAATGAGGCGGCAAAGGTCGCTCTGAACGAGGATATTCAGGTATCCGTGCGGCTCATCGACTGTGTGGGCTACATGGTGGAGGGCGCGGCGGGGCATCTGGAGGAGGATGAGGAGCGGATGGTCAAAACTCCCTGGTTTGACTATGAGATACCCTTCACCCAGGCGGCGGAGATCGGCACGGATAAGGTGATGAACGACCATTCCACCATCGGCCTGGTGATCACCACCGACGGCAGCATCGGAGATCTTCCCAGAGGAAATTATCTGGAGGCCGAGGAGAAGACCATTCTGGCGCTGAAAAAGACGAAAAAGCCTTTTCTGGTGCTGGTGAACAGCCAGAAGCCCTACTCCGACGAGGCGAAGAAGACGGCGGCGGAGATCGCGGAGAAATACATGGTCAGCGTGATGCCCGTCAACTGCGAGCAGCTCAAGAAGGATGACATCAACCATATTTTAGAGAAAATTCTCTATGAGTTTCCCATCACCTCCATTGAGTTCTATATGCCCAAGTGGGTGGAGATGCTGCCCTGCGACAACCGCATGAAGCAGGATATCATCGAGCAGGTGAGGGTGCTGATGAAGCGTTATGACACCATACGGGATGTGCTGGAGAATCCGGTGCAGTTGGACAGCGAGTTTGTGAAGCGCTGCAAATCTGACGGGGTACAGCTTTACGACGGCGTGGTCAAGGTCATGCTGGATGTGGATGAGGCATACTATTATGAGATGCTGACGGAGATGGTGGGGGAGAGTATCACGGACGAATACCAGCTCATCCACAAGCTGCAGGAATTCGCCGCCATGCGGAAGGAATACGCCAAGGTGCTCGGTGCGGTGGGCATGGTGCGGATGAAGGGGTACGGCGTGGTGACGCCGGATAAGGAGGAGATCACCCTTGATAAGCCGGAGCTTATAAAGCATGGCAACAAATTCGGCGTGAAGATCCGGGCCACCAGCCCCTCCATACATATGATCCGCGCCAACATTGAGACGGAGATCGCTCCCATCGTGGGCACTAAGGAACAGGCGGACGATCTGATACGCTATATCGATCAGGCGGATGAGAATCAGAGCATATGGAACACCAATATTTTCGGAAAGACGGTGGAGCAGCTTGTAAATGACGGCATTACCACCAAGGTGGCCTCCATCGGGGACGAGAGTCAGGTAAAGCTCCAGGATACCATGCAGAAGATTGTCAACGACAGCAACGGCGGAATGGTGTGCATCATCATTTAGGGAGCTATGGGATTCTGAGCGTAATAGGGGAACGCGTAGCCATATACCGTCAGAAACAAAAGCATAACGATAACCGTGCAGAGCGCGGTGCACAAGCCCGTGAGGAGACGGTCGCCCGACCTGTCTTCCCCGGGCTTTCTGCACAGCAGGAGCCCTTTCTTCAGCCCGGTTACCGTGTAGAGGCACAGGGGCAGCAGTGCGGGCAGGAGATATCTGCCCTGGGGCTGGTAATCGGTGGTGTAGGAGTAGTACAGGCTTAAGACCCCCGGCATCAGGATGCAGAAGACCAGATTCAGGTGGCAGAAGACCCGGTAGAGGGGACGGCGCAGAAGGACGGCGGGACCGTCGGCCGAACCGGCTTTTATTCCCGTTCTTGAGGACAGGAGTCCGGCGGGCAGGGCCAGGAAAAGCAGAAGCCCGGCTCCGAAGAGGAGCTTATAAAAGCGGTACACCCACTGGGATGTGACGATGGTCATGGGGCCGTAGATGCCGATGAAGCTTAAGACGGACAGTTCCAGGAAGTCGGACTGGGTTACCATCTGCCATAAGCTTAGGCCCCGGCTCTGCCAGGTGACTCTGGTAGCCGGATGAAATTCCGGCAGGGCGTAGAGGGAGGCGCAGGCGTCTCTGGTCCGCAGTCCCAGAATATCCCCGTCGTAGAGGAGATAGCTTCTTATGAACCACCAGCCGATGCCCAGAAGAACCAGTGCGCCGATAAACAGGCCTCTTTTCAGGAAGAGGGCGGAGGAAAAGCGTATGCTTCGATTCTCCAGGGTGAGAAAATAGGCAAAAAAGAGCAGAATACAGCTCAGGATATACCCATAGGCGTTATAGTAGGACAGTGCGCAGAGAACAATACCCGCGGACAAAAGTCCGCAGGAGGGGAGCGCGAATCTGTCCTCCAGACAGCGGGTAAAGGCGTAGAGCATCAGGGCGATGGAGAGCATACAGCAGGAGTCCGTGTTCACATAAGTGTGCACGAAAATGCTCTGGGGCAGAAAGACGGCCAGAAAGGAAAACAGCCAGGAGAACCGCCTGTCGGCAAACCATTTCTGTCCTAAGAGCATCACAAAATAAGCCGTGGCCAGCCCGAACAGGAAATCGGTCAGGCGGCCGGTGTACAAAAAATTTTCCTCCGAGTCCGTGAAAAGGGAGACAAAGCGCATGGCGTATCCCTGGGCCATATATGGCAGAATGGGCTGGAAAGCGTAGGAAAAGCCATAGCCGCCGATTCGTATCTCCTCGTCGAAGCCCTCCGGCAATGTGCCGTGCTCTAAGATGAACTGGGGGATCAGATAACGGTTGTACTCGTCGGGCGGATTGCCGAAGGGCTGTCTGAAGACCATGGAAAGCCCGATGACGCAGTAGACTGCGAAATAGAGCGTTATGATGACGGCTTGGGAATGCGTCTTTATTTGATCCGTAAGGCCTGTTCTGCGGACGGTGTTGTTCATGATACTCTCGCCTCTCCCCTTTTCTTGTGTGAATGACTTCTTCTATAGTAGCATATTATATCCCGGAAAACAAATCAAATGAATTGCTTTTTACCTCCGCATTTTGTATAATGAGTACAATCCAATTTATGGCAGAGGGTATGGCGCGTCTTTGCTGTGAACACTCTTAAAAATAGTGCAGATGCGGCCGTAAAACGCCGCAAAACAGACGAAAACGAGGAATTCTGATGTGAGGGCATTTTGGAAGAAGTACCGCGCGGGCATTATATTCACGGGACTTACGGCTTTTTTAATTCACCGAGAGAAGCTTTCGGGCTATCTCATCGGCATCGACACGGAAGATTTGATCCGTCTGGATCGGGATTTTTATACGGGCTGGCTGATCACCGGCAGACAGGGACTGGTATTGTTGAAGACTCTTCTGGGGAGTCTGGATTTTAATCCCTATTTTGCGGGGATGATGACGCCGGTCTTTTTGACTTTGGCGTTGGCGGCCTTTCTTCTGCTGTGGGAGAGGGCGTCGGGACGTCTGTTTTCGGAGGCGGGGCGGACCGGGGGAATTGCGCTGTTTGCGGGGGGCGTTCTCTGGGCCGGCCATCCGGTGCTGACGGAGCAGCTCTATTTTTCCCTGCAGAGCATGGAGGTATGCCTTGGATTTAGCTTTGTGGCCGCAGCGCTGTATCTGACGGGGCTTTGGCAAAAGCGAAGGGACTGGCGGTTTCCTGCGGGCAGCTTTCTTCTGCTTTTGCTGGTGTTCTCCGTCTATCAGGCCTTTGTGCCCTTTTACATTTTCGGTGCGGTTTCCGTGCTGCTGCTGCAGGGACTTCACAGATGCGGGGACCGGGAGCCTGTGTCGGGCCGGGAGCTGCTTCTGGGAATTCTTCCATACTGTGGGGTTTTTCTGGGGGCCTTCGGGGCCAATATGCTGATCACCGGCCTGTTTTTCAGCAATTCCTCCTATCTCCAGGAGCAGATTTTGTGGGGAAGCTGTCCCGTGACGGACAACCTGCGCCTGATTGCGGCGCATCTTGTGAAGTCTCAGACCGGCTATGATTCGGTACATTATCATTTTTCATACGGTATTTTGAATGTGGCCGCGCTGGTCCTTTCGACTCTCTATCTGTTTCGGAGGAAAAGAAAGGGGCAGAGCGGGGGAGCCCTGGTGGTTTGCTTCTTTTTTCTGGTTTCGCTCCTTCTCACTCCCTATCTGATGACCTTTCTCTGCGGGGGAGCCCCGGTGGTGCGTTCCCAACTGGTACTGCCCGCAGCCACGGGATTTCTGGCCTGGCTGGACATTCGTCTGTGGGAGCTTATCTGGCGGGAGAGCCTGACTCCGAAGGGGAGCAGGGGGAGATGTATAACGGGTGTGATTGTCGGATTTGCCTGTCTGGCGGGAGCGTGGGGGCAGGTTCAGACCACCCAGCGTCTCTATTACACCCAGCGGCTTTGTTATGAGCAGGATACAGCCCTGGCCAGGGAGCTGATGGAGAAGATTGACCGGGAGAGCAGAGGGGAGGCCGTTCCCGTGATAGTCATTGGCAGCAGGCCTTTTTCCGGCAATAACGCCTGTCTGTCCGGAGAGGTCATGGGGCATTCCTTCTTTGCCTATGATGTGGAGGTGGAGCCTGCATTTTTTTGGAGTACCCGGAGGATTCTGGGTTTTATGCACACCCTGGGAGCCGATTACCCTCAGGTGGAAAAGGAGAGGATTCCCGAGGCGATGGAGCACAGCGCCTATATGCCCCAATGGCCTGCGGTGGGATGCGTGGAGCAGTATGAGGGAATGATTATCGTGAAAATCAGCCCTTAAGGGCTGAAAAGATAAGAAGGGAGAGGGTTATGCAGGGAAAAGAGGTTTATGAGAAATTGCAAAGATGTCTGGCCTGTGTGAGGGAGAAGACCTCCTTTCAGCCCAGGGTGGCTGTGATCCTGGGTTCCGGCTTAGGGGATTACGCCCAGAGCATACGGGTGGAGGCTGAGGTCAGCTACGGGGACATAGAGGGCTTTCCGATCTCCACGGTGCCGGGACATGCCGGGAAATTTATCTTTGGTTTTGTGGGCGAGACGCCCGTGGTGTGCATGAAGGGCAGAGTCCATTACTATGAGGGCTATGATGTGACGGATGTGGTCCTTCCGGTGCGTCTGATGAAGCTATTGGGCGCCGGGATTTTGTTATTGACCAATGCCGCAGGGGGCGTCAATCCTTCCTTCCACGCCGGAGATTTGATGTTAATCAGGGACCATATCTCCGTGTTTGCCCCCAATCCTTTGATCGGTGGGAATATTGAGGAATTGGGCCCCCGTTTTCCGGATATGAGCCGCGTCTATGACAGGGGGCTCCAGGAGACCATCCGCAGGCAGGCCGCAGAGCATGGCATCTACCTGCAGGAGGGAGTTTACGCGCAGCTCACAGGGCCGTCCTTTGAATCTCCCGCGGAGATCAGAATGCTTCGAATGCTGGGCTGCGACGCGGTGGGGATGAGCACGGTGGTGGAGGCCATTGCCGCAAATCACTGCGGTATGCGGGTCTGCGGTATTTCCTGTATCAGCAATCTGGCGGCGGGTATGACGGACCGGCCCTTAAACCATGAGGAGGTGCAGGAGGCGGCGGACATGGCGGCGCCCCGTTTCAGGGAGCTTGTGACAAAGGCGGTGACGGCGTTTGAGTGACATCAAAAAAGCTAAAAAGAGTGAGATCAGCCAGGGGGAACATGAGGTATCATTGGTGAGAGCCGCCCTGGAAGCCAGAAGGCGGGCCTATGCGCCCTATTCCCATTTTGCGGTGGGAGCCGCGCTTTTGTGCGGGGACGGACAGGTTTATCAGGGAGCCAATATTGAAAACGCCTCCTACGGCGCCACAAACTGTGCCGAGAGATCGGTCTTCTTCCGGGCGGTGGGAGACGGCCGGAGGGAATTTCGCGCCATAGCCATCGCAGGCGGCAGCCAGGATGAGGAGCCGCAGGATTACGCCTATCCCTGCGGAATCTGCAGACAGGTGATGCAGGAGTTCTGCGAAGGAGATTTTCAGGTCATCGTGGCGAAAAGCGAGGCGGAGTACAAATGCTTTTCTCTGAAGGAATTGCTGCCCTGGGGATTTGGCGGGGAGGAGCTCGGGGCTGCGGCAAAAGATACCTAAAGGGCGACAGCCTAATGAGAAAATGCCGTTTTGGCGGCGGAATGGGAGTAGAGATGAATATCAGGCTGTACAACGCAAGGATTCTCACCATGGAGAAACACAGGCAGGTGTTTCGGGGCGAGGTGTGGATCAAAAACGAGAGGATCGTCTATGTGGCGGAGCGGGACGAGCTCAAACAGGAATGGCGCAAGGAGGACATCCCCAGGATACCTTGGGATGTGGAGTTGGACTGCAGGGAAAACCTGTTGATGCCGGGGTTCAAGAACGCCCACACTCACTCCGGCATGACCTTCCTGCGCTCCTATGCGGACGATGTGCCTCTGCAGCAGTGGCTGAACGAGAAGGTCTTTCCTCTGGAGGCTAAGCTTACGGGGGAGGACATCTATTATCTGACCAAGCTGGCCATCTTGGAGTATGTTACTTCCGGCATTACGGCTGTCTTCGATATGTATCTGACCCCGGATACCGTGGCGGAGGCCTGCATGGACGCGGGGATGCGCTGTGTGCTGGTGTCCGGGCTGAACAATTTCAGCTCCTCCGTGGAGCAGGTGGAGGAGGAGTACTTAAGGTGGAACAAAAAGGGCTCCCTGGTCAGCTATCTCTTGGGCTTCCATGGGGAGTATACCTGCTCCAAGGAGCTTTTGTGCCGGATGGCAGGGCTGGCCCACAATTACCGCGCGCCGGTGTACACCCATATGGCGGAGACCGCCAGGGAGGTGGAGGAGTGCAGGGCCAGGTACGGCATGACTCCCACGGTTTTTCTGGATTCCCTGGGAATGTTCGAGTTTGGCGGAGGGGGATTTCACTGTGTGCATATGACGGATCAGGATATGGATATCCTAAGGATGCGGCGTATGCATGTGATCACCAATCCGGCTTCCAACTTGAAGCTTGCCAGCGGCATCGCTCCGGTGGCGGCGTTTGAAAAGCGCAAAATCCCCGTGGCCATCGGAACCGACGGGCCGGCCAGCAACAACTGCCTGGATATGTTCCGGGAGATGTTTCTGGTGTCCGCCTTAAGCAAGGTCAGAGAGCAGAATGCGGCCAGCTTGGACGCCATGCGGGTGCTTCGGATGGCCACCGTCCACGGAGCCAAGGCCATGCGCTTAAACCGCTGTGACACCCTGGCCAAGGGAAAGTACGCGGATCTCATACTGATCGATCTGCATCAGCCCAATATGCAGCCCATACACAACATTCCCAAGAATCTGGTGTACAGCGGCAGCAAGGCCAATGTGCTGATGACCATGGTGGGAGGCAAGTTTTTGTATCGAAACGGGGAGTACAATATCGGGGAGAGTCCGGAGCGCATTTATGAAAAGTGCAACAAAATCGTGAAGCGATTGCTGCAAGAGTAATGTACTGTGAAAGGAGAAGCATTTATGCTGAATAATTTTTTTAAACTGAAGGAAAACAAGACGGATGTCAGGACAGAGGTGATGGCGGGCATCACCACCTTCATGACCATGGCTTACATCCTGGCCGTAAATCCCAACATCCTGTCCGTGTCGGGGATGGACCCCAAGGCGGTGCTGATTGCCACGGCTTTGGCGTCCTTCATAGGATGTCTTTTGATGGCGGTGCTGTCCAACTACCCCTTTGCCCTGGCTCCCGGCCTGGGGCTCAACGCCTATTTTGCCTACACGGTGGTGGGGGATATGGGCTATTCCTGGCAGATCGCACTGTTGGCGGTGTTCATAGAGGGACTGCTCTTTATCGTTCTCTCCGTCACCAATGTGAGGGAGGCCATCTTCAACGCCATTCCGCTGACCCTTAAATCCGCCGTGGGCGCGGGTATCGGACTTTTCGTGGCCTTTATCGGGCTGCAGAACGCCCATGTGGTGGTAGGCGGCTCCACGCTGGTGACCATGCAGGATTTCTCCAAGAATTTCCGCTCCGTGGGGATGGGCGCCCTGCTTGCCCTGATCGGCGTGCTTGTCACCGGAATCCTTCTGATAAAGAAGGTGAAGGGGGGCATTTTGTTCGGTATACTGATCACCTGGATTCTGGGAATCCTCTGTGAGCTGGCGGGCTTCTATGTTCCGGCTCCGGATTTGGGGATGTATTCCGTGATCCCCAGCGCAGTGGTATCCTTTGATTTCTCCGCTCTGGGCAAGACCTTCGGACAGATTTTTGTGGCTGATTTCAGTCAGCTCAAGAATGTGGCGGAATTTATCGTGGTGGTGCTTGCGTTCCTGTTTGTGGATATCTTTGACACCCTGGGAACTCTGGTGGGCGTTTCCGCCAAGGCCAATATGCTGGACAAGAACGGCAGGCTTCCCAAGATCAAGGGAGCTCTCACGGCGGATGCCGTGGCCACCAGCCTGGGAGCGGTGCTGGGAACTTCCACCACCACCACCTTTGTGGAGAGCGCGGCGGGGGTGGCGGAGGGCGGCAGGACCGGCCTTACCGCAGTGGCCACCGGTTTTCTGTTTTTGCTGTCTTTGATCTTTTCGCCCCTGTTTTTGACCATTCCCTCCTTTGCCACGGCTCCCGCTTTGATCATTGTGGGCTTCTATATGATCGCCTCCGTGCTCAAGATCAACTGGGAGAATATGCTGGAGGGCATCCCGGCGTTCCTCTGCCTGGTGGCCATGCCTCTGTGCTACAGCATTTCCGAGGGTATTTCCTGGGGCGTTATCTCCTGGACCGTCCTGCATCTGTGCACGGGAAAGGCCAAGGGAAAGGTGAGTCCTCTGATGTATGTGCTGACGATATTGTTTATCCTGAAATATATCCTTCTGTGACGGGGACTGCGGCGGGAAGGACGGCACTGTCTTTACGATAAAATAAAAAGGTTAGCAATTTATGGAATATGTATTGGTGATAGCGGTGTTTGTGGGGCTGGCCCTCCTGATTTTCTGCAGGGAGGCGTATCTGGCCAAGAAAAGAGAGAAGCTTTTTCGGGCTTCTCTCTATCAAAATTACGGTAAAATTCCCGGGAAGGAGTACTCCTCCGAGCGTTTTGGCCGCATGGACAGTTATTTTCGGAGGCATATGGGGGAGGGGCAGGTGGATGACATCACCTGGAACGATCTGGAGATGGACGACCTTTTTCGCCGGATGGACAATACCTTTTCCTCCACAGGGGAGGAATACCTCTATTATACCCTGAGAAATACTTCCGGGACTATGGAGGAGCTGGAACACCTGGAGGAAATTGCGGAATTTTTTGACAGGGAAGCCGACTGCAGGGTGAAGGTGCAGCTTCTGATGCGCAGGCTGGGACATACGGGAAAGTATTCTCTGTATGATTATCTGGACAATCTGGATTATCTGGGGGAGCGCTCCAACAGAAAGCATATTCTGTGCGATCTGCTGTTTCTGCCCCTGGCTGCCTTGATTCCCTTTTCCATGGCCTACGCCCTGCTGGGTATGGCGGTGTTAATGTTGTACAATATCATGGGTTATTTTAAGGAAAAGGGCGAGATCGACCCCTATCTCACCAGCTTTGACTATGTGCTGCGGTTGACGGAGGTCTGCCGGGAACTGGTGAAGATAAAGGCGCCTGCCTGTCAGGAGGAGTGGAACAGAATCCGGCTTCATGTGGAAAAGATGAAGTCTGTCAGGAGAGGGGCGTCCCTGACGCTGGGGGGAAACAGAGCCGGGGCCACGGGTAATCCTCTGGACGCCCTGATGGACTATGTTAAAATGGTGTTTCATGTGGATTTAATACAGTTTAACCGGATGCTGGCCGGACTGCGCAAGTCTCTGGGAGATGTGGACGAACTGATCTCCTGCGTGGGATTTGTGGAGACCGCCATCTCGGTGGGACACTTCAGACGCTCCCTGGAGAATGGCTGGTGCGTTCCGGAGTTTACCCAGGATATGGGAATTGCCCTGGAGAACGGTTATCATCCTCTGTTGGGAAAACCTGTAAAGAACAGTATTGAGACAAAGGGGGGAGTGTTGCTCACGGGCTCCAACGCCTCCGGCAAGTCTACCTTCTTAAAGATGGCGGCGGTCAATGCCATTCTGGCCCAGACGGTGCACACCTGCGCCGCCGATTCTTACAGGGCGGCGTTTTTTACGATTTGCTCCTCCATGGCGCTGCGGGATGATATGGGCAGCGGGGAGAGCTATTATATTGTGGAGATCAAATCCTTAAAGCGGATTGTGGATCTGGTTGGTGGCGGCAGACGCGTGCTGTGTTTTGTGGACGAGGTGCTGCGGGGCACCAACACGGTGGAGCGCATCGCCGCCGCCAGCCAGATTCTGGAAAGTCTGGCAGGAGGGAACGCGCTCTGCTTTGCGGCCACCCACGATATAGAAATGACGTATCTGTTGGAGCGCTTTTATGAGAACTATCATTTCGAGGAGGAAGTGGCAGAGGATGATATCGTGTTCCCTTATCAGCTTAGGAAGGGGAGGGCGGTCACAAGAAACGCCATCCGCCTGCTTCAGATGATCGGCTATGACGAGGAGATCATTGAGAGGGCCTCGGAGCGGGCCAAGGGGTTTGTGGAGACGGGAAAGTGGATGTAAAATCACAGAGCTTATGAGCGGAGTCGGTCAGACCACCGCCAACAGGACGGACAATTCCGTGCAGGATGTAAGGAGCGTTCATAAAAAATGGCATCAGGGAGGAGAATGATGGGGATTTTCTGGTACGACAGACCGGCGCAGGCGTGGAGTGAGGCTCTGCCCATCGGAAACGGCAGGCTGGGGGCTATGGTCTGGGGAGGCTGTGAGCAGGAGTGCCTTTCCTTAAATCAGGACAGTATCTGGTACGGCGGTCCCATGGACCGGGTCAACCCGGAGGCAGGGAGCCATCTGGAGGAGGTGCGGAAACTCATTTTTGCCGGGCAGATCCCGAAGGCGGAGAGACTGCTTCGCTATACCTTCTCGGGAACTCCCCAGAGTGAACGGCCCTATCAGCCCCTGGGCCAACTTCGGCTTACCTATCATTTAGACGGGGCGGAAGGGCTGAGAGCTCCTGGGGCAAAGGCTGAGACGGGCAGGCTGCGGGGGTATCGCCGGGAGCTGCACCTGGACAGGGGCGTGGTGACGGAACGGTTTGGGTGGAAGGGGCTCGGGAGTGTCAGGAAGGAATATCTGGCTTCCTATCCCCACGGCGTCCTTGCCATACGCATCACGGCGGAGGAGGGGACGCTGTCCTTTGACGGGCTTTTAACCAGAGGCCGTTTCTATGATCACGGGGGAAAGCTGGATGAGAGCACCGTCTATATGGACGGCACCCTGGGGGAGGGAGGCGTGTCCTTTTTTACAGCCCTGCGGGCCAGGACCATCGGCGGAAGAGCGGAGGCTTTGGGGGAGCATCTGCTGGTCAGGGAGGCCAAGGAAGCGGTTTTGTATATAAGCTGCGAAACTTCCTTTTATGAGAAGGACTGGCGCGGCGAGGTGAAACGGAAGTTGGACCGGGCCTGCAGAGACGGTTTTGCCTGTGTGGAGGAGGAACATACACGGGATTACGGCAGTCTGTTTCACCGGGTGAGTCTCCGGCTGGGGGATGAGCTTCCCGGGGAGGCCGGAGAGGCGGACAGGGGTGAGCTGTCCGGAAAGGCTGACGGTTCGGACAGGGATGAGTTTCCCGGGGAGGCCGGAGAGGCGGACAGGGAGGGGCTGCCCATGGATCGGCGGCTTCTCCGGATGAAGGAGGAGGGAGTTGACGTAAGGTTTGCGGAAGCCTACTTTCAGTACGGAAGATATCTGCTTTTATCCTCCAGCCGTCCCGGAAGCCTTCCGGCCAATCTCCAGGGCATCTGGAACGAGGATATGGAGCCTGCCTGGGATTCCAAATTCACCATCAATATCAATACGGAGATGAATTACTGGCCTGCGGAAATCTGTAGTCTGCCGGAATGCCACCTGCCGCTGTTTGACCATCTGTTCCGGATGCGGGAGCGGGGCAGAAGGGTGGCGGAGGAGATGTACGGCTGCCGGGGATTTGTGGCCCATCACAACACGGATCTGTGGGGGGACTGCGCTCCCCAGGACATTTATATTCCGGCCACCTATTGGGTCATGGGGGGCGCATGGCTGTGTACCCATATCTGGCAGCACTATCTGCACATCGGGGACAGGGCCTTTCTGGAGAGAATGTATCCGGTCCTTGGGGAGGCGGTGCTGTTTTTCCAGGATTATCTGGTGGAGGAAAAGGGAGAATTTGTCACCTGTCCCTCCGTGTCCCCGGAGAACACCTATATTATGCCCGACGGGACCAGAGGGCGGATCTGTGCGGGAGCCTCCATGGACTGTGAGATTCTGCGGGATTTGCTGGAAGGTTATTTGAAGGCATCCCGGGTATTGGAGATTTCGGATAAAGCCGTGGAGCGGGCGGAGGAGATTCTGCGCCGTCTGCCGCCCATAAGGGTGGGGAAACACGGGCAGATCATGGAGTGGAGGGAGGACTACGAGGAGGCGGATCCGGGGCACCGCCATATTTCACAGCTCTATGCCCTGTGTCCCTCCCGTCAGATCACGGTGGATAAAACGCCGGAGCTGGCGGAGGCTGCCAGGAGGACCCTGGAGAGGCGGCTGTCCCACGGGGGCGGCTACACGGGGTGGAGCCGTGCCTGGATCGTGAATTTCTACGCCCGTCTGCAGGACGGGGAAGGAGCCCTGGAGAATCTCCGGGAGCTCTGGAGACAGTCTACCTTCCCCAATCTCATGGACACCCATCCCCGAAAAGGGGGCTATGTGTTCCAGATAGACGGAAATCTGGGGGCCACGGCGGCTATGGCGGAAATGCTGATGCAGAGTGACGGGGAGAGTATATGGCTGCTGCCCGCCCTGCCAAGGCTGTGGAGGAGCGGGGAGGTGAGGGGGCTTACGGCCGCCTGTGGGATACAGGCGGATATCCGCTGGGAGAAGGGAGCCCTGCTTGATTGCCTGCTCACATCGAGGGAGGACAGGGAGGTCGTCTTGCGCTGGGGAGAGAAGGTCCGAAAGGTCAGTCTGGCCGGGGCAACCCCTCTGTATGTGGAGAGGAAAGAGTTTTCAGCCGCGGAAGGATGCGCGGAGGCGGTGGGGGAAGGGCGCCCCTGCGCCAAAGAAAATCTTGACGAAAAACCCCGGTCATTGCTATACTGTTAAAGGAAGCTGTAAGAAAAGGAGGATCATGCGATATGTTAGTCAGCTTTTTAAATACTTTTCTGTCCTATGCGGTTTTATTACTGGTGATCGTGGCCCTGTGCGCCGTGGCGGCGGCCATCGGTATCACCCTGCGCAAGAAAAAGAATCAGACGGAGGCTTTGACGGAAGCTTCCGGGGAGGCGGAATAGTTTAATGGGGAGATTTTCCACTTTGCTGTGGGATGTGGACGGCACCCTCTTAGATTTTCTCTACTCTCAGCGGATTGCCCTCAGACGCTGCTTTGCGCAGTTTGGCAGAGATGTGACGGATGAGATGATACGGCGGTATTCCCAGATCAATGACAGGTACTGGAAACGCCTGGAACTGGGGGAGATCACCAGGCAGGAGCTTTTCACCGGGAGATTTCTGACATTTTTTGAGGAATATGACGTGAGGGGGATCGATGCGGAGGCCTTCTCCGGGGCCTATCAGGAGGCCCTGGGGCAGGTGTACTGCTACATAGACAATTCCCTGGAGATCTGCCGCAGCTTAAGGGCAGAGGTAAGGCAGTATGTGGTCACGAACGGGGCCGTATCCACTCAGACCAATAAGTTGAAGCTATCCGGCCTCTATGATGTGATGGACGGCGTCTTTATCTCCGATGAGATCGGAGCGTCGAAGCCTCAGAGGGGCTTTTTTGATTACTGTCTGGAGCGCGTGGAGGAGAAGGACAGAGGGAAGATTCTGATCGTGGGAGATTCCCTGACCAGCGATATCAAGGGCGGCGCGCAGGCGGGAATCGCCACCTGCTGGTTTCGCCCTCTGGGCACAGCAGGTGGGGCGGAGTATGCGCCGGATTATGAAATTGAGAGTCTGGGGCAGATTTTTGATATTCTGGAAATATGAGCCGCCGGGGCGGTCTGCATGGAAAGTGAGATGAATCGATATGGCAAAATCGCCGGGGCAGAAGCTGAAGCTTCTCTATATTCTCAAGCTTTTGAAAGAACATACGGACGAGAGCCATCCCATGGGCACCCCGGAGCTGATTCGCCGCCTGGAGGCTTATGGGATTCATTCCGAGCGCAAAAGCATTTACGACGATATGGAGAAGCTGTGCGATTTCGGCTATGATATTATCCAGGTGCACAGCAGGCAGGGCGGGGGCTATTATCTGGCCTCCCGGGAATTTGAACTGCCGGAGCTAAAGCTTTTGGTGGATGCGGTGCAGTCCTCCCGTTTTATCACCACGAAAAAATCCAGGGAGCTGATCAAGAAGCTGGAACAGCTTGCGGGAAGGCACGACGCCGGAAAGCTGCAGCGGCAGGTTTATGTGGCGGGGCGTATAAAGACGGAGAATGAGAGTATTTACTATAATATAGACAGCATTCACAGGGCTATACAGGAGGACAGGCAGGTTGCCTTTGAGTATCTGGACTGGAATCTGAAAAAGGAGCTGGTTCCCCGGGACAAGGGGAGGCGCAGGGTCAGCCCCTGGGCGTTGATCTGGCGGGACGAAAACTATTATCTGGCGGCCTATGACAGTTTCGACGGGATTGTGAAGCATTACCGGGTGGACAAGATGGGGGATGTGTCCCTGGCGGAGGAGAAAAGGGAGGGTGTGGAGCAGATGGCGGGGATGGACCTGGCGGCCTATGCCAATCGCACCTTCGGTATGTTCGGCGGCAGGGAGGAGACGGTGACGCTGCATTTGCCAGGCAGGCTCATCGGCGTGGCGCTGGACCGCTTCGGCAGAGAGGCGGATATCAGGCCCCTCCCGGGAGAATGCTTTCAGATTCGGGTGAAGGTGGCGGTCAGCGGCCAGTTCTTCGGCTGGCTGGCGGGTATAGGCGCCGACGTCCGGGTGGTATCGCCCGGGGAGGTGCGGGAGCGCTATCGGGAGTGGCTGGAGAATATTTTGAAACAGGACAGATGGGAGGCATAGCGATGAGAATTGAGCCGTCTAAGAGAATGGAGAGCTTTGAGGAAGGTATTTTCCAGGTGTTGGATGAAAAGAAGAAGGAGCGGGAGGCCCGGGGGGAGAGGGTGTACAATTTTTCCGTGGGCACGCCGGATTTTGAGCCCGCCGGACATATTATGGAGGCTGTGGTGAAGGCGGCCGGGGAGCCGAAGAATTATAAGTATGCCCTGACGGAACTGCCGGAACTGATACAGGCCGTGGCAGAGAGGTACAAAAAGCGGTACGGGGTGGAGCTTGAGTCCGACGAGATTATGAGCGTCTACGGCTCCCAGGAGGGCATCGCTCACATCGGTCTGTCTTTGGTGGACCCCGGGGATATCGTGCTGGTGCCGGATCCGGGTTATCCCATCTTTTCCGTGGGTCCCACCCTTGCGGGAGCCAGGCTGGTGACCTATGAGCTGGACGAGGAAAACGACTATCTGCCGAATTTGGAGGCCATCGCAGCCTCCTACGGAAAGGGCGCCGGGGAGAGAGCCAGGATGATGATTGTGTCCTACCCTCTGAATCCTGTGTGCAAGGCGGCGCCGGACAGCTTTTATGAACGGCTGGTGCCCTGGGCGGAGGAGAATGAGATTCTGATCGTCCATGACAATGCCTACTCGGATATTATCTACGATGGAAGGGTGGGACGCTCCTTCCTCTCCTTCCCCGGGGCGAAGGAGGTAGGGGTGGAATTCTATTCCTTGTCCAAATCCTTTAATTACACCGGGGCCAGGGCCGGATTTTTGGTGGGAAACCGGGACATTGTGCAGAATTTCAAGAAGCTGCGCTCACAGATCGACTATGGAACCTTCCTTCCGGTGCAGTACGGGGCTTTGGCGGCTTTGACGGGGCCCGACGACGGCGTCAGGGCTCAGTGCGGGGAATACGAGAGACGCAGAAATGCCCTCTGTGACGGCTTTACGGGGCTGGGCTGGGCCTTTGAGCGCAGCCAGGGAACCATGTTCGCCTGGAGCAGGATACCGGAGCGTTTCGGGGAGGACGATGTGGGCTTTGTGACGGAGCTGTTGTCCCGAACCGGAGTGCTGTGCACCCCCGGCAGCAGCTTCGGAGCGCTGGGAAAGGGTCATGTGCGCTTCGCTCTGGTGCTTCCCGTGGAAACCATAGCGGAGGCTCTGGAGACAGTGGACCGTAGCGGCATTTTGCGGGAAGTCAAGTAGGATTTGTTCTAAAAGGTATCTAAATTTCAGATACCTTTTTTGTATATTATCTCTCATTGACAAGTGGTAAAATCTTCTTTATACTAAAAAGACACAATATATTGGAAGTAAAGGTTAAAATAACACCAGATATAGTATCCTGATGTGTGGGAAGGTGCAGGATTCAGGACAGTTTGGCCAGGGAAGGAATGAGAGAATGAGCAGTAACTTTGAGCGGGCGGAGAAGGACGATGAAAACTACGGCGCGTTGTTTCAGCCGGAGCACACGGTATGCGTCATCAAGAAGGACGGCAGCAAGGAGGGCTTCAATGTTCAGAAGGTCATTGACGCTGTGGGAAAAAGCGCCTACAGGGCGCTGACCAAGTTTACGGAGGAGGAGAAGCGTCATATCTGCCAGTATGTGGTGGACAAGGTAAACGAGCTGGATTCCGACGAGATTCCCATTCCCATCATGCACAATATCGTGGAGAGCGCCCTGGAGCAGGTGAAGCCCATCGTGGCAAAGAGTTACCGGGATTATCGCAATTACAAGCAGGATTTTGTGCGTATGCTGGATGATGTGTACAAAAAGAGCCAGTCTATCATGTACATCGGGGACAAGGAGAATGCCAACACGGATTCCGCGTTGGTTTCCACCAAGAGAAGCCTGATTTTCAACCAGCTCAACAAGGAGCTGTATCAGAAATTTTTCATGACCACCGAGGAGATACAGGCCTGCCGGGACGGGTACATCTATGTCCATGATATGTCCGCCAGGCGCGATACCATGAACTGCTGTCTGTTTGACGTGCAGAGCGTCCTGACAGGGGGATTTGAGATGGGCAACATCTGGTATAACGAGCCCAAGACCCTGGACGTGGCCTTTGATGTGATCGGAGATATCGTGCTGAGCGCTGCCAGCCAGCAGTATGGAGGTTTCACGGTGCCCAGTGTGGACGAAATCCTGGAGCCCTATGCCGAGAAGTCCTATAAGCGCAATCTGGAAAAATATCTCGGCCTGGGAATTGACAGGGCGAAGGCCGAGGAGGTGTCCTACGCCGATGTGGTGAAAGAATTTGAGCAGGGCTTCCAGGGATGGGAGTACAAATTCAACACCGTGGCCAGCAGCAGGGGGGATTACCCTTTTATTACCGTGACGGCGGGGGTTGGCGCCGGGAGATTCGCCAGGCTGGCGACGATCACCATGCTGAATGTCAGGAGGAAGGGACAGGGCAAGAAGGAGTGCAGAAAGCCCGTTCTGTTTCCGAAGATTGTGTTTTTGTACGACGAAAATCTGCACGGCCCCGGGAAGCCTCTGGAGGATGTGTTCGAGGCGGGAGTGCAGTGCTCCGCCAAGACCATGTATCCCGATTGGCTGAGCCTCACCGGAAAGGGCTATGTGGCCAGTATGTACAAGCAGTATGGGAAAATCGTCTCCCCTATGGGCTGCAGGGCGTTTTTGTCCCCCTGGTACGAGAGGGGCGGTATGTACCCTGCGGATGATAAGGATGTGCCTGTTTTTGTGGGCCGCTTCAATATCGGAGCCGTATCTCTGCATTTGCCCATGATTCTGGCGAAGGCCAGGAAGGAGAGCAGGGATTTCTATGAGGTGCTGGACTATTACCTGGAGCTCATTCGTCAGCTTCACATCCGCACCTATGCCTATCTGGGAGAGATGCGGGCATCCACGAACCCCCTGGCGTACTGCGAGGGAGGCTTCCTGGGCGGGCATCTGGGCCCTCACGACAAGATTAAGCCCCTCCTTAAGGCAGCCACAGCCAGCTTCGGGATCACGGCCCTGAATGAGCTGCAGGAGCTCTACAACGGCAAATCCCTGGTGGAGGACGGCGCCTTCGCGGTGGAGGTCATGGAATATATCAACAGCAAGATCACGGAATTTAAGGAGAAGGACGGCAATCTCTACGCTATCTACGGTACCCCCGCGGAGAGCCTTTGCGGGCTGCAGATCAAGCAGTTCCGAAAGAAATACGGAATTGTGGAGGGAGTGTCCGACAGGGAGTATGTGAGTAACAGCTTCCACTGTCATGTGACGGAGGATATTACGCCCATTGAGAAGCAGGATTTGGAGAACCGTTTCTGGGATCTGAGCAACGGGGGTAAGATTCAGTATGTGAAATACCCCATAGACTACAATATTGAAGCCATCAAGACCCTGATACACCGGGCTATGGAGATGGGATTTTATGAGGGTGTGAATTTGTCTTTGGCCTACTGTGACGACTGCGGACATCAGGAGCTGGAGATGGACGTATGTCCCAAGTGCGGAAGCCGCAATCTGACCAAGATCGACCGGATGAACGGTTATCTCTCCTATTCCCGGGTACACGGGGACACCAGGCTCAACGAGGCCAAGATGGCCGAGATCGCAGAGCGGAAAAGTATGTGAGGTCAGAGGGGATTGCGAGGAAACAGATCAATATGAGATATCACAATATAACCAAGGACGATATGAGCAACGGGGACGGACTGCGGGTGGTTCTGTGGGTGGCAGGCTGCAATCATTGCTGCCGGGAGTGCCAGAACCCCGTTACCTGGGACCCCTACGGAGGGCTGCCCTTTGACGAGGCGGCCAGACAGGAGATTTTTGAGCAGCTTGACAAGAATTATATATCCGGCATTACCTTTTCCGGAGGAGACCCGCTTCACCCGGCCAACAGTCTGGGGGTGAGAAAGCTGTGCGAGGAGATTCGCCAGAGATATCCCCGTAAGACGATCTGGCTCTACACGGGGGATGTATGGGAGGACGTCAGAAATCACCCGGTAATGCGTTATGTGGATGTGCTGGTGGACGGGGAGTTCCGTGTGGAGGAGGGCGATGTGAAGCTCCTCTGGAAGGGCAGCAAGAATCAGCGGGTTATCGATGTGCAGGAGACTTTGGACAGTGAAAATCCTGCGGTGCCGGTGTTGCACTGCCCGGATTATTTCGAGGGCGTTGCCGATTGACGAAGCCGTGTGCCGACGGTTGTGTTTGGTATGGAGCGGGACATATGCCGCGTGATCGGGCGGCCCGCGCCGGGCGGAAAGGTTTTACTTTTGGTGTTGGCCATAGAATTTGGAACAGGAAGAATAGGGGACAGAGGTACAAGATGCGCAGGATCGCAAAATTTCACAGGGTGAGCAGTGAGCAGTTTGTAAATGCGGTTGTAAAAGATTTTTCAGGGATAACCCGGGAAGAGGCACAGAGGATATATGATTCCGTCCGGCTTCCTCTCAGGGCTACCCGGGGCAGCGCAGGGTATGATTTTTTTGCGCCCTTTGGGTTTTCCTTAGCGCCCGGCGAGACAATCCGCATCCCTACGGGAATCCGGGCCGAGATGGAGGAAGGCTGGGTGCTTAAGCTGTATCCCAGGAGTGGATTGGGCTTCAAATACCGTCTGCAGATGGACAATACGGTGGGCATTATCGACAGCGACTATTTCCACTCCGACAATGAGGGGCATATTTTTATCAAAATGACCAACGACTCTAAGGAGGGGAAAAGGGTGGAGGTGGCGGAGAATGTGGCCTTTGCCCAGGGAATCTTTTTAGAGTACGGCATCACTGTGGACGACGAGGCGAAGGGCGTCCGCAACGGGGGATTTGGAAGTACCACGAAATAAATGTAAAAGCATAGAAAACTCCTTTTTCGGACAAGCTAGAGGAAAAACCGGAAAGGGAGTTTTTGATTGTGAGCAGTGATAGGAACAGTTTGGAACAGAGGGAAGGAGAGCGGTCGAAGACGCGCATGACGGGACAGTTCGGGAAGGATATGGGGTATATGAACGACACCCTGGCAGTCTCAAAAAACTTTGATGTGATTTACCGCACGATTCGTATCGCAGACAGGGATGCCTGTATGTATCTGGTGGACGGCTTCTGCAAGGACGATCTGATGCAGAAGCTCTTGCAGCAGTTTATGGATCTGGCTCCGGATACCATGCCGAAGGATGCCCACGATATGTCCAAAGGAGTTTCCTATGTGGAGGTGGACATAGAGGACAAATGGGACACGATTCTCAAGTCCCTGCTGTCCGGGGTGTTTGTCCTGCTGGTGGAGGGGTTTGACAAGGCTCTTTTGATCGATGCCAGAACCTATCCCTCCAGGGGAGTGGAGGAGCCGGAGAAGGATAAGGTGCTGCGGGGCTCTAAGGACGGATTTGTGGAAACTCTGGTGCACAACACTGCGCTGATACGCCGGCGAATCCGCAGCACAGACCTGCGCATGGAAATAATGAGCGCGGGGGAGAGCTCCAGGACGGACATTGTGATCTCCTATATGGAGAGCCGGGTGGATCATGTCTTTTTGGAGGATATCAAGAGAAAGATTCAGAGTATCCGGGTGGATTCCCTGACAATGAATCAGGAGAGTCTGGCGGAATGTCTTTATCAGAGGAGATGGTACAATCCCTTTCCCAAGTTTAAGTATACGGAGCGGCCGGATACGGCGGCTTCCCAGGTGCTGGAGGGAAATATTGTTATTTTGGTGGACAATTCCCCTTCGGCCATGATTATGCCCACCACCATCTTTGATGTGCTGGAGGAGGCGGACGATTACTATTTCCCTCCCATCACGGGAACCTATCTGCGGGTGACAAGAATGCTGATCGCCCTGTTAACCTATCTGGTGACGCCCACCTACCTGCTTTTGGCCACCCATTCGGAGTGGGTGCCGGACAGCTTTTCCTTTGTCCTGTTAAAGGAGTCTCCCAATGTCCCTCTGATCTGGCAGTTTCTTATTCTGGAGCTGGCCATAGACGGGCTGCGGCTGGCGGCGGTGAACACTCCGAATATGCTGAGTACGCCATTGAGTGTTATGGCGGCTCTGGTGCTGGGCGAATTTTCCGTAAACAGCGGATGGTTTTCCTCGGAGGTCATGCTGTATATGGCTTTTGTGGCCATCGCCAATTATACCCAGGCAAACTATGAGCTGGGCTATGCGCTGAAGTTCATGCGCATTCTGAACCTTATTCTCACGGAATTTTTCGGAGTTTGGGGCTATGGAGCCGGAATTCTCATAACCATCCTGTCCATTGTGTGCAACCGCACCGTGGCCCACACGAGCTATATCTATCCTCTGATTCCCTTTGACGGCAGACGGCTTAAAAACCGGCTGCTGCGCCGCAGGCTGCCGGGAGCCGCGGAGGCGGGGGACAATTCCAAGTAGAGGCCTATGCAGAACGATTTTCTTTTTTTTTCATACTATAAAGAAAAACAGTATGAGGAAAGAAGAATATGCAGGATCATTTGTTCAATGAGAACTGTGACGATTTTTCCGTGGCTATGGCGTATGTGCCCTGGCAGTATTTTGACAGGATGTTCGACGACCTGGACAAAGCATATCGGATCGGGACTGTATTCCCGGAGCTGGATAAACCTTTTACGGGAAGGAGATGCGTTTGATGGGAGGTCAGGAAAAGCTGCTTAGGGATATCGGAATTGTGGACTTTGTGCTGGTGGAACTAACGGAGTATCTGGATACCCACCCCTTTGACCGCAATGCCATGGAGTATTTTAATCATTACGCGCGGATCAAGCACCAGATGAGCAGGGAGTTTGCCCAGAAATATTTTCCCCTGACCAAGGAGATGGCCGAGAGTGACAAGGAGTGGAGATGGGGAATGGCTCCCCTGCCCTGGGAAGGAGCGTGCGGTTAAATGTGGAATTATGAGAAAAGATTGCAGTTTCCGGTGAATATTAAGGAGCCCAACGCAAAACTGGCACAGGCGATTATCTCGCAGTTTGGCGGTCCTGACGGAGAGCTTGCCGCCAGCATGAGATACCTGTCCCAGAGATATTCCGTTCCCTATCGCGAGGTGGCGGGGCTACTGACGGATATCGGCACGGAGGAGCTGGCGCATCTGGAGATGGTGGGGACCATCGTGCATCAGCTTACCAGGAATCTGTCCATGGAAGAAATCGAGAAAAGCGGTTTCGCAAATTACTATGTGGATCACACGGTGGGCGTATGGCCCCAGGCCGCGGGTGGGATTCCCTTCAACGCCTGTGAATTCCAGGTTAAGGGAGATCCTATCACGGACTTGACAGAGGATATGGCGGCAGATGGTGCGGCCCTGTAAACACAACCTTCTGTGAAGGGAGGGTGTGCCGTGCAGAAAATCAAAAATCGGATTTTGGACAGGATGGCGAAGGCACATCTGACCAAAGCCGAGGTTGATTTTATCTTGGAAATCTCTCATTATCAGGATGATTACGGTAAGGTATACGGCGTCTATTACAGGAAAATATGTGCGGCCATTAATATTTCCTATCAGACCTTTTATGTGACGATGGCGTCCCTGTGTGATAAGGGGCTGATTCGTTTGGAGAAAGCGCATTATGGGGACTGGGATATTGTGATCCAGGACAATGATTTCTCCTATAAGGGGGCAATGGAGGAAGGCTATGTAAGCACGGGACATGACATTTTCTATAATTCCAAATTCAGGGAAATGAAAGCAAATGAGAAACTTTTGGCCATGATGCTGATGAGAAGTTGTGGGAATAACAGAAAATGCTTTATGTCCGTGGAGCGTTTTTATGAGAATTATTGTCGGATGTTCCAGGTCACTGTGAGGACGCTCAGGGAGTACCTGGGAAGACTGAGAAAATATTTTTCGTTCCATATCAGAAATAAGTCCTATGTGATAGTGCCCATGTCGGAAATTTACAAGGACACATCCCCTACCGATCTGCAGAATATGCAGTCGCATCTGGGGCAAGTAGTCTGCAGGAGGGATCACCTGGTCTTTACTAAGGAGAGTCTGAAGGAGACGGTGAAGCTGCTGCTCCAATACGGGGAGCGGCTTAAGCCACAGATACACAGAAAATTTGTCAGTGCCGTACATACTAGCATTGCGCGGGCTAATGCATTGACCCTGGACAAGCGTAAATGGAACAGGATATTGAATCCAAAGTTCGTACACAAGATTATATTGGAGTAACCTCAAGCCTATTAGTCTAAATAGGTCTATTTGCGTCCCGAACATTTTGTTGGGACGGTTCTTTCAATTCCAGATTTATCCACAAAAAACATTTAAACTTAATAACAGATACAAAAATACAAATATACGAATAAATCAGAAGGCGGATTTGATGTGCTGAAGAAAATTTTTTCAGGTTATGCCGCAATAAATCGGAGGTTTTCAGTTTTTGCGCTGGGAGGGATTAGCGTTCAGATATTACCGCAAAGAAATGATGAATTCTTTCAGATTTTCCGTAATGCCCTTCAGGTGAAAAATGCAGCAAATAAGGGGGTTTACAGGTATATTTTTATGCGCTGTATTCTATCTTTATTATTCGATCTGTGGTTCCACAGGAAATACTCAATCTCGTCTAATCTCACATTATATTAAAAATTTAGTTTCATTTTGAATCATATAACATAGAAACTAATTGACAGTGAGACAACAATCCTTCATTCTGTCCATGCGGACACGGATTTTTTTTGCGGGAGGTAAGGGAGGTTGGGAGAGGAAGAAATGGCATACCTGAGGGCCAAGTGCAACGCCTTGATCGACATTGCCCTTCAGGTGGAGAAGGAGAACGAGCAGGCCGATCTGCGTCTGAGACATCTGACGGAAGAAAAGGAAGGGCTGGAGAAACAGGTGGAGGGAGTGAAGCGTCATGGTCTTCAGGAGGAAGCGGATCGCCGGGCTATTGGGCTGCCGGAGGAAATTGCCATAATTTACGAGACTCCGCAGCTTCCTGTCTGGATCAGGACAGCGTTAAGTATAATATGCGCATTGGCGAGTTTGCTGGGGATCTGCGGAGTAATCGTCTGTATTGTAGCGTTGGCGCTATAGGGAGGGTAAGCATTGGGAACACAGGAACAGGACATAAGGCAAAGGAAAAAGAAAAAACCGGAGGTTACGGATGTTGAAGAAATGTTTGGCATCCTGATAGCAGACTATACCACCACGAAACAGCCGGTAATCCTGCAGATGCGGCAGGAACGGATCAGCCAGGACGCATTTATGCGGGACGTGCGGGAGCATATCCTGCAGTATTATGATACCAGCCGGGAGGTGAGGTGCGGTGCGCTGACCCAGTTTGAACAGTATATCTTCGGGTACTCCCGCCTGACAAACCTGATCAACAGCCCCGAGGTGTCTGACATCCGGTGCGTCCGGCACGACAGTATCCGGATCAAGAGAAAGGGCAGGAGAATGGCGGCTGACGTCAAGTTTGGATCTGCCCAGGAATATCGGAGCTTCATCGATATGCTTGCCACCCGCAACCATGTGAACATCTCCAATTTAAATGCTATACAACGCTTTACGGATGTGGGGAGCAGCGAGGATTTCATCCTGCGTTTTACGGTGGTGATGCCCCTGCTTACCACCTATGAGCAGCCCTACCTGTGCATCCGTAAGGTACCAAAAAATTTCCCGGAAATGCCCGCCCTGGTGAAAGCGGGCATGATGTCCGGGGAGGTGGCGGAAATGCTGGTGGAGCGGTTCCGGGAGGGATCCACGCTGATCTGCGGGGGCAATTCCTCCGGCAAGACCACGATCCTGAATGCGCTGAAGGAGACCATCCCGGAGGACAGGTCCGTGCTGATCACGCAGCAGGCCGACGAGCTGACTACGAAGGGACACCCGGACATGATGTTCCTGCACTCTCTGCCTGGTATGGCGGAGAGCCAGGTATCCTACGACCTGAAAGATATCAGCATCGCGGGCCTGACCATGGATGTGGACTATTTCATTGTGGGTGAGGTCAAGGGGGAGGAAGCCATGTACCTGTTGAACGCGGCCTACACAGGCCAGATTTGCGCCGCCACCATCCATGCCCCTTCCGCGGACAAAGCCCTGGAAAAGGTGGCGGACTACAGTATGTACGGGAGCCAGTACTCCCGGGACGAGCTGATGAAGATGCTGTCCTGCTTCCACACGGTGGTATTCATGCGCGGTTACAAGGTGTGCCAGGTGTATGATGTCATCGGCTGGTCCCAAAAAGTCAAAAATATCCTGTATCGGAAGCTGTACGTGGATGCCGAGCTGGCCAGGAGAGAGAAGGAGGCCAATGAGATCCCATATGTGCGGGAGGATATCGTGGGAATCCCTGTGATCTAAGGGGAGAAAAGGAGGCATTTATGGAATTTATAGCATTGCAGGCAGGCCTGTTTATCAGCCTCCTGGCAGCCTTTGCCAGCGGGATTTACTACTTGGGGCGGGAGCGGGTGCTGCAGCAAAAGTTGTTCGACAGCTACCGGAAGCTGGACGCCCTGTCTGTGGAGCGGGCCAGAAAAGCCAGGAGCCTGGCATTGGCCCAGACGGGGGCAGAGGAAAGGGGGCTGGGAAGGATTCTGAAAAGGGAAGCCCAAAGATATGTCTACAGCGGACTGGAGCGCCGGTTCCCCGGGCTGCGATTTGAATTTTTCCTGTTGTCCGCCCTGGTGTCGGCGGGGTGTCTTTACTTTAGCTTGTGGATCCTGACGAGGAATCCTGCGGTGGGTATTCTGGGCGCCACAGCGTACCTGCTTGGGATCCGGATGGCGGAAGCTGTCCTGGCAGCCAGGGCATACAGGGCAGTGGACAGGAGCTTGGCGGAGTTTTTGGAGTTCCTGGGGAATTACAGCATCACCTCCGGGGAGGTTACGAGGGTGTTTCTTCAAATCAGCCGGTTTATGCCAGAGCCGCTGTGTTCTGCCCTGGAGGAGTGCTATTATGACGCCCAGACCTCCGGGGACGCCTCCTCCGCCCTGTATGCCCTGGCGAGTAAGATAGAGCATCCTCGTTTCAAGGAAATCATCTGCCACATAGAAAGCTGTGCCCATTATTCCGCCAATTACAAAAAGCTGGTAAGCAGTTGCAGGAGGCTGGTAGCGGAGGAGCAGCGGTCCAAGCGGGAGCGGAAGGCCGTGGGGGATGAGGCGGTGGTCACCATGGTCATTATGTCGGGGCTCTTGCTGGCGGCGTTTGGCATAGTGGGGGGCTTGATTGAGAGCCCCATATGGGACATCCTGTTCAAAGATCCGGTGGGGCTGGCTGGCCTGGCGGTGATCCTGGCAACTTACGCCGTATTCTTTGGCAAGATTGCCCTGACGGAAAGGTAGGTGAAAAGGTAAGTGAGAGAAATGGAACCGGAGCAGATCGCAATGGGCATCCAGGCAGCGTCTGTCCTGACAGCCGCCTTGGCGGCCGGGATTCTGATATGGGCGGGGCGGTCCTTCCACCCCGGCCGGGCCGTGGCAGCCGTTTACAGGCGGGTGGACAGGAGGCTGCACCGGCAGAGGGGCGGATGGTTCCAGTATGACGCCATCGACGCATTCCTGACAGCCCACGGCGCGGCGTTCCATTACGGGGCCTGGATGGATCCCGTAAAGTATCTGGCGGTAAAGATGGTGTCCGCTGCCGTAGCGTTCGCTTTGGGCCTGGGCATCCACCCGCTTCTTGGAACCCTGGCCGTAGCGGCAGGCTGGCAGCTTCCGGGGGTGCTTTTAAAACGCATGAACAGCCAGGATAACAGAAAGATGACAGCACAGTTAGAGAGTCTGTACAATTCCCTGTCCATGCAGATCGAAGCCGGCATCCATGTGACGGACGCACTGGTTGAATGCCACCGCAGCCTCCCCAGAGGGCGGCTGCGGCAGGGTCTGGAGGAGCTGTCCAGCGACCTTTTTGTACACAGTTCCTTTGGTGAGGCGGTGGACCGTTTCCAGAAAAAATTCGGGAACGGATTCATTGATTCCCTGTGTATCATTCTGAAGCAGGCCCAGGAGTCCGGCCAGGCCGTGGATCCCCTGCGGGACATGGCGGACCAGATCAAGGACATGGAGGCGGCCCTGCTTTTGCGAAAGAAGGAGGAGCTGAACCGCTTTACCACAGTGTGCATCATTGTGGTGTTTGCGGCGGCCATCGCCGTTATACTGTACGCCTGCGTTACCTACATCCTGGGGGCTGCGGGACAACTGTAAAATGAGAAAGAGAGAAATGGAGGAAAGGCAATGAGAGAGTTTATGAAGAAAAAGGCAATGAGTGGAACCGAGAAAATAAGAGAGGCCGCATGGGAGGGGTGCAGGCGCTTCTATGGATGCTTCCGGAAGCGGGAGGGCATCGACGGGATCCTGGTAACGGTGGGCCTGTGCATTATTGCCCTGCTGCTGTGCATCGTGATGAAGGAGCAGCTTTCGACCTTCATTACCACCATTGTGGGCAACCTGACCACCAAGGCCCAGGGCATCCTGGGGATGTAATGATGCCCGGGAAGAAACGCAGCGGCGCGCTGCTGCAGACCCTGCCCGCCCTCCTGGCTACCGTGGCTATGTTCATTTTGTGTCTGGCGTTTATTGACATGACAAAGATGGTCATGGCCAAGGAGGACCTGGACATGGTGGCGCGGAAGTATCTGCTGCGGATGGAAACGGAAGGGTGCCTGTCGTCCTCAGGGCGCGCGGAACTGCAGCAGACCCTGGCAGACTATGGGGCGGAAAACATCGACCTGACGGGCAGCACCCTGTCCGAGGCGGGGTACGGGAATGCGGTTTACCTGGAGATCCAGTGCACCCTTCCCCTGGAGGCCTTAAATATGGCGGGAGGCGGGATGTTCGATTATGTGTTTGAGGACGCCGGATTTCCCGTTCGGATACGGATGTCCAGCACCGCGAAATATTAGGGAGGAATCGGGGCATGAGGAAAAGGAAAGGCCAGGTGAGCCTGGCAGTGACATTGTTTGCCATGACCTTTGCGATGGCCGTGATCGCCGTGATGTGCCAGGAATACCTGTGGCGGGCCATGGGGCGGAGGACGGAGGACGCGCTGGCGGCCTCCAACCTGGCCTCCGCTCTGGTGGATGTAAGAGAGTACGGGGCCACCCACCGGATTCTGGTGGAGGATCCGGATTCGGCCTACGCCCTGTACCAGGATGCGCTGCGCTACAATATGCAGTTAAATGAGCAGTGGATGAGAGAGGACGCCCTTATGGCGGGTCCTGTGGAAATTTTAGAATACACGGTCTACAACGTGCGCGGCAGCGACGTGGACGTCTATACCTACGGGGAGCGCACCGCCAGCTACACGGTAGCGGGAGGGCTTGGCAGCGTGGCGGCGCCCACCGGGGAGGCGGTGGCGTCCACCAGCGTATACAGCCGGATCACGTATCCGGTTACGGGGCTATTCGACATACAGGTGGACGCAACGAAGGAGAAGCTGGTGGATATCGTCAGCGATTAAGGGAGAGGAAAGATGAGGAGCAGGGAAGGGAAGAAGGGGAAAAAAGAGAAAAGGGAAAAGAAGGAAGGGAAGGGCGGGAGCATCCTGCCCGGGGTGATGGCGGTGGCCACAGTGGCGGCGGTGATTATTTACTTGGTGCTGATCAACGCGGCAAAGAGCGCGCTGTCAGACTACGAGAAGGGGACGGTGTACGCCGCGTCCGGCAGTATCCCCAAGGGGACGCTGATCACGGCTGACAACTTTAACGGATATTTCCGTGCAGCCACGGTGGACGCGTCGGTTATACCAGCCGCGGCCATCACCGACCCGGGGCAGTTGGACGGCTTGGTTGCGCGGGTAACGCTGGACCAGGGGACCTTTGCCACGTCAGGCCTGTTCGAAACCCTGGACGAGGTGACAGCCGGGATGGAGGATCCTGTCATAGCCGGCGTCAAGGCGGAGGACCTGTCCCAGATGGTGGGCGGGGTTCTGCGGGCAGGGGACCGCATTCATGTGTATGTGGTGTCAGGTCCGCAGGGCACAGGAGGGAGCCTGGGAGAAAGCCAGGAGCCGCCGGGAAGCGCCACAGAAGCAGAGGCCGTGCCTGCCTGGAGCAGCCTGTATGTCGTACAGGCCTTCGACGCCTCCGGTGTGGCCATCGACCCGTCGGACACCGTGTCCTCTGCGCAGCGCATCAATATTTACCTGGACAATTCGGACGTGGCGGAGTTTTATGAGGGATTGGCCTCCGGCTCCCTGCGCGTGGTGAAAGACTGCGGGGAATGAGCTATCTGCGCTGGGATGCATAGGGGTGTTTTTGTACCTTGACAACTGCATATGGTTTCGGACGAAGTTAGAAAAAATGCGGCAAAGGAGCCGGACAGAGATGTTTGGATCCTTTGCCGTAGCTGAAAAAGTGCAGGAGAGACGGGTATCTAAGCAATGCCAAAAGGAAAATACCGAAAGTCGGCATATCTTTGGAGGCAGAAAGTCCGAGCAGAACCGCCCGGGCTTATTTCATTTAAAGGAATTTTACAGGATTCCAGGAAATGGTACACAATCTGCCTCGGGTATGGTATAATGGCAGAGTAATTGTAGAACAGGGGGGACAATATGAAGATGAAAAGGGTACTTGCTGTCATTATTATGTCTGCCGCAATGGTTATGACATCCGGATGCGGGAACCGCAGCGGAGAAGCGGATGCCCAGGCCGCGGCGCAGATCAGCGCGGAAGCGGACCGGGGGGGAACAGACCTCTCCCAGGCGTCCCTGAGTGGTACACAGACCGGCCAGAAGCCGGGAGTGAGCAGCGCCCAGGAGAGCCGGGGTACCCAGGGAAGCCAAAGCAGCGCGGTATCCTCCACAGACCAGCAGAGCCCCTCCGGCGCAGCCGTGAGCGCGTCCCAGGCGGGAGCAAAGGATAAGGGAACATCGGCATCCGGAAGCGCGGAAACGGGAGCTGCCGGCAGCTCTGCAGCGGAAAGCAGCGCTCCGGAGGGAGGAGACAAGCCGTCTGAAGGAGAGAACCAGGGGGCGCAGGGAAAACCGAGTGGCGCACCGACAGAGGGAGATAGCAGCGGCGAGACAAAACCTACCGAAACAAAGCCATCCGAGTCTAAGCCTACAGAATCGAAGCCTGCGGAATCTAAACCGGCGGAGGCAAAGCCGGCTGAATCAAAGCCCGCCCATACCCACACTTATGTGACGGAGACCAAGGATGCCACCTGTACGGAGGCGGGGAGCACGAAAACGTATTGCTCCGAGTGCGGGGAGGTACAGTCGGAGAGCGCCATTCCGGCGTTGGGGCATGACATTGTAAGGAAAACAGATGGAGCCACCGTAACCTGTCTGCAGGGAAGCGATTGGGTGGAAGGATGTGCCCGGTGTGGATTGCTGTTAGCGACAGGCTTTGATCCTCCATCAGATCATACATGGGATGGAGGAACAGTGGTGTGGGAACCGGATTGTATAAATAGTGGTTCAGTAAAATATACCTGTACTGTGTGTGGATCAGGAAAAGAGGAAAGTATTCCTTCAACAGGAGAACATAACTGGGTAGAAGTTTCTTACGAAGAATGGGATCCAGAGACACATTCAGTTGTGACAAAGACAGTTGTTAAGTGTAGTGTATGCAATGAAGAACAGTAGTTAAAAATAAAAAGCAACATACAATACTAAAAGCCCGAACGAAAGAGTCCGGGCTTTCAGCTTCCCAAGAGGGGATGCAACTTACAATGGATATGTTAACTATAACACAGAATGCATAAAAAGACAAGAAAATTCGGAAGGAGGTATTGGGCTGGAGGGACAGTGTGGGAGGAATAATTCCCTTGAACTTCGGGCGGCGGTATGGTATAGTGGAGGTGTCAAAAGGAACAACCGCCCACAAGGTGGGTTGGCCAATGTGAAAAGTAGAAAAGCCACCCTTCGCTCGGTCAAAGTTTAGGGGTGGTTTTTCTATGATATGGTTTTACTTTCACATATTGGAAATATATGTAAGCAATGCCAAAAGGAAAATGCCGAAAGTCAGCACATCCTTGAAATCAAAATGATTTCTCATAGGCATCACCTCCATTCTTAAGAATGAAGGCCAGCGCCACCCTGCAACACGGTTGTTCCTGAATAAGCATAACATAAACAATTGAAAAAGTGAAGAAAAAAACCTGGAAGTCCGAACAGTAATGTTCGGGCTTTTTTTGCCCTTAAAGGGAAGGAGGGAGAAGATTTGGAGAGAAAAAGGCTGGTAACAGGGCTGGCGCTGGTCCTGGCTGCCCTGCTGTTCCCGGCAGGGAGGGCGGAGGCAAAGGAGCCGGAAACCATATACAACAGCTCCTATGTGTCCTTCAGCCCCGACGGAAAGGCATGGACTACCAACGCGGGGGACACGGATTACACCTGGTATGACGGGGACGTGGCGCATACCGGTATTGCGTCCAGCGTCCGGGCGGTAAACGCTGGGGAGCATTACTATTCCTATAGGAGGACGGGGACTATTCCAGTCGGATACTGGCAGGTGGAGCACCAGCATGGGCACTGCGTCCACAATGCGTACCCGGGAGCTGAATGGGAAAGCCTATGGCATGGTGTGCCTGTTAAGAGGAACCTTTGCGGCGGCTACTATTATTCCGGGTGGGTAGCCTATTGTGCCGACTGCGGGGAAAGACTGACCCAGTTGGTCTACATGAGCAAGGAGGCTGCGTACTCCATCGATTACCTGGATATAGGTGATATGTTTTATTATTACTGTTGTCCGTGGTGCGAGAACTTCGAGCAAGGAGTGGGGCTGACAGAGCATTCCTGCAAGGAGATTTCCTGGAACAGGTATAAGGTTAAATATGATCCTAATGCCGGAAATGCCAGTGGGTATATGTCGGACAGCATTCATATGTACAACAATGCTACTGTTTATAATGGGGAGCCGGTTACCCCGCTGACACATTTAAGCAAAAATACATATACCCGCGTTGGCTATGAGTTTACAGGGTGGAATACCAGGCCGGACGGCAGGGGAACCAGTTTCATGGATGGGGCGGAAATATTGAACTTGACAACTGAAGACGATGGTGTGGTGACTCTGTACGCCCAATGGAAGCCCTCGGTGAGCACCCTGGCCATAGATCCCGCGGGAGGGCTCTACAACGGCCGGCCAGGGGTCTCCACCGTCACCGGGAGCTACTTGAGCCGGTACCTGGCGGACAGCGGAAACCTCACGCCTCCGGCAGGGCATACGGTCTCCTTCGAGACCAACGGAGGCGGCTATATCGCCCCCGTCACCGGAACCCGGCATTTCACGGAGTGGAGCATGGAGCAGCCCTTCCGCGGCGATTTTTATAATTCCTGGTACACTTTCCTTGCGCCCCAGGGCAACAGGGACACGATCCGGGCTAACTATCAGGCGGATCCCATTATCCTGCCTGCCCCGACGAAGCCGGGGAGCTCCTTCGGCGGATGGTATTATGATCCGGGGTTTACGGATCCCGCCGGAAAGCCCGGGGATCCCCTTACTCCTGACCGAGATATGACGCTGTACGCACAATGGGCGGAGCTGGTGCTGCGCTCCGAGGACAATTACCATGCCAACGGGGGCAGGGGGGCCGTTGACCTGTCCTGGTTCCAGCCCGACGGGCTGAATAAGACCTACCTTCTTTATCAGAGCAGGGACGGGGGGCGGCATTGGACTCAGGTCTGCGCGGCGAATGATATCTCCAACAGTCGGAGCGTGGAGGAAAGCTTCGGCTACAGCGGCGCTCCCGGAAGCTATACCGTGCCCTACACGGGGATTTATATGCTTACGGCGGAGGGAGCCCAGGGAGGCGGGTACGGGTCCCATTCCGGCGGCCTGGGGGGAACTGTGTCCGGAAGCTTCTTTTTACAGGCCGGGGAGGTCATCACCTACAACATCGGAGGACAGGGCGGGTACAACGGTGGGGGCACGGGAGACCCGTCCGTGGGGGCCGTGGGAGGCGGCTGCACTGTGGTATCCAGCAGCTTAAAAGGCACTCTTCTGATTGCCGGCGGAGGAGGAGGGGCCACCGCCAAGGCCGACGGCGGGCCGGGGGGAAGCTCCGCCAGCGTCCTGCCCGGCGCCAGCACCCTGGGGGCCCCTGGAGCCAGCGGCGGGGCCGGGGGCGGCGGGGGTTATGAAGGGGGAACGGCGGGGGCCGTTATCCCGGAGGTTACGGGGAAGAAGCTGATGCCCCTGGAGCTGCCCGCGGGCAGCCATGTTACCGTCACTTTCAAGAAGTACGAAAAGACCGAGGCCAACGAGGGATGCAACCATATGTGGGCGGAATGGAAATACCGGATTGACGATGATTACCTTATCACGGAGGAGAATCCCGACTGGACGGCGGATGACTATGTTTATATCAGGGGCAAGGCATACTTTGTGATCGGCAGCACGGCGAATGTGTGGACAGCCCCGGAAGCCAGCCCGAACTCTTACGACGCGTTGTACTGCGGAGACAAGCCCGGCAGCTTCGGTATGTTTTTTTACGGAGTATCGGATTTTCACCACGGGGTGGAGTCTGAGGAGCACGCCAACGGACACTATTTGCTGGGGGACATTGTGGACGTGGTGATCCAGGAGGCCTCCGCCTCCCCCGCCTACGGCGGAAGCAGCTTTGTCAACGCGGCCTTTGCGTCCTCCTACGGTGGGGATCCCGGGAAACATTCAGGGGATGGGGCAGTGGGCATCCGGTCAGAGCGGGTAGGGTTTGTGGACGGGCTGAGCCTGGGCGGGGTGACGGCCACGGACTATGCGGCTCCCGATGCGGTGGCAGCCGAGGGCGTAAGGAAAGAGGCCCTGGGGGGAAGCAGTGTGTCCCTGTCCTGGGAAGCGCCCGGGGATAACGGAACGCCGTACCATCACAGGGCGGAATCCTATCTGGCCGGTACGGCGTCCCTGCTGTGCAATTCCAATGTCACCGTGAATACTCTGGTTTCCGGGGTAGCGGGCTATTATGTCCTGGTGGACGGAAACGGCGGCACTGCAGCCACAGCGGGAAATGGCTCCTTCACTGCCGCCCCGGCCTGGACCGCCTCCCTGTCGGACGCGGTGCAGTACCTCCATGTGGCGGCGGTGGACCGGGCGGGAAACCTGGGGCCCACCTCCCACATCCCGCTGGGGCTGGCGGACCCGGCATTGAAATGGCCTCTGTATACCAGGCCCCTGACGGTGGAGGAGGGGGAGAACGTATACCGGGCGGGAAACGGCGCCGTCTATGTGAGAAGCGACGGGGAGACTCCCTTTACCCTGCATTACGGGGCGTACATGGACGGCAGGGCCAGGGACGACTACCAGATCAATTACGCGGTGTTTGAGAGCACGGCCCTGGGGGAGACCGCGCGGAACACGGTGCGGTTCGACAGCCGTCCGGTGGCGGCAGTGGAAATGCGGGTCACGGCCTCGGATTATGCCGTGGAGGCCGCCGGGGAGCCGCTGCTTGCAATATACCCGTCCACTCGGGCATTCCGGACGGAGGGGTGGGCGGGGCTCTCGGCAGCTCAGTCCTTTACCCTGGATCCTGGGGCGGACGGCGTGACCATCGGCCTGGTGCCTGTGGCCGGGGCAGATTTCCAGGGGGGGATTGTGTATTCTGATTACAGCGCGGACCGATTGAACGGCACATCCATCATAGGGGACGGCACACCGCCGGTAATAAACGGCCTGGAGGCATTGGAAGGGCGGGAGCTTTTAGACCGCAGGGACGGGGACGTGACCCTGTTGTGCACCGCCTGGGACGCGCTGAGCGGCGTCAGGGATTTTTACGTGGAAATATACAATACGGACAATGCCATGCACAAGGTTTACAGGCCGGACGCCTCCGGATCCATTAAGATCGGCATAACCGAGGACGAGCCCATCTTCAGCGGAGACTTCAATGTGACGGCCTGCGCCGTGGACAACGTGGGCAATGTCAGCTATGCAGGGGCGGGGGCCACGGAGTTTTCCCTGGAGACTTCCATTCAGCGGATGCTGGAGCCTCACGATCCCGTGTTCAAGCGGGGGGAGAGCGGCATCCTCACGATCACCACCTGGGGCTATGCGGACCGGGTGGAGGTGGAGTTCCCCCAGGAGCTTTTGGAGCTTGACCCGGAGCTGAACCGCACCTATGTGTACACAGATAAGCCGGCCTACCGCCATGAGGAGGAACTGGAGTTTATGATTCCCCTGTACGCGCCGGAGGACGCGGCCTATACCGTCACGGTAAGGGCTTACAAGGGGGACAAGCAGTTGGAGGATTATCCCTCCTTAAGCGTGATTTCCGTGTCGGGGACGATATTAGATGAGCTGCGCTGGAGGCTCAGGTGAGGGCGGTGCTTCTGGCGGCGCTGCGGTTTTCTTTGTCCCTGGGGGTGTTTTCCACCGGCTGGCGACTTTTCCGGGCGTTGGACAGAACCTACCGGGTGCCGGAGGGAAGGCGGGAGAGGGCTGCCGCCCTGGCTTACCTGGCTGCTGCAGTGATTCCTCCGGCGGACGCGTTTCAGGGAGCCATGGCGGCCTTTCTGTGGGGCTCCCTGGCCCTGGCCGCGACCTGCGACCATTATACCCGGACGGTGCCGGACCTGGCCTTTGTCCCGGCGGCGGTTTCCGGGCTGGGGCTCCTTGCGGCGTCCGGAGTGTCCGGAAACATATGGACAGAGCTGGGGGTGTTCTTTCTCCTGCAGCTTATCCTGTTTCGGCGGTTTTACGGGGGCGCGGACGGCATTGCCTTTGGGGTGTGCGCCCTGTACCTGGCGGCAGGAGGGCGGGGATTGGTATGGCACCTGGGGCTTATGGCTTTGTCCTTTGTTTTGCTGGCTTTGGTACAGGCGGCCAGAAGGAACATAAACAGGCGGGGGAATTTAAAGGCTCCGGTTCCCCTGGTGCCTTATATCGCGGCGGCGATGCTGGCCATGGAAGGGATTCAAAATATAATTTTTCAATAAAAATTTTCAAAAAATATGCAGCGTAGGCGCGGAAAAAGGAGATTTGTATGCAAAATGAGGAAGCGAAGCTAAAGAAAAAAGTCAATCGTCTGATTGATCGCGTGACGGAGGGAACGAGACAGATCGAGGAAAAGAACAGGCAGGGAGAGGAACTGGAGCAGGAGATAAAAGCTTTGCAGCGTAAGCTGCAGGCGGGGGGAGAGGACGGGGCTCCCGGGGCGTCCGCGGCGGAGAGGAGGGTTCTTCAGGAAGGGGAAAGCGGCCTTTTGGACTTCATGTGTGATTTCTATCATATAGCGAGAATGATCATTACGAAAGAGGATTATATCAGGTACAATTACGCCACAAAGAATTCGGAGATGTTCTTCAAGATAGAGCAGTCTGTCTTTGACGATTATATCTGCAGATATGCCAGAATCGATTTAAAGGCATTCCTGAACCGATGCATGGAGCTGATGATGGTGAAATCTGACGATAACGGGAAGTGTGTCTTTACCTCGGGCGATATCCGGGTGTATTACGTGAGCCGGGCATTTATGGAGGCTTCGGTGCAGCGCAGACAGGAGGCGTAGGGATGCTGGAGGTTTATATCCGGGAATTTATAGCGGTGGGCAGATTCCTGGAGGGCCATGGGGCTGCGTTGCACAGGGGATTTCTCCTGACAGACAGAGGACGCCTGGAAAAGCTGCTTGGCCGCAATGCCTTTGATACGACGGCGAACAAGCTGCGGATTTGGAAAAATTTGAAATGGATTGATACGGACAAGGATCACCTGACCAAGAAGGTATACGACGGAGCTGATAAAAAATACAGGCGTTATGTTAAGATGGACATGGCGGTGCTGGATCAGATGCAGAGGCTGTCAGAGCCGGTGCCCAGGGCCTGAACGGGGCGGGGATATCCGGGAACTTAATCCGGTGAAAATTCCCGCCGTGGGAAGGGCCTGGCTGACAGGTTTTCTCCGGTTATATGCCCACCTCGATAATAGGGGGCTGTCGCACTAACGATTGAAAAATCGTGAAGCGACAGCTTTACTTTTGCTGTTTTTATATGTGATTTTTAGAAAAAGCTCCGTATTATTCTGTTATTCTATAAAAAGGACATACTTTAATAA
>CATLGW010000013.1 GCA_949948715.1 uncultured Lachnospiraceae bacterium | reverse complement strand
GTCTCCCCTCCTGCATATCCCGGTCGCCCGGAACTGATCTGCCTCCCTGGACGGGACGCCTCTCCTGCATCTCTCTGTCACCCTGGGCGGAGCGTCTCCCCTCCTGCATATCCCTGTCGCCCGGAACAGGTCTGCCCCCCTGGACGGGACGCCTCTCCTGCATCTCTCTGTCACCCTGGGCGGAGCGTCTCCCCTCCTGCATATCCCTGTCGCCCGGAACTGATCTGCCTCCCTGGACGGGACGCCTCTCCTGGAGATCCCTGCCACCCTGGACAGGTCTGCCTCCCTGAACGGGACGAACCCCCTGGGGATTCCTGCCGCTTGCAGAACCCTGCACCGGACGGCCCGTCTGCACCGCGCGTCTGCCGTCCTGGGCGGGCCTTCCCTGTACGTCCCGCACCGTCTGAGACCTGCCCTGCTGTCTGGGAGGCGCCTGGGACTTGGCTGCTCTCTGCCCGCCGTTATTCTGCGGCCGGTCAGCGCTTTTCCTTCGCAGAGTATCCTTCTCCACCTCCTCAAAGTAGGCGGAATCAGACATATCCTTCATCCTGAAGATCACCATAAGCAATCCCATGCCCAGAAGCAGTATTACCACCACCAGCATGATGATGATGATTTTCAGGTTCTTGATCAGCTTCTCGTCCTCCTCATAGAGGGCCAGGTTATCGTTTACCGTGTCGAAAATATTCTGAATATCATACTGCTGACCGTTGATATTGTCGAGCAGCCACCACTTTTCTCCCTGAAGCTGTGTTTCATAGCTCTTGACAGGCTCCTCCGGCACAGGCTCCGGCGTAACCACAGGATCCGTAGGCTCCGTTGGCTGTTCGGGCGTCGCAGGCGGTTCCGCCGCCACAGGCGTCAACTCCGCCGACAAATCCACATAATCGGAACGGATAAAACCGCTCACCTCGGCTCCGTCCACCGTAAAGGTAACCCAGTACCAGGGCTTTTCCAAATTCTCCGTAATCCGCCCCGACACGGTCAGAGCCGTTCCTCTGGCAGCGGTGGTGATGATCTGGCCGCTGGTGGTGGATGCCTCGCTCCTCACACGCACGGCCTGTCCCCCTGTAACGGTGGCACTGACCGGGTTCACCTGCTCCAGATTTTCCGGAGGCGTGGCGCTCACAGGCGGAGAAGCGGGGGTGGTGCTGGCGGTGACAGTCGCAGTCAGTGACGGCGGAGTGGCGCCGCCCATGATCTCCACCAAGTCGGAGCGAATATATCCCAGGGACTCGGCGTTCACAAAGACTCTGTACCAAACATTACCGTCCGCGCCCTCTATCTGCCCGTTGACGGTGAGCTTGTCATCCTTCTCCACACTGGCGAGAGCCGTGCTCTCCGTGCTGGCATCCTGGCGTATCTTCCCGCTGGCGGCAAGCACCCTGCACTCGCTCTGGGCGTAGCTCACCAGGCAAAAGGCATCCGACACAAACGCTATGGCGAGTGCCGCCAGCAGGGACGCACCCCCCAGCAGAACCTTCCGTATCCAATGTTCTTTCCTCATTTTTCTCATCTGTTTCCTTTCTGCAAGCTATTTACTCCCGGACAAAACGCTTCTGACCCTCGTCGCCGCGCTGTGCCGAGCCGAAGCCCTGAGCGTTCTTCATCAGCTTTTCGTGCTTTTCGTTCTCCTTGGCCCGATGCACCTCCACCTCGCACCTGGGACAATACCGGCCGCTTCGTATGGGCTGACCGCAGGCCTCGCAGCGCAGGGCCACCCTGGAACCGTCCGCCACCTCCAGACGGGAATCCTTCAACATCTGTCGGATGGACCGCTGGGATACGCCTGTGGCCGCCTCCACCTCCGCGGCGTTAGCTCCCCTGTGGTTCTCCAGATACATATGCACGATGCCATAGTCGTCATAGGCCACCGCGCCGCATCTCTCACACTTATACTCACCCACTCCCTTAAACACCACGCTCCCGCCGCATTCAGGGCAGGACTGGGGTGCGTGATACAGATCTTCCTTCACCAAGCCTTCTCTCATATAGCTACCCATACCTCTCTTATATCCGCACGCCCGGGGCTCGCGGATCCACATAATCTATTCCCGCACTTCGTCTATCGCTCTGCCGATGTCATGCCTCATATACTTGTTGTCAAACCGGACCCACTCTGCAGCCCCGTAAGCGTTGGCTCTGGCCTCCAGGAGCGTGGAACCCTTGGCGGTAATCCCCAGAACGCGTCCGCCGTTTGTCACAATGCCCTCCTCAGTCCTCTTCGTTCCGGCGTGGAAGCAGAAATACCCTTCCTCCCCCTCGAAACGCTCAAGCCCCGTAATCTTAAATCCCTTCTCATAGGAGACGGGATAACCCTGGCTGGCCAACACGACGCACACCGCCGCGTTGTCTTCAAATTCCAGCTCTATTTTGTCAAGAGTGCCGTCCACACAGGCCTCCATCACCTCGATAATATCGTTCTTCATCCGGGGCAGCACCACCTGGGCCTCCGGATCTCCGAACCTTGCGTTATACTCCAACACTCTGGGGCCGGCAGGCGTCAACATCAGCCCGAAGAAAATCACTCCCTTGAAAGGACGGCCCTCCGCCGCCATGGCGTCCACCGTAGCCTGATAGATATGCTCCCTGCAGAAAGCATCCACCTCAGCCGTATAGAACGGGCTGGGGGAAAAGGTTCCCATGCCCCCGGTATTGAGCCCCCTGTCTCCGTCCTGGGCCCGCTTGTGATCCTGTGCCGACGTCATAATCCGTATGGTTTTCCCGTCCACGAAAGAGAGCACACTGACCTCGGGACCCGTGATAAACTCCTCGATCACCATCCTGTCCCCGGCGGCGCCGAACTGTTTATCCTCCATGATGGTCCTCACGCCGGCCAGAGCCTCCTCCTTTGTATTACAGATCAGCACGCCCTTACCCAGGGCCAGACCGTCCGCCTTTAACACCACGGGATAGTCTGCTCTCTCCTCCAGATACCTCACGGCCTCCCCGGGATCGTCAAAGTTTTCGTAGGCAGCGGTGGGAATTTTGTACTTCTTCATCAAATCTTTGGAAAAAGCCTTGCTTCCCTCCAGGATGGCCGCATTCTTCCGGGGGCCGAAGCATCTTATCCCCTCCGCCTCCAGAACGTCCACCAAGCCTCCCACCAGAGGGTCATCCATCCCCACAATCACGAAATCGACGGAATTTTCCTTGGCAAAAGCGGTGAGCCTTTCAAACTCCATGGCTCCGATATCCACACATTCCGCAAGCTGCCCGATTCCCGCATTGCCGGGGGCACAGTAAATTTTGTCCACCCTGGGGCTTTTCGCCACGCTGACTGCGATGGCGTGCTCCCTGCCGCCGCTTCCTACAATTAACACTTTCATTGCCGATCACCTCTTTTGACGCGTATTTGTATGTTACTCACTTCTCTTACATCTGCCGTCTTCCATGCGCACACGCCCGTTGGCAATATCGTCTATGGCCCGGGGAAGCAGAATCCATTCCGCCTGCTCCATAACGCGCCTCTGCAGAATCTCAGGGGTATCCCCCTCCTCTATGTATACTGCCCGCTGTGATATAATGGGGCCTTCATCCATGCCCTGGGTGACAAAATGCACTGTGGCTCCCGTCACCTTGACTCCCCGCTCCAGAACCTTCTCATGCACTTTAAGACCGTAATAGCCCACGCCGCAAAAGGAAGGAATCAGAGAGGGGTGTATATTAATGATCCGCCCCTCGTACCGCCTGACCATCTCCTCCGGTATGGCTACCAGAAAACCTGCCAGCACGATGAGATCCGGTTCAAACTCATCCACCTTAGCCAGGAGAGCCCTGTGAAAGGCCTCCCTGTCCTCATAGTCCTTCGGAGAAACGCTGACGGCAGGTATCCCCGCCAGACGCGCCCTCTCCAAACTTTTCACCGTCTTGTTGTTGGAGATCAATCCCGCCAGCATGACGCCGGTGATATCCCCGGCCGCCACCCCGTCGATGACAGCCTGCAGATTCGTGCCGCCGCCGGATGCAAGCACTACCACTCTCAGCATAAATCCACACCTTTCTCCCCCGCCGTGCAGCTTCCCACCACATATGCGGTCTCCCCGGCGGCTCGAAGAGCCTCCGCCGTCCGAAGGGCATCTGCGGAATCCACGGCCAGCACCATGCCCAATCCCATATTGTAGGTGTTGTACATCACCCGCTCCTCGATCTGTCCTTTCTCCTGCAGCAGCTTAAAAATTGCCGGAACCTCATAGCTGTCCCGCTTCACCGCCGCCCGAATGCCCTGGGGAAGCATCCTGGGTATATTCTCATAGAAGCCGCCGCCCGTAATATGGCTGCAGCCCTTCACGGCAATCCCTGCTTCCTTCACGCTCCGCAGAGCCTTCACATATATTCTGGTGGGGGTAAGAAGGGTTTCCCCAAGAGTGGCCCCCAGCTCCTCATAGTAGGTGTTCAGGCTTTCCTCCGTCATCTCAAAGACTTTGCGGATCAGAGAGAAACCGTTGGAATGCACCCCGGAGGAAGCTATGCCTATCAAAGCGTCACCGGGCTTAATACCGTCGCCCGTGATCAAATCCTTCTCGTCCGCCACGCCCACGGCAAAGCCCGCCAGATCATACTCATCCTCCGGCATCATCCCCGGATGCTCCGCAGTCTCTCCGCCCACCAGAGCGGCTCCCGCCTGCCTGCAGCCCTCCGCCACGCCCTTCACGATGGCCGCAATCTTTTCGGGCTCGTTTTTGCCGCAGGCGATATAATCCAGGAAAAACAGGGGCTCGCCCCCGGCGCAGGCCACATCGTTGACGCACATGGCCACACAGTCAATGCCTATGGTATCATGCTTATCCAAAAGAAAAGCCAGCTTGAGCTTGGTGCCCACGCCGTCCGTGCCCGACAGAAGCACGGGCTTTTCCATGCCCTTTAAGGCCTCCAGGGAAAAGGCTCCTGAAAAACCGCCGATTCCGCCCAGCACCTCCGGACGCATGGTCCCCTTCACATACTCCTTCATCAATTCCACGGACCGGTATCCCGCCTCGATATCCACTCCGGCATTCTTATAATCCATCGCCATTTTCTCTCTCCTAACCGTCGTATGCCGCTCTATTTCTTCTGTCCCTCCAGATACGCCCGATAGCCGTCCCTCTTTAAGACGGCGTCCTTGGCCTCCACCTGGGCTTTCAATTTCGCGCTGTATTCCTTGAGCTTCCGCAGAAGCTCCCCGTCCGATGTGGCCAGAATTTTGGCCGCCAGAAGACCCGCGTTGGCTCCTCCGCCTATGGCCACGGTTGCCACCGGTATGCCGGAGGGCATCTGCACGATGGAATACAGGGAATCCCGGCCTCCCAGGGAAGATGTATGCATGGGAATTCCGATGACGGGCATGGGAAAGATCGCCGCGCACATACCTGGCAGATGCGCCGCCATGCCGGCTCCCGCAATAATCACCTTAAAGCCCTTTTCCTCCGCGCTTCTGGCGTACTCGAAGAATACGTCGGGCTCTCTGTGAGCGCTGATAATCGCCATCTCATAGGGAATGCCCAATTCGTCCAATATCTCCGCCGCTTTCGCCATTACGGGCATATCAGAGTCACTGCCCATCACAATGCCAACCTTTGCCGCCATAATGTCCTCCTCCACACCGTTTTATATCGTACTAAAGCACTACATATTGTGGTGACGCACAGATTGCCACCACTAACTATTCCCTAGTTTACTAAAATTAGCTAAGGGATGCAATATATATCTGCAAATTTCTTATAAATTTTTATTATTTTCCGGGCTGTCCAGGGGGATATTCAGCTCCTCCGTCCCCGCCAGTACAAAGCGTCCGTCCCGTATCAGGGTGATTTTGCTTCCGTCCTCCCTCACCACGCTAAGCTCCCCCAGCTCGTCATAGGGAATGGTGATGTCCGTATGGCAGTTGAAATACGCCTCCGCGGGTCTGGTGTGACGCAAAAGGGAGATCTCGTTATCCCTGGCGGCGATCTCCCTGCCGTCGGGGTTAAACACCCTTATCTCCTCCGCATGGGAGTAGCAGGTGTCCCCCACCGCAAAATGCGGCCCCATCTTTTCCGCAATCAGAATGGGCAGCTTATCCTCCACACCGTATTTCCTTGCCGCCACATAGGCCGTGGTGTTAGTGCCCACGGCAAACTCCCCCATGGGAAGCGTGTCGTGGCGAAACAGGAGATTCTCCCGGATAAAAGCCCGGTTTTCCTCCTCCCGCTCAAAATTTTCACAGGTGTAATCCCGCACCATGCCGTCCGAAAAACGCAGGGCAAGCCCCCGGTATTCCAGGCCGTTTAAATACACGCGTCTCACATGGAGCAGTCCCTCGGTCCCTTTAAGCCTGGGCGAGGTAAAGACCTCTCCCACCGGAATATTCACATCCGCCACACAGTTTTCAAATCCGGTCTCACGGGTCTTGTCCCGAATCGGGAAAAGACTCACCCTAAGGTCGGTGCGGTTGCCCTCCCTTCCCCGGATCTCACAGGCCGTCCCCTGATCCAGGGCTTCGATCAGCGTCTGCTGAATCCTCTGATACAGACTGTAGTCCAGGGTGTTCACCCGGATAATATCATAAAAGAGAGACGAAAAGCAGGGTCCAATCTCAGGCACGGGAAAGGCTATGATAGTAAAGCTTCGCTCCTCCTCCGGTATATACTCTCTCTGCAACTCTCCCGCCCGGGCCCGGTACTCTACCCACAGACGGTTCTGCTCCCCTGAAAGCCTCAGACATTCCGCCTTGTTCACCGGCTCAAAGCCCGGCTCCCCAAAGGTCTCCACCACCGCGGGGCCGGCGTAACGGCGGGCTTGCAGCCTGTATTCCTCAAAGGCCGACCGGGTCACCTCCAAAGTGCGGTTCACATAGTTTTTGTCCAGAAAGAGCGCCCTGTCATCCTTATGATCAAATTCATACTGCCTGTTGGGCGTTCCGCCATAATAACCGTTTTTAAAGAGAGTGGGGTGATAGAGTATGCTGGAGGCCGCCCGGTGCACCGTGGGCGCAAGGCCCAGCCTTTTAAAATTCTCCGCCGCCAGACGCATCATAGGCTCAAAGCCCAGACGATAGCGAAGCTCCACCGTGCCCTTGACGGACAGGTCCTTGTTTCCGACCTCAAATCCCCTGCGATACCCCTCGGTGCAGGTATCCGCCATCAAGCGCAGCGTCTCCGGCGACAGCCCCGTGAGAAAGCGGGCTGTCTCGAGCTCATTCCCGCCCACATACTCGCCGTAGGCATAGAGATATCTAAGGTCGGTAAAATCGCTGCCTGAAAGGATGTCCGCGGCAAAATTTCCCTCCGGCTCCACCAGCTCCCGGATGCGCTGTCTGGCCGTCTCATCCGCGTAATCGTTCACAAAAAAGTACAGAATCTGCCGAATTTCCTCAGGGGAAGGGAGACCGTGCTTCTCCTCCCACTCGTAGAGAAAGGCGGTATAGACCTCCAAAAAAAGCTCCCCTCTGATCACCAGCTCAAAAAGCCGCCCCTCATGGGCAAATCCGATAAGGCTTCGAAGCTCCGCATAGAGAAAGGACAGCATCCTGCCATACTCCTCTCCCAGCATCCTCACGGCGTAGGCGGGATTGGCGTAGCTCTCCCCGTATTGTTCCGGCATAATATCCCCGTACAGCCGACGGTTTCTCTCCGCCAGTTCCTCCAGGGAGGCCTCCCGGATCCCTCCCCCCGCCACAAAGCACCGGGTCTCCTCCATCTGCGTCAAAAAGACTGCCATTTTAGAAAAGTAATCCTCAAAGGTCGGCTCTCCGAAAGGCTCGGAGGGTATTTGACCAATTCGGTCAAGGCACAATTCCCACCGCTCCCGAATCAATTCTTCCGCCGTTTCCATTTTTTCATCCTCATCCGTCATCCTGCCATCCCCCATTTCCTCACTCAAACCATGGTTGCCAGATAAATAATCAGCGCCAAAATCCCCAGCGCCAAAGTGTTCAGCAATATGCCCAGCCAGGGAAAAAGACGATAGTATGTCTTATCTCTGACAGTGACGACACCCATCCCCAGCCCCACCAGGGAGTAAAGCACCGCAAGCACCCCCGTCACCCCATACCCGTGGGGGACCTCCCCGTTCTTTTGAAAGCTCAGGTAGATCACCGCCGCCAGAGACCCATTACTTATGATACCCAAGATGGCGGACATTACCGCCCTGTTGGAATGTCTTTTGTCAGTGTAAATATATTTTCTCTTCATATACACTCCGTCCCCTGAAAGATAAAAGGCACTCCCCTGGGGAAATGCCCTCTAAATCCTGCTTTGGAAACATCAGAATAACAGCTTCGCCTTGCCCGCCAGCAGCTTAGCCCCTGCCACAATCAGCAAAACGCCCGTCACCAGCCCCACCACCAGGGAGATGGTTCCCAGCGCAATATTCATGGCTCCGGCGCCTTTCATAACCTTGTAGACCTTTTCTTCCATTCCGATTCCTCCGCTTTTCTAAAATCTGCAAGTCTCCCGCCTTCGTCCGGCCTATGCGCCGTACTCCGCGTAATACCGGTCTATGGACGACTTCAAGGCATCGTCTATATACACCCGTCCCTTGTAAGGCCTGTTGTAAAGGTGCTCCACCACCTCCGCCATAGTCACTATGGCATGGGTGTCAAATCCGTACTTCTCCCGAATCTCCTGCAGAGCGCCAACCTTTCCTCCCAGCCCTTTCTCCATGCGGTTTAAGGATACCATGAGTCCCAGGATCTTCACATCGGCCTGAGCCTTTAAAATGGGATAGGTCTCCTCTATCGATTTGCCGGAGGTGGTCACATCCTCGATGATCACCACCCGGTCCCCGTCCCGTAGGTCGCTGCCCAGCAAAATCCCCACATCCCCGTGGTCCTTGACCTCCTTGCGGTTGGAGCAGTAACGGATCTCCTTCCCATAGAGCTCGCCGTAGGCGATGGTGGCGGCCACGCCCAGGGGAATCCCCTTGTAGGCAGGCCCGAACAGCACATCAAAATCATCCCCGTAAGTGTCATGGATGGCCCTGGCGTAATACTCCCCCAGCTTCTTTAACTGCGAACCCGTCACATAGGCTCCCGCATTCACAAAAAAGGGGGACTTGCGCCCGCTTTTCAGGATAAACTCGCCAAATTTCAGGACATCGCTGTCCACCATAAATTCGATAAACTGCTCCTTATAACGCTCCATCCGTATTCCTCCTCATCTTCGTCATTCCCACGGCAAATCCTGACAGCTGCCAAAGATCTGCTTAAGTTTACCATAATTCCCCTCCGGTTTCAACCGTTTTCGGCGGAAGCGTCAAAAACAGGGAGGGCCCGACATCAAACGAATCTGACCTCTATGCACGTTCGTTAAAGACTGACTCCTGCTCCGGATCCTGGACATAAAAACAGGCTTCCCTGTCATTGTGGGGGAACATCAGCTCCATGTACAGATTTCCCATGAGATTTTTCACGCTTTGGGCGCTGACGTCCTGCACCTTCAGATCGTTTAACTCAAGCTTCTTTAGGTTTATGAGGAAGTTCTCGATTTTGGCCCTCTCGGTCAGCGCCGGCAGCCTGGGAACCGCAGGCGCCTCCTGCTCCCGCGCAGGCTCCTTTTGCTTCACGGCAGGAGCCTCGGGCTGCATGAGCCGCCCGGCCTGGGGCACGTTGTAAACCAGATTGTGGCAGGTCTTTGCGAAGCACTCCGGATCCCACTTTGCCAGAAATGCCAGATCGTCCACCGTCAGCGCATGTTTATTGTGTATTTTAACATAGATATTGACCAGGCGTACGTTTTTCTCCATAGCAGTCACCATGCCTTTCTGCCGCCAGCCTTTGAAAACGCCTATTTTGCCAGAGCCTGGGCGATATCCTCCCGCATAGCAAGCACCGCCGCCCGGGAAGCGTCCGCATATCCTTCCCCGCCGTACTTCCCATACTGCTCCTGTTTATATGCCGCGATGATGCCACGGGAGGAATTGACGATAGCCCCCAGCCCATCCTCGTCGAAATAATGCATCAGATCGGCGCCCTTTCCCCCCTGAGCCCCATAGCCGGGCACCAGAATAAAGGTTTTGGGCATCAGCCTGCGCAGCAGCTTACCCTGCTCGGGATAAGTGGCTCCCACCACCGCCCCCACATAGCTGTAGCCGTCGCCCATGCACTCGTTCCCCCAGGCCGCCACCTGTTCTCCCACCAGCTCGTAGAGAGGTCTGCCGTCTATGATACGGTCCTGGAACTCGCCGCTGGAGGGGTTGGAAGTCTTCACCAGCACAAAGATTCCCTTTTTCTCCTCCCGGCACACCTTGATAAAGGGCTCCACGCCGTCAGAGCCAAGATAAGGATTGACCGTGATAAAATCCTCGTCGAAGGCCCCGTATGACTTGCTTCCCACCTGGACCCTGCCCAGATGGGCCAAGGCGTAGGCCTCGGAGGTGGAACCGATATCCCCTCTCTTCACGTCCCCAATGACCACCAGGTCCTTTTCCCGGCAGTAATCCACGGTCTTCTTGAAAGCAGTGAGCCCCGGGATTCCAAACTGCTCATACATGGCGATCTGGGGCTTCACCGCGGGGATCAGGTCACATACGGCGTCCACTATACCCTTGTTAAACTGCCATACGGCCTCCGCCGCTCCCTCCAGAGTCTCTCCCTGCTCCGCATAGGCTTTTGCCTTGATGTGCTCCGGCACAAATTTCAGCATGGGATCCAGTCCCACCACCACAGGGGCTCCCGTCTTTTTTATCTTTTCTATCAGTTTATTGATCATATTCCGCTCCGTTTCGCCGCTGCTGACTGCGGCCAGTTTTATTTTTGTATGGATCCCGCCGCTGCCTGCCGCGGCCCGCTTTCTTTTTCCGCCGTCCCGCCATGCTCTCACGGGGCCCGCCGTGCTTTGTGCGGGCCTGCCGATCTGTCAGGCTGTGGTTTCCAGGCTCCTACCTGCTGGACAGAAAGGCCTGCTCCCGCAGGGCAGCGGCGTCGTCCGGGTAATTTTTCAGATAATTGTCCAGCAGCACCGCCGCCTTCTGGTATTCTCCCAGATACTCATATGCCACGATCTCATTGAAGGACAACGTCTGCAGAATCCCGCTGTGCTCAATCTGCATCCCCGCCTGAAAGGCTTCCAGCGCTTTCTGATAATCCTGCCGGGTCATCTCGCACAGCCCCAGCCTGTTGAAAATCTCCGCATTATGATTGTCCTGGGCGATATAGCTGTTGTACACATTGGCCGCGTAATTGTAATCTCCCATGGCCTCATAGGCTTTCCCCAGATACAAATAGCTCTCCGCCCCGCCCTTCTCTCTCGACTGCTCCAACAGAGTGGCCGCGTCCTGATAATTCCCCAGGTAATAGTACATCCGTCCCCTGTCGTAGGCCGACATCTGTTTGTCCTCGGCTGTCAGCACACCGGTGAGATACTCCTGTCCCACCTCCGCGTACCCGTAATATTCCAGCACCTGGTAAATGGCGATCAGCCGGTCGTAGTTTTTGGCGTCCATGGAGACCACCTTGTCAAAATCGGCCTTGGCCCCCTCGTAATTAGACTGCGCCAACCTCACGTTCCCCCGGAGGAAAATAGCGTCCTTCTCCCCCTCCTTCAAGTCCAGAATGGCGTTATAGGCGCTCTCCGCCTCCGCAAACTGGCCGTTCTTGGTGTAGGCGGCCGCCAGGTAATAATTCAGATCGTAGTCCAGAGGCTGCGGAAAACCGCTGCCCGCCGCCAGCGCCTGCTTAAAACAGCCTATGGCCTGTTCATAGTCGGTGAGTCCCATATAGGCGATGCCGCGGCCCCGGGCCACCAGCCTCTCGTTCTCCCCCAGAGCCTGAGCCTCGTCGAACTGTGCCAGCGCCCCCTCGTAATCCAGGCTCTGGACCAGGTTCATTCCCTCTCCCACCTTCTCGTCGCCGCTTCCGCAGCCTGTCAGGATCCCCATCGCCAGCGCACACACCGCCGCAAAGAGGATCGGCTTCTTCCCTTGTAAATTCATCCCATCCCCCGTGTTATTCCTTTGTAGGTTCCAGTTGAGAGGTACAATGAGGACATCTGGTGGCCTCTATGGCAATGTCGCTTTTACAAAAGGGACATTTCTTCGTGGAGGGAGCCGCAGCCTCCTTGTGGGACAGCTTATCCCCCAGGGCATTGATTGCCTTGACCAGACAGAAAATCACGAAGGCGGTAATCAAAAAATTGATGACCGCAGTGATGAAATTGCCGTAGCTAAGCACCGGAGCCGCTTCCCCGCTCCCCAGCTTCACCGTCAAACTGCTGAAATCCGTCCCCCCGAAGATTCCCAGAACGGGAGTCAGGATGTCCTGGTTCAGCGAAGTCACAATGGAGGTGAAAGCGCCGCCCACAATCACGCCCACCGCCATGTCAACCACGTTTCCCCGGGTGATAAATTTTTTGAATTCGTTCAAAAATCCTTTGCCCTTTCCCATAACGCTCCTCCTGTGTATATTATGCCCGAATGCACAGGCTTTTCTACATTTATACTAACACAAGAAAGCCGGATGCTCAATAGCTCTTTCCGAGAATAATTTCGGTTGTGTTTGCACTTTTACGCCCTTTCATATATACTGTAAGCATCATCGGCGAACCGGCAGGTTCACCGGCACGGGCGGAGGAAAGAGAGTCATGCAGCGAATCAACAGCGACATCAAAGAGGGAAGCTTCAGCCGGACCTATCTGCTCTACGGGGAGGAACGGTATCTGAAAAGACAGTACGCCAAACGGCTGCGCCAGGCCCTGTGCGGCCAGGGCGACGACATGAACACTCATTTTTACAGCGGGAAGGACATTCCACTGGGAGAGATTATCGACCTGGCGGAAACCCTGCCCTTCCTGGCCAAACGCCGTGTGATCTTCCTGGACGACAGCGGACTGTTCAAATCCGGCGGCGAGAAACTGGCGGAATATCTGGAATCCCCCAACGAGAGCACCTTCTTCGTCTTCACGGAGAGTCAGGTGGACAAGCGGTGCAAGCTGTATAAGACCGTTCACTCCAAGGGCTATGCGGCGGAGTTCGGCGTCCAGGACGAGAACACCCTGAAGCGGTGGATCGCCGGAATCCTGAAAAAAGAGGGAAAAAACATCTCCGAGAACACCGCCTCCCTGCTCCTTTTAAAGACCGGAACGGATATGGAAAATATACAGTCGGAGCTGGAGAAGCTGATCTGCTATTGTATGGACAGGGACGTGGTGACGGCTCAGGATGTGGAAGCCGTCTGCACCACCCGGGTGAGCAATCATATCTTCGACATGGTGAATGCCATTGCGGACAGACAGCCGAAAAAGGCCCTGAACCTCTACTATGACCTGATCGCTCTGCGGGAGCCCCCCATGCGAATCCTTTTTTTGATTGCCAGGCAGTGCAATATGCTGCTGCAGGTGAAGGTTCTTCGGGCAAAGGGCTTTGACAACAAGGCCGTCGGCGCACAGATCAAAGTTCCCCCCTTTGTGGCCGGAAAATATGCCGCCCAGGCGGAGAGGTTTAAAACCGCCGATCTGAAAAGGGCCCTGTCCCGGTGCGTGGAAACGGAAGAAGCGGTCAAAACGGGACGCTTAAACGACAGGATGAGCGTGGAGATTTTGATTCTCACGGCCCTGGGATAATTTTCATACTTTCTTATGAATTTGGACAAATTTTGTACACATTTATCTCATACAATAATCTTACAAACAATGAAGCTGTTGGGTCGTCGGAATTTCCACTATCCTGTCAGCTTCGCCTAACAATAATCCCGGACTCCGGGTTACATAGAGAAAGGGGCAGTCCTCTCCCACCGGGAGACTACTGCCCTTTCGTCGTCAAACCGTCCTGTAGATTTTTCTGAAGTACAGCATCTCAGCCAGGGCGGTGATACCCCAGGAGAAGAAATACAGAAGATACAGGGAGAACGCCGTGCCGAAAAAGGCAAATACGGTGTACACCCACAGGATTCGGAACACGCAGGAGCCCAAAATTACAATAACGGTGGGAACCACACTTTTCCCCAGCCCCCGGGAGGCCGCTATGGTACAATCCATAAACGCCGATACACCGTAGGAAAGGCCCAAAACCGTCAGACGCTTCATCCCCGCCTCCACCACGGTGGCCTCCTTCGTAAACAGGGATAAAAACCGGGGACCGAAGGCCACAAACAAAAGCCCCAGGACCACGCCCACCCCACAGGAATACGCCAGGCTGACCAGATAGCTTTTTTTGATGCGGTCCTTTTTCCCTGCCCCGTAGTTCTGCCCTATAAAACTGCCGCAGGCCGTGTAGAAGGCGGCCATGGCATCGTAGACCAAATTGTCCGCGTTGGAGGCCGCCGCGTTGCCCGCCACCATATCCGCGGAGAAGGAGTTGACCCCCACCTGGATAAACAGATTCGCCACCTGAAAGATACCGTACTGCAGTCCGGTGGGAAGACCCACCCCCAGGATCGCCGCGGCCTTGTCCCTCTTGATGCGCAGACTGTGAAACCGAAGGCCGTAGTCCTCCCCGCTGCGAAACAGCGCCGCGAGAATCAGGACGGCGGAGAGATACTGGGAGATCACGCTGGCCATGGCCACTCCCTCCACATCCATGCCCCACCCCAGCACAAAGACCAGATTCAGAACCACATTCACCACCCCTGCCGCCGACAGATAGAGCAGGGGCTTTTTCGTGTTCCCCACCGCACTGAAGACAGCGTTTCCGTAGTTGTACAGGGCCAGGGCGGGCATCCCCAGGAAATAAATGCGCAGATACAAAACCGCCCCTTCCATAAGCTCCGGTTTGGTGTGAAGGATTTCCAGGATCCCCCGGGCAAAGCAGAGTCCTGCCAGGGAAAGAACAAGCCCTGCCAGCAGGCAAATCCAGGCCGCGGTGTGCACCGTCTCCCGCAGCTTTCGCTGATCCCTGGCCCCAAAGTGGAGCGCTGCCAGCACATTGACTCCGCCGGACACTCCTATGAGGATTCCGGTAAACAGCGCCACCAGAGTGCTGGTGGAGCCCACGGAACCCAAGGCCCCCGAACCCGCGAAGCGCCCCACCACCGCGATATCCGCCATATTGAACAATACCTGCAAAACATTGGAGGCAATCAACGGAAGGCTGAAAAAGAAAATCTGCTTCCTGATGGGACCTCCGGTCAAATCCTGCTTCTCCTGACGCATGGAAAACACCTCTCGATCACAAATAGTAAAACCTATACCAGTATACTCCCTTTCCGTCCTGCGTCAAGATCTTTTAAAGACCAGGAGGCGGAGGCCCTTCTGCCCTCACCCATCCCGGTGGAGAAACACGGCGGCCCTCCCCCGCTCAAACCGCACCGTGATTGCCCCCGAGGCCGCGGTGCCAAAGATCTCCGCCCCCGCCTCCCTGAGACGCTCCAGGAGCTCCTCATGGGGATGGCCGTAGGAATTGTCCCTGCCGCTGGAGATCACCGCGAGCTTGGGACACAGCAGTTTCAGAAGTCCCTCCGGAGTGGAATGCCGGGAGCCGTGATGGGCCACCTTTAACACCGTCAGACCGCCGATCTCCCGGGCCGCCAGCTCCTCCAGAAGCCTCACCTCCCCCTCCCCCTGGACGTCCCCGGTTAAAAGCAGGGAACCGGACTCAAATCGGATATAGAAGCATTCCGAGGCCTCGTTGGCGTCCCCGGGCCGAAACAGCCCGCCGTCCTCCCCCGGATGCAGACAGGCAAAGGAAACGTCTCCGCTGACAAAGCAGTCCCCCGCCTGCACATAGAAAACCGAAACCGGGCGCGCCCCTTCTGCCGCAGCTTCTCTCAGTTCCCCGAAGGGATCCTCTCCCGGCGCGGCCCTCTCCCAGTCCACCTTTGGCAGAACGATCCGGTCAACGGTAATCCCCCAGGCGTCCCGATTCCGAAGAAGCTCCAGAATCCCGTTGCAGTGATCCGCATCGGGATGGGACACGCAGACAGCGTCAACATGGGAAATTCCGGCATATTTCAGATAGGGCTTTATCACATACTGTCCCACACGGCTCCTGCTGCTGCTCCCTCCGTCAAAGAGATAGACCCCGCCCTCCCGGGTCCGCAGACAGACGGCATCCCCCTGCCCCACGTCCAGAAATACCACCTGGTCCCCCCGCCCTCTCCCCAGGGCAAAAATGCTGACTACTACAGTCAATCCCGTCAGAATCAAAATACGTCGAAGCAAGATGTTTTGGAAAAGCCTGCATTTAGGCTTTCCGGCATAACGGCCGGATTTTCCGGACCGGCCCGGTACGGGGACCCCGCCCGGGCAGGGTCCGCCGTGGTTAACGCCGTATCCCAGAACAAAGGCCAGCAGCATCCCATAGTACAGGGCCATCTGCCACCCGGAAGGCCTTCCCGGATTCCAGGTGTGAAAGGGCAGACCCTCAAAGCCCTCGCAGAGCTTCTCATATCCTCCGAGAATCAGAATATCCGCCGTACCCACCGCTCCAAACCCCGGCAGAATCATGGCGATGAGGCCTGTCACCATCAAGATCCCCATAAAGGGAAGCACCAGCAGATTCAGAAAAAGGGCATAGGTGGGAACCTCGTAGTAAAACCAGAGCTGAAGGGGCAAGGTGGCCAGAGTAACGGACAATCCCCCCGTCAAAGACTGCCTGACGCGTTTCCCCCATCCCCGAAGCCTCTCTTCACAGCGCTCCTTAAATCCCTCCCGATACCCGGGCTGCCTCTCCCGCTCTCCCCAGGCAGTCTCCAGGGCCGGAGCCAGGACTCCGATTCCCAGGACAGAGCCAAAGGAGAGAAGGAAGCCGCTGTGGCTCAGATATCCCGGGTTTCCCCACAGCATAATCACACCCACAAGCCCCAGCGCCGTCAGCAGATCATAGGTTCTGCCCGCCACCTCCGCCAGCATGCGAAGCAGATACATCCCCACAGCCCGGCACACGGAGATCCCCATACCCACCATCACGCCGTACAGGATGAGGGTCACGCCGCCGCAGACCGCAGAAAACCAGGGGGGAGCTCCCACTCTGCGCAGAAGCCTGAATATTCCCATTCCGATCAGCGTGATATGCAGCCCGGATATACTCAGAATGTGAATAATTCCGTTTCTTTGGTAGAGCTCCTTCACCTCCGGGGAAAGCCCCGCCCTGTCCCCCAGAAGGATGGTCGCCATGACGGCGGCCTCCCTCTCCGGAAAAATTTGATAGAGTCTCTCCTCAAAACGGTTTCTCAGACGATACAGCTCCTCCCCAAGGAGTGAATAATTCCGGGAACGCGCCAGCAGAACCGGATCGGTCAACTTGCCGCCGATTCCCAGAGAACCGTAATATTTCAGGGTGTCAAACTCCCCCGGGTTGGAAGCCTCGGTAAAGCTTCGGTAAATCCCACGAAGGGTCACCCTGCTCCCCAGGAGAGGCTCCCCGCCCGGCTCCCATTCCCGCCCTTCCACTATGAAATTGTAATCCATCGGAATTTCCTGCCTCAGACTGTCGGCAGTACCCATCAGAATGATAGAAGTTAAATAAACATACTGTGCATCCTTCCGATACACCTGACCGGTGATCGTCACCTGCGCCCGGTCCGCCGGTCCGACAGGGGTCTCTCCCGGCATCCCTCCGGAGGAAATCCCCTTCCCCGGGACCAGAATCTGCCCCAGGGCCCACAAGGCGGTCAGACACAGGCACAGGATAAACAAAGGCCTCCGCATCCTGCACCCCTTTCTCTTTTGTCAGACGATACTGTCACTTTTCAAAGGTAGTCACATAGTCCAGATTGCGCTCAAAAGTGGAGGCGGAAAAGGAGGAGGGCACCTCGCCTCCCACCAGAATCTGCACCTTATTGATGTTGTTCAGCTCCACCAGGGAGTTGGTGATAGAGTATATGGCCAACTCCGTGGACACATTGTTCACCACGGAAAGGAAACTGGCGTCCAGATTCACATAGCAGGTCCCGTCCCGGGTCATGACATTGATCACCTTCGTCTCCGGATTTACGGTGGGGTACAGCCCCGGAACCTGCCCGCTGGGGCCGGCGATCAGCTCCTCCACCACAAATCTCTCCAGAGGCGTATTGGTGGAATAATATTTCTCCCGGTAGGCCCCGATCAGCTTGTCCCCGTCCCCGTTGGCAAAGTACAAAAGCACCCTGGTCAGCTCATAGGTGTTGATCTCGCTTCCGTCATTGTCGATAAACTGATTGGCGCTCATCACACCCACCAGCTCCCCCACACTGTCGTAGAGCTGCTCTCCCTCCACCGTGATGCTCACATAGTTGATATCCTTCACCTGGGTCAGGGTGCGAACGATGGCGGCCCGCACCAAAACCTCCTGAATGGCGTTCATCTTTTTGTAGTCCGCGCTCATATCCAGCGAAAGTCTGCCGTCCTTCAGCTCCTTGGAAAGCACCTGAAATCCATAGTTCAACGGAGCCTTGTACTCCAGCTTTTCCGGCACGGCGGACAGGCAGGCCAGCAGCTCGTCAAGCTGATCCTCCGCGGTTTGGGTCTGCATATTGTGATGGCGGGCCTCCACCTTGGTCTCCGAATTGCTGATATAATATACATGGAAGACATTCTCTCCCTCCTCCTCCGCTTTGCCGCAGGAGCCAAGACACCACATACACAGTGCCAGAAGGATCATGCCATAGATTTTCCTCATAATAAAACCACGCCTTTCCCACAGTCTGCAAAACCTGCGCAACGGACACAAGCCTCTGCACCGCTTCCCTACTGCGCGATATGAATCAGAGGAATCTTCACCAAAAAGCTGGTGCCCTCCCCCTCCGTGCTGGTTACGGTGATAGATCCCCTGTGCATCAGCACCGCGCTCTTGGTGATGGCAAGCCCCAGACCGGTGCCTCCGATCTCCCGGGAATGGGATTTGTCGGCCCGGTAAAAGCGCTCGTAGATATGACCCAGGGAATCCTCGGGAATGCCGATGCCCGAATCGCTGACCTGGAAGGTAAAATACTGATGATCCGCATCCAGCAGCACCTTCACCCATCCGTGGTCCTTATTGTACTTGATGGCGTTTTCCACCAGATTTGAGATGATAAGCGTCATCTTGACCTCGTCCGCCTCCGCTACCACCGGCCGCAGGCTCTCAAACACCACCTCCACGTCCTTCTTCCTGGCCAGGGGCCGCAGACGCTTCAGGGTCAGCTCCGTCAGGTCATTGATATTCAGAGAGATGATATTCAGCTCGTTTACCTTCTTGTCCATCTTCACCAGAGCCAAAAGATCCGTGATAATGCGGTTCTCCCTGTCTATCTCGGAGACGATATCCTCCATAAATTCGCGGTACAGCTCAGCCGGCGCATTGTCCTGGGCAATCAGGGAATCCGCCAGCACCTTGACCGAAGCCATGGGGGTTTTCAGCTCATGGGACACATTTGCCACAAATTCCTGCCGGGAGTCGTCCAGGCGCTTCATGCGCTCCGCCAACTGGTTGAAGGCGTTCACGATCTGATTGGTCTCCGTATATCCCGGCACGGAAATGCTCCTGTCGCTGTACCCGGCCTGCAGCTCATTGATGGCCTCCGTCACATGATTGATAGGCCTGGTGAGAGCCACGGACAACACCAGAGCCAGTCCCACGATCACCATGATCATCAAAGCCTCCAAGATCAGAGCCTTTCTGTTAAGCACCTCCATGGTTGCCACGATAGCGCTGTTTGAAATGCTGGTGAGCATGACGCCCTTGACGCTGCCTGTCTCACCCTTTTCCGTTTCCTTTCTGTTGTCGATGATGGGAATGGTCAGCTCTATGTAGCCGTGCTCCTGGTCATAATGAGAGCCGTTTTCTCCCAGAAAGCAGCGGATCACCTCCTCGGAAATCATGGTCTTTCCCTCGCTGATTCCGTAGGTGTCCTTCACCACCTTGAGGTTGCTGTTGATAATCATCACCCGGCCCTCATAGAGATTGGACAAAAGCTCAAGCTCCGCGTTGATGACCTCTCTGGAGTTCCGGTAGGACTGTTCCTCCGAGCGGTAGGTAGTCATATAATTGTTGCTGATCAGATGATTTGCCAGGATCATAAGCTGATTCTGCACATCCGTCACGCGCTGCTCCACCGCTCTCTCCTCGTAATTGTCCACAATCCCGTAGCGCATGAGAACGCTGGGAATAATGCCCACCGCCAGAATAATCGTAAAAATGCGTGCCCGCAGACTGCGCAGCGGCAGCATTCCCTTAATCTTTTCCCTCATCCTCTCCCTCATACTCTCCGCCCCGGCCCTCCGTCCCAGGATTTCCCACGCAGGCCGTCAGGCGTTCATAAAATAATATCCCACACCCCATTTGGTATGTACGTACTGAGGCTCGCTGGGATTGGACTCTATCTTCTCCCGAAGCCTCCTGATATGCACATCCACCGTGCGGACGTCCCCGGGATAGTCCGTTCCCCAGACCAGCTTTAAAAGTCCCTCCCTGCTGTACACCTTGTTGGGATTGAACATCAGAAGCTCCAACACCTCAAATTCCTTGGCAGTCAGGCTGATCTCCCGGCCGGAAATATACACTCTCCTGCCGTCGCAGTCCAGACGCAGATCTCCGCTCTCCACCAGCTTGGGTCCGTCCTCCACCACAGTCTTCTTCGGATCCGCACGGCGCATAATCGCCTTGATCCGCGCCTTGACCTCCAGAATATTGAAAGGCTTTGTGATATAATCGTCCGCACCGTACTCCAGCCCCAAAATCTTGTCCATATCGTCGCCCTTGGCGGTCAGCATAATAATGGGAACGCTGGAGAATTCCCGTATCTGTTGGCAGACCTCAAATCCGGTGAGCTTTGGCAGCATCACATCCAATAGAATAATGTCGTAGGTATTGCTGCGGGCATACTCCAGGGCCTCCTCCCCGTCATAGGCGCAGTCCACCTCCATATCATCCTGCTCCAGGCTGAAACGAATCCCCTTCACAATCAGCTTCTCATCGTCCACCACCAACGCTCTCCTGCCTGCCATCTATAACAACCTCTCCCTCTCAATTTATTGTAATCCTGTCGCAAAGCTTCCGGTAAGCGCCCTCCTTGATTCCCGCCACCTTCATAATATCCTCGGTGGTCTGAAAGTCGCCGTTTTGCTCCCTGTAGTCCACGATGGCCTGCGCCCTGGACTCGCCGATGCCGGGCAGCGAACAAAGGGCAGCCACATCGGCGGTGTTGATATTCACCAAACCTGCGGCCGCTCCCGCCTCCTGGGCCGTAAGCTCCAGAGCCTCCTCTACACTGGGAAAATACAGCTTTTCCCCGTCCTTAACCGGCGCCGCCAGATTCACATAGTCCTCCTGGGCATCCTCCGCAAATCCTCCCGCCGCAGACAGTGCATCCTGCGCCCGGCTGTCCAAAGGCAGCGTCACCACTCCGGGGGAAACCACCGCGCCGCACACATACACATAGATCTGCCGCGGCTCCCGGGACTCTGCGCTTTCGTCGGAAGGCTTCGTCCCGGCGGCGCTTTCATCGGTCGGCTTAACCTCTGCTTTGCTCTCTCCCAAATCCGCCACATATGCCGCGTCCTGCAGCCCACAGCCGGACAGCGCAAACAACAGCGCTGCAAGAAACAGAACCCACGGCCCAAAACCGTGAGCGCCACCCCTTGACCTTAGGCCCTGCCTGCCGTCCCTGTCAATTTCATTTTGCCTGTATCGTATATTTGTTCTCACCATAGACCCTCCTTTTCATCCCGCGGACGTTTCGTCTCCCGCGTAAGACAGAGGGCTGCCTCTCTATGCTGATGGTTTCATTGTAAAGTAAAAATTTACAAAAGACAAGCCACTTTGGGCAAAAAACTGTCTCCGGCGATAGTACTTTCGGTCCCCCGGCCCCCGAAAAAGCCTCCCGGAAAGCGCCGCCTATTTCCACTTAAAGATCACGATCCCCGCAATGGCCACCGCCATCCCCAGAGCCTTCCTCCACTCCCAGGGCTGCTTCTCCACGCCGAACCACCCGAAGAGTTCTATCAAGTAGGCCACCGCAAGCTGCGCCACCACGATGAGCATCACCGCCTTGGCGGGCCCCAGGGAGTCCATGCTTTTGATCACGGTGTAGGTGATGAAGGCTCCGATGGCGCCTCCCAACAGCATATACTTGGGCTGCACCTGAAACACCTGGGTGGGGGAGCTTCTGTCCGTGAACAGCCATGCCCCCAGACAGACTAAAAGCGCCGTGAACTGGACGAAGGCGTTGGCGGTCCATATGGTGGAGGACTTCGTTACCTGTGTGTTAAACACCCCCTGGACACTCATCAGAGCCCCCGAAATAAGGGCAATAAAAAAACCGATCATGGTATACCACCTTTCTAAACAGATTCTCATTAGTAGGATATCCCATAATCGGTTATTTATGCCGTTTTCTATCACACGGAACCCATCACTGGGCCTGTCCGTTCACCTGGGCGTCTATCCGTGCCGCCAGCTCCCCCACCAGCTCTGTCACGTCCGCGCCGTTCCAGACCTTGGAGAACAGGATCTCAAGCTGCATCCAATAATTCCCCGTCTCCATCATCTTGGGCAGCGATACGCTGTCCGCGTACTCCAGCCCGTAGACGTCCAGGGGTCCCGCCCCGGTGTGGGCACTCAAACAGGAGGGAACCTTTCCGCTCCTCTCGTACAGAGTATCCGCATACTCCACCGTCAGAAAGGCGGCAAAGCGATTCGCCAGCTCCCTGTGGCGGGTGTAACCGTTCACCGCCACCGCGCCGGTGACGGAGAGAGAACGGCTCTTATAATCCGCGCTCACATCCGGCATGGTGGCAAATCCGTACTCATAGGCGAAGCTGCCGTCCGCTTTCGCCTGCTCCAGACGCCTTACCGCATCCGTGGTGGCTATGGTGAAGACCGTCTTTCCGTCCATGAAATCCTGCAGGGTGGACTCATAGCTCACCGTGTCGGACGAAATGGAAAAGAACTCGTTTAAAGCCTGATACACCTCCAGACACCGAACGGCCTCCTGGCTTTCAATCCGGACCGCCCCCGGGTCGTCCCCGGCCTCTCCTCCCACAGACATATAGCCGCCCACGATCCAATAATTATAGAAAATATCGGAGATATCCCAGGACATAACCCCCTCCACGCCCTCGGGCACATCGAAGGTATACGCAAATTGCAGGATATCGTCCACCGTCCCGGGAAGTGCCTGGGCGAGATACTCCTGGGTTCTGACCGCCAGCGCCTCCTCGTCAAAACCCGCGGCCGCCTCGTCCAGAGTGCCGTCCTCATTCTGAGGTCCCGCAATACCCAGCCCCTCGCTGTCGGCCTCCGCCTGTTCCCGCTCCGCCTGCTGTCTCGCCCACTGTTCCAGATAGGACTCATTGTACACAAGAGCGCTGGTCTCATAGCACAGAGGATAGGCCACGATCTTGCCGCGATAGGTCACCGCGGAAAGGGCCGCCTTGGGAAAGTGTTCCTCGTCGCAGATCTCTCCCCCGTCCTCCACCTCTCCGGCCAGCCCCGCCAGATATGCTTTCTCCAGGGAATCGTTGCTCACAAGGTACACATCCGGCATCTGGTTTTCCTCCAGGGAAGCGCGGTTTATAGCCTCCAGATACTCCCCCTCCGAGGTGAGCACGGGGATCACCCGCACGTCCTCCCGCTCCCCAAAGGCCACCGCCGCGCCGTTGATATAGTCGGTCAGAGCCTCGTCCGAATACCAGCAGTAGAGCGTATCCTTATGTCCGAACCAGGAGTCCGCTTCAATCTCCCCCTCCGCCCCCTTAAGCTCCAAAGTGCTGCCGTACAGGGAGGCGCCGGCCAAGACAATCACCGCGGCCACCGCTAAAATTCTCATTTTTAAATTCACAGACATTCCTCCAAAATTCCGATCATCTCGTCTATATGCTCCTTCTCTATGATCAGAGGGGGGACAAAACGGATGATTTCAGCCCCGGCGTTGATCAATATCAAGCCTTTGTTCAGGGCCCTCTCTATCAAATCCGACACCGGGCGGTCAAACACAAGCCCCTGCATCAGGCCCAAGCCGCGCCGCTCCACAATGCTGTCATGCCTTGCCGCCAGCTCGTCCAGACGCATCTCCAGATAGGGCGCAACCTCCCGCACATGCTCCAGAATATGGCGCTTCTCAAACAGCTCCAGCACCTTGTCCGCCGCAGCCCCCGCCAGGGGATTCCCGCCGTAGGTGGTGCCGTGGTCTCCCGCCGTCAGAGAATGCTGTCCCACTCTCTCCGTCATGAGAAAGGCCCCCAGGGGCACGCCGCAGCCCAGGGCCTTGGCAGCCGTCATAATATCCGGCTTTACGCCGTAGCGCTGCCAGGCAAACAGATAGCCCGTGCGGCCCATGCCGCACTGCACCTCGTCGAAAATAAGCAGGATATCCCTCTCGTCGCAGAGGGCCCGCACCTTTCTCAAGAAGTCCTCCCGGGCAGGTATCAGGCCCCCCTCTCCCTGCACGGGCTCCAGGATCACGGCGCAGGTCCTGTCCGTCACCTGGGAAAGCACGCTGTCAAAGTCGTTGAGCCGGGCAAACCGGATATTCCCGATCATGGGCTCAAAGGGCTCCCTGTACTTGGGATTCCCCGTCACGGAGAGGGCCCCCATGGTCCTGCCGTGGAAGGAGTGCTCCATGGCGATGATCTCATGGTCCTTTGCCCCGTCCTTCAGATAAGCGTATTTGCGGGCCGCCTTGATGGCGCCCTCCATGGCCTCCGCCCCGGAGTTGGTAAAAAACACCCGGTCCATGCCGGAAGCCGCTTTCAGCTTCTTGGCCGCCTCGATGGCCGGCACATTGTAGTAATAGTTTGAGGTGTGGAGCAGCTTGTCAATCTGCCCTTTTAAAGCGTCGTTGTACTCGCTGTTATTATATCCCAATGCAAACACGGCAATACCTGCCACAAAATCCAGGTATTTCTTTCCCTCAATATCGTACAGATACACGCCGTCGCCTCTGTCCAGCACAATCTGATACCGGTTGTAGGTGTGCAAAAGCGCCGCTTCCGCCTCCTCAATATATGCTTTCATCCTCTCGCCCATAGCCGTTTTCTCTCCTCAATGCTCTCTGCAGAATTTGTCCCTGTGTACTCCCAGGGCCAGATTGTCGTCGTCGGAAATAATGGCGGTTCCGATACCCTCCTTGGTAAAGATCTCCAAGAGCAGACAGTGGGGCACCCGCCCGTCCAGAATATGTACGCGGCTGACTCCGTTGCGGATGGCCAAGGTGCAGTTGCTCAGCTTGGGCAGCATCCCTCCGCCGATGATCCCCCCCGCAATCAACTCCTCCGCCTCGGAGGCCGTGAGCCTGGAGATAAAGCTGCTCTTGTCGCCAAGATCCCGGTAGAGCCCCTCAATATCCGTGAGAAACACCAGCTTGTCCGCCCCCACGGCCTTTGCGATGGCGCAGGCGGCATCGTCGGCGTTGATATTGTAGGTATCATAGTTCTCATCCAGGCCGATGGGTGCAACGATGGGCAGAAAATCATTGTCCAGAAGATCATAGAGGATTTTGGCGTCCACCGTCTTCACCTCCCCCACATACCCGATATCCTGACCGTCGGAAAACTTCTTCTTCACCGTCAGAAGACCGCCGTCCTTGCCGCTGACGCCAGCCGCCCTGACGCCCAGCTCCTGTACCATGGTGACCAGGCTCTTGTTCACCCGGTTTAAAACCATCTCCGCGATCTCCATGGTCTCCCCGTCCGTGACGCGCAGACCGCCCACAAACTGAGCCTCCTTGCCCACCTTGCCCACCCAGCGGCTGATCTCCTTGCCCCCGCCGTGGACAATAATGGGCTTGAAACCCACCAGCTTTAAGAGGGTCACGTCCTTGATGACATTCTTCTGCAGCTCCTCGTTGCTCATGGCGCTGCCGCCGTATTTCACCACGATAATCTTGCGGTTGAACCGCTGTATATAGGGCAGAGCCTCAATGAGCACCTCCGCCTTTCTCATCACTTCCTGCATATCCTTTTTCATGGATGCGTATCTCTCCTATATAATCTATTTTTTCACAGAACCATAAGCAGGGTCCCCGCGCCGATGAGCACGCAGCCAAGAAAGGACTTGACCGTAAAACGCTCATGCAGAAACACAAAGGCCAGGACCAAAGTGATCACCACGCTCAGCTTGTCCACGGGAACCACCCTGGAGGCCTCCCCCATCTGCAGCGCCCGGTAATAACACAGCCAGGAAGCTCCCGTGGCCAGGCCGGACAGAATGAGGAACAGCCAGCTTTTCCCGCTGATCTCGGAAATCTTTCCCTGGCTCCCCGTAATAAACACCATCCCCCAGGCCATGGCCAGCACCACCAGCGTTCGGAGAGCTGTGGCCAGATTGGAATTGACTCCCTCGATGCCCACCTTGGCCAAAATCGATGTGAGTGCCGCAAAGAGCGCGGAAAGCAGGGCAAACACAAACCACATTCCCATTTACCTCCCAAGTGTCAGAGCGCGCCGCCGCAGTCAAAAGCCATGGATTACGACCGGTAATCCGCGTTGATCTTCACATAATCATAGCTTAAGTCACAGCCCCAGGCCGTGGCCTCCCCGTCGCCCATATGCATATCCGCAAGCACCGTCACCTCCGGCTCGGCGAGGATCGCCGAGGCCTCCTCCTCGCTGTAATTAAGGCCCGCGCCCCCGCCATAGATATGAATCCTGCGGCTCTCCCCCTGAAAATACAGGTCCACTTTCTCCGGGTCGAAGGAAGCCCCTGAATAGCCCAGTGCACAGAGAAACCGTCCCCAGTTGGAGTCATGGCCAAAGACGGCCGCCTTGGTGAGAGAGGAACTGATTACGGACCTAGCCAGAATTCTGGCATCCTCCTTGGAGGCAGCCCCCACTACCCTGCAGGTAAACAGCGCCGTGGCCCCCTCCCCGTCACCGGCCATCATCCTGGCCAGATAGACGGTCACCTGGCGAAGGGCCGCGCAGAAGGCGTCATAGTCCTCCCCCTCTTTCGTGATCTCCTCATTTCCCGCCAGTCCGTTTGCCAGAAGCAGAAGGGTGTCGTTGGTGGAGGTGTCCCCGTCCACGGAGATCATGTTGAAGGAATCCACCACGTCGGCCCGAAGCGCCCGCTGCAGCATCTCTTTGGAAATATTGGCGTCCGTGGCGATAAATCCCAGCATGGTGCACATATTGGGATGAATCATTCCGGAGCCCTTGCACATCCCCCCCAGGGTGACGGTCTTCCCGCCAAGCTCCACCTGGACGGCGATCTGTTTGGGCACCGTGTCCGTTGTCATGATGGCCTGAGCCGCGGAAAGTCCCGCCTCCAAGGTATCGGCCTTCTCCGACGCCAGCTTTAAAAGTCCCGCCTCCACAGGCTCCATGGGAACCTGCGGCCCGATGACTCCCGTGGAAGCCACCAGCACCGCGTCGGCGGGAATGTCCAAAAGCGTCCCCGCGCACCGGGCCGTACGCTCACAGACCTCCCAGCCCTGTTTTCCGGTACCGGCATTGGCAATGCCGGAATTGACCACCACTGCCTGGACAAAAGGAGACTGCTCCACCAGCCTTTGGTCCCACTGCACCGGAGCCGCTTTCACCACATTGCTGGTGAAAACCCCCGCCGCTATGCAGGGCTCCTGGCTGAAAATCAGCGCCATATCCTTCCGGTTCTTATATTTGATTCCGGCCGCCGCGGCCGCCGCCATAAATCCCTTGGGGGCGGTCACGCCGCCCTCGATTTTTTTACATTCCACTCCCATATCCTCCTGTCACTGGTTAAAAGCAGTAATATTTTCTTCATTTAAGGTGAAATCATAATAATTCAAATCCTCCCGCCTAGTCCAGCCGATGCGGTTCCAGAACGCGTTTCCCACATCGTTTTGGGTGAAGGCGATCAGACTTACCTTGTTTACCTGCTCCGCCCGCAGGGCGTTCATGCAGTGCACCACCATGGCCTTGCCGATGCCAAGCCGTCTGTAGTCGGCTCGCACACACACATGATACAGGCAGCCCCTGCGTCCGTCGTGACCGCAGAGAATCCCCCCCACCACGGCCCCGTCCTCCGACACCGCCACCACGCTGGTGCCGGGATTGCGTGCGATAAAGCGCGCCACCCCCTCCCTGGAGTCGTCGATGCTCCGGATGCCAAATCCCTTTATGGTCATCCACAGGGCGCGGAGCCCCGGGTAGTCTTCTATGGCCATAGTCCTGACCGTATATTTTTTATCCATATTCCACCATTCCTGTCTGATCGTTCTCTGCCTCCCCGGGCTCCCGCGCCGGCCTTAAGGGAAGCAGGGGGGCATGGTAAGTCCCTCCTCCTCCGGCAGGCCAAACAGCAGATTCATGTTCTGCACCGCCTGTCCGGCGGCACCCTTCACCAAGTTGTCCAGGGCGCCCATCATAATGACCCTCCCCGTCCGTTCGTCAATGACAAAGTTTACATCCACATAGTTGCTGCCCTCCACCCAACGGGTCTCCGGACAGACGCCCCGGTCCAGCACACGGACAAATCTCTCCTGCCCGTAACACCTGTCATAAGCGGCTCTCAGCTCCTCCCAGGCGGGAAGGGAACCGTCCTTTTTTCTCTTGAGGGAGGCGTACTCCGTCACCAGGATTCCGCGGTTCATGGGAACCAGATGGGGCGTAAAATTGACGGTCACGGGACAGCCTGCCGCATACCCGAGCTGCTCCTCGATCTCCGGGGTATGGCGGTGGCCGGCCACGCCGTAGGCCTTGATACTCTCATTCACCTCACAGTAGAGATTGGGCACCTTGGCCCCCCTTCCCGCACCGGATGTGCCGGATTTGGCGTCCACAATGAGAGTGCCCGGGTCGATCAGCCCCTCCCTTACCAGGGGATAGGCCGTGAGAATGGAACAGGTGGTGTAGCAGCCCGGGTTGGCAACCAGGCGGGTCCCGTCCGTGATCCGGTCCCGGTTGATCTCGCAGAGTCCGTACACCGCCTCCTCTATAAACTGAGGTGATTTATGTTCTATCCCGTACCATTTCTCGTAGACCGCCACATCCTTGATGCGGTAATCCGCGGACAAATCCACAATCTTTACCCGGGAGAGAATTTCCTCCGTCAAAATTCCTGCCAAAAACCCCTGAGGGGTGGCGGTGAAAATCACGTCCACCTGTCCTGCCAGCTCCTTCAGATTGTCGTCCTTACAGACATCCTCCACCAGCCGGAACATATTCTGATAGACGCTTCCGTATTTCTGATCTATGTAGCTTCGGGAACCGTACCAGAGGATTTCCGCCTCCCTGTGGCCCAGCAGTATCCTGACCAGCTCTCCTCCCGCATATCCTGTCGCTCCGATGATTCCCGCCTTTATCATTTTCCTGTTCCTCCGTTTGTTTCCCGAATCCGTGGGCAATATACATTCATTCTGTTATCATACCACTTTTTCGGCAAATGTCCACTGTTTTTATAGCATATGGCACTGGCGTAAACCCGCCGGCGTAACAGTATAACGCCCTGTCCCAACTGTCGCCGCCGTCCTCAGAGATTTCCCTTCAGCCCGATTTCCTCCGCTCTCTCCCGCATACCCAAAACGGTCTCCTGTATCACCTCGTCCAGTTCCATCTGAAGCATATCGCAGCCGCTTTTTATCACGTCCCGGTTGACCCCGGCGGCGAAGCCCTTATCCTTAAATTTCTTCTTCACGGATTTGACCTCAAGATCCAGCACGCTCTTTGAGGGGCGCATCAGGCAGGCCGCATGGATCAGCCCCGTCAGCTCGTCTATGGTGTACAATACCTTTTCCATTTTGCTCTCAGGCCTTGTGTCGGTGCAGATGCCGTATCCATGGCATTTCATGGCCCGGATATACACCGGGTCTACGCCTCTCTCCTCCATGATTTCCCCGGCCTTTTCGCAGTGCTCCTCCGGATATTTCTCATAGTCCAGGTCGTGCAGAAGTCCTGCCACGCCCCACACCTCCTCGTCCTCTCCGTTCAGGCGGGCGAAATGGCACATGACGGCCTCCACCGTCAAAGCGTGATTTAGCAGGGACTCGGTCTTGACATATTCTGTGAGAAGCTCCCAGGCTTCCTCTCTTGCCAATTTCTTTTCCATATTTCCTCTCATTCCGCCGTGCAAACGGCACTGTAAATTTCGTCGCTGCAAGTTTTTGCAATACCCTTTTATCCTACCACATTTTAAGGGCAAAATCATCTATTTTCTTCCATCCTGACAGGATAGTCTTTGCCGTCCTGCAGTTTCTGTTCTCCCGGGGTATTTTTAGAGTCTTTCAGAGCTCCCTTCTGTGCTGCAGATGGATTCCGATGTGCCCCACCCCCAGGATCAATACCGAAAGCAACATCCACAAAACCCTGCCGTACATTCCCAGCATAAAGAACGCCAGGACCGGCAGGGTTGCTCCGGCCAGGGGCACAAACAGGAAATCACTGTAAAAGTCTTCAAGGCTGCGCTCGCTTCGAAAATAACGGACCCACCACAGCTCATACATGGCCATGAGGACAAAAGCCCCCGCCAGCCACCAGGACCGGCCGGTCCACTTGTGGAGGTTGAAATCGGAAAATATCAGGGCACAGCAGCAGGTCAGCGCTTCCCCCGCTCTCTCAAGCAGCGCAAGTATTTTATTTTCATTTTGCGGGGAATATCCCCGGGGCTTTCTTCCCGCCCAAAGCATATTGGGAATAAACAAAAGCAGTAAAAAGAAAAATCCTACATAAGAAAACCCAAAATGTCCCAGCATTTATAAACCTTCCTTTCCGATTTCCACTCTCCGGACTTTCCATTTGCGGCGCCCCCTCATTCCGCCAAGAGCTGTTTCGCCTCTCCGCACCATTCCAGACAGGCGCGGTACATTTTGATTCCAAACTCCGCCGTAAGAAGATAATATTTGTGAGCGGTATCGTCGCCCAGACTTTCCTTCAGGATTTTCTCCGCGCTCAAAAGATAGGGCAGCTCCCCCCGAAACTTTTTCTCAAGGGCTTCAATATGGGAGATCGCCTGCCCGGGGCCCTGCTCCTTTCCAAAGAATAATTTCAACAGGGTTTCATAACGAATTTCGTCCTTCAGGACAGGCAAGGCAAGCCAGTTTCTCAGATAATCCCGCCCGGCATCCGTGATGGTATAGATCAGCCTGTGTCTTCCACTTTCCCCATCCTCCCTTTTGACAGCCAGTCCCCGGCTCACCAGATCGCTCAGGGCAGGGTATATGCTGCCGTAGCTTGCGCTCCAGAAATATTTAAGAGCGGTATCCATTCTTTTCTTAATCTCATAGCCCGTCAAATCTTCATGACTCAACAGGCCCAGAATCACGCAGTCAATCCTTTTTTCACTCGCCATGCCCTTTCCCTCTCTGTAACTTATATCACTTTGATATATCAACCTGATATATTTTACTGCACTTTTTTCTCTCTGTCAACCCCTGCCCACACCCGCCGTGTGATATGCCACAATCTAATTTTGCCGTTTCTGGCATATCCTTTTTCTGTCCCCTATGATATACTGAAAAAAGTAAAATTGCGGCGCGATATATACTGCCGGAAAAGTTTAAGAAGGAACCAAAAAAGCGAAAAGGTAACCGGGGAAAAACAGTGGGGAGAAAACTCCCGGGAAAGATCGCTTTGCCGGGAACGGAAGGCTCGAAAACCGCGGAGGTATCATGGAAAATATTGAAATCAGAACCGCCACAACACGGGACGCGGAGGCGCTATTGGAAATCTATTCGCACTATGTGAGATACACGGCGGTAACCTTCGAATACGAACCGCCCACCCTGGCGGAATTCAGGGGGCGGATGATTCACATCCTGGAAAAATATCCTTACCTGTGCGTTCTGGAGGATCACAGAATCATGGGATACGCCTATGCAGGGGCATTCCACGAAAGGGCAGCCTATCAATGGTCGGCGGAAATGACCATCTACCTCTCACCCGGCGCGCAAAAGCGCGGGCTGGGACGAAAGCTGTACGAAAAGCTGGAGGATAAATTGAGGGAGCTGGGAATTCTGAATTTGTACGCCTGCATCGGCTATCCGACGGAGGACGACGAATATCTCACCAAAAACAGCGCAGCGTTTCACGAGCATTTAGGCTACGCAAAAATCGGAGAATTTCATAACTGCGGATACAAATTTAACCGCTGGTACAACATGATTTACATGGAAAAGATCATAGGAAAGCATACCTCTCCAAAAGCTTAAGCATAATCCCACAGACAAAGCTGCCTCCCGTCCTCCTTCTGCTCAAACCTGCTCAGATAATTAAAAATCTGATCGTTGTCATGGACCATCCCGTATTGACCGCATTTTCGATGAAACAGCTCCATCAGCCTCGCGTTGTGAGGACTGCCCACCATATATTGATTGCCGTATTCCCGAATATATCTTTCCTTCAAATGGGGAAACAGAGCGTCCAGCCGCTCGTAAAAATACTCCCGATTACCCTCTCTCAGGGTCAGGCCCATGCCGAAACAGAGTATCCCGTACACCTTCGCTTCCGCGCACATATCCAGAATGCCGGAAATATTTTCCTCCGTGTCGTTGAGATAGGGAAGGATCGGGGAGAGCCACACCACCGTTGGGACTCCTGCGTCTCGAAACTCCTTCAGGGCCTCGAAGCGCTCCCTGGTGGTGCTCACATGGGGCTCTAACTTCCGGCACAGACCTTCGTCACAGGTGGTAAGGGTCATCTGAACCACGCATTTCGCCTTTTCGTTGATCTGTGTCAACAGATCCATGTCCCGCAGAATTCCGCAGGACTTTGTGATCACGGTGAAGCCGAAGCCATACCGCTCTATCAGGGACAGCGCCTTTCTGACATTCCCGATCTCCCTCTCCAAGGGAATATAGGGATCCGTCATGGAACCCGTTCCGATCATGCATTTATTGCGCTTACGCTTCAGGGCGCTCTCCAACAGCTCTATGGCGTTCTCCTTGACCTCGATATCCTCAAAGTCATGCTCCATATGGTAGCATTTGCTCCTGGAATCACAGTAAATACACCCGTGGGTGCAGCCTCTGTACAGATTCATTCCGTTTTTGGCCGACAAGATTCCCTTCGCCTTTGTGTAGTGCATCCCTTAACTCCCTCCCATGCCCTTTGCATACCCTTCTCACACAGCACTGTCCGCTCTTGGGACCACATACTTGCTTAAAACGACATTTATGCCCGCATTGCATAAAACATCGTACCGCTTATTATATCCTTGAAGACTGCAAAGGACAACCTCCTTCCCAAATATTTCTTGCAATTCGTACATCCAGAATCTACAATGAACGGGCAATTATCAATTCTGCGTTCCACGAGAAAGCGCCTGGGGTTGACGCCTGTATTCTGACCTTTTCCCACAGAATACAAAACACGTTCTGGGACATTGCCTTAGAGCTCGCCCTATGCAACGAAAGATCAGCGCTGGGGCATCCCGCAGTGAAACGTCCTCCCTTTTTAAGCGATGCCGTAAACCTTTAAGAACTGCCTTTCTCCCGCAAAAAACTGCCCCTTGGACGGCTTGCGCTACGCCCACGGGGCAGTTTTCCCGCTTTTTGTCGACTGTCTACCGTCTCCTGCCGGGGGTCTTGGCCGCCTTTTCCTGGGCCTTTTGTTTTTCCCTGGCAGCCTTCTCCTGAGCCTTCTGTTCCTCCTTGGCCTGTTTCTCGGCTTCCTCCGCCTCGTTTTTTTGCACCGTCTTCCGCAGTCTGACGTTCCTGGCAGCCGCCTTTTCGATCCTCTCGGAATCTATCCGGAAAGTGGTATTGGCGGTCTTTCTGTCAAAGGTAATCTTTATTCTCTTTCCCAGCTCCCCGCCTGAGATTGCCTTGCCCACCGATGCCGCAAATTCTTCATCCGTTCTCAATCTTTGATCCATCTCCTGAAACGCCGAATCATTCCTCACCAGGCTGTCCACCGCCATATATTCCACCCCCTCCGCTATGCCCGTAATCCTGGCCTGCGGATTGGCCGCCCGCCTCTGCGCAAAAATCCCGCGGGCATATTCCCATTTGGCGATCTGTCCCACCATAGCCGAACGTTCTTTCGGCGCCGCTTCCGAATACCTTGCCATGGCTTCCATGGCCTTGCAGGCCGTGGACACATAAACCGCGGCGCTGTCGCCGGTTTCGAAATGCTCCTCCAGGGTCTGCTTTCCCCTGCCGGGGGTATCCTTCTCCGCCTCGGCAAGCATCTGGGGCTTGATGCGGTTGACCTCCTGGTTCAGATCGAAGGTTACCGTGCCGGCAAACCGCAAAGGCGCCGCCCTCTCTGAGAACATCAGTTCAGGGTCGGTAATATCGAAATCTGCAAGCCGATCCATCTCCCGGTTCAGGGCCTTTCTCCCGTAGTAGAGCGTATGAGCAATCCATTCCTTGTCATCCGCCCGCATCCTGTTCGCCGTCTGTTCGCCCACCGCAAGCTTTACTTCGGCATACTTCTCCGGATCCAGAATATCCTCCATACTATACCCCTCGTTCAGCATGGCACAAACCGTGGTGGTGGTAAGAGCTCCCCGTCCGGTGCTGAAGGACCCTGCCATTGAATCTGGAATAGGGCCGTTATCCTCCACCCATTTGCGGAAAAACATTTCCTTTATGTTTCCGCTTGTAGATCTCAGCATATCACTCCCCAAAACGCTCTGGTTTTTCACCCGCACCCTCTCCCTGGCCTCCATAAATTTCTGGTACTCCGCCGCCTTGGCAGCCTTTTCCTTAAAGTAGCCATGCTTGGAAAAATGCCTTTCCCAAGCGTTCAGAGTCACCTTTTTTAAGGGTGAAGGCTCATATCCCGACTTTGTGATCTGTATGGGCTCCTTGGGTATCCTGCCCCTCTCGTCCGGCAGGAATGCCTCCACCCGCTTGCCTGCCATCAGCCCCGCAGCCACGATCTCATTGGCCTGCTGCCTTCTGTACTCGTCCAAAGTTATATCGGACTTCCTGGGGGTGTTTCGTTCCCTCTCAGCCAGAATCTCCCCCACCGTCCTTCCGTCCACAATAATCAAATCCACCCGGTTTAAATGGCCGGCTGTGGCCTTTTCCCCCCTGGAAAAGGCCGGATTTAATACCATGTCCGCCGTGGCGGAGGCATATCTGTCCAACAGTCCCTCCAACGACGCCGCATTGGCCACATCCTGGGGCAGCGTCTCAGGCCCCTTCCCCAAGCTTAAGGGATTGGAAAAATACTTTTGCGCCACTATGCTGTCAAAATCCATAAAATTGATTTTGAGGCCCTGTTCGGCAGTAGCGGGAACATTCCTGCTCTCCAAGAGCTCCGCCACACGACGCTTTTCCTTCTTTCCAACGTTCGCCAACAACTCCTGCCAGTTGGGCTCCCGGTCGCTCAAGCCGTTAATATACTCCAATTCGCCAAGATCATCCTCGATATGTTTCAGGCTTCTCTCCAGCATTATCTGATATCTCTCTTCCTTGCTCACATTTCTGCTGGCTGCACCCTGCGAGGGAGACAGCTTCTGCGCCACGCGGTACTCCTGGATCCTCGCACAGAAAGTCTCCAATATAAACGTCCTCAATTTTTTATCCACGAAAGTCTCCGTAAATTCCCGGATGGGCGCAGGACGACTCTGGCAGGCTCCCAGCAGCTTTTGTACTCTCGCCTTATAGCCCAAGTCGATCTCCGTGTAGCACCCCTTGGGATCGATCCCCGGAAACTGCTCCGCGGCATCCGGGATGTCCGGATAAACCATCCCCTTGTCCCTCCATTCATTCAGATACTTCACCGCCCTGTCGTAGCCGATCTCGGTCTCCTTTTGGTGACTATAGATCCCTCGTTCCTTTTTGTCCTTCTCGATCTGCGCCTTTTCGCGCTCACTTAAGGGTGGGCAATACTTCTTATACTGCTCATACAAACCTTCCATTTTTCCTCCTCCTTATTTCTGCTCCATATCTGCTCTCTCAGTGCCATATCTGGCAGAACAATCTTTTCACATTTCTTCCTATCATTATTTTAGCAAAACTGGCAGGCGTTCAACAGGCTCATTCCTGCCAAAAACCTGCCGTTTTTGCGTCTTACATTATCTGCGCCGAGCCGGAGCCCCTTTGTCGGGGGGCCTTTTTGGGGACTGCTGTCTCTCCGGGGTTTTCTTCCCGGGGGCCGCCTTCTCGGGCGCTTTCCCTCCAGGGCCAGGCTTCCCGGCCCCTTTCCTCCCGGCCTCTCTGGCCTCCTGCTGCCGCTTCTTTTGAGCCTCCCCCGCAGCCTTCTCCTGCACCTCTTTCTCGGGCTTCTCCGAAGCCTTGGCGGGGTTCTCCTTTTGTTTTGTCCGAAGGGCCTCTTTCGCCGGCGGCTTCGCCTCCAACTTACGGGTTTTTCCCTGCAAAGCGCCGGGTTTTTCCAGGGCCGCCAGTTCCTTTCTCTCCTCCTCCGTCAGGCTGTGCCCCGCCTGCTTCTGATACAGTTGCGTGAGCCTGGGGCGCTTGCCCTCCATCTCCCCCACGAAATCCCGCATTTTCCCGGCGGCCCGGTCCACCTTGGCCAGATCCCTTCCGAGCTGCTCATGCTCCTTTCTCAGCTCATTGTAGGTCTTCACCTTATCCTGCATCCCGGCAAAGGCCTTGCGCTTGTCGGGATCCTTTTTCCAATCCGGATTTGCCTCCAGCCATTCCTTGGTAGTCTCCTTAACCCGTGCCATCTCCGCCAGCTTTTTCTTGTTGGCCTCGGCCTGGGTCGTCAGCTTCTCCTTCCGGGCCGCAAGCTGGGTCAGCTTCCTGTCGGCTTTCTGCCGATAGGTTTCCAGGCCCTTGAGTCCTTCTTTGCTGTGCTCCGTATCCTGCTCCCGCTGCCTTTTCTCCTCCTGGAACTTTTCGTTTTTTTCTGCGGCCTTCCTGTTCTCCTCCTTCTTCCTTTGGACCTCCTCGGCGTACTCCGATTTGTCCCTCTTATCCAAGCGGGACTGCCTCTCCTTCTCTATGGCGGCCTGTCGGATCATCTCCTTCTCCCGCTTGTTGTTCATCCGCTCCTCTCTGTTCTGGAACAGCCCCAAAGTCAGCACCTTCAGGATGCTGTTCAACCCCTTGGGCATATGGCTGGGAGGGACATTATGTATGCTCGGATCCGACAGATTCATCTTTTTGTCGTGAAGCTTCTGCTCCGCCGACAGCTCTACATCCTTAAACTCCACGCCGGGACGGTTCTTCTCTATGGCGGTTTGGGCCAGCATCATACAGTCCATAAAGGAATACCCGTTTTCCTTCATATACTTGGACATCGGTTCCCCTCCGATGAGCACTCTGTCGACCTCCTCCTCGGGATGGTCCGATCGGCTCCACCGGTTGATCAGCGCTATGACCCTGTGATCAAAGCCCCGCATATCCCTGGCCGCTTTCCTGATGTCCTTGTCGTTGTCCAAATGTACCAGCAGGGAGCTTTTCTGGCTCTCACTGCAGGCGCGGCAAAACGCCTGCTCATCCAGTTTCTCCCTCTGGCTTATCCTCAAAATATGGTCCTGAGGGGTAGCCTGATCCAATGCTTTCTCCACAGAATCCTTTGCTTTCGCCATATTTTCACGCTCCTTCCCTGCACGGCCGCCTCTCCTTCAGGCTCGCCCGCTCGTCATACATCCTTTCGGCCCGCCGCCTTCCGCTCAAAAAGGGCCGCATCCATCTCTTCGTCAATCGTCCTCTCTGTCCATGGCCATCAGTTCGTCATAGGTAATCTCCCAAACCATGGCGTTCTCTCTGTCTTCCCTACCGGACTCCTCTTCGGAATCTCCCGAGCTTTCCTCAAACTCATCCTCCTCAGGCTCCGCGTCCTCGCCCAGGGCATCCTGGGCCTCGTCAAGCAGCCCCGACAGATAATCGTCCAAAGTGGCATCCTCCGGGTATTCCTCTTCGTCCTCCTCCAGATACTCCTGATGCCTTTCGGCCGTTTCCTCCACGCTCTCCTTGAGCAAACCGGCTTCCCGGTCTTCCTCCATCATGCCGAACATCTTGTAAAATTCTTCCTCAAGCCGCTGGGCTTCCAGATCCTCGGAACTCTCCTCCGTCAGCTCCAAAGCTTCCAGATCCTCTTCCTCGAATTCGTCCTCGGAATAGGGCTGGCGGTAGCGGGTCTCCTCCCCGTAGTCTTCCTCCAAAGCAGCCTTTCGTCCCTCCGTTTCCTCCCATCCGCCCTGGGATGTGTCGTAAGAGGCGGCGCCCCTCCCTCTCTCCAGGGCGAGGCTGGCCTTTAATTCCTCCAAGAGCTCCTTTTTCAGGCTCTCCCGCAGCTCCTCCACCATATTGGGGGAATATCCCTGGAACATCCCTGCCGGATAGAACCCTCCCCGGGCACTTTCCCCCTGGACGGGATATCCTCCGTGGAACTGACTTCCCGGAGGCAGCATCCCCTCCGTATAAGCATAGCCTCCCTGACCAAGCGTCCCCTGGCCGGGATATTCTTCGGGCGCCGCCTGTATGGCAGAGGCTGTCTGAAGTACAGCTCCCTGGCCCGCCGTCCGGGCTCCCCCAGGAAAACCGTCGTCCTCCTTCTTAGGCGCGATATCCTCCTCGGAGATCTCCACGATCTTCACCCGCTTCCTGGGAACTTCCCGCACCTCATCTGCCTGCGCCGCCAGCTTCCGATCCAAATCCTCCAGTTCGTCTAAGAGACGGAAGTCCGAATCCTCCTTCCGGATTTCAAGTTCCTCCACGATGCTCCGCCATCTCTCTGCTCCCTCCCCGTCGGAGAAATACGGGGAGACAAAGTCTCTGTCCGTAAACAGATGCCGCACATTCTCCTTGGCCTCCACCTGGAGGGAGGTGCGGTTTGAGGGAGAAGTGATCACAAAAGCCTGGCCCCTGGCCGCGTTGATGATCTCCTCCTGCTCCTGCTGATTGATCTGCCCGGCCTTCTCATACAGTCTGCACAGGTCGTGCATATCGTTGGGCGCCAGGGCGAAAATCAAAGAGTACTGACAGGCGTTGATAATGGCGGTGGATTTCCTGGCAATCTCCTCGCTCCCCACGAAATCCTTGATATTCTGAGTGATGACAATCTGCATACCGTTGTATTTCCGGATGCGCTTGGCAAGCTGAAACATAAAGTCGAGAGCCAGAGGATACTTGGTGTCGATGAATACATGGGCCTCGTCGATTACCACCACGATCTTTCGGCTGGCATGGTATTTGTTGTTGTAATCCCTGTTCTTGATGATCTCGTTGTCCAGCCACTTTAACACCAGAAGCATCTGGGCATTGGCGATCAGATTGTTCCTGTTGGCCAAAAGAGACTGAAAATTGAACACAATAAAGTTCTCCTCCGTGTTGATGGTGGAATATCCGTTCCACAGCACGGAATTGCGGCCCCCGGAGGAAAACTTGGCGATGTAATTGATCAGAATCTGCAGATTTCCCCGCAGGTAATCGCTCTTGGTGGACTGGAATTCCTCCAGTATGGTGTCGTAGAGATCGTCGAAAATCGGATAATCCTCCGGGGAGAGCTTTGAAAGATCTGTGTGCTCCTCGATGCCCTTTAAACTGTAAATCCGGATGATCAGGTTGTTTAAATACTCCAGAGCGTCCGGCTCGATATCCGGCAGTATCTGCTTGAAGAACTCCTCCAAAAACTGCAGATGAGTGTGGAAGCTCACCCCGGAGATCTCCTCCTCCCCCTCCTCGTCGTCGTCCAGATTGGTGATGATCTGGAAGGGGTTCATCCTGCCGTGGGTGGCGTTTCCCACATTGATGATCTTTCCTCCCAGATTTCCGGCCAACTCCGTGTACTCGTTCTCCGGGTCCAGCACGAAGATCTTGCTGTTCTCCGCCGCCAGGTTGGAGAGCAGGGTTTTGGTGGCAAAGGATTTTCCGCTTCCCGACTTTCCGATGATGACCATGTTGCTGTTAACCCGCTCGTTATCCCTGCGGAAGAAGTCGATAAATACGGGAACTCCGTTCTTTTTTCCCAGGTTGATGCCGCCCCTGTCCGCCGTATAGGTGTAGACAAAGGGAAACACCGCCGCCACGGAGCTGGAGTGGATGGCCCGCCCTCTCCCGCCTCTGGGGTCGTAGCCGGACACCTGTCCCGCAACCCATGCATCCATCTGCATGAACATCATGTTGTTCAGCTTCAGGTTGGAATCGTTGTAAATACGGCGGATGCTTTTCTTGAGATTGGAGATCGTGTGAAGGGAGCTGTTCTCCGGCTTCACCTCCACCCTGGGGTCGGCCAGGCTTCCCTCCAGGTCGTAGCCTGTCACATAGATATTTACATCCATCAGAATCTCGTTGTCGTTCTGCAGCATGATCAGCAGTTCGGAGAGGGTGTCGATGTGGGTGGAAATATCTATGAGCTTACTGGCCTTTCCGGTGTTGTTCTCCTGGGAGCGCAGCTCGTCGATGGAGCGGTCGATGGAGCGGATGGCCTTGGTCCGGTCCAGGGGCTTCATCTTCATAACCACCTTGGTGGCGGGAGTGTCAAACACAAAGGCTCCCCAGGCGTTGGTCACCGTCATGGGATAATTGGCCACCCTGAAATTGTGGGTCAGCACATTGTTCACTACCAGATTCTTGACATAGACATCCAGATTTTCCGGCAGCGAAAACTCATAAAGCTCCTCCTGATCCAGATGCAGGACGTCCCTCTCGTCGAAATCAAGGCTCTGGGTGTATTTAAGGAATACCGCCAGTTCTCTGTCATTCAGCCTATGGGCCTGAATCTCCCCGGCCTGGAGGAGCTCCAGGGCCGTGGCCATCTGATTGTTCAAAAGCCCCTTGTCACTGTCAAAAAGCACCAGATAGAAGAAGGGCAGAACCACCTTATTGTCAAAGGACAGCCCCTTCAGCTCATTGATCCTGTCATAGATAACCTCAATGCGGCGCTTTAACTCCTCCTCGGAGATCATATGTCTGCGGTAGGCGTCCTGTAAGCTCTCAATCTTCCCATACTCTGCCTGCACGAACTCGTCATAGATCACGGGCCGCTCCACCTTCACCAGATTGGCGGCATAATTGGGGTTCACATTGCGCAGCACCCCTCCCAGGGCCTTCTCGATGGCGTTGTTCTGTCTGTATTCGCTGAAAAAACGAAACTCCACGCTGGGAAGCTCCAGCGCAGCGCCATAATATTTATTGTCGTACAGAATAAAGCCGTCCTTGATTCCCGTGTGGGCCACGATCTTGCGTATGTCCTCCCCGGCTTTCCTCCTGGCCTTCTTATCCTCCGGGAGATCCCGCCTGTACCTGCGGCGGTAGGCGTAGTGGCGCAGGATGCTTAAGAGAAACAGATAGTTCCTCTCGTCATCCAGCCTCATCAAAAGCAGCGCGATGATTACCAGCCCGGCGGACATCATATAATATTTGCCCGGCAGATTGGAGACTAAAAGGGCCACCTCAACCAGAGCCCCGATGAACCCCACGGCCATATCCCCCGCCGTGAAGCCGTTGAAAAATTCCATGGACACATTTGTCTTCTTGGGTATAATCCTCATGTTTTGTTTCTGCCTTTCATGAAATGTCCTGACGGCTCACTGAAACGATTCCGCAGGTACGGACAGGCCCGGTCACCTCTTTCTCCTGCCCTGGGGAAAGTTCTTGGGACGGTTGGGATTGTTGCGTCTCTGCACATTTCCCGTCACCCTGGGAGCGTTGTTGCGCCCCTCCTGCCGCCTGTTATGGGGTCCTCCGGGAGTGCTCCTTTTTCCGGCCGCCCTCCCGGCTGTCGAAGCCTTGGATTCCGCCGGAGCGCTTTGGGCCGGGACCGCCGCTGCCCCGGAGTCCGAAGCAGCATTGGACGTCTCAGAAGCCCCCGATGCCGCGCCCCCTGTCAGAGCGCCGGCTCCCGCCCCGCCCTTAAAAGCATTGCCGCCGTCCCCTCCGCCGGAATCGCCGCTGCCCCCGGCTCCGCCGCCCGAACCGGATAAGCGGCTTTGAGGCGCGGGCAGCTTGGCCAGATTGCTGTCGTCTCCTCCGCCCCCATGGTCTCCTCCCGAGGAGGAGGAAATGCCCAGGCCCTCGTCGCTCATCCTCTTGGCATCCCGGGCGCTGACGCGCCTCTGATGGACTCTGCGAATGCCCCGGATCGCCGCCCCGGGGGCCTGGGCCAGGGTTGCGGTGGCCTTGAGACCCATACCCGTGGCCTGTACCAGCTTGCGCCCCACCATACCGCCCACCATGCCGCCCAGGGCAGCGCTTAAGGCCTCTGAGTTGGCCGCGGCCGCGCCGTTGCCCGCCACGATCTGAGTCAGAAGGGGCGACGCCTTGAGCACCGCATAGGAGCCCGCCAGGATAAAGAGAAGCTGGCAGAGGTAATTGGTGACATTGTTCTCAAAGAAGCGAAGCTTTCCGTCCATGATAATCTGAATCATGACCAGATACAGCCGCATGGCCATGACGGAGCCGAATCCGCTGATCACCTTGATGGTGAAAGCCTGTCTCCAGGCCTGGAACCTGACGCCCTCATCCAAAGGAATGGTGGAGGCAAAAGCGGGGGCCGATATGTACAAAAGGAGCAGGTCGAACAGCCTCAGAATAAACAGGAAGATACACTGGGTCATGATCACAACAAACACAATGCAGGTGATGTAGCCTATATCGTAGCGAATCTCCCAGATATCGAAATCCTTGCGGACCTGAGTCAGATTTCTCCAGGATTTGCTGCCGTTTAAATAGCTCCTTCTGAGAGCGTCGTCAAAGGACGGATTATCCCTGTACACGGAGCCCTCCGGCGCCTCCATGGAACTCACCAGAAAAATCGTGTCCGACACGGAGATATTGCCCTGGTCCGGCCTGGAGGCCGTCTCCAGGGGACGGAAATTGGGATTGTATTTCAACTCATCCATCACGGTGCGGATGGCCTCCGTCACGGAGGAATCCACCGTCTCCAGATCCAGATCCTTCCCGATGTCCCCGGAATTTGCAATCAGAGTGATGGCCGACTGCCAGTTGTGGTGCTTGCCGTCCATGGGGTATTCATAGCTGAAAAACTGATGCTGCTGCAGATACAGCAGATCCTCCCGGATGGAATTGAAGCACACATTGATATTGTAGCGATTGTCCGTGGAGCTGTTTAGGGCGTAGTTGGCAATGGTGTTCATAATCCTGGTCATGGCCGCGTTTTCCTCCCCGGTGAAGGTCTTCTGATTGTCCGAATCATACATCAGCGTGGAGGCGTTTTTCATCAGGTAATTGATCTGCACCAGGCAGATATTCGCCAGATTCACGCTGGCGATACAGATGATGGACACGAACAGAAAGCTCACGCAGCTTCGCAGGGCCCCGTTTAAAATCTGTCCCAGAGACTGCTTCACCCCGCCGCTGATATCCAGAATCTTCCTGGTCACCGCCACAATGGTAAAGACAAAGCAGAGCACCAGGCTGATGGCCGTCATACCCCAGAAGATTACCGCGATAATATTCTGTCCGAAGAAGACATTCACCAGATAATCCTTCTGCCCGTTATAGGACACCTTGGAGATCCCGGCAAACACGTCAAATATACCCTCCATAAACTCCACGATCTCCAGCAGAGCCCTGAAAAGCTTATAGAAAAGCACGTATACCCAATCAAATAAGAGCCTGGTCAACCACTTTTTCATACTTCCTCACATTCCGCCGCCCAAGCGGCTATCTCTGTCGTTCACACCTTGGGCCATACATCGCCGGGGCACACGCCCTGTCATCGGATTCTCAAATGATTCTTCACGTATTTGTAATATCCGAAGAGTCCCGCCGCAATGGCGGCCAGCAACAGAAATACCAGCAGGGAGGTCATGGTGAAATACAGTTCTATGGTAAATCGGTATTCGTTCCTGTTCCCCGCGTTATCCTGTATGACCACCACATATTCCCCATAGTCGTCCAGCACCATGTCTATGGGCACGCCGATCTCCACTCCGTCCCGGGTAATCTGTATAGCCGTCTCCTCCTCCGCAGCCACCGTCAGCGTCACCGGCCCCTTGGCCCTGCCGTCCACCGGACCGACGATCTCCAGACGGGGAGCCACCGTGTCCTTTCGCACCTCCGTCACAAAATAGGAGGAAATCTCCTCGCATCCGAATTGAAAGACATATCTGCCGTCACTGGGCATATGGTAGGTGTCCCCGTAGGGAACCGCCGCATTCTCTCCGTTTACCGTGACCGCGGTGAAACGGAAGCCCTCCGGAAGGACGAACTGCTCCATGGAATTGGTCTGGGACAGAAGGATGGTAAACTCAAAGCGCTCCGCCTCCACGCCCCCCTGCTCAAAGCACTCCAGGATATAGCCGCCCTCCTCCACAATATTGGAGACATCCGCGTCGTTCACCCGCTCCCCGTTCCGGTAAAGTACATATTGACTGCGGTTTCCCATCTGGAAGGAGACCATGCCGTTGGTCACAATTCCCGGCGGCACGGAGCTGTAGAAATATTTGTCCCTGTTTCCGTGGATATAATTGACATACTGCTGCTTCTCCGGGTCGTAACTCAGCTTCTCCGTGATCTTATAAATGCCGCTCGTTTCCGTCTGTGTCTCCCCGGCGGAATCCCCCTCCGGGATTCCCCCCGTGGCTCCGTCCAAAGGGCCGCTGTAGGTCATGTCATAATCCGCGGGCAGATAGGTCACGCCCCCTCCCTGGGAGGGAGTGTAATACTCGCCGAAAAACCCGCCCTGGCCTTCCGTCTCCTCCTGGATAATGGTAGCGTAGCCGCCGTTCTCCCCCTGGGTGGGAGAAGATGCGCCCTGGGAGCCAATAACGCCCTGGCCGTCCTCCGCCCCGGGTATCTGTGCCGCCGACGCCCGAAGAAGGGCCGCCATAGCCAAAAACACGGACACCGCCGCCGTTCCCAGGCATTTTCCTATTGGAATCCTTCCTGTCAAAAATTTTCTGTCCATCCGCTCTGCTCCTATCCGTAAACTAACCCGCCGCCATGTCCCGGGGGCTCTACTCCTGATCCTCGCCCACGATCAGCCGGTTCCTCCTGGCCACGTCATAGAACACCTTATCCGCAATAAAGGCGTTCTTTTTCACCTCCGCCAGATCCATCTGCCCCATGCGGTAATATTTGCACTGGTAGCTGGGGGTGAATTTGGTCTTCAACGGGAAGTTGCCGAAGGTGACGATAATGGCGTTCCCGGTGCTCTCCTTGTTGTTGAGCTTCTGGAGCTCCGAGGGGTAGATTAACGGTCTGGTCTGCATCTGGGACGACAGGGAGAACTGGCCGTCTCTGTCCTGGGAATTGCTGGATACGCTGTTTGTGGAAATAGTCACATTGCCGCACAGCTCCGAAAACTCCTTGCAGGTGTCGATATCGTTGGAGCCGATGAACATCTTCACGCCGCAGTTGCTCTTTACAATGTCCGCCACCTGGTCTCCGTAGACGGCGTTTAGCTGGGCGTAGGACTGCACCACCATATTGAACCAGATTTTCCTGGAACGTCCCACCGTGATCATCTTGTCGAACTTTTCTATTTTAGGCATATTACCGAACTCATCCAATATGAAATACACGTTCCGGGGCAGGGAGAGATCCTCCCGGGAGGAGGCCTTCTTGATCAGAGCCTTGTACATACACAGGATGAATACGGAGGCCAGAGCGTGCCGGGTGTCCTTCTCATCCGGAATCTTTAAGAAAAGCGCCGTTGGCCGCTCCGCCAGACCGTCGGCGTCGATGTCCGTGGCGGAGGTCAGACCGCAGAGCCCCTTGTCGTTGAACATGGAGAGCTTGTCGAAGGCGATGGACATATAGCTGGACAGGGTGGAGTCCGCCGCGCTCAGAACCTGCCTGGACAGGGTGACTGCCGCCGATAGACTGCTCCTGCCCTCAAAATATTTCTTCAGCTCCTCGAACTCGTTCTCGGAGTTGGCTACAATCTTGTTCAGATTAAAGAAATTGTACTTTTCTTTGGTCATGCGAAGCTCCGGATTCTCGCTGTCCTCCAGCATGGCCAAGAGCGTGGCCATAATGATGGAGCGTGCCCCCTTCTCCCAGACGGGATCGTCCTTGGATTCGATGGGACAGATGACGGACACCAGATCGTTTAAGTCCTCGTACATCTCGTCATAGATCTTCTGCCGGACCACGGAGACCTCATTGACACAGCCCTCTCTGTAAGCGTAGGCCTTCCCACGGTACTCGTACCAGATTCCGTCCTCGTTTCCGTAGTCCTCCTCCGGATCCTGCCGTTCCAGCTCCTTGTATTTTTGTATGGAATCCTTATGTACCCGGATACCCTTCCCGGCCTCCACAAAATCCTGATACATATTCCAGATGCTCTCCAGGGGATTCCATCGGTAGGAGGAGTAGGTATCCCTCAGATCAAGGACCTTCACGTCATAGCCCTGATCCTTCAGCTTCCCGCTGTGGAGGGAGAACAGCTCTCCCTTGGGGTCCGTCATAATCATGGAGGAGCCTGAGCTGGTCTCCGCGATAATCTGTATCATGGGATTGATAAAGGTGGTGGTCTTTCCGGAGCCGGTGGCTCCGATTACCAGGCTGTGGGCCCCGGGGCACACATTCACCTCCAGCTCCCTTCCCTTTGCGTCCAGGACCGCCCGCACCGGCACGCCGTCCTTTGAGACCTCCGTGGCAGCGCTGAAGCGAAAGCCCGGAAAATATTTATCCCTCTCCTTGTCCGTCAGGAAACGGGAATTCTCCAAAGGACTGTCCAGCCCCTTTCCCTTTCCGCTTAACAGCTTCTTCGTGTTTACCCTGCGCCTGGCCAGGGCAAAGTACAGAAGCAGAAACAGAACCGGAAAGATCAGGCCGTAGAGATAAGCCATGGGCTCTCTCATAATCTCGGCGGAAAACAAAGGCTCCCCGTTCTGGTAATTTTCCACTCGAAGCCCCAGACTCCCGAAGACAAAGGCCCCCGCAGCCACACAGACCAGGCAGATAATCCCCAGCAGAACCACTTTCAAAACCTTCTTTTTCTCCATATGCAGACCGCCTCTCCTAACACCACATTTAAACCGCCCGGTGACGTCTCCCAATTATGTTAGAAAACCGTCATTCTTGCAGTTTGGTTGAAATTCAAAAATCGTAATGCTATATTTTTGTCATTATCTTAGCACAAGCGAATTTTCATTCACAGCACCAAATTTGCCGTGGATTTGTCAATTTTGATTAAGGAGGTAAAGAAAACAAATGAAGCATGACTACATGAAGTATTTCTCCCGGATGATGAGGCGCGTGCTGTCCGTCTTTTTGTCTGCGGTTCTGCTGGGAGGCCTGTTCTCCCTGCTCCCCGCCGCGCCCGCCAAAGCCTTCGATTTCGAGTTCTCCATGATCCAGCTGGCGAAGGATTATCCCAAAAAAGGCAGGACACCTTGGATCATGGAGATCGGCCTGGACGACGCCCCGGACTCCGGCACCACCCTGTCCACCTATGTACAGCTCTATTACACCTACACGGACAAGAAGGGCCAACACACCAAAAAGGCCGACGCCCAGGTCATGCAGACCGGTATCACCTGCTTCTACAGCAGCCACGGACCGAACGTACAGGACGGCTACACCTTTCCCAAGGGGAATTACGCCTCCTCCGACGCCCAGTTTGCTTCCATGATCAAGGCGGGGGAGACCTACTATATGGTGTTCATGGTTCCCAACGATGTGACCGACTTAAGCGAGGTGCATATTTCCCTGGATCCCCCGAAAGACGGCCGCTACGACAATATCCGCATCAATTATTTCCGGATTTACAAGCATCCCGCGTACATCGGCGACCTGACCCAGGACGTGGGCGGGGAATATTACCGCGAATTCAACCTCTTCTCCGAAACGCCCACCTATGTCTGGACTAACCAAAACGCGGACTCCCTGAAACCCCTGGCGGGGAATTCCAATCCCGGGGAGGTAGTCATCCCCCTGGCCCGAGACTCTGCGCGCAATACGCTCAGCTCCGAGGGCACGGATTATGTGCTGCGGGTGGCCACCCAGGAGGCGGGCGGCTTCCCCCACAATGTGCGCTTCTATGTCTACGGCCAATATCCCCTGGCCTCCGGCGGGGGGAACCATGAGGAGCTGGTGGGAGTGGTGGATCTGCAGGGCGCCGCCCAGGCCCAGGGCAAGTCCGCATGGGCCCATGACCTGTACGGCAACAGCGTGATCGACATCCCCTTTACGGGAAAAAAGATAAGCCGCAGCACTTACGATATGGGCATTACCCGGATCGCCGTGGAACCCCTTGGCCCCTCGGGCACCGGATGGCTGCCCGAGTCCATCGCGCTGATGTCCTATGAAAACGGCGATTGGAATCACGGCTCCTACCCCGTCGTCCCCCTGCAAAACAGCCCGGCCTACTCCGGGTCATGCTCCAGCATGACCGTCTCCACGGCCAACAACTATACCGAAAACCATCCGTGGCTTCTTTTGGCCCACTGGCAGAACAGCGCGAACGTGGCCTTCAGCTCCCAGACCCGCACCTCCGTGTCCATGGACGAGAACGCCAGGCCGGGATACCACCTGATTTCCCCCGGGAAGGAAATCAAAAGTACCGTAAAAAGCAACCTCACCCCCACGGCCACCGACTTCTATCTCATGTTCCAGACCCAGGACAAACCGGATGCGGGGCTTAAGCTGAGCACGGATTCGTTCCATTATACCTCGTCGCCTTCCAAGGACAGCCTGAAGGACGTCTATGTGGATGTGACCTATCAGACCAAAACGGACACCCAGTACACCTCCAGCAACACAAACTTACAGGATCTGGGCCCTCTCTACCCTTCGGTCCGCACCATGCGTTTCTACCTGGCGGAGGGGACCTGGTCCTGGCTGAATGAAAAGGGCATCACAGATTCCCACATTTCAGAGGAGCTCTTTGGCAAGGGCCAGGTGGACTGTCTGCCCATCTGCCTGCTGGATATGGCTACGGGGACGGCGGACGACATTATCCGGGTAGAGCTTGGCAGCGTCGGCATAGATGCCAGTTGGCAGCTGCAGTCCTTCGCCATCTATGCTTCCGAGCCTCAAATCACCAACAGGGACCAGTTAAAGCGATTGTATGATTTCGGTCAGTCCATGATGCCATTCCGTTTTCACTCCTTCCACCCGGACGTAGCCTTCAAGGAATATCCGAAGCTCTATTATGCGCCTGGCGGCGGCTTCCAGCTCCTTCCGGGAGACACCCTGCGGCTGAACGTGGGCGAGAGACAACACCTGATCAAGCCCGACCCGGACAATCTGGCCGGACATTTAAACGACGGCAGCAGCAATTACCACCCCTATGAGCCCTCCTTAAATTACAGCAGCACCTATCTCTTTGAGATAAAACCCTCCTCCGTGGCAGGAACCAGCACGGCAAAGGACATGGAGATCACCCTAAACTACGTGGACACCCAGGGAATGCGGCAGAGCGCCACCTATATGCTCAACGCCAAGACAAGGGAATTCTACGGCGAACCCAATTCCATACTCCGTGGAACCTTTATTCCCCAGAACCAAGGAAAGGATATTAACTTTCTGATAGAACTGAAAAACGTCCAGGCTTTCCAGTCAGTGACCGTGACCCTCCAGGAATTTACGGAGGCGGGAGACAAATTTCAGTTAGATAGCGTAAACATCTACCGTGTGCTGGACGTGGACCATGAAGTGTACAGCAATTATTCAGTACCTAGCAATGCGCTCCCCGGGGTTTCGGATTCAGTTCAGGCATTCGGACTCAACTATCTCTACCGCAGGGTGGACAAAGGAGATTTGATGGCCGGCGTGGATCGCACCACCTACTTCTCCCCCGGCGCCTCCAGCAAGACCCTGAATTTCATCGACTACAGCACCGGGGAACCCATAGAACAGAATCCGGACTCTTCCCAGGGCCTCACCGCCATCAAGAAGGAGATGGCCTACGATGAGATCAACCAGGATTTAAAGCTGGCCTCGGTGAAGAGCACCTATGAGCTCCAGGTGAAGGTATCCCCCGTGGCGGATGCGGGCAGCAGCAATTATTTCTTCTTCCAGCTTCTGTTCGAGAACGGAGCCAGCGGCGTGGTGCTGGCCAACGAGCAGATCGCCGGGGACGCTTTCCGGCAGGGGGAGACCTCCTCCTTCACCATTATGACCAACCAGTACTACGGGCCGCCCAGGGGGGTCAGAATCTACACCCACAGCTCCAACACGGAGGACGCCAACACCTTCGACAAGCTGAAAATCGACACCATCGATATTATCAGGCAGAGCGGAATCGGTCTCTCCTCCTCCTGGAAGGTGGAGAATGTGGGCTGGATTGACATCAACTACACGGAGGACGATATCTCCGGCCTGACCACCCAGCAAAACGCCGACGATGAGCAGAAGACAAACTCCGTCAGCGTATGTCGGGAATACTTTGTCACCAAGAATACCGCCGCCATGGATTTTCTGGTGGAATTTGACGTGCTCCACGACACTGCCACGGTTGACCCGAGCCTGACGGCGGTTGTATACTATAGGCAGACTACAGGCGCCAGCGCCTCCCTCAATATAAACGTAAACGAGAGGGTGGACGAATTTAACGGAACCAGCGGCGCGTCCTATGTGGCCGGGCAGCCCTCCCGTTTTTACTTAAGCTTAAACGACGTGGCGGAAATCTCTCAGATCCGCTTCCAGTCCAACCAAAACAGTGACTTCAAGCTGCAAAATCTCAGGATATACAGAGTGTCGGAGAAGGGCGACGTGTATCTGGACAATAACGGCCGCTACAACCGCTACGGCACCCTCACCCCCATCACCTACGGGGCCATGGACACCCCCAAGACGGTGAACCTGGGCAGCGGAGACGCGGTAGTCTACCTGGCCGCCAACCTGAATATGGACGTCTCCTTCCAGACAAACAGCGACGGGACCACCAGCTTTGTATCCGGCGGCTCTGTCCAGACCAGTATGTCGGAGCGCATGAACCTCTATGTGTTCCCCGGAACCAACACCACCTTCCGCTCCAAGCTCTTCGGGGCGCTGCAGTACACCGGCACCTACCAGAGCGGCTTCATGCAGCTTCCCCTGACCTTTACGGAGACCATGGACAACGGCGTCATGGCCATCCGGGGCGTGAACGTCAAAAACCTGGGAGCCATTTCCTCCCTCACCCTGTCCAGCGAGGACAACTCCAACCCTTCGGTGAGCCATGTGATCGTGGAACGGGTGAACAACGGCAAAAAGGTCAAGACCTACTATATTGACTTTCAAAATTACTACCTGATGTCCCCCGTCCGGGCCATAGTAAACACCGACGCGGACGCAGGTGAGATGCGGCAGACCGTGACCATCACTACCAAACAGACGGACCCCATCCGCCTGTCCAAGACAGGGGATATCGGCGTGGCCATCCGCTACCGCAGCTCCATCGACAGCTCGGTGGAATACCTGTCGGATTATGTGTTCCTGTCGGAGCAGGCCAAGAACAGCCTCTCCAAGGGAGACCCCCTGACAGCCACCTTAAATGAGCCCAATGTGGATGAAATCCTGGGCGTCAGCATTATCTGCACCGGCAATGTCAGCCTGACCACGGACACGATATATGCCTGCAACTACAACCAATACGACGAGCTCTTGTACGCCACGGGAATCGGCCTGCCCATGACCATCACGCCGGAGGACGGCAGTGTCAACAGCGCCGTATTCCACGAGACCACCGGGCAGAATGCCTCCACCGTCATGCCCGTGATCTTCACCATGAAGACAGCGGAAGACTCCACCCTGATGCCCATCACGGGAACCTACTCCAAGGTCTACGGCACTTTAGTCTGCCGGGATCCCAACAATCCCGACCGCACGGTGGAGATCGACCTGGGCAATATCCGCCAGTACTTCTCAAACAGCAATGCGGACTATGCGGATATCTTCCAGTCGGGCAGGTCAGACACCTTCACGGCCTACCTCTATAACACAGGAGAGCCCCTGGAGCTTCGGCTTTCCATGGACAAAGACGACAATGATCCCTGGACCCTGTCCGAGGTGGTGGTGAGGCGCAGGCTTCCCAACGGAACCTACGAGGCAAAGAGCGGAGCCGGAGCCATCGTGTCGGCCTTGGAGGAAACCGTGATTGACCTCCGAACCATCAGCGCCGAGGATCAGATCAATATGCAGAAGCCCGGAACCGTCACCGGAGGGGACGACGCTACGGCCGGCACTCAGCCCGGCACCACCCCGGGACAGGGAAACACCGCCGGGACAGGCAGCACCGAGGCAGGGCAAAATAACGCAGCCGGACAGGGCAATACCGCCCCTGCCGGACAGGGTAACGCCTCGGCCGAACAGGACAGCACAATTCCCGACATACAGGGCAACGCGGATATCAGGCGAAAAGGTCACGACGAGGATCCCGAAACCGACGGGGAAGAAGATTAAACCGCCCACTCTACGGGCAAAAGAACAGGATAGAGGACAAAATGAAAACCGGTCAACGGACATTGGCGAAAAGGGAAAGGAGGAAGTGCGGATGAATACCTGGAAAAAGGCGCTGGAACAGGCCTTTCAAGTAAATACGGCGCTTCCCTCCTGTCCCGTCACCAGGGAATGCGCCCTGAAATATCCCCGGCTGGACCTGCTGGGGAAGCACAGCATCATCGACACGGCTTTCGCCTACAGATCCGCCCTCATAGAGATCGCCTGTCAGAGCCAGCCGGAGGAGGTCAGCCGGGAAACGGGGCGTCTCCTGGAGGCGGCAAGACCTCAGGAGTACGGAATGCGGCAGGCCGCCTCCATGCTCCATACGGCGGAGCTGGCGGCCGTCCTCTTTGACCTCTCCCACTCCCCGGAATACCGGGACATGAGAAAACGTCTCCTGGAGCTGCCCGTCCTGAAGGAATACCATAAGGCCCTCACCGCCGCGGAGCATATGGCAGGGCTCAGGGACACGGAGATTTCCGCCTCCCTGAAAGATTTCTGCTCCGAAAACCTGGGACATCCCTTCCCGGAGGACATCTACCGACAACGCAGACAGATATCCCTCCAGGAAGCGGAGAACAGACTTCCCCAGGCACCCGTGGAACACCGGGAGATCTGCCAGCGATATGCCGATCCGGCAGTGTTAAAAACCGTAATGCGCAAAGAAAAAGGCGGGCCCTCGCTGTGACAGGCCCGCCTTTAATTATCCTCACAATATTTTTTCATCATAAAGTCTATGTATTTTCGCTTGCACTCCCTGCGGTACTGTCTGGAAATGTTGATCTCCTCCCCGCCGCCCAGGAGGAACACGTCGTTTTTCATATCCGCCACATAGTCCAGGTTCAGTATATAGCTCTGGTGGCACCGCAGAAACTGGGGAAAGGTATTCAAAATCGGATAATATTCCTTGAAGGTGGCCACAAACCGGATATCTTTTCCGTTTATCATATGAAAGATCAGATTATGCCCCATGCTCTCCACATACAGGACGCTGGCCGGAGACACGGGCTTCCACAGCCCGTCCACCTTCACTCTGATCTCCCTCAGAAGATTGAGCTGCTGCCTCTTGGCCTCCTCGGTGACAATACGCAAAAGCCTTGCCGGCTCCACCGGCTTTAACAAAAAATCCCTGGCGCCCACCTGATATCCGAACAGGCCGTGGGTTTCGTCCTTGTCCAGAAGATAGCAGGAACAGCACGAATCGTTCAGGTACAGCGTTTCCGCCGCCTCCTTCCCCCGGGCCGTCCCCAAATCCACCAGCGCCATATTGAGAGAGGTGGCAGACAGCACCTCCGCCATCTGCCGAAGATTGACCATTTGAGTCAAACAAAAACTCATGGGAGAGTCGCTCTCCAGCCCGTTTACCGCCCTCTCTATGCTCTCATAAAGCTCCCTGTCATCCGTGTAAACCGCAATCTTCATTGTCACACTCCATCCGTCTGCGGCCTGTTCTTCCCGCATTTAACAGGACCTGGTCCGCACCATGGCATCCAACACAAAGAACCCTTTCTCCGTGTAACAGACCATATCTCCTCCCAGCTTCTCCGCCGCCTCCCGCACTGTAGGCAACCCAAATCCGTGGTCAGAGCCCTCCTTCTCGGTGAAAGGGACGGTCCCCTTCTCCACATGCAGCCCGTCTCTGCAGCGGTTTTTGATCCGTATGACCAGATAGTCCCTGCTGTATTTCATCCGGAGGGAGACCTGCCGATTCTCCCTCTCCGGAAATTCCCCCACGGCGTCACAGGCATTCTCCAGGCCGTTGGAGAGAATCCGACACAGCTCCATGTAGGGCAGCGCCTCGTCCCCCACCTGGATATCCAGTAAAAGCTCCCCGTCCATCTCAGACAACTTCTGCAGATAATAGCCCAGCACCGCGTTGATATAGGGATTGGGACAAAAAGGCCCCCACAGGGCGTCCATCTCGTCCTCCACATTCTTGATATATCCCAGGGCTTCTTTTGTCCTCCCCGCGGACAAAAGCCCGCCAAGAGTGGCCGTATGCGTCTTCATGTCATGCTTCATCCGCCGGATCCGCTGCTGGTTCTCAAGCTGGGCTTTCAGGGAAAGCTTCTGCTCCTGGAGAAGCCGCTCGCTCTGCTGCTTGCGGTAGAGCAAAAGCTGCCGATAGAGAGCGGTGAATATCGTGGCGTAATTGAACAGCATTAAGATCAAAATCAGCACACAGACAAACACATCCTCCGGCCGATTCTCAATGTTGTTGGGATAGTACAATACCACTATCAGCAGAACATAATAAAGAAGCGTCATTCCGAAAAAAACTCCCCATCCCTTCTCCACGACGGCCTGAAGCTCCAGAAAAGGTTTTCTCAGATAACGATAAACACAGTACTCCAGCAGAGGAAGGGCAATCAGTCTGCTCAAAAGCATCACCCAACCGTTCCCGCCGCCGGGATAGGCGTCCAAAAGCAGCGTGACACCGATAATCCAAAGGCAGGAGGTGTCCGCCAGGCAGAAGGTGAAGAGAAAGCGCGTCTTTTTATCCGCGGACATCACATAAAAAAAGACAAAGCTGGGAATCGAACAGGTGATAAAAAAGAGTCTTCCCATCACCTCATAACCCAATATCAGCAGTCCGGCAGCATTCAAAAGAATCAGAACTCCAATGCCGATTCCGGTCAGCAGAAGCGTCTTCTTCTTTGTGTAACGGGACCGAAACAGCATAATAAACAGGCAGAATACATGAAACATAACCCAAAAAGCAGATAAATCCCGAAGCGTCTGAGCCATCACTCCACCTCCTCAAAAAGGATCTCCCGGTATCGCCTCCTCACTTCCGGATAATAGCGCCTGGAAATAGGAATGCTGTACCCCGCCACCATCAGATCGCTTCCGTTTAAGCTGTCCACCTGGTACATATTCACCAGAAAACTCTGATGGCATCGCTGAAAAATATTTCCGTCCACCTGCTGTTCCATCTCGCTCAGCTTCCCCATACATCTCTGCACCGTCCCGTCCCTGCACTGAATCAGAAGCGTGTGCTCTCTGCTGCTGATATACAGGATATTGCCGTAGGCAATGGCCCCTGCCTGTCCCCTGAATTTGAACCGAAGGCTCTGATCCTTATTCCGGGAGATGTTGTGTGATACCCTGTCCAGGAGAGCTTCCACGTCCTTCTCCCGCACCGGCTTAAGGAGGTACTGAACCGCATAGAGGTCATAGGCCTCCCTGTAAAAGCCGTCGCTGGAGGAGATAAAACAGATGGCAGCCTCCCTATCCCGAATCCTGAGTTTCCTGGCCAGTTCCAACCCATCCGTGGTGTCCCCCATAAAAATGTCCAGCAGATACAGATCATACTGCTGCCCTCTATGTTCCACATCCTCCATAAGACTGTCCGAAGAGGAATAAATTTTGGTCTCCTGACCCTCCAGAAAATCATTTAAAGTCAACGCATCCTCATAACAGTCGTCACAGATCGCTATTTTCATGTCAAACCTTCTTTTCCTTCCAACAATCTACAGCTTTTTACATTATATCATAAATAATCTGCCCTCTTAAGGCTGTGGGTATGTTAATTTTGGTCCAAATAATGTCATTTTTGTATGACCGCAAACAATTTCGACCTTTTACTTTTACGAATATAAAATAAAACACGAAAATAGACATCCCCCTGGGTGGAATGTCCATTTACCTGCGTGAATCATTCGTAACATAATCCAGATATGCGGTCTTGAACCGCCGGGAGACGGTGAGAAACAAGATCTCCGCCGGCTCACCATTTCCAAAAACCCTCTCAGTCAATCCGAAGCACCGCAAAAGACAGGGGCGGCAGCAGAATTTCCCCAAGAGAAGCAAAGCTCCCCTCCCTGACCGCCACATTTTCCGGGTTTGCAAGGCTGTTTACAGCCTCCCTTCCCGGCCCGGTGAGCAGAAAGAATCGGACATTCCCTCCCCGCCGTCCTTCCCACAGCTCAAGCTCCACCCGCTTCTCCTCCTCCCCGGAATTGACGATTTTTACAATGATCTCATCGTCTCTCTTAGATAGACTTGCAGAGCAGTAAATCCCCTCTCCGCGGGCTTCCCCGGCTCCCTCCATGGAAAGGACCGCATCCCCCATATTCAGGGAATAGAGCTTCTGCACATAGTAGCTGGGGCTTCCGTAACAGCCTGCCCCGTCAAACCAGATCATATCCGGCGACCACTGGGTGTATCCCAGTCTGGCAAACAGGGGTGCGTAGGAGGCCAGGACCACCACGTCGGCGTTTCGCTCCACCCCGGTGAGAAAGGCCGCCTCCGCCAGCGCTCCCTCCAGAGTGTTGGCCTGGGGCATATTGAAGCCGCTTGCGGGATGGGCCGCATACTCCCCCGAAAATACCTTCACCCCGCGGGAATAATCGTCGTAGAAATCAACATGTTCATAGAGCCACTGGGGCTTCACATAATAGTGTTCGTCCACGGCGTACACGAAATTTTCCTGCGCCTCATGGGCATGGTAGAAATCCCAGGCCGTCCTGTATCTCTCGGAGGTGACGTCGGGACCCGCGGAGCCGATGAGCCGGATATCCGGCGCATAGGCATGGATGGCTCTCTCAAACCGCTCATATCTCTCAAAGAAGTTGGATTCGCTGGTCTGCCACTGCTCGTTTCCCACCCCCAGCATGGTGAGGCCGAAGGGCTCCCTGTGCCCCATCCGCGCCCTGACGGCTCCCCAGCGGGTGTCCTCCCCGCCGTTGGCAAATTCTATCAAATCCAGGGCGTCCTGCACATACTCCTCAAATGCCGGACTGTCCGTGCCCACCATCTCGTGGGACTGATACTGGCAGGCCAGACCCACATTAAGCACCGGCAGCGGCCGGGCTCCGATCAGCTCGCACAGCAGGAAATATTCGTAATAGCCCAGGCCCAGGGTTTGATTATAATGGCTGTAGGGACTCTCAAATCCGTTCTCCTCACAGTTTCCGTGGACCGCCCAGCGGTTCCAGTTGTTTCTCCTGGCCCAGAGGGGTTTTAAGCTGTCTTTGAACCGATAGCGGTTCGCCAGGGTATTTCCCTCCACCACGCATCCCCCGGGAAAGCGTAAGAATCCGGGCCGCAGATCTTTCAGCATATCAAAGAGGTCTTTTCTGAATATCCCCGCCACCGCGTCTGCGGGAAAGAGGGAGATATAGTCAAACTCCACCGTGCCGGGCTCGGACAGACACAGAGTAAACACGGCCCCTTCCGCCTGTTCTTCCGCCCGCAGAACCCCATCGTATCTGCGAAAATGGCTGTCGGTCTCCTCCCTCCCCCGGGAGGCGGGAATCTCTGTCCGGGCCAAAACCCTGCCGTCTTTTACGGCAGCCGCCACAAAGCCTCCCTCAAAATCCACGCACCGCGCCCAGAATGTGAGCCTGTACTCCATGTCCTTCTTCAGGTAAAGGCCGTCATAGGCCTTATTTTGGACACCCTCCCCGGGATTCTTGGCGGTAAGCCTCATGTAATGGGGATTCTCCTCGGTATGGGGGCTGCCCGTGACAAAACGGACGCTGCCCCGGGCCCCCTGAGGCCAGAGACTCCAGGCATAGCCTCCGTCATATTCCGTCCAGTAGTCCCGCGCTCCGCCGCCGGCCCTGCAAAACTCAAAGGAACGATTCTCCAAAAGCTCTGCGTACAGCCCGCCGTCCGCCCCATAGTTGATATCCTCAAAAAACAGGCCGATCATGCCCTCCCTGATTTGGGCTCTCTCCTCTGCGCCAATCCGTATCTTCATCCGTCATTCCTCGTTTCTACTCTAATATTTTCCGCAAAAGCTCCATCAGCTTCGGGACGTCGATGGGCTTGGCAATATGCCCGTTCATCCCTGCCTCCAGCGCCGACCGCCTGTCCTCGTCGAAGGCGTCGGCAGTCATGGCCACGATAGGGATATCGGCGGAATCCCCGGTGCCCAGGGCCCGGATGGTCCTCGTGGCCTCATATCCGTTCATAATGGGCATTTGAATGTCCATCAGTATGAGATCATATTGTCCGGGAGCGGCCGCTCTCATCTTCTCCACCGCGGCCGCTCCGTTGTCGGCCACATCCATGACAAAGCCCACATGCCCCAGAATCTCCAGGGCAATCTCCTGATTCAGCTCATTGTCCTCCACTAACAAAAGCTTCTTCCCCTCAAAGGAAAACCCGGTATCCGTCTCCTCCTTTGACTCCCTGGCCGCAAAGGGGGCTTCCAGAATCTCCCGCAGCTCCGACAGGAAGATGGGCTTCGAGCAAAAGGCCGTAACTCCCGCCTTCCTCGCCTCCTCCTCAATATCCGCCCAATCGTACGCGGTCAGGATGATAATGGGAGTGTCCTCACCGATCATGCCCCGGATCCTCCTCACCACCTCGATGCCGTTCATATCCGGCATCAGCCAGTCTATAATGTACACGGCGTACTCGTCATTCTGCTCCCCCGCAAGCTTTACCCGAAGGACCGCCTCCTTGCCGGAGGTGGTCCAGTCAGGCCGCATACCGATGGTGGAGAGCATCTTTGTGACGCTGGAACAGGTGTTGAAATCGTCGTCCGCCACCAGAGCCCTCAGCCCCTTCAGCTCGGGAATTATCTCCTGCCGCACAGGACCGGAGCAGGTACGCAGCCGCAGAGACACAGTGAAGACCGTGCCCTTCCCCTCCTCGCTGGCAACCGAGATGGAGCCGCCCATCATATCCACGATATTCTTGGTGATGGCCATACCCAGCCCTGTCCCCTGGATTCCGCTGACCGTGCTGGTCCGCTCACGCTCAAAGGGCTCAAAGACATGTTCCAGGAACTCCCTGCTCATTCCGATTCCGGTGTCCTTCACCTGAAATTCATAGTCGGCTCTGTCGTCCTGAATGACACCCTTCTGCAAGATGCGGACACTGACAATCCCCCCGGGCTTTGTAAACTTCATGGCGTTGCTCAGAAGATTCAGCAGAACCTGGTTCAGCCTTAGCTTGTCGCACAGCACATGCTCGTTCACCACGTCGGCGGTATCGATAAAGAATTCCAACTGCTTGGAGGCGATATCCGCCTGGACGATGGTCTTCAGGTCGTGCATGATCTCCGGCAGAGAGGTCTCCTTCTCCTCGATCTTCACCTTTCCGCTCTCGATGCGGCTCATATCCAGAACGTCGTTGATCAGACTGAGCAGATGATTGCTGGAGGTGCTGATCTTCCCCAGATAATCCTGCACCTGCTCTCTGTTGTCGATATGGGCGGCGGCCAGGGAGGTAAAGCCTATAATGGCGTTCATGGGAGTCCTGATGTCATGGGACATATTGTTTAGGAAGGTAGTCTTGGCCCTGTTGGCGTGCTGGGCCGCGGCCAGGGCGTCCTGAAGATCGGTCTTCTGCCGCTCCAGCAGCTCCTCCAGCTTCTTCTCATCGTCAATATCCACAAACAGCCCCACGAAATTGACGGGGGAACCGTCCTCCCTCCGGGACAGCCGGCCGGCGGAGTGAAACCACCTCCATCCGGCCTGCCTGGTGGAAAGGCGGTACTCCACATCGAAGGTCTTCTCCCCCGTGTAATCCCTCATACTTCGCATACTAAAATTAGGCATACTACCAGAAATTACGCCACTTTGGGCATTTGGAAACGATTTTTCCAGTTTTCAGGCAGTTTGCTAATAAAGAGAGACACCAGTTCCGCAATCTGGCA